>NZ_CP044230.1:170000-824460 GCF_008727815.1 Streptococcus sp. LPB0220 | reverse complement strand
TTAAAGGATGACGCATTAATAAACAAGATAAAGGACAATAAGACGGAGGCAAAAACATAAAGAAATTCTTTTTTCGATCTCATTTTGTTACCCTCCCAAATAGACGCTCTTTCCAACTAGTCGTTTTATTCTCTTCAGGAACCAAGAAGGCTCTCAATTCTGTCTCGAACTCTTCTAAGGTTAAATCGTGTCGGAAGGTTCCATTGTATGTCACAGAGATCCCGCCCGTTTCTTCTGATACCACAAAGGTAAAGGCATCCGAAACTTCAGATAAACCAATGGCTGCGCGGTGACGCGTCCCAAACTCTTTTGAAATTTCAGTGTTTTCAGTCAAGGGTAGATAAGCACAAGAAACAGCGATTTTGTCATTGCGGACAATGACAGCTCCATCATGCAAGGGTGTATTAGGAATGAAGATATTAATCAGCAATTCTCCTGAAATATCTGCATCTAGAGGAATCCCTGTGGAGATATATTCCTGAAGGGTTCTGGCTCCTTGAATAGCTACCAAGGCACCAATCTTACGTGGGCTCATATAAGCTACTGCCTTGACATAGGCCTGAACCATCTTCTCTTCCTGACTGACTTCACTCGTCGTAAAAAATTCTGTCGCCCGACCTAGACGCTCTAGGCCAATCCGAATTTCAGGGGAGAAAATCACAACCAGCGCAATAACCCCATAGGTAATCACTTGATTGATCAGCCAAGAAATAGTCGTTAAACCCAAAAAATTGGCTAAAAATTGAGCCAAGAAAAAGATAATGACCCCACGCACCAAAATCATGATCTTGGTCCCGACGATGGCCTTGATCAAAAAATACAACAACCAAGCCACCAGGGCAATATCGATGATATTGATAATAACACTCCACCAATTCGGGAACAAACTGGTCCAAAATTGTGGATTTGAAAACTGTTGAATATTCATATTCTCATACCTACCACTTCTCTAAAAGACATCATCTTATTATAACACGTTTCAACAGATTTTTCTGTAACCTTCTGATGCTTTTTATGATAAAATATGATTTATGAAGATAAATACAACCTTGGGCCTTCTGGCAGGAAAGCTTTCCGGCTCTATTCTAGAAAAGATGGGGCGGGGATCAACCCTACCAGGTAAAGTAGCCCTCAAATTTGATAAAGATATTCTCAGTCAACTGGCAAAAAACTATGAGATTGTTGTGATTACAGGGACAAATGGAAAAACCCTGACCACTGCGCTAACAGTAGGTATTCTCCAAGAAGCTTTTGGACCTATTTTGACCAATCCAAGTGGGGCCAATATGATCTCTGGGATTACAACGACCTTCTTACGTGCTAAGCATTCGAAATCAAATCGACCGATTGCAGTACTTGAAATTGACGAGGCCAGCCTCTCTCGGATTTGTGATTATATTAAGCCCAGCCTTTTTGTGATCACTAATATTTTCCGGGACCAGATGGACCGCTATGGAGAGATCTATACGACCTACCAAATGATTTTGGATGCCATTCACAAGGTCCCAACTGCAACAGTCTTGTTAAATGGTGATAGTCCGCTCTTTAATAGTCAGACCTTGTCCAATCCGATCCAATATTATGGATTTGATACTGACAAATCAGAGCCACAACTAGCTCATTACAATACGGAAGGAATCCTCTGTCCGCATTGCCACAACATCCTCAAGTACAAGCTCAATACCTATGCAAATCTTGGGGATTATATCTGTGAGCACTGTGGTTTCCACAGGCCTCCTCTGACTTATGCCGTATCAGACCTCCTCTCTTTAACCCATCGCTCTTCCCAATTCCGGATTCAAGGCCAAGACTACCACATCAATATCGGCGGTCTCTACAACATCTACAATGCCTTAGCTGCTGTTTCCGTTGCTGGATTCTTTGGAGTTCAACCTGAAGTGATTAAGCAAGGATTTGATCGCAGTCGCGCTGTCTTTGGTCGTCAGGAAACCTTTAAGATTGGGGATAAGGAATGTACCTTGGTTTTGATTAAGAATCCAGTTGGTGCGACCCAAGCTATTGAAATGATCAAACTAGCTCCTTATTCCTTTAGCTTATCAGTCCTCCTCAATGCGAATTATGCGGATGGGATCGACACCAGCTGGATTTGGGATGCGGACTTTGAGCAAATCACCCAGATGGATATTCCAGAAATCAATGCTGGTGGGGTGCGCCACTCTGAGATTGCTCGGCGACTTCGGGTCACTGGCTATCCGGCTGAAAAGATCACAGAAATGGCTGAATTAAAAGAGGTCTTCCAACGCATCCAGCAACAGGAAACCCCTCACGCCTATATCTTAGCCACTTATACGGCCATGCTTGAATTCCGTGAACTCTTGGCCCAAGAACACCTGATTGAAAAGGAGATGCACTAATGACTTATACTTCTCTAGAATCTTCTGCTCAGGCACAGTATCCCTACAGCCTGCGCATTGCCCATCTCTACGGCAACTTAATGAATACCTACGGAGACAATGGAAATATCCTCATGCTCAAGTACGTTGCTGAAAAACTTGGAGCCCATGTCACAGTGGATATCGTCTCTCTCAAAGACCGGTTCGACCCTGATGCCTATGATATCGCCTTTTTCGGTGGCGGCCAAGACTACGAACAGACCATTGTATCAGAAGATCTACCAGATAAAAAAGAAGATCTTGAACGCTTCATTCATGACGATGGTGTGGTCCTTGCTATCTGTGGTGGCTTTCAGCTTCTGGGTCAGTACTACATTGAAGCTTCTGGCAAACGCATTGAAGGACTCGGTATTATGGGCCACTATACGCTCAACCAAGTCAACAACCGCTATATCGGTGATATCAAAATCCATAACGAAGAATTTAACGAAACCTATTATGGTTTTGAGAACCACCAAGGTCGGACCTTCCTGGCTGAGGATGAAAAACCGCTAGGTAAGGTCGTCTACGGAAATGGGAACAACAAAGAAGATGGTTGCGAAGGGGTTCATTACAAAAACGTCTTTGGGAGCTACTTCCACGGTCCTATTTTGTCCCGAAATGCCAATTTGGCCTATCGCCTAGTGAGCACTGCCTTGAAAAATAAATATGACAAGGACCTTTCCCTACCGGCTTATGAGGAGATTCTAAGCCTAGAGCAGCCGGAAGAATATGCTGATGCGAAAAGCAAGGCACCGACTGAACAATAAGGAGATAATGATGAACAAAAATAATCTACACTACATTGCTTTATTACTTTTAATTTTATTGATTGCTGGTATTTCCCTTGCAAACATGCAATCAGTCACTGTGAATTTCCTCTTGGTCCAATTTAAATTGCCCTTGATCATTCTGATCTTGCTCTGTGTCCTCTTGGGTGCATTTGTCATGACCTTGGTTAATTTTTCAAAGGGCTTCTCACTAAAAAAAGAACTCAAGAGCACTCAAAAGCAACTAGAGGAAGAAAAGAAAGAAGTTAAAATAGAAGAAAAAAATAACAACTAAAAAAGCACCGATCGGTGCTTTTTTCATGCTTTTCTAATGACTTTTTGCATGCAATTTTTTTGCGACTACTTGTGCTAGGAGTGAAAAGAGAATAACTCCAGCTCCAATCAGGAGAAAGGATTCTACTCGTACACTTGGTAACCAGGTCATCAAGCCTTTTGCGATGGGCATAAAGAGAATGGCTAGGGTAAAAATGGTGCTTAAGACCCTGCCCAGATAGTCTCCTTCCACCTTGGTTTGCACTTGGGTAAAAAAGTGGATGTTAAAAATCGTCATAAAGAGTTCACAGACTAAATTTCCAGAAAAGGAAAGAAGAGGCGGAAGGGGCAAGCCCATCATGAACACTCCCACTCCTGTTAAAATCAATAAGAAGAGCAGCATCTCCATGCTTGATTTAAATTTATTAGCGATCAAGGCTCCGATGATGGAACCGATAGCGCCCAAGGTTAAGATAGTCGCATAGGCTCCTTTGACACCGTAAAGGCGATTGGAAAATGGAAGTAAAAACTCAAAAGCTGCAAAAAAGAAATTAACACTGGAAGCCACTAACAAGAGAAAGAAAATTTCTTTTTGATGCCAGATATAGTGCAAGCCATCTTTGATGTCCGCAAAAATATCTTTCCCAGTGAACCGTTTCTTCTCTTGAACTTTGGCCTCTTTTTTCGGAAGGAATGCCACTAGGACAAAGGCGATGAAAAAGGTCAGTGCATCCAGTAAGAGGGTCACATGGAGACTGGCAAATTGTAAAACAAGGAAAGAGAACACAGGTGAGCTAACACCGACAACCTGTAAGACCAACTCCAAGCGGGCATTATAGGTCACAATCTCGTCCTTCTCTACGACTTCAGTGATAATGGCTTTGTTAGCCGTACGAGAAAATGCAAAGGCAATGGCCTGAACAATATTGGCAAAAATCAGGGCTGCAATCATCCAACGATCGTTCCTGATAAAGGAAATCGCTAAACAAAGGAGACCACAAACCAAGTCGGTTGTCATCAAAATCTTGCGACGGGAAAAACGGTCTGAGATCACGCCACCAAAGGGATTGACTAAAATAGAGGTGACAAGTTCAGAAATCTGATAAATCCCCAATACTGTCTTTCCTATAGTCCCCATCGAGGCCAGCCAGACACTGTTCCCATAATCATAGAGCATATTTCCCATTCTATTGATCGCCCCACGAGCAATTAATTGGACTGCATGTCGATTCATCAAAAAAACCTCCTTCATTTTCTGAAACTATTGTATCAGTTCATGAAAGAGGTTTTCATTTTGTCCCTTATTTGGGAAAATTAACAAATCACAATTTTATAAAAGGATACCTACTGTTCTTTTGATTGAAGCTGCTTAGCTACTAGCTGAGCCAAGAGTGAAAAGAGAATAACTCCAGCTCCAATCAGGAGAAAGGATTCTACTCGGACACTTGGTAACCAAGTCATCAACCCTTTGGCGATGGGCATAAAGAGAACAGCCAAAGTATAAATCGTGCTCAAGACTCTCCCCAGATAATCATCTTCCACCTTGGTTTGCACTTGAGTAAAAACGTGGATGTCGAAAATGGTCACAAAAAATTCACAGACCAGATTTCCCGAAAAGGAAAGATAAGGCGGAAGAGGCAAGCCCATCATGAACACTCCGACCCCCGCCATAATCAGTAAAAACAGGAGAATTTTCATACTTGATGCAATTTTATTGGCAACAAGTGCTCCTAGAATAGATCCAATTGCACCCAGTGTTAAAATAGTCGCATAAGCCCCCTTGACCCCGTAGAGTCGATTGGAAAAGGGAAGTAAAAACTCAAAAGCCGCAAAAAAGAAATTAACGCCGGAAGCTACCAAGAGGAGAAAGAAAATTTCTTTCTGATGCCAGATATAGTTTAACCCCTCCTTGATATCAGAAAAAATATCTTTCCCCGTAAACTGTTTCTTTTCTTGAACCTTGGCTTCTTCTTTCGGAAGGAATGCCACTAGGACAAAGGCAATGAAAAAGGTTAGCGCATCTAGTAAGAGGGTCGCATGGAGACTGGTAAATTGTAGAACTAGGAAAGAAAACACGGGTGAACTGACACTAACAACCTGTAAGACCAACTCCAAGTGCGCATTATAGGTTACAATCTCTTCTTTCTCTACCACCTCTGTGATAATGGCTTTATTGGCAGGTCGAGAAAAACCAAAGGCAATGGCCTGAACAATATTGGCAACAATCAGTGCCGCAATCATCCAACGATCATTTCTGATAAAAGAAATCGCCAAACAAAGGAGTCCACACACCAAGTCGGTCGTCATCAAAATCTTGCGACGAGAAAAACGGTCTGAAATCACTCCTCCAAAAGGATTCACGAGAATCCCTGTCACTAACTCAGAAATCTGATAGATTCCTAATACCGTCTTTCCTATAGTCCCCATTGAGGCCAACCAGACACTATTCCCATAATCATAGAGCATATTTCCGATTTTGGTAATCGCTCCACGACTAATTAATTGGACCGCATGTCGGTTCATAAAATCTCCTTTATCTCTGTCCTATTTAGGAACATTCATCTATTACAAATTTATCAAAGTGTTCTTGATAGTAATCTACCTGCTCTGGAAGACCTAGCACATCAAAAATATGCATAGCCTCTTGCATTTGCTGACAGCCTTCTTTCTTTTGCCCCTTCTGATAGAGGGCAAATCCCTTGAGATAATGAAAGACATTGCGTTCGTAGAGTTTGATGCTCTTGCCGATAATCTTTTCCACATAGGCTTCAAAATAACTAGCACTTTCAAAAGAACGGTGTTCTAGACAATGCTGGTAACAATTCAGAGCTAGAATCAAGACTAGTTTTCGATGGCGACCAATTTCCTTGTAGAAATCTTCCCGCTCCATCACTTCTCTACCAAGCCGAGTGACATAATCCACATCATAAAAGCTATAGAGATTGCCAAAGAGGATCAACTCATACATGGTCCATTCTTCTGTCTGAAAGAGATAGTCCGCCACCTTGTCCAGATCACTCTGCTTCATCGTGTAGCTGTCATCTCTCTGGCAAATCAAGCCTTGTAGCAGGATCCAGTTCAATTCAAAATAAAGGGGATTGGTGGAATGTTTGGCCTTTTCAAGTTGTTCTCTTTGAAGTTTTTGAAAACCTGCAATATCATTTGCGTAGTAAAGCGGAATAATTTGAGCCATCAAAGCGACATGCTCATGGTGTTGAAAATTTCTGGCCTTATCCATAAAATTCTCAATCGTCACATGGATATTGTCCAAAATTTCAAAGAAACGCGACGCAGCTAGATCCGACTCGCCCAATTCAAAGCGGGATAACTGAGAGGTTGAGCAGGCTTCTCCTGCAGCTTCTTTCAATGAATAATTTTTACTCATTCGAAATTCACGATAAATTTTTCCTAGATCTTCCATTTGATTACCACCTAAATTCCTTTAAGGACCTTTCTAACTCTTGCAAGTATCCTTCGTAGAATCCATGCTCTTCTTTAACGGAAAAATCTAATTGTCTTAAGTAAGAAATCAGCCAATCAACCAATAGATCATACTGATGAAGAGGTAGGCGTTTCATCTGTTCTTCAACAAAAGAAATGGCCTCTGCAAAGCGCTGCTCTTCTAAAACTTGCTGAAGATAGTGATTCCCGTTGATGAGTCTTCCTTCCTCATCCTCATACTGCCCCAAATCTAAATTCTGAATCTGTAGGCGCAAAGTTGTACCAATTATATCGGCCACACCTTTAACCTGCTTCATAAACCAATCATTTTCAGTCATCACAATGTTCTCCTTAGGCAAATTAGAAAACTACACTCTCTCCGCTAGATCTTCCATCTATTCCACCTGCTCTGACAGTTCTGCCCACTCTTCCATGACCGCTTCCTGCTGAACAGTCAGTTGGTCCAGCTCGCTTTGCAGTTGGACCAAGTCGGCTGCATCGTTGGTGCTATGCATGGTTTCGGTGATATCTTGGATCTTTTGATCCAGCTCTTCCATCTCTGCTTCCAATTGCTCAATGCGACGAGTGATTTTACGGAGTTCCTTTTGGTTTTGCTTTTGTAAGTGATAATCATTGCTGGTAACTTCTTCCGTTGAAGAAGCGGGCTCAGCTTCTGCTTGCGCTGCAGCAAGTGCCTCTAACTCTGCTTTTTTCTCCAGATAATAATCATAGTCTCCTAGGTAAAGAGTTGAGCCCTCTACTGAGAGTTCTAAGACTTGGGTGGCTACCCTATTGATAAAGTAGCGGTCGTGGCTGACAAAGAGTAGGGTTCCGTCAAAATCAATCAAGGCATTTTCCAGTACTTCCTTGCTATCGATGTCCAAGTGGTTGGTCGGCTCGTCGAGAATCAAGAAATTGTTATTCTCCATAGAAAGCTTAGCCAAGAGCAGGCGCGCCCGCTCTCCACCTGACAGCATACCGACGGTTTTCTTGACATCATCCCCTGAGAAAAGGAAGGCTCCCAAGCGATTGCGAATTTCCACTTCTGGTGTTAGCTTGAAGTCGTTCCATAGTTCATCCAAGACACTATTGTGAGGGGTTAGCTTACTTTGGGTCTGATCATAGTAACCCACCTCGACATTGGCCCCAAAACGGGCTTCCCCTTTGATAAAAGGAATCTGTCCAACGATGGACTTGATCAGAGTAGACTTCCCGATCCCATTTGGTCCTACAATAGCGACCGCATTCATCTTGCGGATATCCAGATTGATGGGCTCCGATAGGACTTGATCGTCATAGCCGACAGCTGCCTCTTCTACTGTCAAGACGATATTGCCAGAAGCCTTATCAGAATGGAAGGTCATATGGGCAGACTTGGTGCCAGCTTCGGGCTTGTCTAGGCGCTCCATTTTTTCCAACTGCTTACGCCGAGACTGGGCCCGCTTGGTGGTCGAAGCCCGCACTAAATTACGATTGACAAAGTCTTCAAGAGCGGCAATCTCTTTTTGTTGCTTCTCGTAGTTCTTGGCTTCGGTCAGCAATTTTTGTTCTTTTTGCTCGACAAAGCTGGAGTAATTGCCGACATAGCGGTCCAAGGAATGCTTGGTCAAATCCAGTGTAATGGTTGCGACCTTGTCTAAGAAATACCGGTCGTGGCTGACAATGAGGAGGGCCCCACTATAATTGACCAAGTAATTTTCCAACCAGGAAATGGTCTCAATATCCAAGTGGTTGGTCGGCTCATCCAGTACCAAGAGATTTGGCTTTTCCAAGAGCATCTTGGCCAGAGCCAGACGGGTATTTTGACCACCAGATAACTCTTCAATCTTCATCTGCCACATGGACTCATCAAACTTGAAGCCGTTTAGAATAGCTCGGATATCTGCCTCATAGGTGAAGCCACCAGCTTGACGGAATTCTTCCGATAGCCGGTCATAATCCTGCATGAGTTTCTCCAAATCAGCCCCAGTTTTTTCCCCCATCTCAAGCTCCATCTGCCGCAAACTTATCTCCGTCTTACGAAGATCGTCAAAGACATGGAGCATTTCATCGTAGATGGTATTGGACGACTCAAATCGGCTATCCTGGGCTAGATAAGAGAGAGAAAGGTCGCGCTTTTTATTGATTTCCCCAGAAGTCGGCTCTTCTTCTCCCACCAAGATTTTTAAGAGCGTCGACTTACCGGCTCCGTTCTTTCCGACCAGAGCAATCCGGTCCCGTTCATCCACTTGCAGGCTGATGTTATCAAAAAGAATCTCCCCTGCAAAAGAGCGTTCAATTTTGTTGGCTTGTAAAATAATCATGTCCCTATTTTACTATCTTTTTACGGATTAAACAAGGGAAGACGAAGCATCAAAAAAATCCCGAGCCCCTTGGGGCCCAGAACTTTTCAATGATCAATTGTATCTCAATCTTCCTTGTATAATTGTCGGACTGCTTCCACATCGGAATCTTGAATACTATAGAAAGAGCCAGCCGGTTGCATGACGGATTCTCCATCATTGTGGTCCAAGCCAATGGCATGCCCTAGCTCATGCTCAGCTGTATTCACAATTCGTTCATAACTGTAGTTATAGATATAATTTAAAAGATAATGGCGATTGAGACGAATCGTGATATGGGTGAATCGGTTGGTTAAGAGGTTGGTCTGTGAGGCAGACTCTCCTGCAGCAGAAACCGAAGCATTATCCATCTCCGTCAAGACGACATTGGCCTCTTTTTCATTTGTGACCAATTTAAAGGTAAAGGCTCCAGTTTGATTCCAAGCCTCAATAGCATCCCGATAAGCCTTTATAAAGGTTTGACTGATATTGGGATCTAGATAAACTGTAGCCTCGGCCTTTTCCCAGCGAGCACCGCTATGCTCATGATTGTCCGTCTGGGTTGTTTGTGAACTGGGCGCCATTCCGAAGCGCGATGCAAAGCCCTGATCGCCAAATAAATTTCCAACCTGATAGACTACTTTTTGAGCGGCTCGTCCAACCCCATCCATACCAGAACTAGGAGAATCTGTGAAATAGATAATCCCCACTAAGATTAGAAAGCTGATCGCAATTGTCCAGAAAAATCCCCAAAAGAGGCTCCAAGCCATGCGAAGAATTCCTCTGACAAATCGAAAAATGGTTCTCATACATTCTCCTTTCTCTTAAAGAAGGTATGCAATTGTAACACCTCATGCTTAAAAAAAGCTTAAGCAAATCCACTTTCCAGCTTATTGATGAACGGTTACTTTTCCTGTCTGGTAATCCAGGCTAATCCCACTTTGAACATTAGGAACAAAAACATTAAACTCAAGGGTTCCATCACTCGATTTGGCTTCGATCTGTGATCCTAAAGGAATCAGATCTTCCGGCTGATTGTAGATCAAGGTGACCCGATAGCGGATCCGCTTGTTCTTATCCAGTGCCTTTCGGACTAGGGTCTCATAGTAGTTTTGACCAGTAGAATGAGGATCATTAGCTTGATTGGACCAGGCCGTTTGTACAGCGATATTTTTGGGATTACTAGTCGAAGCATCAAACCCTTTGAGATTACCGATCAAGGCATAGCCCAATAGGTGGCCCCGATCTACCGCATGGTCATACTCGCCAGACAGATTGTGGACCTGATGCCAGCCTGCTGGTTTCCAATCGGTTAGTCCACTTCCTGTTGCATCGCGATCTCTATACTGCCGCGTCGCCTTACTCATGAGGGCATTGGCAACTGTCGGTAGGGTCTTTCCATTCACTTCTTTAGTCTTGTTATCCGCATAAGGTTGACTAGCAACACTGGCATCCAGATCTGTTCGATTCCCCTTAACGACAAAGGCACCAGCACCATTCCATTCCAACTCATTTCCCAATTGCGAACGGGCAGATTTCGTTAGCACCGAGCTGGCTAATTCCTTACTCGGTGTTTCATTTTGGCTACTGGTCACTACGGAAACAACCTGATCTGTCGCTTCTTTTACCGTCGGTTGGTTAAAATAATAACCACCGATTGCTAGGGCTGTTGCCACCACAAACCCAGCTAGTGTTTGTTTGGTTCGTTTGGTTACTGTTTGTTTTGTCATGCCTCTCTCCAAAAAAGAGCAGCGCTAGATGGGTCACTGACTCGATTCGCTGCTCTCCTTTTTACTCAATGTTATTTAAATCTTATTTGCCTGTTAGCTTCCCAATGATTTCTGACCAGGTATCCGGAGAGAGAATGGACCATGGATTTTTTCCATCGCCAATCACTCCATAGCCAATGACCAAACCAATTGCAAAAATGATAATGCCAATCACAGCCAACAGAAGGACAATTCCTAGCTGTTTTCCAACATAGCGAAGATTAGTTTTCATCGTCTTCTTCCTCTACACGTTTCACGTCTGCACCTAGTGCCACCAATTTCTCATGGAATTGATAATAACCACGGTCTAAGTGACTTAATTTGCTGACCTTTGTTTCTCCTTCTGCCACTAAGCCCATCAAAACAAGCGTTGCACTCGCACGTAAATCGGTCGACATGACCTCTGCACCCTGGAAGCTTTCGCCTCCTACAATGCGAGCTGTATCCCGCATAATATCTGAGTGAACGCCCATTCGACGCATTTCTTCCAAATGCTGGAAGCGATTCTCAAAGACCGTTTCAATCATGGTGGACTCACCCTTAGCCATGGCCATCAAGGCTGTGAATTGAGCCTGCATATCAGTTGGGAATCCTGGGTAGGGAAGAGTTTTAACGGTCACTGGACGAAGTTTACTGATATCGGATTGAATCCGAATCCCATTTTCTTCTTCGGTGACCGTCACGCCCATCTCCTGCATCTTAGACAGCAGCGGACGATTGTGTTCCCAAATAGCATCTTCGATCAAGACATCTCCACCAGTCATGGCTGCCCCAACCATAAAGGTTCCAGCTTCGATACGGTCTTGCACAACATTGTGGTCCGCCCCATGCAAACTCTCCACTCCGACGATGGTTAAGGTCTCTGTTCCTGCCCCCTTGACATTAGCACCCATTTTATTAAGTAAGAGTGCTAGATCAACAATTTCAGGTTCTCGAGCTGCATTTTCAATTACAGTGACTCCATCTGCCAAGGTTGCGGCCATCATAATATTTTGTGTCGCACCTACAGAAGGGAAATCCATATAGATATGCGCTCCATGAAGTCGGTCTGCTTTCGCTTCGATATAACCGGCCGTTTGTGTAATTTCAGCCCCCATGGCTTCCAGACCTTTGAGATGGAGGTCTATCGGACGACTACCGATCGTACAGCCTCCAGGCATGGAGACTTTAGCATGGCCATTGCGTGCCAAGACAGGACCCAAGACAACGATAGAGGCCCGCATCTTGCTCACATACTTATAAGGTGCTTCCTCTGATAATTTTTCTTGCGCATCTACGACAACCGTATTTTCTTCTTCATTGAAGGTCACTTGTGCATTCAAGCCACGAACGACATTGTTCATTGTGAAGACATCTGATAAAACAGGGACATTTTTTAAGGTTGTCACGCCCTCACTTGCAAGGACTGTTGCAGCAAGAAGCGGAAGGACCGCGTTTTTTGCTCCTTCGATTTTGACAGTTCCAACTAGTCGATTATTTCCACCATTAACGATTATTTTTTCCATACGGGATTGTTCTCCAATTTCTTAAAGTCACGACTTCTATCATACCATATTTTTGATAAAATGTGGCTAGAATTGGCCAATAAAAATCTGCCGACTCATCTCATACACGCTGATAAAAAATGAGCTGGCTAGATAGCCGATTCCAATGCTGAGCATCAAGATCAAAAAACGGATTTTAACAGCATTTTCAGTACTTACTTTTAAAAACTTTTCCCATTGAACTAGGTTCAACAATAGGTAATAGGCAAAAAAGATAAACAATAAATGGCTTGAAAAGTTAAAAATCATTTGGATCATACAGCTATTATACCATATTTGATTCTCACTTTCTTCTTTTGATTCTCACTCAACAAAAATAAGGCGAGGACAAGACCTCTACCTTATTTTTTAATATGTTATAAACGATTTCCGACATTAATCCGGTTAATGGCGCGTTGAAGAGCAATTTTAGCACGACGTTCCATATCAACCGAATGCTGATCTTTGGCTTCTTCAATCGCTTTTTCAGCTCGCAGTTTGGCACGTTCTGCACGACTAATGTCGATATCTCGAGCACGTTCGGCAGAATCAGCAACAATGGTAATGACATTATCTGCTACTTCGATAATCCCCCCATTGACTGCAATCCAATCAATATGTTTGTCATCGTCGACACGACGAACCTTTACTTGGTCTACAGCCAAAACCGCAATGGTATTGATATGATGAGGTAAAATCCCTAATTCACCATCAATTGTCTTGACAGATACAAATGCGGCATGATGATCATAAACCAGTCCATCCGGTGTAACGATTTGGACGTTCATTTGACTCATCTTTCACCTCTTCTTAGAATCCCATTTTTTCAGCTTTGGCAATCACATCTTCGATCGATCCAACACCACGGAAGGCATCTTCAGGAAGATGGTCATATTTCCCGTCCAAGATTTCTTTAAAACCACGAACAGTTTCTGCAACAGGTACGTATGAACCAGGTTGACCGGTAAATTGTTCGGCAACGTTGAAGTTTTGTGACAAGAAGAATTGGATCCGGCGAGCACGAGCAACCAAGGTCTTTTCTTCGTCAGACAATTCATCCATCCCCAAGATCGCAATGATATCTTGCAATTCATGGTAACGTTGAAGGACGCGTTTGACCTCAGAAGCTACTGCATAGTGTTCTTCTCCTACGATTTCTGGAGAAAGGGCACGTGAGCTTGATGCCAATGGGTCCACCGCAGGGTAGATCCCCAATTGTACCAATTTACGTTCCAAGTTGGTGGTTGAATCCAAGTGGGCAAAGGCGGTTGCTGGCGCTGGGTCTGTGTAGTCATCGGCTGGCACATAGATGGCTTGGATGGATGTAACAGAACCTTTCTTGGTTGACGTAATCCGTTCTTGCAATTGCCCCATTTCAGTTGCCAAAGTAGGTTGGTAACCAACGGCTGAAGGCATCCGTCCCAAAAGGGCTGATACTTCAGAGCCGGCTTGGGTGAAACGGAAGATATTGTCGATAAACAAGAGAACGTCCTGACCTTCGACATCACGGAAGTATTCCGCAATGGTCAAACCAGTCAAAGCAACACGCATCCGTGCTCCAGGTGGCTCATTCATTTGTCCAAAGACCATGGCTGTTTTTTCAATAACACCAGATTCTTTCATTTCCCAGTAAAGGTCATTCCCTTCACGTGTCCGTTCCCCAACACCGGTAAATACAGAAATACCACCGTGTTCTTGGGCAATGTTATGGATTAATTCTTGAATCAAGACAGTCTTCCCTACTCCGGCACCACCGAAGAGTCCGACCTTCCCACCTTTCAAATAAGGGGCTAAAAGGTCAATGACCTTGATCCCTGTTTCAAGAATTTCTTCTGAAGTAGAGAGCTCGTCAAAGGATGGAGCTTTTTTGTGGATGGAGTCACGAGGAGCATCCTCAGCAAAAGGTTGATCCAAGTCAATGGTATCTCCAAGAACATTGAAGACACGTCCCAAGGTTTCTTTTCCGACAGGAACAGAGATTGGACGACCTGTGTCCAAGACTTCCATTCCACGTGTTAAACCATCGGTTGATTCCATGGCGATGGTTCGAACGACCCCATCACCAAGTTCCAAAGCTACTTCAAGAACGACTTTTGATTTTTGTTGGTCATTTTTATAGACTACAAGCGCATTATTGATCTCAGGAAGTTTATCTCCAACAGAAAAGGCAACGTCTACGACGGGACCTACGACCTGAGAAATTTTGCCTAAACTCATGTCATTCTCCTATTCTAAGTAATTTCTACTGCTCAAAAGTTCTCTTTCGAGCATCTGTTTTTGTATTTAAAATTGTATCCGACAACTATTCAAGGGCGCTAGCACCCGCAACGATTTCTGTAATTTCTTGTGTAATCGCTGCTTGACGAGCACGGTTGTATTGAATCGTTAATTCATCAATGACTTTCTTGGCATTGTCTGTTGCAGTTTGCATAGCCATCATCCCAGCAGCATTTTCAGCTGTTTTAGCATCAATAATGGCACCATAGATCATGCTTTCAGCAAATTGAGGGAGCAATTGATCCAAAATGGCATCTCGACTAGATTCCAATTCTAGATTCAATGCATAGTCCTCATCCGCTTCATTGGGGTCCAAATCAATAATTGGAAGCATTTGTTCCACCCGCATTTGACTCGTCAAACTGTTGACGTGGTGGTTGTAACAGACATACAACTCATCAAACAAACCTTCTTGATACATTTGGACTGTTTTCGAAATGATCTTGCGAACTTCCTTAAAGCTAGGCTGATCAGGCAAACCACGCAATTCATAAACCGGCTGAATCCCACGGGCGCGGAAGAAATCCGCACCGACGCTTCCAATACAGATCACTTCAAAGTCATCTCCAGTTGGATGGTATTCTGCCTTCATTTCCATCATGGTTTTAAGGATGGAGGCATTGTAGCCCCCGACCAAACCACGATCGGATGTAATGACAATATAAGCTGTCTTTTTAACCGGGCGACTTACCAACATGGGATGGGACTTGGCATTTTCTGTTTCATGTCCATGGAGCAAGTCTGTTAATAACTTACGTACCTTGGCAGCATAAACCTGAAAATCCTTGGCTGCTTGCTCAGATTTCCCGAGTTTAGCAGCAGACACCATCTGCATGGCATTGGTAATTTGACTGGTATTTTTAGTGGATGCAATTTTATTCTTTATATCATTTAATGAAACTGCCATCTTCCACTCCTATTTCTATTTGAAATTTGACTGGTTGACAAATTCTGTAAGGGCTGCATCCAGTTCTTCTTCTGCTGGAAGATCATGTGTTGAACGAATCGTCTCAAAGATTTGATTATAATGTGCTTCAAAGTAATCAAACAACTCTTCTTGGAAACGAAGAATGTCATCTACCGGAACACTATCTAAGAAACCATGAGTCAAGGCGTACAAGATCACAACTTGTTTTTCAACCGTCAGTGGTTCATGAACAGGTTGTTTCAATACTTCAACCGTTCGGCGACCACGGTTCAATTTAGCTTGAGTGGCCGCATCCAAATCACTACCAAATTTCGTGAAGGCTTCTAACTCACGGTATGAAGCGAGGTCGATACGAAGGGTACCAGCAACCTTCTTCATGGCCTTGATTTGAGCAGATCCACCTACCCGAGATACAGAAGAACCTGCATCAATGGCTGGACGAATACCGGCATTGAACAAACTATCTTGCAAGAAGATTTGTCCGTCTGTGATCGAAATCACGTTAGTTGCGATATAAGCGGAAATATCTCCTGCTTGGGTTTCAATGATTGGAAGAGCTGTAATAGAACCCCCACCCAATTCATCTGAAACTTTAGCTGAACGTTCCAACAAACGGCTGTGAAGATAGAAGACATCCCCTGGGAAGGCTTCACGTCCTGGTGGACGACGGAGAAGAAGGGACAATTCACGGTAGGCTACGGCTTGTTTTGACAAATCATCATAGACGATCAAAACATGTTTACCGTTATACATGAACTCTTCTGCCATAGCAACCCCAGCATAAGGTGCCAAATAAAGTAATGGAGACGGTTGAGAAGCCGAAGCAGTTACCACAATCGTATAATCCATAGCTCCGTATTTACGGAGAGTTTCTACTTGCGTACGAACTGTTGATTCTTTTTGACCAATCGCCACATAGATACAGATCATATCTTGACCCTTTTGGTTCAAGATGGTATCAATGGCAATCGAAGTTTTCCCTGTTTGACGGTCCCCGATAATCAATTCCCGTTGACCACGTCCGATTGGAACAAGGGCATCAATGGCTTTCAAACCAGTTTGTAGGGGTTCTGAGACAGATTTCCGTTGCATAACACCAGGAGCTGGCGTTTCAACTGGACGGAATTTATCTGTCACAATCTCACCCAAACCATCCACTGGTTGTCCAAGTGGGTTGACAACACGACCAATCAAGGCATCTCCTGCAGGGACTTCCATGATTTTACCTGTACGACGGACAGAGTCTCCTTCACGAATATCCGTGAAATCACCCAAGATGATGATCCCGACATCCGTTGTTTCTAAGTTTTGGGCCATCCCGTATGAGCCATTTTCAAAGATCAACAACTCACCACTCATGGCATTTTCAAGCCCATGAGCGCGGGCAATCCCGTCACCAATGTAGGTTACAACACCTGTCTCAGTGACGTCAAAGTTTGGCTTGAAATTTTCAATTTGTTGCTTAATTAAAGCGCTGATTTCTTGTGCGTTAATCGCCAAAATTCACACCACTTTCTATTTCAATTTAGATTTTATGACTTGCAATTGGTGTTTGAGACTGGTATCCAATGTTTTATGATTGGCTGTCACGACAAAACCACCAATTAGATCTGGATCGATCTTTTGTTGGATTGAGCGAACCTGGATGCCAAATTTTCTTTCGATAATGGGTACCAATTTTTGCTCTTGAGCTGGATCCAAGGCTGTAGCTGTCGTAACCGTCACGACAAAAGCATTACTCAGTCGTTGGATCTGATCTAAACAAATCGTTACAATGTCATAAAATAAGGCTTCACGATGATTGAGAATAACCACTTCAATCAAATGGTCGAGTAATTGTGAATCTGAGGGTTGAAAAAGTCGTAGACTTTTTGCTTTCTCTTCATCCTCTACACCGATATGAGCTAAGAAGTTAGCAAGTCCCGTTTCCTCAAAAATACCCTTGATTTGGGTTAATTTTTCAAAGACCAGGTCTTGTTCTCCTTTTTCAAAGACCAATTGAACAAAAGGCTGGGTATATTTCTCAATCACCATCAGTTGCTTTTTGTCCATTAGGCTTCTCCTAATTCATCAAGATAGCGATCGATCAGTTGGCGTTGACCTTCAGCATCCAGCTGTTGGCTCAACAATTTGCTGGCAAGATTGACAGTGAGATCTGCCACATCGCCTTTGATACTGTTCAATGCTTCTTCTTTGTTATGCGCAATTTCTTGTTGCGCTTTTTCTTTCAAACGTACTGCTTCTTGAGTGGCTTCTGAAAGGATCTGAGATTTGTTCTTTTCTGCAGTTTCCTTTGCATTTTCGACGATAGACGCTGCTTCTTTGCGGCTACCTGCCAACTCTTCTTCACGTTTATTTGCTAGTTCCTCAGCTTTTTGACGAGCTGATTCTGCTCCATCAATATCATCTGTAATCTTTTTGGCACGCGCTTCTAAAATTCCATTGATATTGTTCCATGCAAATTTCTTTATTAAAAAGATTAATAATAGGAAGGAACCAGCAATGAGAATAAAGTTACCAATAATTTCACTCATTGATACATGCATTCTTCTACTCCTCCTCTACTTACTCTTCGCCATTAATTTTCTTACCAATATAGATTGATGACAACATGGTAAACACATAGGCTTGGATACATGAAATGAAAATCGAAAACGCTGTCCACGCCATGCTTCCAATAAAGGCAAATGGATACCAATAAACAGCTTGATGCGACAAAGTCACAAGCAAGCTTGCTAGTACCTCACCCGCAAAGATATTTCCGAAGATCCGAAGGGCCAAGGAGGCAAAGTTCGTTAATTCTTCCAAAATATTCATGGGGGTCATAAATCCAGGTGTCACAAAAGCCTTCAAATATTCCTTCACACCACGTCGGCGAATTCCTTCTACATGGGCGATTAAGGTGATCAAAAATGAAAAGGCAAAGTCATAACCCAGGTTAGCGGTTGGTGATGTCCACAAATTGTAACCATTGGTCGTTTCGATTTTAGCCATCAATCCAATGTTATTGGCCACTAAAAGGAATAGGAAAAGAACAAACAAGAACAAGGAATAGTCCTTTATATAATGTTCCCCAATATTTCCTTTGGTGAAACCTACGACAAAGTCATATGCGTATTCCAGCACATTTTGTTTGCCCTTTGGTCGGATCGTCATTTTACGGCTGGCCCAATAAATAAAGCCAAAAACCACCAAAACAGCAATCAAGGTCATAGCAAGTAGGGTCAAATTAAAAGTTACAGGTCCAAGAGTGATCGTTGGATTGATACTTTCTTCCAAGGTTTGACACCTCCTTTTCTAAAACAGAAGCGTCTATTTGATAATAAAGGCCATGACCAAAGTAACGAAGAAAGTACCTTCGACAAAGGCAACACCAAGAATCAAGAGGCTACGCAATTGACCGATAATTTCTGGTTGACGAGACGCAGATTTCAATAAACTGCTCATCATCAAACCTTCTGCCAGTGATACACCAAAGCAGGCTAAACAAAGACCTAAAAATGTTAAATTCATGATGAATTCTCCTTTTATATATTTTACCTCCTTAGTTTACTCCTAAAAGATATAATAGTCAAATATTTCCTAGAAAAGAAAGCGTTTTTGTTAAATTACGTTATTTTTTTAATATGATAAATTTTCCGATCTACGATTGATTCCTTTTAATTTTTAGACACTTTGTACACCTCTATTCATTTTTTCTTCTAAAAAACTCTCACCTGCTCAGCAGATGAGAGAATTCAATTATTTAAAGATAGACGTTTTAAAACTATCAGTTTGTTGCAGCAATTTCTTAAAGATTTTTTCTTTCAGTGCAACCGTATTGTCAAATTTGACAGAACCGTTACTTAGAGTAGCCTTATCTTTATCAACCGCTTCAGCAAATGCACGTTTCAGGTCTTCATAGCTAGTGTAGGTTTTACCATCGATGTCAATAGCCTGAATTCCATTCTTGGCACTGGTCACAACTTCATTGAAGTAAGCTTTCTTCCAATCTTCAAGGGTACTGAATCTTCCATCAGAAATCTTTTGAATGATGTAATCATCCCCTAGAGTCGCATGGCCTGCTTGTTTGGATTCTTGTTTATACTTGTTTGAAGCATAGCCTAGGAAGCCTTTTTCATAGCCATAGTAACCCCAAATTCTGAAGGTGTTGTGTTTGAAGGACATAGCTCCAGGAGCCCCTTCACTGGTGTTCCCACCATAGATAACTGACATCATCGGCACGGTCACATAGGCTGAACCAAAGTCTGATGGATTATAGACTCCATTTCCTGGACCACGGTTGGTCATAAAGTTGTTAGTAATGAGGTCATCTACCGTATGCAAGGCGATGGCTTTTTCCTCATCACTCAAAGGACGTACCTTATCGAATTGATTCTTGGTATTAGCTCCTCGGTATTGTTTATCAACCTTCTTGAACCAAGCATTGTTTAAGTCCTTACTATGTTTGTCCAATACAGCTTCTCCTTCTAGGTAATCTAGAAGCATGAGCGTATCGTTATACCCTTTCATGTAGCGATCAATCTCATCACGTGATTGAAGATCGTTTGGATTGGTATTGTACCATTGGTTGCCATCGTTAGGACGTTCATAGGCCATGTTGAGACCTAAGGCTTTGTATTCCCCATTTGGATTCGATACTGATGGTGTTTGGAGCATTCCTTGAGCAAATGCCTCAAGATCTGTTCCTTCACGGTGTCTCCAACCTCCTAAATAAACCATTCGGTCATTGACGTGCGTCGTTTCGTGCGTAAAGGCAGATACTCCAAAATCACTAATCATATCCGTCACCATGAAGAAGACAGAATCATCTTTATAAGGATTTCCATAGACGCGAGCAGTTGCTCCCATGCGCCAATCAGTCGCATGGTAACGATCGGTTGGTCCATATAATTCACGAATTGGAGCGACATCTTTTCCACTATTCGTATGGCCATAACGGTCTGTACTAATGCCTTTATAGTTTTGATTATCAAGGACAGGGGTCGGCACCATATTATTGCTCTTTAGGAGCTGGTTGCGAACATTATCAGCTGCTAATCGCGACCAGAAATCCAAGTAGTCCTGTTGGGCTTTTGCTACTTTATCAATTTCCGCCTTGAAGGCATTTCGTTCTGCCTCAGTGTTTTTACCGTATTTCTCGAAGGAACTATAGGCCAAGGTATTGTATGTTGAAATCAAGAACATGTGCGCATCTTTAAGATTCAAGAGTGGCAAGATCATTTTACCGTGCACGTCATTATTTAATCCTTCGTAAGCTCGATGTTTCTTATCGGCAAATTCAGGAGTCCTTGTTTTTGGCTCTACAATATAGACATTGTCTTTGGTTGCTTTGATGAACCAATCATTCAAGTCTGTATCAGTTGTAAAGAGGTCCATATTGTACTTCAGGAAGTCATTTAGGTTGCTAGAAAGAGTAGACTTCGCAACGACTTCTCGGAAGGCATCATGGGTACGAGTTCCTTTGATGTAGTCTTCTTTTGAACCAATTTCAATCAAACGGTCTAAGACATCAACATTCTTCCCATAGAAGTCTGGCTTGAACAACATGAGCTGCTTAAGATTGACATCATCGAACTTCACTCCGTAATAGCGATTGAGGTAAGAAAGCCCTAAAAGAACGGCCGCCTCGTTGTCATCAACTTTCTTGATAAGGGCACGTTTAGCAGCCTCATCTGTGTTTAATTGATGGTCCTCATTTTCAACCAACTGTTTCACAAAGTGAGTCAGATTATCTTTCACCTCTTTGAAGGATTCTTCCAGATAGAGGTTCTTAATAGCATTGACTTTGTTAGGACCTGTTCGACCAAGATGTGTGTAGATTGGATCCGATTGCAATTCTACAGGGCTTAATTTCTCTACAATGGCACCAATGAGATCGCTCCGGTCCTTGTCCACCATATTCGGCGTGTAGACCACTTCACCAAGCTCTGCTACACTGTACTCTTTGACTTGTTTAACTTTGGAGTCTTTCGGTGTAATGCTAAAGATATCTTTTGTCTTATCTGCATAATGGATCAGGATATGATCCGCATCCGCTAGTTCCGTGACAAAATCATTGCCCTTCATAGCGGTCACAGACAAGATTTCCTTGGTCAAGAGAGGACTAGTTGCAGCTAATTTATTCCCCTGGTCGACAAGCCACTCTTTATTGTAGAATGGTTGCAATTTAGCAATATTGCGGTAAGCAAGTTCGCGAGCGGCGTCGTAGCCATCAATTGCCTTGTATTGATCGTCTTTGTTAACAAGGTTATTGAGTTTATCTTCAACAGGTTTCGTGCTTTCAAATTTATCAGCAGTAATCCCCATTGCTTCAATTTTCTGCTCAGCTTCTGCAAGGGAAATGCTGGGGATTTTACGAGAGTTGTTATAGGTTTTCTTACCTTCACTCACGCCTTCCACACTGTAATTGCGCTTGGTTCTTGAATAGGTGAAATAATCATCTGCGTCAATATCTGAGTGACCAAAGACCATCTCACCAGTTTTGACTTTCATCATGGTGATGTTGTCTTCAATAGTCCCCAAGGCCCAGTTGGTCCCTAGTAATCCACCAGACTGAACAGCTTCTTTTAGTTCAATCGAACCTTTAGCAACGGAGTTTCTGAGAACCCCTTCTTTACCTACTGTGTGGTTATTTCCACCATTTTGAGAGGAATAAACGAGACCTGCAGCTTTGGCTTTATTACCAGTGATTTCAGCATCAACGTAAGCTTTTTCAACGACACCTTTCCAGTTCTCACCAACAACACTCGCTAGATAGCCACCTTTGTTCCCAGCAGCGTGCAGTTTACCGATAAAGGCGACATTACTGACCTTCCCACTGCCATCAATTTTATTGACGATTCCTGCTACGTCATTGTTCCCGACAACACTTCCTGTTACTTTAACGTTCTCGACAGTTGCATTGTTTTTGATGACACCTGCGATTGGGGCTACTCGATCTGTCCCAGGTAGGTCAATATTGACATTTTCAAGCAAGAGATTCTTAACCGAGCCACCTTCGATGTTTCCAAATAATGGTCTTGTAATATTATGGATGGCAAATGTATTCCCATCCGTACTTTCCAAAATTCCCTTGAAGGCATTGGTCACATAGGATTTCCCTGCTGGCTGGACATTAGCCGCATTCATATTGCTACCAAGCTTAAAGGTGCCAGTCGGATTGGCTTGCATAGCTTTTACAAGTTCGTTAAAATTGTAGTAGACATCACCTTCATGTGCTTTGGGTTTCGCAATATAGTAGACATAGTCCTCACTGAACTGGTTGTCCGCAGTCCGTTGGATGAGATCAGGAGCTTTAGCTGTTACTTTGTATAGGGTCGCGCCATCTACCGTCACTTCTTCAATTTTATCAACGGCTAGTTTTGTAACCTTATTATCATGGGTAGTGACCTTTAAGTAGTAAGGCTTCACATCTGATGGTGTTTCAGACAAGAGGCTGCTATCGGTCTCAAGACCTTGGTCATCCACGCTAATCAGACTGGTTTCCTTGATGTTTTTGATTTCAACTTTTTTAAGATCAATTCTCAGTGGTTCTTCCTTGAGAACTTCTTCTTCATCCCCATTTCCACGGTCATAGACCATGGTCGTTGCAAGCGTATAATCCTTGTAGTAGTCCAAGTCCGCTAAAGCAGCTGCTAAGTCCGTCTCTGAAAGGGTCAGGGTTTTCACCACTTGATCACCCTTCTTCAATACAGCCTGGATGGACTTGATGGTCACACCGTCTGGTTTATCCAAATGATAAGTAGCTTTGGCACTGCGCTTCAACTCTTCCTGATCAATGTTGGTCAAGGTTAAGGTTGGCTTTTCAAGTTCTTTAGTCCCTTTTTGAATGATCTGATCTTGCGCTTGTTCTACCACTTCTTCGGAAATTGTAGGAGCATCCGTTGTCTTAACTCCCTTAATGGTCTTGTAAACCTTGGTGATTTTCTTCTTCCCATTTTTACCGACTTGAGAAACCCTTTCGGATCCTTTTAGCAAGGTGGCATCTTGTTCGGTTACCGTCTTAAATGGAATTTCCTCATACGAAACATCCTCTGTTTGGCCTTCAATCGCCTTAGTCCCACGACTAATTTTTTCTGTCACAGGAGCTTTTACTGTTTCAGTTGTCGTGCTCACGGGTTCGCCAATCTTCTCACCATTGACCGTCTTATAAACACGACGAATCTCCTGGCTACCAGCCTCGCCTTTCTGAAGAAGGCTTTCTTCATCTGTGTAACGATTGGCATCCGTTACATACTCTGTTTCATATGGAAGGATTACCGTTTCTGTCTCTGTTACCGTCCCTTCCGTTACTTGATAGGTTGGGTTCTCCGGTTGAACAGGAGCTTCACCGACATGGCCTTCTTCCTGTGTCCCTTTTGCTTCCACCACACCTGTATAGGCTGGATTCTCCGGTTGAATTGGAGCTTCGCCGACATGGCCTTCTTCCTGTGTCCCCTTAGCTTCTACTACACTGGTATATTCTGGGTTCTCCGGTTGAACAGGGGCTTCGCCGACATGGCTTTCTTCCTGTGTTCCCTTAGCTTCCACCACACCTGTATAGGCTGGGTTCTCCGGTTGAACAGGAGCTTCGCCGACATGACCTTCTTCTTGTGTTCCTTTGGCTTCCACCACACCTGTATAGGCTGGGTTCTCCGGTTGAACAATAGCTTCACCGACATGACCTTCTTCCTGCGTCCCCTTTGCTGTTACAACTGGAGAAGGGCTGGGTTGAGGGGTTGGTTGGGCATCTTCTTTTGTCCCAACAGCAAGAATTTGTGAAACTGGTTCTTTGGTGACCTTACTTTCAACTACTCTACGAACTTCCTGTCCCTCTACCACACTGACTTCCGTCAATATAGTCCGCTCCCCATTTTGACCAGCAGTCAGCACCTTGGTTTGCCCTTTAGGTAATGTAGGATCAGCTTGTTTGACAGTTTCAAATGGCACAGGCTCAGTAGAGACTTCCAGGCTTGGTTTTTCAACTTGAGGAAAGGCTGGAGCGACTTCTGGGGTCACACGCGCTTGTGCTTCCACTTGTGGAATACCTATACTTGTTTTGATCGTTCCTTCTACAGAAGGTTTCGTTTCCTGCATAGCCTTTGGCTCTTGTAAGCTCGTCTTTTGGACTGACGGGTAACGCAGATAACCAATATAGTCATAGCCGTCAATTTGAATCACGCCATTTGCAAGATCTTTGCTCGATGCGATCGCAAGATCCTGATTATAGGCGCGCAAAACTTGATTTTGTAGGGCTGCGACTTCAACTGGAAGTAGAAGACTTTGTCCCATGGCTCCAATCAAAAGGACGCCCATGACCTTCTTCCGGTGCTTTTTAGAGAGTAAGAGGACCGCAAAGGAAGCAGTGGCTAGACTTAGGCCAAATAGGGCGACTTCCTGACTTCCTGTTTGAGGAAGAACCGACTGAATTGCTTCCTTCTTCTTATAGACGAGATAGAAAGTATCTTCATTTTGATACTCTTCAGGGATTGCATGAATCACCTGTTCTTTTTCTTCAGCAGTTAGCTCTTCTTCTGTCACATATCCTAAGTGCACATGAGTAGGGAGGGTCACCTGATCTGCTTGGACAGGACGAGCCCCTAACAGGCTTCCTCCTAATAAAAAGGCTCCAATGGCTACCGGACCAACACCGACAGATAATTTTCGAATCGAATATTTGGTCATTTTTTCAAACGTTTGTTTCGCTTTTTTCATCCTAAAATTCCTATATAGTAATATTTAACCCTCGAGCAAGGACCTGATTATTTTTAGAGAGGATGGGATCCTTTCCAGAAATAAGAACCTTCCCGGGATTTTTTACCTTTACCTATCTTATCTTTTTTCTTCTATTTTAGCAAGCTCTAAAACTCAAAAAAATAAACCGTTTTCTTTATAGGAAGAAAGCAACACAAAAAACGCCTCGAAAGGCGTTTGTATTATAGATCTATTTATAAGGATTGGTACAAATCATTGTATCGTTGACTAGCCGTATCCCATGAGAAGTCACGCGTCATAGCTTGCTCTTGCAGACCATACCAAGCCTGTTTGTCATTGTAGTAGACAGCCAAGGCTTCATCAACTGCCCAGTTAAACCAATAGCCAGATAAATTATTGAAGCTAAAGCCTGTTCCACTTCCATCAACAGCATTATACGGTTGGACTGTATCTCGAAGTCCGCCGACTTCATGCACCAGAGGAAGGGTTCCATAACGCATGGCCATCATTTGAGAAAGGCCACATGGTTCAAAGCGGCTTGGCATCAAGAAGACATCCGACGCTGCATAGATTTCTTGGGCCAATTGGACATCAAATGTGATATTCGCTGAAAGTTTATCTGGGTAGGCTTGACCAAACCAAGCAAAGGCATTTTCAAATCCAGGGTCTCCTGTCCCCAGCAAAACAATCTGAATATCCTTTTGCAAGAGTTGATGCAACTCTTCTACCACCACATCAAAACCTTTTTGACGTGTCAAACGAGAGACGATCCCAAACAAAGGAACATCATCGCGAACAGATAGACCAACACGTTCTTGAAGAGCTCGTTTGCTGGCTGCTTTACCTGAAAGATCTGAGAGACTGAAGTGATGAGTCAAGAGTGGATCCGTTTCAGGATTATACAGATCCGCATCAATCCCGTTAACAATTCCGGTCACCTTGCCAGACTCCATTCGAAGGATCTGATCCAAGCCACAACCATATTCAGCAGTCATAATCTCATGCGCATAGCTAGGAGAAACGGTTGTTACACGGTCAGCATATAGAATACCGGCTTTCATCCAGTTCAGGCAATCATTCCATCGAAGTGTTCCATCTGCATAGCGTTCAAATCCAACTCCGAAAAGATCCCACAACATTCCTGGGTCGAACTGACCTTGGAATTCCAAATTATGGATGGTCAACACTGTCTTAATTCCATGATAAGCTTGAATCCAACGGTATTTTTCCTTCAGCAAGAAAGGAATCATCGCTGTATGGTAATCATGGGCATGAAGAACATCTGGAATGAAATCAACCCGTTCCATCGTTTCTAAGGCCGCGAGCTGGAAGAAGGCAAAGCGTTCGCCATCATCGAAGTCACCATACACATGGCCCCTAAAGAAATAATGTTGGTTATCAATAAAGTAAAAGGTGACTCCATCGCGCACAATGCGTTTCACACCAACATATTGACTTCTCCAGCCAACCTTGGTCTCAAAATGCAAGACATCTTCGATTTGATCTCCAAACTTAGCCTCTACCATATCATAGTAAGGGAGGATCACGCGCACATCATGACCACTTTTCGCTAAGGATTTAGGAAGAGCGCCAATAACGTCTCCCAAACCACCTGTTTTAGAAAACGGTGCTCCTTCAGCTGCAACAAATAATAGTTTCATTAGACAATATCCTCTGTAACAATCGTTCCTTTTTTAACCACGACAGGTGTTTCCTCTGTACCACGAATCGTCACGCCAGCAGCCACTTCGACCCCCTTATCCAGGATAGCATGTTCAACGATTGCATTTTCACGAACCACTACACCAGGGAAGAGAAGGCTACTGCGTACTTCTGAACCTTCATAAAGGCGTACCCGACGTGAAACAATGGAACGTTCAACGGTTCCTTCTACAATACTACCCGAAGCAAATTGAGACGTTTTAATATGTGAAGTCTTGGAATAATACGTTGGTTCTTCATTCTTCACTTTCGTATACACCTTTTGGTTTGGTGAAAAGAGCTTCATGAATTTTTGGTTTTCCAACATATCCAAGTTTGCATGGTAGTATGATTCAACTGAATGAATATTGGCTAAGTAACCTGTATATTCAAAGGCAAAAGCATTGTATTCCACCGCCAAATCACGCAAGATATAGCGCAATTTTTGTGGGTATTCTTTCTTGGCTTCTTCTTCAATTTTTTCAATCAACCAAGGAGTATCTACAATAAAGACATCTGTTGACATATTGTAGACTTCATCAGGATTCTGACCATCAAAAAGTTTTTGCTCTGTAACATGGTCTGTTTCATCAATTTCCAAGACAGCATTCACTTCAGAAATGTTTTGCAGATGCAACTTTTTATAAACCACTGTAATCGGACGATCAATGGTATTATGAAGGTGGAAAATCTGATTGAGGTCAATATTCATTAATACATCACAGTTCAAAGCAACTGTTTGATTAGAACCAGACCGTTTCAAATAGGTTAATAATTGTTGGTAGTATTCTGGTCCTACCGTTGTATTTTCAACTGGAGTATTATAGATTCCGAGGTAATAGTGGCTCAATAAAGTAGACAAGCCCCACTCACGACCTGAACGAATATGGTCAAAGACCGAACTAATATTTTCTTGTTGGAAAATCCCAAAAACACTACGAATACCAGCATTTGCAAGACTAGACAATGGGAAGTCGATTAAGCGGTATTTCCCATCAAACGGTAGGGATGCTACCGGACGATGGCTGGTCAAAGTGGACATATCATGATACCCAACTGTATTTCCTAAAATGGCTGAATATTTATCAATCTTCATCTGTTGCTACCCCCACTTTTTCATTGTAACCGACAACTTGTACTTCCTCTGTTCCATCAATCACGACACCTTCTGCAATGACTGCGCCTTCTCCGATAATCGCGCGTTTCACGACAGCTCCTTTACCGATAATGGCATTGCTCATCACGACAGCATCTTCGACAACTGCTCCTTCACGAACTTGAGCTTCTGTTGATAAGATGGAGTGTTTGACTGTACCGTCTACCGAACAACCGTCGACGACAAGAGAATCTTCGACGTGGCCATGTTCTCCAAAGAAGTTTGGTGGTGAAATAAGGTTGCGTGAATAGATTTTCCAGTGACGATCGCGACTATCCAAGGCATTATTTGGATCGATATATTCCATATTGGCTTCCCAAAGAGACTCAATCGTACCAACGTCTTTCCAATAACCATTGAATTCATAAGCATAAACACTTTCGCCTGATTCTAGATACGTTGGAATGACATTTTTACCGAAGTCTGACATATCGATATCACTCTTTTCAGCAGCAACCAACATATTGCGCAGACGAGCCCAGTCAAAGATGTAAATCCCCATGGAAGCCTTAGTTGATTTTGGTTCAGCTGGTTTTTCTTCAAATTCGACAATCCGATTATTGGCATCTGTATTCATGATTCCAAAACGGCTTGCTTCCTTCAAAGGTACATCTAGGACTGCAACGGTCAAACTTGCGTTATTATCCTTGTGCGCTTGAAGCATGTCATCATAGTCCATCTTGTAGATATGGTCACCAGAAAGAATCAAGACATATTCAGGATTGATGCTGTCGATATAGTCGATGTTTTGGAGGATGGCATGGCTAGTTCCTTCAAACCAACGATTTCCTTCACTAGCTGAATAAGGTTGGAGAATAGACACACCCGTATTGATTCCATCTAAACCCCAGCTGGAACCATTCCCAATATGGCTGTTAATGGCAAGTGGTTGATACTGTGTAATCACACCAACATTGTGAATTCCTGAGTTGACACAGTTTGAGAGAGCAAAATCGATAATCCGATAGCGCCCACCAAATTGAACCGCAGGTTTCGCGATGTTTTTGGTTAATTTTCCAAGACGTGTTCCTTGCCCACCGGCAAGAATTAAAGCGAGCATTTCATTCTTCATTGACTACTTCCTCTTTTTAAAGCTTGGACTCCCTTAGAGTCAACCGATCATCATTTTTTATCTGATGTTTTAGATTTCGTTTTGCGAACCTTCCGTTTCACCTTCCAAATGCTAGCTCCTAAAGCCGGCAAAGTAAAGGTCAAAGTTTGTTCATAATCCTTCCACAGTCCATCTTGAGACTGAACTGTCGGATTGTGCTCTTTCCAGACACCTCCCCATTCTTCTAATTCTGTATTCCAAATTTCTTCATAGACCGCTGATATAGGCACACCAATCGTAAAGTCCTTGCGTTCTACTGGTGCCATATTAAAGACGCACACCAAAAGATCACCCTTACGATTTTTCCGGATCATAGACAAGACGCTCTGATCCCGGTTATCTGCATCAATAATCTCTAAGCCATCAAAGCTATCATCAATCTCCCACAATTCCTTGTGTTCTTTGTAGAAATGATTGAGCTGAGAAGTGAAACGACGCATCTTAGCATTCATTTCATCCTCTAGATTGCCCCATTCCAATTGCTCTTCTGACTTCCATTCCAAAAATTGACCAAATTCTGAACCCATAAAGAGTAATTTCTTACCTGGATGGCAAATCTGATAGGTCAAGAGGTTACGGAGTCCAGCAAATTGATTGTAACGATCTCCCCACATCTTATGCATCAAACTCTTCTTACCATGCACCACTTCATCATGTGAAAATGGTAGTAAGAAGTTTTCAGAAAATGCATACATGAAACTAAAGGTTACCAGGTTAAAGTCAAATTTCCGGTAGATGGGATCTTCTTCGTAGAATCGAAGGATATCATTCATCCACCCCATATTCCATTTATAGTCAAAGCCAAGTCCACCTTCTTCTTCAGGACCCGTGATCTTTTGACCAGCAGAACTTTCTTCTGCAATCATCATGACATCTGGGTGTTCGTTCTTGATAATCGCATTCAACCGTCTAAGGAAATGAACGCCTTCGTAGTTGAGGTTTCCACCATCAATATTTGGTGTCCATGGACCGCTATCGTAGTCAAGATAGAGCATATTGCTCACAGCATCGACCCGAATCCCATCTAAATGATAGGTATCAATCCAAAACTTCAAACTAGAAATCAAGAATGACTGGACTTGATTCTTCCCTAAATCGAAGTTCAAGGCTCCCCATCCGTAGTTATGAGCACGATGTTCATCCTGGTATTCAAAGGTTGGTGTTCCATCATAATAAGCCAAGGCATCATCATTGATAATGAAATGTCCTGGTACCCAATCCACGATCACTCCGATATTGTTGAGGTGGCATTCTTCCACGAAGTCTTGAAACTCTTCTGGGCTACCATAAGTCTGCTCGAGTGCAAAATAGCCCATAAGCTGATAGCCCCAACTCAAGCCCAATGGATGGGCCATCACTGGCATAAATTCCACGTGGGTGTAGTTCATCTCCACCAAATATGGAATCAATTCTTCTTTTAGTTGTTTGAAGGTATAGGAACTGTGATCCTCATTACGTTTCCACGATCCTGCGTGAACCTCATAAATATTAACAGGTCGTTCCTTAAAACCAAGTTTTTTGCGGCGTGCTCTCCAGAGACCATCTTTCCAGTTTTTCTCTGGAATGGTCTTAATAATAGATCCTGTATTGGGTCTCTTTTCCATCCATAATGCTAGAGGATCGATTTTTTGCACCTGATGACCATTTTGTCGAGTCACCAAATACTTGTATATATCTCCCTCTTTTGCATCGGAACAGAAGACTTCCCAGACGCCTCCTTCATTACGAACCATTGGAATTTTACGAGCTTCCCAATCAGTGAAATCACCAATCAGATCCACCGCCTGAGCATTGGGAGCCCAAACACGGAAGGTAAAGCCTTCTTGTTCTCCCTTTGTTTCCTTGTGAGCTCCTAAGTACTCTTGAAGATGGAAATTATCCCCTCTTCCAAATGTCCATAAGTCTGTGCTTCTATCCATATACTCACCTCTTTACTTTTTGAAAGCGTTTTCTATTTGGTATTATTCTACTATAAAATCACTTAATTTTCAAGTTGATTCCTGTAAAATCATGTAAAATTATCAGGAAAAGTTTTTCCATTTTCTTTCCCGAACCTTTTCGATCCTTCCTTGGTCATCCTCCTTATCTTACTTACGATTATACTATATATACGAGGAAAATCAAACAAAAACCGAACATTTAAATCACTATTTTTATTACTAACTAGTTTATTACGAATAAAATGAACATTTTTATGAACAATGTAAAAAAAGACTAAGACAGATTTGTCTTAGTCTTGTTGAATTCTTAGTCTACGTTCACGTATTCTTTTGAAAGTTCAAGAACTTCTTCCATTGTTGAACATTCAGTAAGAGCACGGTTAGCGTATTCTTGCATTTTAGCTGTGTCGAGTTTCTTCATCAAGCTACGTGTACGAAGGACAGATGTAGCTGACATAGAGAACTCATCCAAGCCCATTCCGACAAGAAGTGGAACAGCAGTTTGGTCACCGGCCATTTCACCACACATACCAGCCCATTTGCCTTCAGCGTGAGCCGCCTTGATCACGTTGTTGATCAAACGAAGGATAGATGGGTTATATGGTTGGTAAAGGTATGAAACTTGTTCGTTCATACGGTCAGCAGCCATTGTGTATTGGATCAAGTCGTTTGTACCAATTGAGAAGAAATCAACTTCCTTAGCAAATTGGTCCGCAAGCATCGCAGCAGCTGGGATTTCAATCATGATCCCTACTTGGATATCATCTGCCACAGCAACACCTTCGGCAACCAATTTTGCTTTTTCTTCTTCAAGAATGCCTTTAGCCGTACGGAACTCCGTCAACAAAGCAACCATTGGGAACATGATCCGCAATTTACCGTGAACAGATGCACGAAGCAAGGCACGCAATTGTGTACGGAACATTTGATTACCAGTTTCAGAGATAGAAATACGCAAAGCACGGTAACCCAAGAATGGGTTCATTTCTTTAGGAAGATCGAAGTAAGGGAGTTCTTTATCCCCACCGATATCCATTGTACGAACGACAACAGGTTTACCATTCATACCTTCAAGAACTGCTTTATAGGCTTCGTATTGGTCATCTTCAGTTGGGAAGTCTTGAGAATCCATGTACAAGAATTCTGTACGGTAGAGACCAACTGCTTCTGCTCCATTGTCATTCACACCTTCAACGTCTTTAGGTGTACCGATGTTGGCAGCCAACTCGAAGTGTTTTCCATCAGCAGTTACTGTTTGAGCGTCTTTAAGGAGAGCCCATTCAGCTTTTTGTTTCGCATAAGCTTCACCAGCTGCTTTGAACTCTGCAATTTGTTCTTCAGTAGGGTTGATCACTACTTCACCAGTGATCCCTGAAACAGCCAAAACATCGCCTTCTTTGACAAGTTCTGTGATGTTATTTGTACCAAGAACAGCTGCGATTTCAAGTGTACGAGCCATGATAGCTGAGTGACTTGTACGCCCACCGATATTCGTAACAAAAGCTTTTACATACTTTTTGTTCAACTGTGCTGTATCAGATGGAGTCAAGTCATGCGCAACCACGATTGCTTCTTCATTGATAGAAGCAGGGTTTGGCAATTTTTTACCAAGCAAGTTGGCAAGGACACGTTTGGTCACATCACGAATGTCTGCTGCACGTTCTTGCATGTAAGGATTGTCTTCCATTCCTTCAAAGATTGCAATGAACATGTCAGTGACTTCTTTCAAGCCAGCTTCTGCATTGATTTTTTTCGTACGAATCGTTTCTTTGATCTGACCAATCATTTCAGGGTCAGCAAGAACCATCATATGCGCATCAAAAACTTGCGCTGCTTCTTCACCAAGGCTTGCTACTGCATTCTCCCGAATAAGAGAAAGCTCGTTTTGTGAAGCTTCAAGAGCTGCATCCAAACGAGCTTCTTCTGCACTTGTATCTTCGACTGAAACAGTCTCAAATGATAAGTCTGGTTGAATGAGCAAATATGCCTTAGCAACGGCAACACCGTCAGATGCTGCAATTCCTTTTAGCATTTTTGTCATATTTTTAAGCCAATCCTTCTTTAGTCATTGTTTCTGAGATAGCTGCGATAGCATCATCAGCGTCAGCACCTTCTGCAGAGATTACAACGTCTGCTCCTTGACCAACACCAAGGCTCATAACACCCATGATTGATTTCAAGTTAACTGATTTACCTTTGTATTCAAGAGTAATATCTGAAGCAAATTTGCTAGCAGTTTGAACCAACAAAGTTGCTGGACGTGCGTGGATACCTGTTTCTGCCACGATGTGGAAATCTTTAGAAGCCATAGTTTGACTCTCCTTTTTAAAAATAGTTTTTGAGTTACCTTTTGATAACCCTTACAATTTGGTATTATATCATCTTTTGAAATTTTTTTCAAGATTTTTATCACTGACTTACAGAAAAAGACTGCGAAAAATCCCAATTTAGATACATTTTAAGAAGCACCTGAAGAACAGAGAAAATATCTTTTCAATTTTCTACTATATTATAAGTAACATTTTCCTCCGCTTTCAATGAAAAGAAGCAACTGAACCACAGGATATTGATTCACCAAAAAAATATAACTAATTAAAGATGCTTTAAAGCCTATTCCTATCCCATTTCTTAGATTTTCACACTTTTCACTCACCACAATATATTGTGCTTTGAAAACTCCATTTCATCTCTTTGCACAATATTTAGTTTTATTTTGTTGACAAGTTGCTGGATTTTGTTTATACTATTTACAGATTTATATTTCGATAGGAGAACGAAAAAGAAATGGTAACCATTTATTCAAAAAATAATTGTGTTCAATGTAAAATGACTAAGCGATTCCTCGATAGCAATCACGTGGAATACCGTGAAATTAACTTAGACGAACAGCCAGAATTTGTAGATCACGTTAAGAATCTTGGATTCAATGCTGCTCCAGTTATTCAAACACCTGATGAAGTATTTTCTGGTTTTCAACCAGCTAAGTTGAAGAAACTTTCATAATAAACACAGTATTTTGCTTAAATAGGGTCTAGCGTTAGCAACCTAACACTAGACTTTTTACTTGTAAAGAGAGGACTTCTCCTCTTCATTTTTTGAACTAGAAAAAGGAACATTATGGGATTAAAATCACTTGAAGACGTAACCTACTTCCGTCTTAATAATGAAATCAACCGTCCAGTAAACGGTCAAATCATGCTTCATAAAGACAAAGAAGCTTTGGATGCTTTCTTTAAAGAAAATGTTGTGCCAAATACCATGACCTTTGATTCAATAACGGATAAAATCAACTACCTTATTGAACACAACTATATCGAAACAGCCTTCATTCAGAAGTATCGTCCTGAGTTTTTGGAAGAATTGGCCCAATTTATCAAAGACCAAAACTTCCAATTCAAGTCCTTCATGGCGGCTTATAAATTCTATAACCAATACGCTCTGAAAACAAATGATGGAGAATATTATCTTGAAAGCATGGAAGACCGCGTCTTCTTCAATGCTCTCTACTTTGCAGATGGAAATGAAGCTATCGCGCGAGATATCGCAAACGAAATTATCCACCAACGTTACCAACCAGCTACTCCTTCTTTCTTAAACGCTGGTCGTGCCCGCCGCGGAGAATTGGTTTCTTGTTTCTTGATCCAAGTAACAGATGATATGAATGCGATCGGACGTTCTATCAACTCTGCCCTTCAACTTTCTCGTATCGGTGGTGGGGTTGGGATCTCCCTCAGCAACCTTCGTGAAGCTGGAGCACCGATCAAGGGCTATGAAGGAGCTGCTTCTGGGGTCGTTCCTGTTATGAAACTGTTTGAAGATAGCTTCTCTTACTCGAACCAATTGGGACAACGCCAAGGGGCTGGTGTGGTGTACTTGAATGTCTTCCACCCAGACATCATTGCCTTCCTTTCTACTAAGAAAGAAAACGCCGATGAAAAAGTTCGGGTTAAGACCCTCTCACTTGGGGTAGTCGTACCAGACAAGTTCTATGAGTTGGCTCGCAAGAATGAAGAAATGTACCTCTTCAGCCCATACTCTGTTGAGCGTGAATACGGAGTACCATTCAACTACATCGACATCACTGAAAAATACGATGAGTTAGTCGCTAATCCAAATATCCGTAAGACAAAAATCAAAGCACGTGATTTGGAAACTGAAATTTCTAAATTGCAACAAGAATCTGGCTACCCATATGTAGTCAACATCGATACTGCTAACCGGGCAAACCCTGTTGATGGAAAAATCATCATGAGTAACTTGTGTTCAGAGATCCTACAAGTTCAAGAACCAAGCTTGATCAACGATGCCCAAGAATTTGTCCAAATGGGAACAGACGTCTCATGTAACCTTGGTTCAACCAACGTGGTCAACATGATGACTTCACCTGATTTTGGTCGTTCCATTCGTGCCATGGTTCGTGCTTTGACCTTCGTCACCGATAGTTCCCACATCGTGGCTGTTCCAACTATTGACCATGGCAATAGCCTAGCGCATACCTTCGGTCTTGGTGCTATGGGACTTCATAGTTACCTTGCCCAACAATTGATCGAATACGGATCACCTGAGTCTGTTGAGTTCACCAGCATCTATTTTATGCTCATGAACTACTGGACCCTCGTGGAATCAAACAACATCGCGCGTGAACGTGGCGTTACCTTCCATAACTTTGAAAAATCAGACTACGCCAACGGTAGCTACTTTGATAAGTACACCACTGGAGAGTTTGTTCCAAAATCTGATCGTGTCAAAGAGCTCTTTAAAGATATCTTCATTCCAAGTGCAGAGGATTGGGCAGAACTGCGTGCTAAAGTTCAAGCAGATGGTCTTTACCACCAAAACCGCTTGGCTGTCGCACCAAATGGATCTATCAGCTACATCAATGATGTCTCTGCTTCTATCCACCCAATTACACAACGGATTGAAGAGCGCCAAGAAAAGAAAATCGGAAAGATCTACTATCCTGCTGCTGGTTTATCAACCGAAACCATCCCTTACTACACTTCTGCCTACGACATGGATATGCGTAAGGTGATTGATGTTTATGCGGCTGCAACTGAGCACGTAGACCAAGGTCTTTCACTGACCCTCTTTATGCGCAGCGATATTCCAAAAGGTCTCTACGAATGGAAAACTGAAAACAAACAAACCACTCGTGACTTGTCTATCCTTCGTAACTACGCCTTTAACAAGGGTATCAAGTCTATCTACTACGTCCGTACCTTTACAGATGATGGTGGAGAAGTCGGTGCTAACCAATGTGAAAGCTGTATCATCTAAGACAGCCCCAAGGTTCGCCATTAAAAGTCGGTTCGCCGACTTTTTGTGCGTATTCTATCCATTTATGGTAGAATAGTAACGATTGAATGAATAGAAAAAGAAAGTGATGCAAATGGAAACATACTACAAAGCCATTAACTGGAATGCCATCGAGGATGTCATCGATAAATCTACTTGGGAAAAACTGACCGAGCAATTCTGGTTGGATACGCGTATCCCTTTGTCAAACGACCTGGATGACTGGAGAAAGTTGTCTAATAAAGAAAAAGACCTCGTTGGTAAAGTCTTTGGTGGATTGACTCTGTTGGATACCATGCAGTCTGAAACGGGTGTGCAAGCTCTTCGTGCAGATATCCGTACTCCCCACGAAGAAGCTGTCTTTAACAACATCCAATTTATGGAATCTGTCCATGCTAAGTCCTACTCTTCCATCTTTTCTACCTTGAATACCAAGTCAGAAATCGAAGAGATTTTCGAATGGACTGATACCAATCCTTTCCTTCAAAAGAAGGCAGAGATCATCAATGAAATCTACCTCAATGGCACTCCTCTAGAAAAGAAAGTTGCTAGCGTCTTTCTTGAAACCTTCCTCTTCTACTCTGGTTTCTTCACACCGCTCTACTATCTTGGAAACAACAAGTTGGCCAACGTAGCTGAGATCATCAAGTTGATCATTCGGGACGAATCAGTTCACGGAACTTATATCGGCTACAAGTTCCAACTCGGATTTAACGAATTACCAGAAGACGAACAAGAAAAGCTCAAAGAATGGATGTATGACTTACTCTACACTCTCTATGAGAATGAAGAAGGCTATACAGAGAGCCTCTATGACGGTGTAGGTTGGACAGAGGAAGTCAAGACCTTCCTTCGCTATAACGCTAACAAAGCCCTCATGAACCTGGGACAAGATCCGCTCTTCCCTGACTCAGCAGATGATGTCAACCCAATCGTCATGAACGGGATCTCAACCGGTACCTCTAACCACGACTTCTTCTCTCAAGTCGGAAATGGTTACCTTCTCGGTGAAGTAGAAGCCATGCAGGATGACGATTACAACTACGGTTTATAAGAAGAAAAACCTTTCCAGACGGAAAGGTTTTTTTGTTGCAATCTTTTTCTAATTGGATCTGCTTCTTTTTTGAAAAAAGAGGTTGAACAAACATTCAACCTCTCCTATTATTACAATTTACCTGCTACGGCATCCAACAATTCTTGGATCTTCGCTTGGTTGCTTCCTCCTGCCATGGCCATGTCTGGTTTACCACCACCACGTCCATCGACGATTGGAGCTAGTTCTTTGATGACATTACCTGCATGCACATCTTTTGTCTTGCTGGCTACAAGGACATTCACCTTGTCACCGATAGCTGCGACAAGAACAAGCACATCAGAGTAATCTTTTTGTTTCCAGTTATCCGCAAAGGTACGAAGAGCACCTGCATCTGAAACTGAAACTTGGCTGGCAATATAACGGTGTCCGTTTGCTTCTTGAACATTCTTGAAGACATCGCCTGCTGCAGCTGCTGCCGCTTTTTCCTTCAATTCTGCATTTTCTTTTTGCAATTGACGGAGTTGTTCTTGAAGACCTTCCACCTTATGAGGGACTTCTTTGAGTTGAGGTGCTTTCAAGGTTGCTGCGACTGCTTTCAGTGCATCTTCTTGTTCACGATAAGCTTCGAAGGCTTCCTTACCAGTCACTGCCAAGATACGACGAGTTCCTGATCCGATCCCTTCTTCTTTGACAATCTTGAAGAGACCAATTTCAGAAGTGTTGCCTACGTGAGTACCACCACAGAGCTCTACTGAGTAATCACCGATAGTGACAACACGAACTTCTTTACCGTATTTTTCACCAAAGAGGGCCATAGCTCCCATTTCTTTAGCAGTATCAATATCTGTTTCAATCGTTTCGACTGCGATTGCTTCCCAGATCTTTTCATTGACTTGTTGTTCAATAGCACGCAATTCTTCTGGAGTCACAGCTTGGAAGTGAGTGAAGTCAAAGCGAAGGAATTCTACTTCGTTGAGAGATCCCGCTTGGGTTGCGTGGTTACCAAGGATATTGTGAAGAGCCGCATGGAGCAAGTGAGTGGCTGTGTGGTTCTTCATGACACGATGACGACGATTGGTATCGATAGCCAAGGTGTATTCTTGGTTCAAGGCAAGAGGAGCAAGAACTTCAACAGTATGAAGTGGTTGTCCATTTGGTGCTTTTTGAACATCTGTCACTGTCGCTACGACGTTTCCTTGAGCATCCAAGATTTGACCATGGTCCGCAACTTGTCCACCCATTTCAGCGTAGAATGGAGTTTCTGCAAAGATCAGTGATGCAGTCCCTTCTGATACAGCCTCTACTTCTGCATTGTCCGCTACGATAGCCACCAACTTAGAAGGCAATTGGCTGGCATTGTAGTTGAAGCTACTTTCAACTGTAATGTTTTGAAGGGTTTCATTTTGCATCCCCATGGATCCACCTTTGACAGCAGATGCACGCGCCCGTTCTTGTTGTTCCTTCATAGCTGCTTCAAAACCGTCACGATCGACTGTCATTCCAGCTTCTTCAGCGATTTCTTCTGTCAATTCTACTGGGAATCCGTATGTATCATAAAGTTTAAAGACATCTTGACCGGCAATCACTGTTTGACCTTTGGCTTTCAAGTCTTCAACGATGGTTTGGGCAAAGTGTTGACCAGAGTTCAAGGTACGAGCAAATGATTCTTCTTCACTCTTGATGATTTTTTCGATGAAGTCTTGTTTTTCAAGTACTTCTGGGTAGTAACTTTCCATGATCTTCCCAACGGTTGGAACTAATTTATACAAGAAGGTTCCTTCGATCCCCAATTTTTGACCATGCATGGAAGCACGACGGAGGAGACGACGAAGAACGTAACCGCGTCCTTCATTACCAGGAAGAGCCCCATCTCCAATCGCAAATGAAAGCGAACGGATGTGGTCAGCAATCACCTTGAAGCTCATGTTATCGCCATCTGGATCATAGGTTTTACCAGACATCTTTTCAACTTCACGGATGATCGGCATAAAGAGGTCTGTTTCAAAGTTGGTCTTGGCACCTTGGATAACAGCTACCAAACGCTCTAAACCAGCGCCCGTATCAATGTTCTTGTGTGGCAATTCCTTGTATTCGCTACGAGGAACAGCTGGGTCAGCGTTAAATTGTGACAAGACAATGTTCCAGATTTCGATGTAACGGTCGTTTTCGATATCTTCTGCAAGCAGACGAAGGCCGATGTTTTCTGGGTCAAAAGCTTCTCCACGGTCAAAGAAGATTTCTGTATCTGGTCCAGAAGGCCCCGCACCGATTTCCCAGAAGTTGTCTTCGATTGGGATCAAGTGACTTGGATCCACCCCAACAGCGATCCAGCGGTTGTATGAATCTTTATCATCTGGATAATAAGTCATATAAAGTTTGTCTTTGGGGAAGTCAAACCATTCAGGACTTGTCAAAAGCTCATAAGCCCACGTAATAGCTTCATCACGGAAGTAATCTCCGATTGAGAAATTCCCCAACATTTCAAACATAGTATGGTGACGAGCAGTTTTCCCTACGTTTTCGATATCATTAGTACGAATAGCTTTTTGAGCATTGGTAATCCGTGGATTTTCAGGTTTGATGGTTCCATCGAAGTATTTCTTAAGAGTGGCAACCCCTGAGTTGATCCACAAAAGGGTTGGGTCATTTACAGGAACCAAGCTAACAGATGGTTCTACAGAGTGGCCTTTGCTTGCCCAGAAATCAAGCCACATTTGGCGGACTTGTGCACTAGATAATTGTTTCATATTTGTCTCCTAATTTTTTAAGATTAATTTGCGCTAGCTTCTAACATTTCGACATAATCGATGGCGACACAAAGTGAGATGACTAAATCAGCGTATTCATCCTCATACACCGATACTTGGTAGGTAGAGGTTAGATGAAAGAGTTCTTTGCTAATCTCAGCGACGATTTGATCCCGATCATCGAATAATTTGAATTCTAGATCCCAGATATTTCCTTGTACCCGCAGTCCCAAATCTTCGATATCGTATTTATCCCTGAAGAGCGTCAGTTTTTTATGGATAAAAAAGCAGTCCCCATCCTTCAACTCAACCACAAACTTAGGAAGAAAGCTGATTGTTTTTTTAGTAATGTGGCTCACTTCTTGTCCATTCTTATCATAGATGGTAAAAGTCTTGGGAATCTTAAGAAAAGATCCCTCAACCTGGTACTCAACATTTCCCAACTCATCTTTGATATCGAACCGCTCACCACCCAATCGAAATTTTTGTTTCACTTGATAGGTTCGCATCTTTTGATCTCCTTTAAAAAGCTCCAGACAACTGCCCATAAACAAAAGACAAGCCACTAAACGAAGGGCGAAAAACCGCGGTACCACCTTCATTCAATGAACTTGTCATTCTTCATTTTATATGCAATTGTCTCAGCCGAGTAGCAAAATCATTTCTCTTCCATGGCTCGCACCCCCGCCACTTCTCTGATTCCGAGTAACAATGATTTATTCTCAACTATTTCATTATACAAGTTCCAACAGGAACCGTCAACTATTTTTTAGATGATGAGCTGCTATCACTCGTTTGGACACCGATATTTTGCAAATATTGGTTAAATGTTGATTTGAAGGCATCATCTTTGACCTTGATATTGGCATTGGTCATCGCTTTTGCAATAATGCTACGGATGTAGTTGGTATCTTGCTTACGACCGTCAACAATGATCTCTTTCAAACGTTTTTCGTATTTCTTCCAGTCAGAACCTTTTTCTGTCTTCTTATTCAATTTGACAATATAGTAGCTAGCAGAATAGTTTTGACCTGCTGAAACTGTGATCACATCTGAAATACCGTTTTCATCCAACTTAAAGGCTGCTTCTTTGACTTGAGATGGGATATCTGCTGTTCCTGAATCGAACTTAACTTCACCACCTTTGTCTTTTGTAGCAGTATCTGTCGAATTTTCTTTGGCGATTTGGGCAAAATCTGCACCTTCCGCTTTAGCTGCTTCCAACACTTCTTTTGCTTTGTCTTCTGAATCCAACTTGATAATTTGTGCTGTTACTTCTGGTGTGTAAGATTCAAAAGCTGCCTTGTAGTCAGACTCTTTGATATCTTTCTTAGCCGCTTGGTTGACTGCATATTCCAACAACATATTGCTACGGATTTGTTTCTTCGCTGTTTCTTCCGTCAAGCCTTGTTGCGCCAAGTATGCATCGAATTGGTTACCTAATTGTTTCTTTTGTTTAGCCAATTCTTTATCGACTTCTTTATCAGAAACTTTTGATCCATATTCTTTTTCAAAGACTTTATTGATGGTCATTTGGAAAAGAACTTGTTGAGCACCTTGGTTGGTTTTGATTTCATTATAGAAATCAGAAACTGTGATCGTGTCCCCTTTCATGGTCACGATATCTTTGTTTGTGCCATTGGCACACGCTGCTAGTGTTACGACTGATAGCAAGGTCACAGCACCCGCTACAAGTTTTTTCTTCATGAAAATTATTCTCCGTTCCTTTTTAAACTTATTCTATTTTACCACAAATTAGAGAGAATACCTTAAATTTACCTAAAAAGAGCTAGGATCTGGCAAGGTTACCGTCTCTGCATTTTTCCGAATCATCAAAATACCATCTCCAAGTGGCACCAAACTAGCGGTCAAATCTGGATGATTGAGAGTCGCATGAAAGAGATTTTGAAGCCCCCGGTAAATGGTTCGTTGCCCACGACGCACTTCCATGATGTCCTTGGCAACATCTCCTCCTTGGAAAATATCATCCAGTACCACGATTCCCCCAACCTCTATGAGTTCGAGAATTCGTGGCAAAAAGACGATGTATTTAGACTTAGCAGAGTCCATAAAGACAAAGTCATAAGTCTCTGTTAAATCCTGCAAGACATCTACTGCATCTCCTTCAAGCAAGGTGATTTGTTTTCTTTGATCGTATTTAGCCAGATTTTCCTTGGCAAAGCCAATCATCTCTTCATTCCGATCAATAGTGGTAATTTGTGCATCGGGAGCATTTTCAGCCATTAAGAGCGCTGAAAATCCAATTGCTGTCCCAATTTCCAGGATTTTCTTTGGTTGTAGGGCTTGCAGGAGTAGTCTAAAGTAAGCTACCGTTTCATGCGGAATAATCGGAATATTTTCCTTGCGGGCGAATGCTTCTAACTCCTCCAAGGCACCTGCTACCGGTTTTTGACGCGTGCGCATAAAGTCAACGATCTCATCTTTAACCACTGGCCGGCGCATATTGTGGTTGGCATTTTTACTATATGACTCTACCATCTTATGCGAGTCCTAATTTTTCTACTAGGGCTTCAAATTCATTCAACCGACGTTCAAAGACCGCAAAGGCTGCGTCCAAGTAGTCTTCTTTTTCCATATCCACACCTGCTTTGCGGATGACATTGAGTGGATAGTCAGAATTTCCAGCCTTCAAGTAGTCGATATATTTATCACGATCTTCTTGTGTTCCATGAACAATTTTTTCAGCTAAGGCTGAAGCTGCTGCAAAACCTGTTGAATATTGGAAGACATAGTAGTTATAGTAGAAGTGAGGAATCCGAGCCCATTCATATTGGATCTCAGGGTTGTCTTCTTTTGAAAGACCATAGTATTTTTCATTGAGCTCTGCATAAAGGTTGTTCAAGAACTCACTAGTCAAAACGGTACCTTCTTGGTCTGCTTTATGAATGGCATGCTCAAATTCAGCAAACTGCGTTTGACGGAAGACGGTTCCACGGAAGCCATCCAAGAAGTGATTCAAAATAGCAAAACGAGTTGCATCGTCTTCTACTTCTTCTAACAGACGTTCGGTCAAGATATTTTCATTGGTTGTAGAGGCGATTTCAGCAAGGAAAATTGAATAGTCCCCATAGACATAAGGCTGGGTTTCACGGGTATAGCTAGAATGCATACTGTGACCAGTTTCATGCACCAAGGTGAAGAGATTATCCAATGTATCTTGCCAGTTCAACAACATGAAGGCATTGGTATCATAAGAACCACCTGAATAGGCACCTGAACGTTTTCCTTGGTTGACATGCACATCGATCCACCGTTCGCTAAAGGCACGTTTCACACGAGAAAGGTAGTCCTCACCCAAAACAGCCAAGACTTCTTCTGCTTTGGCCAATGATTCTTCATAGGTAAACTTGTAGTCTGTATCGGATAATGGCGTATACATATCGTACATCTTCAAGTCTGAGATTCCTAGAATTTTTGAACGCAATTGCACATAGCGTTGCAAGAGTGGCAAGTGTTTGTTCACAGCTGCTACCAAGCTATCATAAACACTTTCTGGTACAAAGTTTTCAGAAAGGGCCGCTTCACGGGCAGAAGAGAATTTGCGAACTTTAGCATTAAAGTTATGAACTTTCACATTGGTTTGCAAGGTTTTAGCATAGGTATGTTGGTACTGTTCATAAACCTTGTAGAGGCCTTCGTAAGCTTCTTTACGAACGGCACGATCTTTAGATTCTACCAAAGAAATATAGTTTCCATGGGTTAATTGAACTTCTTCACCCTTGTCATCATGTACAGTTGGGAAAACAATATCTGCATTGTCCAAGATTTCAAAGGTTTCACCACCAGCCGCAAAGATCTCACCAGCTCCTGCAAGTAATTCCTCTTCTTTTTGAGACAAGACATGTTCTTTTTTCTCTAGCAAACGATCAAAATAATGACCATATTGTTCCAAGGCTGGAACTTCACTCACAAAGGCCTTGTACTGCTCATCCGTAATGGCCATGAATTCAGGCTCATAGAAGGCAAAGGTTTCACCCAACAAGCTATAAAGAGACATCCCTTTTGATTGGTACTCTTGGTATTTAGCCACTCGTGTGTCTTGGTCATTTTTCATATGAGCATAGACGTAGACCTTTTCTAAGCGACGGCTCAATTCCAAATATGCATTGGTTGTATCCAACAGTGTTTGCGCCGAATCCAACAAATGACCAGCATAGTGGCTTGCTGCTTTAATATCTGCAGCTAAGCTAGCTGCTTCTTCTTCCCAAGCTTGATCTGTCGCAAAAATTGTCGACAAATCCCATTGGTATTTTTCATCAATTTCATTACGTTGTTTTACCATTTCGATTAATCCTCCAATGGTTCTATTTTAGCATATTTGAAAAATGCTTTCTATTAATTTCTATTAATACTTGAAAAGCTTTTAAAATAAGGCTTTCTAATTTTAATAGTTACTTGTTAATTCTCAATAGTTTATAAAAACCATATTCAAAACCGTATTCAATTCTTGCCCGTATAGTTAAAAAAGCGAAATGAAAACAGCTCTTTTTTATTGTCTATTCTAATAGACAAAAATGAACATTTCGGGAGGATTTCTATCTTAGAAAGTTAGCTTTTCTGTTGAGCATAAAAACGTGGGGGATAAAGGATCTGAACGGATTGGATTCCTTGCGACTGATAATAGGTCATAAATTGCTGGTAGTAACCTTCTACATCCTCTTTAATTTGGAGCAAGTTCTGTGAAAGGATCGGACGACAAAGAGGATAAAAGAAATCTAGCCCCAGTTCCATCAGATGTTGTCCCTGCATATAGAGTTCTTCCTGAAGCTTCAGCCACTTTGGATGACGATAAAAGAGTTGCTGCTGTATATACGTTAAAAATGTCCGATCGAGCTCGACTGCCATTTGCTGCATTGGTTGCGAAAGATAAGGGGTCCGTAAGACTTCCAGTAAAGACCTTTGACCAAAAGGGAAAACTTCTGTTTGATAATGCAATCGCCCTCTCAAATCCTCATGGATGAGGTATTGCAAACGTAACTCTTTCTTTGTCAGATCCAATTCCCAAAGATGGAACCCGCGATTCTGACTAAAATAAAGAAAACCAGCCTGTAGCTTTGTCAGTCTTTCCTTGAGCCACAACTTTTTACCAAGTAACCAATAGACCTGGTAACCATGGGATCGATAAGCATCGCTTCTCTCCTTCAAGCGTTCTAAAGATAGGGAGCTGCACTGCACTTCCAAAGCTAAGTTCTTGTCTACTACCAAAAGATCGGCAATTTGTTGAAAGTCTGCTAAATAACTTTCTACCTCTGTTTTAGACTCCTTAGAGGCCCAGTCATAAAGACTGGCTTTCAATTCCAGATGTTCAAAACTCTCCGCTTCGTGATGATAGGGACAATGCTGTAATTCTACATGAGCAAAATGAGCCCGTAGAACCGAGCCATTTTTTAGACGCACTGGACTATGACAAGCTAAGCAATAGAAGGGACCTTCTGTCACAGCTGGGATCTCTTCCATACAGTTCCACCGCTTTTGATTGTTATCCATGGCAATAAACATAGCCCCACCTCCTCATCTATATCATTCGAAAAAAAATAAGAAAAAGGCTGGAAATTCCAACCTCTTCTTCCTTTTATTCTTCAGAATCTGAATCATCACTGTCATCATCTGCAACAGGAGATTTACTCAATTCTTTCTGCATATCTTTCATTTCTTTACGAGTACTTTCCAACTCTTCTCGAGCATCTTTCAAGCTTTCGATCAAAGCTTCACGCTTTTCTTTAGGAACGACTGTGCTATCTGAACCGATGCTTTCCAAGCCTTCATTAAAGATATCTTTTTGGTTTTCCAATTCTTGCTTCAAGGCGCTAACAGTTGCATCGTATTGCTCTTTTGCAGAACCTGTCACAGACTTACCTGCTTCTTCGGTAAGTGAAACAGATTGATCCATTAATTTTGCAAACAACTTTTTGAAGTCCCCAACAGTTTTTGCTTTACTGATTTCAGCATCTGTTAAGAGTTTAGAAGATGAAGTCTCTTCTGAATCTGTTGAAGTATCCTTACTTTTTGAAGTGTTGTCAGATTTGCTCGTCACTTTAGTAGTTGATTGACTATTTGAAGTTTCCTTCTTTGTGTCTTGTTTGTTTGAACAAGCAGCTAGGGAAACAATCGTCAAAAGAGCAACTGTCGATAAGATCATTTTTTTCATAAAATGGTCTCCTTTATATTTATTTTACCTCATTCTACCATCGGATACTTTGATTGTCAAATTAATCACTAGTTCTTAATAATAGCAAAAAAGTTGGACAAAACACTGTGAAATCAGTGTTTCTGTCCAACTCCTCGATGATTAGTCATACAATTGTAACAATTTCATTAGTCTGCTTTGCCACCAAAAAGGCCGTGAGCCTTCCCTTGGGGCATTTTTAAGGCAAAACTCAGCAAAAAGACGATCCCTACAACCCCTGCTAAAAAGAAACTCATGACTTGGTAACCACCTCTTTCAATACAGAGGGCTGCGAGAGGTTGTAAAAGAATGGTTCCTAAATAACGAGCTCCTTGGACAATGGCCATGGCAAGAACCAAGTCTTTACCATTTACCTGTTGGGCAATAAACCGTAAGGAGACCATAATCAAAACCATCCCTGTTGTATGCTTAGCTAAGAGTGTCATTATCACTTTTAAGAAGACAGGACTTGGAAGAGCGTAGACAACATATTGAGCAAAAATAATCCCGATTGGAAGAGCGATCAAAACCCGTAAAGGCCAGTGGTCCATGAATCGATCAGAGAAAAAGATCAAGGGGGCTTCCACTACAACCGAGATAGCTACAACCGTTGAGGCAATATGGACTGGTAGACCGCTATCCATGAGTAGCTCAGGAATATAGGTATGACCAATATTTCCAACACCTGAAGCCAAGCCAATCAACACAATAAAGAAGAGATAAGGTCCATTGTGAAGAAGAGGACGAATAGAGACAGGGTGTTTTTCCTTTTCTACGACTGTCTCTTTTTTCTTCATTCGAACCGCACTTAGGCAGAAGAGACTAAATACAATGGTGATCAAAACGGTATAATAGACAGCTTGAGGGTTAAATTGATGATAGACCCAACCGGCTATTTGGACACCGACCGAGTAGCCAATGGTCCCCCAAACGCGAATCTTCCCAAAAGCGTATGGACTTTGCGTTGCAAAAACTTCCATCATGGGAGCTGTCCCATTCAAACAGACTAGAACAATTCCATAAAAAACGGTCAGCCAAAAGAGATTGGGGGCCCAAAGAAATCCGAAGACACCACCAATGATCACACTCAGACTGAGGGTCGTCATTTTTACGATTCCAAATCGCTCATTGATATACCCAAAGAAGGGTTGGGCTACCATGGATAAGAAAAAGGCAACCGATACCAAGGTCGACACTTGAGTTGCACTATAGTGCTTTCCCATCAAATAAACGGAAATAAGGGTCGTAAAGAGAGATGTGGACATAAAATAAAAACTATAGAGCAGCATATAAGCCGCATAAGAATTTCGGAATTTTTTCATATAAATCCTTTCTAAAAATATCGGAATGGGACAATGACAAAACCCAACTGACAATCAGTTAGGTTTTATTTTATTCTTTATTATAGCGCTTTTGAGCATCTTTTTTGCGTCTCTCACGACTCTGTTTTTCAATCGAGAGAATGATGATAAGAATGAGAATTGGAATCAAAATCAGGAAGTGATCCAGCGAAAGCCATTTACTGTGCTTAGCCGGTGTCTTTTCCCCACTTGCTGTTTCTTTGACAAGCTCTGGCTTGGATCCTTCTTCCACCTTCATATCATCTCGGATACCTTCAGACAAGGTGTAGAGATCATTATCTACTGTCAGATAGCCATCTTTTACCGCAAGGGTCGGTTCTTTAGCACCTTTTTTAACCGTTGCATAGAAGGGTTTTTCAAGTGTATAGGTCTTTCCGTCAATCTTCTGGACACCTGCATCTAGCAATTTTTTATAGCCAAAATCTTTATAGGCTTTTTCGATCAAGGCATTGCCAAACGGGTGACGGTAATATTCCCCATCTTGGTCTGCCCAATCTCCTACGCCCATAATGACAGCAATTAAGCGCTGATTGCCCCGTTTGATGGTCGCGATATAGTTGAAAGCTCCACGAGGGCTTGAACCAGTTTTCAAACCATCCACACCTTTCAAGGCATACTTGGCTCCTGGCAATGAATAATTGTAGGTATCAAAGGTTTCCTCATATGGAGTCCCTTTTTTGACCGTGACTTGTGCTTGATTGGTATAGTTTAAAATATCTGGGTATTGATTGATAAAATGATAAACCAGAATCCCTAAATCACGCGCAGTTGTCTGGTTGGCCGCATCATTTGGATAATTGTTGACCTGATAGTAGCCCTGCAAGGTGGAGATGGCCGCCCCACTCGGGTTATTCCAGACCGTATTGGTCATCCCTAATTCCTTAGCCTTGGCATTCATGCGCTCGATAAAGGCATCTGGATCATTGTTGGACATGAGATTGGCCAACATGAGGGTCGATACATTTGAGGATGGAACCACTGTCATGGTAATCAACTCAGGAATTGTGTAGTCTACCCCAGCAACAATATTATTGTTGGAGATCTCATAGATCTTTCCGATCGCTTGGTCTGAAGCGGTCGCCTTGATCACTGTATCCTTACTGATCTTGCCATTTGCCATATCTTCAAACAAGAGATAGAGCGTCATGAGCTTACTCATGCTGGCAGGATCTCTGACTTCATCGATATTGTCTTTCCAAAGAACATTGCCCGTATTTCCGTCAATAATAAGCGAAGAATGTGGACGGTTAATGGCTTGGACATTGTCATTTGGATACATCTTTTGCGCCATATCCACCAATTCATCCGCACTCGCTAGAATTGGCTGGCATAAGAGACTCATAAGGAGGCAAATATGGATCAAATATTTTTTTATCATAAACTTTTCCTTTATAACAGACTAATCAGCTGGAGGCTAAAATAAGCTTCTAGCCCTCATGCCCTTTCCTCTTGTCTCCCAGTAGATGAAAAGAGCTAATCCCAGCAGATAATTACTTGTATTGTACCATATTTTGAAGCAGAAAAAAACCTATCTGGCCCGAATAAATCGGCGATAGGTCCTGTTTTTTATCGACTTAACAAGCTCAAGGCTTCCTTATCCGCAATAATGGTCACATTTGGATGTCCTTGAAGGGCACTAGCTGGCACTTTTTCTGTCCTTTCACCCTCTACTGTACCTTTGATTGCTTGGGCTTTTGATTCCCCATAAGCAAACAAGACAATTGATTTCGCAGCTAAGATATTGGCAATCCCCATCGAAATGGCTTGGGTTGGTACATCTTCGATCTTATCAAAGAAACGAGAATTGGCCTCAATGGTAGAGTCATCCAACTGAACTAAGTGGGTCTGACTATCAAAAGGTGTACCTGGCTCATTAAAACCGATATGCCCATTGCGTCCGATTCCCAAGATTTGAAGATCCACTGGATGGTCTTCGAGTATTTTGTTATAACGGATTACTTCCTGATCGGCAGATTCTTCTACACCTGATGGGAGATAGCTTTCTTTGAATGGTTTGGCATCAAAGAGATTTTTCTCCATGAAATACCGATAAGATTGAGGATCATCTCCCGTCAACCCTACGTATTCATCTAAGTTCACACTGATTAGATTAGACAAATCCAAATCACTTTCACGAATTTGTTTATAAAACTCAAGGGGACTGCTTCCAGTCGCAAGACCTAAGGTTTGCGCACCTTCCTTTAAGGTTTCTTTTAATATATCAAAGGCAACTTTTCCACCCTCAATTTGGTCCTTTACTTCAATAATTTTCATTGGATAGACCTCCTATTTCTCTATGCTTTTATTATATGGTATAGACCAATTTTTGTCAAGTGAAACCGTTATCTTTTTCTGGCATTTTTTTCATTTTCAAGTCGATTCATGATATAATGAAAGGTATGATTGTATCACTATTATTCATCATTTTTTTGATCGGACTCCTTGTCTTTCTCTTATCTTTCTTGATTCATCAAAGAAAGATTCTCAAGGTCCTGATCTTTTTGATGGGAATCAGCCTGATGCTCTTAGCTGTCGGGACTACCATCTATCTACTCACAAATTTATTATAAAAGGAGCGCAAATGAATACTAACGACTTTGACTTTGATTTGCCTGAAGAACTGATTGCTCAAACCCCTCTTGAAAAACGAGATGCCTCTAAACTCTTGATCCTCGATCGAAAAACAGGGCAATTCCAAGACCGTCATTTTGATGCAATTTTGGATGAATTGGAGCCAGGAGATGCTCTTGTCATGAACAATACGCGCGTTCTACCAGCCCGCCTTCATGGAGTCAAACCAGAAACAGGTGGTCACGTCGAATTCCTTCTCCTTAAAAATACGCAAGATGACTGTTGGGAAGTCTTGGCAAAACCTGCAAAACGCTTAAAGGTAGGGGCCACAGTCAGCTTCGGAGATGGTCGTTTGACCGCAACCGTTGAGGAAGAATTAGAGCACGGAGGCCGTATCGTTCGCTTCCACTACCAAGGGATCTTTTTAGAAGTTCTAGAAAGCCTTGGTGAAATGCCACTTCCTCCCTATATTCACGAAAAACTTGCTGACCGCGAGCGCTACCAAACCGTTTACGCCAAAGAAAATGGTTCTGCAGCAGCTCCAACGGCAGGTCTTCATTTCACCAAAGAATTGCTCCAAAAGATTGAAGCAAAAGGGGTTCACCTGGTCTATTTGACCCTTCATGTGGGCCTGGGAACCTTCCGTCCAGTATCCGTGGACAATCTTGAAGACCATGAGATGCACTCTGAATTTTACCAACTTTCTGAAGAGGCTGCTGCTACCCTTCGTCAGGTAAAAGCTGCAGGAAAACGCATCGTAGCTGTTGGAACGACTTCTATTCGAACCCTTGAAACAATTGGCAATAAATTTGATGGAGACATCCAAGCCGATTCAGGTTGGACCAATATCTTTATCAAACCAGGTTATGAATGGAAAGTCGTCGACGCCTTTTCAACCAACTTCCACCTTCCAAAATCAACTCTGGTCATGTTGGTTTCTGCCTTTGCTGGCCGCGAATTAACCCTCGAAGCCTACCACCATGCGATTCAAGAACGCTACCGCTTCTTCAGCTTTGGGGATGCTATGTTCATCAAGTAAAGGAGTCTCTCATGAATAAAATTGAAAGCCGCCATCGCTTGATCCGCTCGATCATTTCTGAGCGTAGGATTCATACCCAACAAGAACTCCAGGAAGCCTTAGAAGCCAATGGTGTTCTCGTTACCCAGTCCACCCTTTCACGGGATGTCAAATCCTTGAATCTAGTAAAAATTAACGAGGGGGATAGTTCCTACTATGCCATGAACACCATCGCTCCTTCCCGTTGGGAAAAGCGCCTGCGGATGTATATGGAAGATGCCTTAGTCATGTTGCGGCCCGTTCAAAACCAGGTCGTTGTAAAAACTCTTCCAGGTCTGGCCCAATCCTTTGGAGCAATCTTAGATGCACTGGAACTCCAAGAAATTGTAGCCACCATCTGTGGAGACGATGTCTGTTTGGTTATCTGCGAAGACAACCAAGGAGCTTTGGATTGTTTTGAAAAATTAAAAGAATTCACCCCACCCTTCTTCTTTAGTAAATAAAAAGTTTGGAAACCGAGTTTCCAAACTTTTTATGTTGTGGCTAAGCGTTGAATGGCTTCTCGATAGATTTCCATCGCAGCGTATAGATCGTCAATTTTTGCACGTTCATTGGCTTGGTGCTCGGTCTGTTCTGCACCTGGGAAAAGAGCCCCAAAGGCAACACAATTTTCCATGGTCCGCGCAAATGTCGCACCACCAGAAGACATAGCTGGTGTCTTATCACCAGTTTCTTCCTGATAGACGGCCATCAAAGAGCTGACTAAAGGACTATCCAAAGGAACATATAAAGGAGCCAGATAATCAAACTCTTCATATTCCAACTGATAGCTAGCTGCAATTTCTTGCAAACGAGCTACTAAGGCATCCTTGTCTGCTAAGACGGGGATCCGGATATCAATTCCGATTTCCGATTGTTCATGATCGATCACAAGGGTCGCAAGATTGAAGGAAAGATCTCCACTTGGTTCATCTGTAATTCTGCCAAATAGAGCCTCACCAGTCGCATCCTCACCAACTGCATCTGCGATAAAGAGCAAAGCTGGATGGGGTTGGATGAGGGATAAACTTTCCGCTAAACCGACAATAGCATTCACTCCTTCAGCTGCATCTTTAGAGTGCTTGGAAACACCCAAAACCGTTACAGAATCTTCTGTTTGGCTATACCGAACCCCACTTTGATCCAAAACAGGAAGCAACTCTTCCAAACGATGACCAGCATAGGTCGCCTTGTCTGGAACAACATTGAGGGCCTGACCAGCCTGTAAGGGAAGATCATCCCAACCTGGACCATGCAATTTCACTTGTAATAAGCCTTTTTCAGCATAGGTTAATGGGAAAGAAGAATCCGGTGCAAATCCAAGATCTGCTTGCTCTTCGATTTGGTTGTAGCGGTTCATACAGCGCCACAAGGTTTCTTCATCCGTCCCAAAAATAAAGCGGATTCGTTTGGTAAACTGGATGCCATCATCCAGTAAACTCTTAACTGCATAGAGGGCAGCGAGTGACGGCCCCTTATCATCCTGCACACCACGACCTACTAGATAGTCACCGACAATGGTCGCTTCAAAAGGTGGCGTTTGCCAATCTTGTAAATCACCGGCTGGAACAACATCCAAGTGACAAAGAACGGCCAGGAGTTCTTCCCCCTGACCGATCTCTGCATATCCATAGTATCCTTCAGGATCTATATATGTTTGAAAACCTAATTCTCGAGCAAGCTCTAAGGTTTTTTCTAAGACATCTTGGATAGCTTGTCCAAACGGTGTTCCATTTTCCCCTTCATTTAATACAGAAGGGTAAGAAATGATGGTTTGAAGCGAGTTTAAAAACTGCTCTTTTACATCGTTCTTTATTCTATTTTTCATGAAACACCTACTTTATTCTATTGCAAGAATGGAACCACAGTTCCTAGTAGAAGAAGGGCAATGGTGATCACAACAATCGCTACGACCAATTTACCCATGAATTTCCACCATGCACTCAAGTCAACACGTCCAAGAGCAAGAGCTCCCATTACGATACCTGAAGTTGGTGCGATCAAGTTCAAGACACCAGATGCAGATTGGTAAGCTGTGACAATCAAGCTACCTGGTACATTGACGAATTTACCAAGAGGTGCCATGATACCCATTGTTGCACTGGCAAGACCAGATGATGATGGGATCAAGAATGACATTGGCAAGTAGAAAATGTAAGTCAAGACAATGAACAATTGAGATGAAAGACCTTTAAGTCCTTCTTCACCCCAGTGAAGAATTGTCGCAGTGATCATACCGTCGTTCATGATGACTTGGATACCACGTGCTACCGCTACGATAAGAGCAACACTCAAGAGGTCAGCTGCACCATTCATGAAAGATGAAATGATTTTATCTTCTTTCAAGCCATAAATGATACCAACAAGGATTCCCATGAAGGCAAAGAGCATAGCTGTTTGAGGGAAGTACCATGTACCAAGAGCATCTGTGTTACCGATCAATTGACCAAGTACTGGAATTTTATGGAGAGATTCGTTGAAGGTTTCAAAGAATTTAATACCCAAATCTTTGAATGGGATAAATCCAGCAACCATGATAACGAATGTTGAGATGAAGACGAGCAAGACACGTTTTTGTTTCTTGTTCATTTGTGAAGGAATTTCTTCGCCACTATCAACATTGAAGTGTTTCAAATCTTCTTCACGAGTTGCATAGGTGAGAGATTTGGTTGGGTCTTTTTGAACCTTATCTGCATAACGGTATACATAGTATGTGCTAAGTCCTGTCAAGACAATCCAGAAGATTACACGGAGCAAGAGACCTGAAGCACTTGAGATACCTGCAGTATCAGAAGCGATAACTGTTGCAAATGGGTTCAATGTTGACGCCAAACATCCGATTTGGGATCCTAAGAGGATAATGGCTACCCCTGTCAAGCTGTCAAAACCAACGGACATCATAACAGGTACAAGAAGTGGATAGAAGGCCATGGTTTCTTCACCCATACCATAAGTTGTACCACCAAGGGCAAACAATGGCATCAAGATCAAGATCAACATTTTTTCGCGGCCTTTGTATTTACGAACGATAGAAGCAATCCCTACATCAAGGGTACCTGTTTCGTTCACAACACCAAGGAAACCACCGACCATTAAGATGAAGAAGGCTACGTCAATCGCTGCACTAGTTGGTGCTTTACCAAGCATGGCATTGATTGGGGCCATCAAGACATCCCAAATCCCTTGAGGATGTGCTTTTACAGATTCATAACTACCTGCAATGATAGCACCTGCATCGTCAACCTTGTATTGACCAGCTGGAATAATCCAAGTTAACACTGCCATAATAGCAATGATAATTAACAATACGGAAAAAGATGAAGGCATCTTAAATCCTTTTTTCATTTTTTCACTCATTTGTCTTCCTCCTAACGCAACAAAGTGTGAGTGATGTTTTACAAGAGTCTCTTGTAAAACGCTTACCTATAGACTTATTCTATCACAATAAGCTTTAAAATACTAGTTTTTTCCTAATTTTTCATTAGTCTTTTTGGATGATTGTTCCACTTTCAGACTCAATCAAAGCTCCAAGGTTTTCAAGTGATGTAATAACTGCTTTTCCTTCTGGACGACCATTGACGAAGGCAATCGCAGCTTCTACTTTAGGAAGCATGCTTCCTGGTGCAAATTGGTCTTGTTTGATATATTCTTCCAATTGAGCTACATTGACATGTTCCAATTTTGCTTGGTCTGGTTTGTTATAGTTCACAAAAACATAGTCTACACCGGTCAAAACGATGAAGAGGTCTGCTTCTACTAATTCAGCCAAACGTTGAGATGCAAAGTCTTTATCGATAACGGCTTCAACACCAGTCAAGCTACCATTTGCTTCTTTCACAACTGGGATACCGCCACCACCGGCTGCCACAACGACTTGACCGTCGTTCAACAAAGTACGGATGGTATTGATTTCTTTGATATCCACTGGTTTTGGTGAAGCAACAACTTTACGCCAGCCACGACCAGCATCTTCTTTGAAGGTTGCTCCTGATTTTTCAGCTTCTGCTTTTGCTTCATCTTCTGAGTAGAATGGACCGATTGGTTTGCTGAGGTTGACAAAAGCTGGGTCATTCTTATCAACAACGACTTGTGTCACAACAGAAGCCACATCTTTTTCGATTCCTTCTTCATGAAGAGCATTTTGAAGAGCATTTTGAAGCCAGTAGCCAATGCTTCCTTCGGTCATAGCAACCAATGAATCAAGTGGGAAAGCAGGGTTCTTTTCAGAGTTTGCTGCCAAGTGTTGGAGCAAAAGGTTCCCTACTTGAGGACCATTTCCGTGAGTGATGATCAAGTCATCCCCGTTTTTGATTAATTTGACTAAGTGTTTTGCTGTTTCTACAAGTGCTTCTTGTTGAGCTTGAGCAGAAGGATCAGATGAGAGAATCGCATTTCCTCCCAAAGCAACGACGATTTTTCTTGACATAAGTTTTCCCTTTCTATAAAAAATAGGGGCAGGACTAAAGCTAGCAGTCCAGCCCCTATAGCTGTTGGTATACGGTTATAAAGTCTTAAACTTTTGGAATGTACAAGTTACCAAGAGTAGCTGCCATAACCGCTTTGATTGTGTGCATACGGTTTTCAGCTTGGTCAAAGTGACGAGCATATTTGCTGCGGAACACTTCGTCAGTAACTTCCATTTCTTCTACGCCGAATTTTTCAGCAACATCTTTACCGTAAACAGTATTTGTATCGTGGAAGGCTGGCAAGCAGTGCAAGAAGATCAAGTCTTCGTTATCAGCTTTCTTAATCAAATCCATGTTTACTTGGTAAGGTTTCAAAAGGGCAACACGTTCTGCAAATTTGTCTTCTTCACCCATTGATACCCAAACGTCAGTGTAAAGTACGTCTGCACCTTTCACTGCTTCGTCAGCATCTTCAGTGATTAAGATATGAGCGCCACTTTCTTTTGCAAATCCTTCTGCCAATTCAACGATTTCTTTTTCTGGGAAGAGTTCTTTTGGTGAGAAGATGTGTACGTTCACACCAAGGATAGCACCTGTTACAAGAAGGCTATTTGCAACGTTGTTACGTCCATCACCACAGTATACAAGTGTCAAACCTTCCAAACGTCCAAAGTTTTCTTGAACTGTCAAGTAGTCTGCAAGCATTTGAGTTGGGTGCCATTCGTCAGTCAAACCATTCCATACTGGAACACCTGAGAATTCAGCCAATTCTTCAACCATACGTTGGCTGAAACCACGGAATTCAATACCGTCAAACATACGTCCAAGAACTTTAGCAGTATCTTCTGTAGATTCTTTTTTACCAAGTTGAATGTCGTTTGCACCAAGGTATTCTGGGTGAGCACCAAGGTCGATGGCTGCAGTAGTGAAGGCTGCACGAGTACGAGTTGAAGTTTTTTCAAACAAAAGCGCAATGTTTTTACCAGCAAGATAGTGGTGTTCAATGTTGCGTTTTTTAAGGTCTTTCAAGTGAGCTGAAAGTCCGATAAGGTATTCTAACTCTGCACGTGTAAAGTCTTTTTCTGCCAAGAAGCTACGTCCTTGGAACACTGAATTTGTCATTCTATTTGTCTCCTATTTTCTTTCTAGTATTGATCAGTAAGAAGAAAGAGCTGATCCTCAAAGACCAGCTCTCGGTCTTCTCTATTAGATTTCTTCACGTTCAAATGGCATTGACATACAACGAGGTCCACCACGACCGCGAACCAATTCACTTCCGCGGATCTTAATCAAACGAAGTCCGTATTCTTCTAATTTCTTGTTTGTGACTGTGTTACGGTCGTATACAACAACCACACCAGGTGCGATTGTAAGAGTATTTGAACTGTCGTTCCATTGTTCACGAGCAGCTGCAACCACATTGCCATCACCACAAGGGATCAATGTAACTTTTTCAACACCAAGGTTTTCAGCAAGCAATTCAGCCAAATCACCTTTTTCTTCAACAATCTTCAATGCTTCATTTTCATATGTTACAGAGAAGACGCGAAGGTTGCCTTGGATTTCTGGGTGGATGGTGAATTTATCGTAGTCCACCATTGTGAATACTGTATCCAAGTGCATGAATTTACGGTTGTTCGCAAATTCGAAGGCCAATACTTTCTTGAAGCCAACGTTCTTCTTGAAGATGTTTACCAACAATTTTTCAATTGATGCAGCATCTGTACGTTGTGAGATACCAACTGCCAAGACATCTTTAGAAAGGACCAATTCGTCCCCACCTTCGATACGAGTATCTTCTTCACGGTTGTATACCAAATCTACATTACCACCATATACTGGGTGATATTTGAAGATGTATTTACCATACAAAGTTTCACGGTTACGTGTATCAGCATACATGTGGTTCAATGATACTGCATTCCCAATTGTAGCAAATGGGTCACGTGTAAAGTACAAGTTTGGCATTGGATCGATCGCAAATGGATAGTCAGATTCAACAAGGTCTGTCAAACCTTTATCTGCTTCTGGAATTTCTGGAAGCTCAGCTTTTTGGAAACCAGCCATTGTTTTTTCAACCAATTCTTGGTTGTCTTCAATACCACGAAGGATTTCACGAATCGCATTTTTAGTTTGGCGTCCACGAATGTTCGCTTCTTCAAGATATTCTTCGATGAACTGATCGCGAATTTCTGGAGTAGTCAATGACTCAGCTGCTAATTTTTCAAGATAAAGTACTTCGATTCCTTCATTACGAAGCGCTTGAGCAAAATTGTCGTGTTCTTTTTGAGCATCTTCCAAAAATGGAATATCATCAAAAAGAAGACGCTCTAGATAGTCAGGCATCAAGTTTTCCAACTCTTTACCTGGACGGTGCAACATTACTTTTTTCAGTTTTCCAATTTCTGAGAAAACATGAATTGGTTTGGTTGACATCTGTCATCCTCCTTTTTCTTCGAGCTTGTTCACAAGCCTTATTACAATTGTTATTATATTCTTTGTTGTTACCGCTTTCATGAAGGATTCTACTTTTTGAATGCAAAGAATTTGGCATTATTTTGAATTATTCCTATTATTTAGTTAATATGAAGCGTTTTCTTTGCATATTTTGTCTTTTATATTGTTTTTATGAATATATATTTTTTTGAAAAAAATAAAAAAGATCAACAAATTAATTGATCTCTTTAAAACTCTTTAAAAAGTAGGCTGTATCTAGAAAGGTTAATTGTTTTCTCTCATACTGTATCTTATGAGAATCGATGAGTTTCTTTAAAACTTGATTGACGGTTTCTCGGGTTGTGGCCGCTAATTTGGCCATTTCCTTCATACTGATTGGAAATGGAAGTTGATTTCCTAAACTTTCATAGTCCTTGCACAAGATAGCTAAAGATTGAACCACACGCTCACTGGCACTAGCTGTCACGACATTGCGCAAGCGCAACTCTTGAAATTCTAGGATGGAGGAGAGCTTTCTCATAATAAAGAGCAACTGCTCCTTACTCTCTTGGGCATATAATTCATAGAGATTGACGGGAATCACGAAACAACGCAAATCCGTCACCGCACTAGCTGTATAGTGGTAACGCTCATCCTGGAACATCCCACCATAAGGGAACAGAGCCCCCTTCTTTATATAATCCATATAGGAGAATTGGTCCGACGAATCAAATTGCTCAATACGGGCAAAGCCTTTTGCCAGAAGAAAAATGCGCTCCCGCCTATCTCCTGCATAAAATAAAATTTGTCCCTTAGGGATATCCCTGGCATGAATTTCAACAGCTAATTTATCAAATAGCTCCACTGGTAGCGCAGAAAAGGCTGGATGCGAGCGGAGCAACTGGTAATCTTCCTTTGTAATCATGTCTATACTTCCTCTTATTACTATTATTAGTATAACATACTTTTTATAGAAAAGGGAAAGAAGTCTCTTTAGAACAGAAAAGTAATTCGAAACACCAAGTCATTTTCATGATACTTTGTTAGAAGAAAAGGTCTGAGTTTTGCTCAGACCTTTTGTCGATTATTCATTCATATTGACACGATGCCATTCATTGATAACATAAGCCAATTGCCCTAATTGATAAAGACCAACGCCACTGATTTCAGAACTTTCTGGAGTCGTACCTCCAAGTCCTGCAGTGTAAATGGCAACCAAATAAGGAGTCGATTCACGGACAATCGCATCCACATTAAGTGCTTCCGCAACATACCCTGGTTTTTGTTGAATCACCAAATCTGGCAAGAATTTCTTATAGTACTCACCTGGGAAAGACTCCCCGATCAGTTCTAGTAAATCTGCATATTTTTCTTGATGATTCCAAAGGTATTCCAAGACATGGATGTAATAATCCGTTGTCGTTTTATTATCTTCGCTAAAGGTTTTAACCTCTGGTGAACGAGATTGACCATAGCGACTGAATAGCTTACGCGCTTGCTCCATGCCTCCTAAACGATCTGCCAAGGCATAGGCTGGAGTATTTTCAGAGTAAACCAATGAATAGCGCTGCATATCAGGAATAGACATGGCTCCATCAAAGGCAGCAACGTAATTGTCATGCTCCCCTACATATTCATAGTAGGTATTGGTAATGTCAAACCGGTCTGTTAAATTCAGTTTGCCCTTTGCGACTTCATCCACCACCAACATGTTCAAGGGTAGCTTATAGGTACTACCTGCCGTCATTGGTTGGAGATCATTCATGGCAAATTGCTCTCCTGTAATGGCATTGCGATACGTGAAGGCAACTTGTGACGGATCAATTCCACTTTCCGCTAGGAAATCCTGAACAACCTCTACCAGGCCTTTATTAGCATAATCATAGACAAGGCCATAAGCACTCATCGTTTCCATGTCTGCATCTACTACTGCTTGCTTAGCTTCAGGAGATTTGACACGCGGTTTTTTCGTCTCAGGGGTAGAATTTTCGATATCTTGTTCTTTTGCTTCTTTTGTTTTCTTTGCTTTTTTTCAATTGCTGATGCTGTTGGTTGCGTAAGATGCAAGTAGCCCAGTGCGCTTGTTCCCACTAAGCACAATAAAATACTGACCGCAATCATGATCGAGCGTAGATTAAAATATTTTTTCATACGACATTAATTATAAAAGATTCTACTGAAAATAACAAGAATTATCAGAAGGAGAAAACGGTTTCTTTTTAAAAAGTTTATTTCTTTTCATCAAAGGCTTATTTCCGTTTAAAGGAGCCCATAATTAGCTTAGCAATCTCACGCGCAATCGTCCGGAATAAGGAACTCAAGAAGGAATCCTTAGCTTTTTCAAGACTGGATTTTCTTGGGCGACCTGGACTGCGTTTTTGCTCTGCTTTTTCCGCCGCAGCTCGTTCTTTTGCTGCTTCTTTTTGCTCTTCTTCTTGTGCTTCCTTGCTTGCTTTAGCTGCTAATTTTTCATAGGCAGATTCCCGATCAATCGTCGTCGCATACTTTTGATGGAAAGGCGATGTCGTGATCAAGGCCAATTGTTCACTTTCATTTAAGAGGTCAAAACTCGATTGAGGAGAGAGAATATAAGCACGCTCAACCACACTAGGCTGTCCCTTTTCATTGAGGAAAGAAACTAAGGCTTCCCCTGTCCCTAACTCTGTGATCACTGTTTCTGTATCAAAATCTGGATTCGGACGAAAACTTTGGGCAGCCACCTTAATCGCCTTCATTTCTTTTGGTGTATAAGCTCGAAGTGCATGCTGAACACGATTTCCAAGCTGTGCCAAAACAGATTCTGGAAGGTCTTGAGGATTTTGGGTAATAAAGTAAATCCCTACACCCTTCGAACGAATTAGGCGTACCACTTGCTCAACCTTCTCAAGAAAGAGCTTGCTTGCATCCTTAAAGAGGAGATGCGCTTCATCAAAGAAGAAGACCAATTTTGGCTTTTCAGGATCCCCAACCTCTGGAAGTGTTTCAAAAAGACGAGACAGCATCCAAATCAAAAAGGTTGAGTACAATTTTGGTGAATGAAAGAGCTTTGTAGCCGAAAGAATATTGATATAACCACGACCAGATGCATCGAGTTGCATGAAATCATTTAAATCAAGTGCTGGCTCTCCGAAAAACTGATCTGCTCCTTCTTCTTCAAGAACCAAGAGACTTCTTTGGATGGCTCCGACAGATTGTTTGGTGATATTGCCATATTGGGCTGAATAGTCTGAACTGTGCTCATAGACTTCCTTTAAAAGGCTTTGCAGGTCCTTCAAATCAATCAAGGGCCAATCTTTCTCTTGAGCCACTTTAAAGACAATTGCGAGAATTCCTGATTGGGTTTCATTCAAATCAAGCAGACGAGACAGAAGCAATGACCCCATCCCTTCGACAGTCGCACGAACAGGATGACCAGCTTGGCCAAAGAAGTCCCACAATCGAACAGGGAAAGCTTGTGGCTCAAACGGATCTGTGATCCCAAGAAGCTTGTAGCGTTCTTCCAGTTTTGGTGTCCATTGCCCTGCTTTGGCTAAGCCAGATAAATCTCCCTTGATATCGGCTAGAAAGACCGGAATTCCTTCTTTGCTTAATTTTTCTGTTAGGACCTTGAGCGTAACCGTTTTTCCTGTTCCTGTTGCACCTGCAATCAAGCCATGACGATTCAACATCCGCAAATAGATAGGCGTCTCAACAGCTCCTTTAGTAATGGTAATACTAGTCATTTCATTTCTCCCTGAATGTTTCAGTTTTCATTTTAAGGTTTATCTTTACCTTGCCTAGGCCCTTCAAACCAGGCTTCAGACAAGTAAGACACACTCCTACTAGTGTATCATTTTCCTGACCAAACGCAAGAAATTATACTCCGATTTTCCGGATGCACATAAAAAAATCTATAAGAGCCAATACTTGCTCTTATAGATTCCTTCATTTTGTTATTTTGCTGCTGCAAACAATTCATTAACTTTATTCCAGTTGATCACTGAGAAGAAAGCTTTGATGTAGTCAGGGCGTACGCTACGGTATTTCACGTAGTAAGCATGTTCCCAAACATCCAAACCAAGGATTGGTGTTTTACCTTCAGAGATTGGTGTATCTTGGTTTGCTGTTGAAGTCACTTCGAGTTTGCCTTCTTTGTTGACAACCAACCATGCCCAGCCAGAACCAAAACGTGTCGTTGCTGCTGCTGTGAAGGCTGCTTTGAAGTCTTCAAATGAACCAAATGTAGCATCAATCGCTGCAGCAAGTTCTGCTGAAGGAGCTGTTTGTTCTGGAGTCATCAATTCCCAGAAAAGAGCGTGGTTCAAATGACCACCACCATTGTTGATCACAGCTTGGCGAATATCAGCTGGAATGGATTCAACATCAGCTAACAAGCTTTCAAGGTCTTCTCCAATTTCAGGATGTTTTTCAAGAGCTGCATTCACATTGTTTACATATGTTTGATGGTGTTTATCATGGTGCAAATGCATGGTTTCTTCATCGATATAAGGTTCCAATGCATCATAAGCATATGGTAATTCTGGTAAAATGATAGCCATTTTATGGTCCTCTTTTCTTTATTACTGACTTGATGATAACGCAAACAGCTAAATTATTCAACTAATCTGCTTGCGATTTCATTCATCGTTAGACGCTATTCGCTACTTTCAACAGGGCCAAATCAAATAAGTAGTCTTTTTCATATGTTCCACTTTTAATCGCATAATCCGTCTCGATGAAGGTCATCATAGCTTGCTTCAAAAAGGACAGAGTAAGCCTGCGGCTATCCCGTAAGGCAAACTTCACCTGATAAGGATTGACCTTGCGTCCTGACAAGTCCGACAAGCTCGCTACAATTTGGCTTTCGGATTGGCCTTCTTCTGAGAAAATTTTAACTTGAGAAAACATTCGGAATTGCCCCAACAAAATAGCGATCAATTTTATTTCATCTTCTCCTTGTAAGCGAAGATCCTTAACCAAATTCCGGGCTTGATCGATTTGGCGTTTGAGAATCATCTGTGTCAGATCAAAAATATTATCTTGCAAGGACTTTGGAACAACCTCCTCGATATCTTGGAGGGTAATCTGACCATCTTCTTTATAAGCCTGCAATAGAGCGAGATTCTTCTGTAACTCTCCAAAATCATAGCCAGATTTTAAGAGCAACTGGTCCAAGGAATCGCCAACAAAGTGTAAGCCCAATTCTTGCGCCTGACCAGAAAAATAACGCTTTAAATCTTGCTCTTTAGGAGTGGTCGCTTCAATGATTTGGGCATCCCGTTTTAGGAGTTTGACCAAGCGGCGCTTACTATCTAATTTTCCTTCTGCAAATATCACCAAACGGGTCGATTCAGAAGGATTTTCCAGATAATTTTCAAATTGCTTCAGATCTTCATCGGTTAAATTGCGTTTTTTGGCAGTGGTCAAATCCAATAAGTGATCCAAAATCACGATTTTTTCATCTGCAAAAAAGGGAAGACTGACCAAATCCAGCTCGACCTCAGCATAGGAGGCTTCCTTCATATCAAAATAAGAATAATTCAAATCTGAAGTATCATAGCCTATTTTTTTTAAAATGTCTTTTTTTAACCATTCAAATTGACCTACATCCTCACCCGTCAAGACAAGAATAGGAGGCAGAGTTTGAACCGTCAGATGTTTAGTGTCGGTAATTGCTTGCATGAAACTCTCTTATCTCTATCAGTTTAGTGGATTTCGTGTTCAGCAGCCATTTTTTGTTCCAATGGTGGTTTTTCATCAGACAAATCAGGTGCTGCTACAAAATTAGGGATTTGCTCAAACGAGTTGCCTCCAAAGCTCCCCCCTGTCGCTGTGACCTGTGGTTCAGAAGCCACTCCCATAGGAGTTTCTACTGGTTGTGGGAAGGTGTTTTTCCCTGGAAGCATCATGAGAATCAAGAGAGAAATAACTGTAATCCCCCAAAGAAATAGGAAAATATCTAGCCCCGTCAACAAATAGAGCAGAACCGGACCAAGGTTCAAAAAGATCCAAGACCAATGGATTCCCGCATCCCGCAAGCGACGTACACAAATGGCTTGACTGGGTACCAAAATGAGGAAGTAAAAGAATGCTAAGAAAGCGAGCGCCCATAAACCTGTCTTAGAATGAACAGTTGAAAAATTGAGCGTTTCTTGAGCATTTTGATGGGATAAAGAGGTCACGATGTAAAAAACCCAAAGAGGCAAAGAAATCAGGGAATTCCATAAAAAAGCTAGCCAAAAATGGGCCCGACTGGTCTTACTTGAAAAATCTGCATACTGTATCCAAAATTGCTTAAATGCGTTCATACGATTCTACCTTTACATTGATTTCACTTTCTATAATAGCAATTTTCAGCATAGAAAGCAAACCTCTCCTCGTCTCTAGCGGACCGTTTCTACCCTCCAATGGTCCCACCCAATCAAGCGAATCGCTCCCCTTTCATCGGTACGAAGGTAAGAAATAGAGCGTTCCTCTAGACGATCGAGCAATTCTTTATGGGGATGTTGGTAGCGATTTTTCTTTCCAACAGAGATCAAGGCCAACTGAGGATGTAACTGATCTAAAAACACATCACTAGAGGAACCTTTAGAACCGTGGTGGCCTACTTTCAAGACATCTACTTGTAATTGTGGATCGTTTTTCAATAGTTTTTTCTCTCCAGCTTCTTCCAAATCACCCGTGAACAAAAATCGTTTCTGAAAGAACTGCCCATAGAGGACAATTGAATCATCATTTTTACCATCCCCCACTTCATCAGGGGATAAGACTTCTAGATGATGATCAAAAATAGGTAGTTGATCTCCTCTCTGGACTACTTTAATCGGACTATGAAGCTGTTTCAATTTCTCTCGAAATTGAGAATTAGTTAGACTACCTGGACTGACATACACTTTTTTAACTGGGATTTGTTTGGCAACCTCCACCATATCGCCCATATGGTCCTGGTCTGTATGAGTCAAGACCAAAGCATCGAGTTTTCCAACACCACGACTCTTGAGATAGGGAATCAAGGTTTGATCCGCATTGGCAGATTGACTGCGCTCTTGCCACTTTTCTCCACTTTTAAAAGTGACACGTCCTCCGACATCAATCAATATGGTTCTTCCTTTCCAATCGCGTAAAAAGATACTGTCTCCTTGACCAATATCCACCATGGTAATCTCATTTTCTAAAGGATGCTTGGTCCAACAAAAGATGAGTAGAATCATGCCTATTAACAGGAAACGACGTTTTTTTTGCTTTCGAAGATCATACAAGATTCCTAAAAGAAGGAAGAGAGCAATCAGAGCTGGTCCCGTCGGCTGACCAAATACCAAAGGTAGCGACGTGAGCTTTGAAATCCAACGAATACACTCCTCTATGAGAAGAAAGAAACTGTTAAAAATTGTAAGGGGCTTTAGAATCGATAAGATAAATAGCACCGTTAAACCTGGAAGAAGGACAAGGTCAAATAAGAAAGAAAAGAGGAAGGTTAAAGGGAGTGACCACGGTTGAAAGACACTAAAGTAATAGGTCAAAAGGGGCAAAATTCCCAGGCTAATCCAGAAACTTTCCACTAGTAGCTTTTTAAGTCCTGAATAAGAACTGGTATCTACCAAGGTCAAAATAAAGGCGTAGGCACAACTCAAGACCCCTCCAGCTGTCAGAAGAAACTTGGGCATGAGCACCATTAAGATCATCAAGGTCATCGCCATATTCTCCATCCCTCGGATCCCCTTTTGAGAGAGGATCTTCTGCAAGAGACTACGAACCACTGAAACTGAAAAACCTGTCAAGCCAGCATAGACCAAAGAAATTGGAAGCATCCAGATATCGACTGTCTCTTGCAAGATTCCTAGACGTAAGAGAGCTTTCCGGATCCCATTGATGAAAAAGCCGACCTGCATCCCAGATAAGGCGAACAAATGGATGATGCCCAAACTCGTGTAAAGCTGATCCATCTCTTCAAAATCCGTATCTAAATAACCAAAAAGAAGGCCGGTCATATACTGGTTCATCGGCTGTGGAAAGTGCTCCTTGCTCCAAACAATGGCTTGGCGCCTCCATTGAGATAGCCAGTCAAAAACATTCCACGTTTGGATGGGAACCGCAGATTGGATCGCTTCAATTTTTATTTGATAGTGAATTCCCTGTGTTTCCAAATAAGACCGGTAGTCAAATCCTCTAAAATTTCGTTGCCCTTCTGGTTCTTCTATAACACCTTTATATGTCAACTCCATCAAGCGGGTTTGACTTTGCCACTGCTGTTTTTCTTTTTCTGATTTTAAAGTGTAGAAGACTTGGTAGGTCCTTCCCTGATTTTTAGCACGAAAAGACAGGGCGTCCCCATTGATCTTGATGGTATCTGGAATCAGGCGTAAGTGGGATGGGGGCTGACTTTCTGCTTGTACTGGATGATCCTGTAGTCGCTGAAAGACAAAGAAGGCCGCAAAACAAAGGTTTGCTAAAGCAAGCCCTAGCAAACTTGAGCGCTCCCCTTTATAGTGATGAACCGCTAAAACTCCCACTACTACTAGACCGCTGATCGAAAGCCAAGATGGTTGATAGATACTAAAATACAGCCATAGGAGCACAAAGGCGAGATGGACAAGCGAAAAAGGAAGGTCTTTAATCCACCGTGAAAGCATCTCTTAGTTTCTCCAGTGTTTTCTCTCCGATTCCTGAAACATTCTTCAGATCATCCACTGATCGAAAAGGACCATTTGCTTCGCGATAGGCGATAATGTCCTGGGCACGTTTCTGGCCAATGCCTGATACTGTCTGGAGATCTGATTCGGTTGCTCGATTTAAATGGACCTTGCCTGTTTTTTCTGCTGGTGCTGACGAAGTTGCAGGACTTTCTGAACTTCCAAGTTCTGGAACATCCTCTCCTTCTTTAGCAACATAGATCACTGCTTCATCGGAGAGTTTTTGCGCCAAGTTGACCGATTGACTATTGGCATCTGCTGTCATCCCGCCTGCCTTATAAATAGCATCGTGGACTCTGCTATTGGAGCGCAACTCATAGACACCTGGTTGTTTGACGGCTCCTTTGACATCGACCGTAATGATCTCGGGTGCATCAGACACAGAAGTCGCCGTCTTTTCTTCTTTGGAACTAGTGGTCTGCACCTTTTCTTTGCTCGAAGTTGAACTAGAAGCCTGATAAAGATCCGGTATGGTGGATGCACTTGACTGAGGTCGATGAAAAAGAAAATACCCTCCAAGTAAGAGTCCGATAGCAGTAAGAGCTAAAAATAGCTTATATTCTTTGATTTTTTCGATGATATCCTCCATAAGAAACCTCCTCTCACTTTTATTATTCGTAAAAATAAAAAAAACTGAGAAAAACTCTCAGTTTTTTTACTTGTTTTTCCGATGTTTGTCTGGATCCCATACAAAGCTTGCTAGGTAACTAAAGAGCAAGGTCAAGATGCCAACGACTAAGACAAGGGGAATCAAAAGGATTTTTAACAAACGAATCAAGATAAAAGGTTTTGTTGGGGTGTTGATCGCTTGCGCTTCCGCATCCAAACGGTCAAACTCCTCTTGGATACGGCGGGCAACTTCTGCCACTCCTTCGTCATTCATCTTTTTAATATCCGAAATATCAATGGGATGTCCAAAGTTCATATCAATGCGTTCACCCGTTGCCAACCCTTTCAAGTCTCTTGGACCAGTATAAGTCACTGGCATGATACGGACCTTCGCCATTTTGGCAATGATGGCAACACCGCCTTTTACGTCTTGAGAATGACGACTTCCACTTGGGAACATAATCAAAGAACGGTTGCTCTTTTTCAGCATATTGACAGGATACTTAATGGCTTCTGCTCCCGGATTTTCACGGTCGATTGGAAAAGCCCCACACATGCGAATCCACCAGCCAAAAATACGATTGGTAAAGAGTTCTTTTTTCGCCATAAAGATAAATTGCTTTGGCTTGGTTGCAAAGGCCATATAGACTGGATCCCACCAAGTTCGGTGAGGGGATACCAAGATGTAGTTCTCTTTTCGATCTGGAATATTGTCCTTATGATGGTAATGGGCATTCCCATTTAAAACCCACAGAATAAAGGCAACAAGGCCACGTAAATAGGTATAAAACATAGTTGTTCCTCAAATCCATTTCATTCGTTTCTCTACAAGATATTCCATCCTGTAAAAGGTTCTTTCTTATTATACCGTAACCTGATTTTGACCGCAAACTTTTTTTAGATAAAAAATGTCTCAGCGGACCGATTCTAGATAGTCTTTTTCTCAAAAAAATGATATCATATTGTCTATGGAAACGAATGAATTAAAGGGGTTATCCCTCAGTGAAGTCCGCAAGAAAATGGATCGCGGACAAACCAATGATTTTACAACGAATACAAGTACCAGTACCTGGCAAATCATCAAGCGCAACGTCTTCACCTTGTTTAATACCTTAAACTTTGTGATTGCCGTAGCCTTGGCTGCTGTACAGGCCTGGAGCAATATGATCTTTTTCGCGGTTATTTGCTTCAATGCCATTACAGGAATCATGACCGAGATGCGCGCCAAGCGGATGATTGATAAACTCAATCTCATGAGTCGTGAGCTGGTGACTGTCATTCGAGACGGGGAAAAAGATGCGATTCCACCAGAGAAGCTTGTCCTAGGTGATCTAATGCTTCTGTCTTCGGGTGAGCAGATCCCTAGTGATGCCGAAGTCATGTCTGGTATCGCTGAAGCCAATGAAGCTATGCTGACTGGTGAGAGTGATCTGGTCTTAAAAGAAGTTGGCGATGAACTGCTTTCTGGTAGTTATATTGCCAGTGGTCAAGTCTATGCCCGTGTCAAGCGAGTTGGAGCAAACAACTATGCCAACAAACTGATGATGGAAGCTAAAACCTTGAAGCCTATCAATTCGCGTATTCTTTATAACTTAGCGAAAATTTCTAGCTTCACTGGTAAAATTATCATCCCATTTGGCCTTGCCCTCTTCTTTGAAGCATTGTTGATCAAGATGCTGCCGATCAAGGATTCTGTCGTGAATTCTTCAACAGCTCTCCTGGGAATGTTGCCAAAAGGAATCGCCCTTCTGACAGTTACGTCTCTCTTGACTGCTGTCATTAAGCTCGGCATGCGCAAGGTACTTGTTCAAGAAATGTATTCCGTGGAAACTCTCGCACGTGTGGATACCTTGTGTCTAGATAAGACCGGTACCATCACTCAAGGGAAGATGACAGTCGAATCTCTCCATAGCTTATCGGATCATTTTTCTGAGGAAACCATCAAAGTTATCCTTTCAGCTTACATGCAATATAGCGAGGACACCAATCCTACTGCTCAAGCTATTCGCAAGGCTTATGGGGAGTTGGAGCATGCTTATACTGCGGAAAACATTATTCCTTTCTCAAGTGATCGGAAATGGGGAGCCATGCACCTATCCAACCTTGGAACCGTCTTTCTCGGTGCTCCTGAAATGCTCCTTAAAGAAAATCCCGCTGCTGTCGTCGAAGCACAAGCTCGTGGATCGCGCGTGCTCGTCTTGGCTCACAGTTCAGAACTGATCAGCATGCAGGAATTGAAACTGCCTGAAAATCTTGAAGGGATTGCGGTTATTGAGATTACAGACCCCATTCGTGAAGGGGCTTCAGATACTCTTGAGTATTTGCGCTCTCAAGGAGTGGATCTCAAAATCATCTCTGGTGACAACCCTGTGACGGTCTCTTATATCGCTCAACAAGCTGGCTTCAAAAATTATGAGAACTACGTCGATTGTTCAAAAATTTCTGATGATCAATTAGTGGATCAAGCAGAAGAAACAGCTATCTTTGGGCGCGTGTCTCCTCACCAGAAAAAACTACTTATCCAAACCTTGAAAGCTGCTGGTCGGATAACTGCTATGACAGGAGATGGGGTCAATGATATCCTTGCTCTTCGCGAAGCAGACTGCTCCATCGTGATGGCTGAGGGAGATCCCGCAACTCGTCAAATTGCCAATATTGTTCTTTTAAACTCTGACTTTAATGACGTTCCAGAAATTCTTTTTGAAGGCCGTCGTGTGGTGAATAACATTGGACGAATCGCTCCAATCTTCTTTATCAAAACGATCTATTCCTTCCTCTTGGCTATCATCTGTATTGCCAGTGCTCTCTTCTTTAACGTCAACTATTTGCTGATTTTCCCTTTCATTCCTATTCAAATCACCCTGATCGACCAATTCGTCGAAGGATTCCCACCATTTGTGTTGACCTTTGAACGCAATATCAAACCGGTTGAAAAACACTTCTTGAGACGTTCCCTTCTGTTAGCCTTACCAAGCGCCTTGATGGTCGTCTTTAGTGTCTTGTTTATTCACCTTTGGGGAGCAAGCCATGGTTGGTCTGCAGCCGATATGTCTACTGTATCCTACTACTTACTTGGCTCCATCGGTTTCCTATCCGTTATCCGTGCTTGCCTGCCGCTAAATATCTGGCGGGCTCTCCTCATCCTCTTCTCTGTAGTAGGATTCTACACATCTGCGGTCGTGTTAAAAAACTTGATCGAGATTTCCCTCCTTACAGCCACTACTTTCCCAGTTTATCTGGCATTGATGGCTATCTTTACAGGAATCTTTATCCTCACTACGATTCTCCAAAAATATGAATTTGATTAAAAAAAGAGAGTGGGACAGAAATCGGTAATTCGTTAGAATTCGATTTCGTCGTCCCACCTCCGCACAGTTGAGTAGGGCTGTAAAAGCTGATGAAATCAGCGTAGTAGAGCCCACTCAACCACTGCGTCTTGATCGACAATCCAAAAATAATTGAGAGGCTAGGACTTTTGTTCCAGCCTCTTTTTATGTTCTATCGATCTTTTCCCAAGCTTCTTTTCATGCTATAATAGAGCCATGACAGATATCGAATTAAAAGACGGCGAGCGCGTCAATCAACTTTTTTCAAGTGATGTGAAAATTATACAAAATCGGGAAGTCTTTAGTTATTCCGTGGATAGCGTCCTCCTCTCGCGCTTTCCAAAATTGCCCAAGCGGGGCTTGATCGTAGATCTCTGCGCTGGAAATGGGGCCGTGGGACTTTTTGCGAGTACTCGTACAGAGGCCCAGATCATTGGTGTCGAAATACAGGAACGTCTAGCGGATATGGCAACCCGCTCCATTGCTCTCAATGGCTTGAACCAGCAAATGTCCATGATCACCGATGATCTCAAGCATTTGCCTCAACATATCAAGGGGAGTAAGGTGGATATCATCCTCTGCAATCCTCCTTATTTCAAGGTGGATGAGCATTCCAATCTCAATGAGAGTGAACACTACCTCTTAGCTCGACATGAAATTACCACCAACTTAGATGAGATTTGCCATGTGGCCCAGCGGGTTCTCAAATCAAATGGTCGCTTAGCAATGGTCCATCGTCCAGATCGCTTTTTAGATATCATCGAAACCATGAAACGATACAATCTTGCACCTAAGCGGATCCAGTTTGTCTACCCCAAAGTGACTAAAGAGGCGAATATGTTATTGATTGAGGCGATCAAGGATGGCTCACTGGATGGTTTAAAAATTCTTCCTCCTCTCTTTATTCACAATGAAGATGGCAGCTATACAGACGAGATTCATGAGATCTACTATGGAAACTAAGGCTTACATGTATGTTTTAGAGTGTGCGGATGGCTCTCTCTACACTGGCTATACCACGGATGTCGAAAAACGCCTGAAGACTCACAATGCTGGAAAAGGGGCCAAATACACACGGGCTCGCCTCGCCGTTAAACTTCTTTACAAAGAATCCTATCCAGATAAACCCTCTGCGATGTCTGCCGAAGCTCTCTTTAAAAAGAAATCGCGCCAGGCAAAACTAAACTATATCAAAAAGAACCGTCGGACTCCATAGTCCAACGGTTTTTCATTTACAAAATGGTGATACGGTACTGATGACTCCGTGTCTCTTGAGGGTCCAACTGGATCACACCTTTTTTGTCTTCGAAGAAATCGCCCTCTTCTGCAGATGTGGAAATACCTGTCCAAGGCTCTAAGGCAATGAAGGGGCCCTTGTTATTGGTAGACCAAAGGACCAGATTTTCAAAATCTGCAAAATCAAATTCCAAACCTTTACCTGATTTTTTCGAGATAAGCTTCACAGATTTAGAGGTTAACTGATCTAAAATAATGGCATCTTTTTCAAATAGTTCATGTCGCAAAGGTAGGCTACGCTTATGATCGAAAAATGGCGTCCGCTGCAGGCGATCGACCAATCCAGTTTCTGTGAACAAGAGAGGGACGCTGCAGGTTTCTTCTTTTTCAAAAATCAACTCGTAGTCTTCATAGTCTTCATCTGCTAAAAGGGGACAATGAAAAGCTGGATGCCCTCCAATGAAATAAGGCATGACTTGATCAGACTCTAGATTTTGTACACGATAGGTGATGGTGATTTCTTTCCCTTGTAGTTCATAAACGATTTCAACTCGAAAATGGTAGGGATAATTTTGCAGGCTCTCTTCGTTAGAGGTGATTTCAAAGACAAGACGATGGTCTGTTTGTTCTTTAAGTTCAAACTCTCTCTTCCTAATGAGACCGTGTCTTGGCAGCTGACCTGTCTTCACTCCATCTTTTAGATGATACTGTACTTGGCCATTACGAACGCTTCCGCAAATTGGAAACAAAACAGGCGCTTGTCCCGACCAATACTCCGGATCCCCTTGCCAGAGATATTCTAAGCCTTCTTTATTACGAATGGAGCTCAATTCCCCTCCAAATGTCTTACATTGTACTTCTAGATCATCGTTTTTTAATGCAATCACCATGGACGCCACCTCTTTATGATTAATATAGTTATTATATTCATTATAACCTTTTAGCTAAGATTGTCAATTTTTATCTTTTTCGTTAAAAATTTTTAAAAATATAAGAAAAAAACCTTGACAAAGCTTAGAAATAATTGTAAACTTAATATGTTAACAGAAACATTCCGTTTTAGGAATCCGTTCTTTCTGTTTTCTGACTTTTTTAGGATGCTCCTTATCATGATACATTTTTTCTAAAAGAGTCAGTTATCATTTAGGTCTCCTTATAAATATACAAGGGTTAACAGCTAGTTAACCCTTGTATTTTTGATTTTCATTAAAAAGACGGCCTATTGCTAGACCGTTCTTAGGACTTATTTATCCCCTTTATTGCGGATGACAAATCCATTTTTCTTTTCACTTGACGTACGATGAGGACGTTTGTTGCCTTTGCCTTCAAAGTCCCGGCTGTTTTTATTGGACTTGCGTTTGAAATCACGTCGTCCACCTTCACGGTCATCTCTGCGATTTCGATCACGGCGTTGGTCTCCACGACGGCCATTTCCACGGCCACCTTTGCCTTTTCCACCAACGCCACCACCGGATGGTTTAAATGGCAATGGTTTTTCACGCGCAATTTCAACTTCTGGAAGACTATCTGGATCTTGAACGGTCAAGCTCAAGATATACATAGCCAATTCTTCAGGAGTGAATTCTGCAGCCAATTTGCGAGCATCCTTACCAAACTTCTCAAAGTTGGTCCGGATTTTTTCATCTTCAAAATCTCGCTCAATTTTCTTCAGCGCTACTTGTTTTTTCGCTTGGAAGGCTTCTGCTGCTGTTGCAGGTTTCATTCCCTTCATCCGCTTTTTAGTCAAGTTCTCAATGATTTGCAAATAGCCCATTTCATTTGGCGAAACAAAGGTAATGGATTGCCCTGTTTTCCCAGCACGACCTGTCCGTCCGATCCGGTGAACATAGCTTTCTGGATCTTGTGGAATATCGTAGTTGTAGACATGGGTCACACCTGAAATGTCCAAACCACGTGCCGCAACGTCCGTTGCCACCAAGACGTCCAAGTTCCCATTTTTAAAGTCACGAAGGACACGGAGACGTTTGTTTTGATCCAAATCTCCGTGAATCCCTTCTGCTCGGAAACCACGGATCTTCAAGCCACGCGTCAATTCATCGACCCGGCGTTTAGTCCGACCAAAGACAATGGCAAGCTCCGGTTGCTCGACATCCATCAATCGAGTCATGGTATCAAACTTTTCGCCTTCTTTGACACGAATATAGTATTGATCGACCAAGTCGGTGGTCAATTCTTTGGCTGCGATCTTAACGTGTTCGGGTTCTTTCATAAACTGAACACCAATGCGTTTGATGGCTTCTGGCATCGTTGCTGAAAAGAGCAAGGTTTGGCGTGTTTCCGGAACACGGCTAATGATGGCTTCGATATCTTCCAAGAAGCCCATATTGAGCATTTCATCTGCTTCATCCAGGATCAAGGTTTCAATATGATCGAGTTTCAAGGCCTTGCGCTTGATCAAATCTAGCAAACGTCCAGGTGTTCCCACAACGATGTGAGCACCTGACTTCAAAGCTTTAATTTGCTTTTCAATGCTTGATCCACCATAGACAGAGCGAACTTTGACACCCTTACTGCGTCCAAAGCGGAAGAGTTCTTCCTGACTTTGAACCGCCAACTCACGCGTCGGAGCAATAACAAGGGCTTGGATTACTGTGTTATCGACATCAATCTTCTCCAAAGTTGGAAGACCAAAAGCAGCCGTTTTACCGGTCCCTGTTTGCGCTTGACCAATGACATCTTTTCCTTCAAGGGCCAAAGGAATGGTTTGTTCTTGGATGGGGCTTGCTTCTACAAAGCCAGCTTTTTCGATTTCTGCTAATAATTCAGCAGATAAGTTAAATTCGTTGAATTTCAATTCTTTCTTCTTTCTAAAAAGTGGTGCGAAGCCACTTTATCACACTTCTTTCAATGCGAAAACGCACTGATTGCATAGGAAGTCTCCTTCCCGGTTACCTGTCGCAAGACTCATCTAAAGAAAAACCCAATCGTTTTTTTATGGAATTCCCTTCTGCGAAAAATGTTTTCGCACTAGCGGATATGGTTGATTAAAGTCGTTTTCCAAACGAAAAGACACCAAGATCCTCCTTGTGGGAGATTGACCAACATTCCTTTTCTAATTGTTCCATCTCCCCAGCATTTCTCTCATACAAGTTTGCAACTTATCTAGTATAACACAATGAAGAGGTAAATGATAGTCACAGGAGACTAATTTTATTTTTTAGGAAAAAATCTTAGATAGCTTAAGATTATAAAAACGCCCCTAAACCTTTCCAGGACTGGTTTTCTTCTTGTAACCATTTCATATACTTCATCATAGGAGTATAAAAACTTCGGAAAAACTTTTTTTGGTAGTTCTTGCGTTTTTACAAATAAATATGTATAATACAGTTAGTATCTAAAATATTTCTGTATAAAGAAATAGGATCATTTTATCTGATTCAACGATTTATTCTAAGTTCTGATTTATTTAGAACCACTCAGTACTATTAAATCTACTCCTACTATTTCCAAGAAGATTTTGTACAGTCGATGAACTATTCACACTGCCCCTTCTTTGGAGAGGAGGGCAGGTGTCTAGATGGTTCCTATTTCTCAGATTATTCTAGATACGAAGAGGCTCGGATTTCTCCAAGCCTCTTTTTTATCTTTGTTTCACAATCCACCGCATAACCTTTGCCAAAATGAGCCATAATATAAAGCTACATACGGATACATAAATCCAAGCATTGGGATCCTTTGTCATAGGAAGAGGGATATTCATTCCAAAGAAACCGGTGATAACGGCTAAAACCGCCAACAAGGCTTCAAAGATGGTTAGGGTTGTCAAGTTGTCATTCAAGTTGTTGTTTAGGATATTGTTGTAAGATCCTGACAACTGTTGCAAGACATTGGAAATCAACTCAGTCATCGAAGCCAACTGACGCGCTTCGATCATGGCATCATCAAACTGCTCTTTTTCAACATCATTCATCCTGCGATAAATGGCATGCGCTTTAATATGTTCTAGCAACATCCGATTTTGCTTGGCTGCTGCGACCAGATAGACCATACCGGTCTCAAGGTCAGACAGGGCATAAAGATTCTTGGTCGTCGTTGTCTTTCGAAGCAAACGATTGAGTTCATCCTTGTGCTTATCTAAGCGATCAATAATCGGATAATAAGCATTACTGATCATTTCAAGACCTGCAAAAAGCAACTTATAGATCGACAACTCCCCATGGCTTTCCAAATAGCGAACCATTTGTTCAATGATATAGGCATTGTCCTGGTTACTGATGGTCACGAGTCGCGTATCTTGAACGATAAAGGTCATAGGGATGGTTTCGTAGTATTCCTTGTCCTTTTCTAAATCCAATACATTGTAGATAAATGTGATCGTACCGTTTTCTCGATTATAATCCATATGGGCACGTTCGTTCTTATCCATCGCGTACTCAATGGTTTCTTTGTCAATCTCGTATTTTTTATAAAGATATGAGTTTTCAGCAATCATATCCGAGTCGATATTGATCCATTTCCGATCTTGACCCAATTGTTTTTCGATAAACATTCCGTCTCCTTTCTCAACTGTTCTCTATCAAAATGATATTTTTATTTAAAAACTGCACTGGCTAATGCTTGCTGGATTTCAATGACGCTGCTGTCACTCTTGAATTGTAAAACTTCTGAAGGCTCGACTGCAGAAGAGACCCAGATTTTTAATTCGGCATCCAAATCAAAATGACCAGAAGTTTCCACTGAAAAACGAGAGATAGAGCGATAAGGAAGGGATTTGTAGGAAGTTTTCTTTCCTGTTACTCCTTGCTTATCCACCAAGATCAAACGAAACTCTGTAAAGACGATTAAATCACGAATCAAGCTAAAAGCAAGTGTCACTTGCTCTCCCGGCACCAAGATATCTTCCAGATCTCTTTCTACTTTATCGACATTTTTTTGAGAGGCATTGCCCATCAAACCACTTAATAATCCCATCATTTCTCCTTTAAAAGCGAAAACGGACCTTATCCGTTTTCTTATTCTATTGTTATGGATCGGTTTTGAATCGTTCCTTACCCCATCTTTTCTTCCAGCTCAACGTCTGGATACTTATCTGCAAACCAACGGAGGGCAAAGTCATTTTCAAAGAGGAAGACTGGTTGGTCAAAGCGGTCCTTCGCCAAGATGTTTCGGCTTGAAGACATGCGCTCATCTAAGTCTTCTGGTTTGATCCAGCGAACGGTCTTTTTACCCATTGGGCTCATGACCACTTCGGCATTGTATTCATTTTCCATCCGGTGCTTAAAGACTTCAAACTGCAATTGACCAACGGCACCCAACATGTATTCACCTGTTTGGTAGTTGGTGTAGAGCTGAATAGCTCCTTCTTGCACCAATTGCTCAATCCCTTTGTGGAAGGATTTTTGCTTCATAACGTTCTTGGCAGACACCTTCATGAAGATTTCAGGGGTAAAGGTTGGCAGTGGTTCAAATTCGAACTTGTTTTTGCCAACTGTCAGCGTGTCTCCAACCTGATACGTACCCGTATCGTAAACCCCGATGATGTCTCCTGCTACAGCATTGCTGACATTTTCACGGCTTTCGGCCATAAATTGAGTCACGTTAGATAACTTAGCGCCCTTACCAGTACGAGGCAGGTTGACGCTCATGCCACGCTCAAATTCGCCAGATACGATCCGCACAAAGGCGATCCGGTCGCGGTGACGAGGATCCATATTAGCTTGAATTTTAAAGACAAAGCCTGAGAAATCCTTGTCATAAGGATCGACAAGTTCTCCATCTGTCTTCTTGTGGCCGTGTGGCTCCGGAGCAAACTTGAGGAAGGTTTCCAAGAAAGTCTGTACTCCAAAGTTCGTCAAAGCGGATCCGAAGAAGACGGGAGTCAATTCACCTGCAAGGATGGCTTCTTCTGAGAAGTCATTTCCTGCTTCTTGCAAGAGTTCGATATCGTCTTTTACTTGCTCGTAGAAAGGGTTGTTAGCAAAAAGCTTGTCTCCATCTTCTAGACTAGCAAAACGTTCATCCCCTTTGTAGAGTTCCAAACGTTGGTTATAAAGGTCATAGAGTCCCTCAAAGGCTTTCCCCATCCCGATCGGCCAGTTCATTGGGTAACTCGCGATGCCCAAGACTTCTTCCAATTCTTGCAAGAGATCCAGTGGCTCACGTCCATCCCGGTCCAGCTTGTTCATAAAAGTAAAGACTGGAATGCCACGGTGTTTCACAACCTCAAACAATTTCTTGGTTTGGGCCTCAATCCCTTTGGCAGAGTCCACCACCATGACGGCAGCGTCCACCGCCATCAAGGTCCGATAAGTATCTTCTGAGAAGTCCTCGTGCCCTGGCGTATCAAGGATATTGACCCGTTTGCCATCATAGTCGAACTGCATAACAGATGAGGTTACTGAAATCCCACGTTGCTTCTCGATATCCATCCAGTCAGATTTAGCAAAGTTTCCTGTTTTCTTTCCTTTTACAGTACCGGCTTCCCGAATCTCTCCCCCAAAGTAGAGCAACTGCTCTGTAATCGTCGTTTTACCAGCATCCGGGTGGGAGATGATGGCAAAGGTACGGCGTTTTTTGATTTCTTCTTGTACGTTCATGTTCCTAATTCTTTCTCTTCTTATTTTTTGATAAATTTACAAATTCATCTTTACATCGGATTTCTCCTCAATTTCTCTATCTGTCCTATTATAGCGAAAATAGGCACTTTTTTCAACGATGATTCTTCTTTGAGAGCAAAAAGAAAGACCAAAATCCGTAGATTCTAGTCTTCTTTTCACGGCTATCAAAAGGCACCAAATCCTCCGCCACCGCCACCATCAGAGAAACCACCGCCGTCAAAGCCGCCACTGCCATCTGAAGAGTTAATAGAGAAGCTTGAAACACTATAGGAATCATCTGCATAGTTCATCAAAGTAGAGCCGTCTAGGAAGGTATTTGGGGAGGTTGTTAGCCAAAGAACAGTGTCCCAGTCTTCATATGGTAAGGGAATCTGATGATTTTGGAGTACCTGGCTCACTTTTTTTGCTTGGCCATACATGGTTGCATAGACTAAGATGCGATTCCATAGGATGACACTCTCAAGTTCTGCTTGGTTGAAATTTGGAATACTTTCGATCATATTTCGAAAGGCCATCCATTGGAATTGTGAATCCAAGTTCTCTAAGGATTGTAGATGATCTTCACGGATTTTCACAACAATATAAAATGGAATGAATAACAAAACCAAAAGTAAAATCATCCAAAAATAGAAGGAAGATAGGTGTGATCCAAATCCAAAAGATAAGAAACACATGCTCACAAATAAGATCAGTAAGAGCCAAAAATGTAAGGCACAGCCTGTTTTAGAAAAAGCTTCTTCTTTTTCAGATAAGTCTCTAAAATAAGAAGGCAATCCTAATTTTGCAATTTCCTTTTCTACCCCTTTTGACAATTGCTGGGCATCCTTTTTTAAAAGCGATTGAACGGCACTTCCGACTTTTCGAATACGGTCTCGTTGTGTGTCTGATTTAGCAGCTCGAAAATCTTTTTTTAAGGCTGCTTTGTCGATTTTATACCTTGAAAATACTTCACTGATATTGATTTCAGTTTCTTGATCAAAGATCATTTCAATAAACTTCAATTCAAAATCAGCCAAGCCTTCATAATGGAGACAGGTCAAGGTTTCCCCATTTTCATTCCTAGTCAAACGAAGATTTCCTCGATCAATGAGATCCAATATAGTTGCTTGAATGAGATGATTAAATTTTAGTTGGCCCCTCTCTCTAGACATCACCATCCGTTCAAAATCAAGTTGATACAGTGCCTTAGCTAGGACAAGAGGAGGTAAATTCTGTGGTGGTTCGTATAATCGTACTCCTTTTGCAATCCGACGAGTTCTGGTACTGATAAAATACCGGATCCATGGAATGAAAGCGAGGATAAATAAAAGAATCGATACAATTGGTACAACCTTAAGTAGAAGGGTCCGATAGAGGAACGTTTTTTGTTCAATGGATTTCTCTTTTTTGAGAAATTTCTCTTTTCCATTTCCCTTGTTAATCTCATTTGCTTGGTCTCGACGCAGGGCTTCTGTCATTGGCCAATAGGCATGCAGTTCGAGCTTTCCATTTTTTGGAAAATCCTTTGTCCAAATATGATAACCAGTTTCAGTCCGTTCGACTTGGGCTGGTGGATTAAAGTAACCAGTATGGGCATACAGTTTTCCCTGCTTGGCATCCAAGCCATCCACATAAAAATCTAATTTCGCGACTTTCTCATCTCCATCTGAAATAGGAAACCAATTCAGTTCTGCAATATCCTTGTAGAAAGTCAAGAGATGATCAATCTTCCATTTCACTTTGATCTTGACCGTGCCACCGACGATACGGGCATTGTATATTTTTAATTGACGACCATCTTCCAGGTCTGTCTCCTCTACACGAATCTCACGTTTTTCCCCATCCACATAGGCTTCCACCTCAGGATGACGATGAATCTTAAACCCTTTTGGAAGAGGATCTGCACTTCCTAGAGTCACATATTGACCATGATAGCCTGTCTGAAACTGATAGGTAATCTCTTGTGTAAATGTTGCTTGGCTATCTTCCTGCAATTGGAGGTGTCCTACATAGGATTCAATCGAATAGCGAACTTCATCATCTGCATGTGCGATCGTGATTGTACAAACCAAACTCCAAATGAGGGAAATCATTAGCAAGAAACGCTTCATATATTCTCCTTTAATATAAAACAGGGTTGAGACCGAGATGTCCCAACCTTCCTACTTGTTATTTTCTCACTTTCACCCGCTCACTTCTGCGACTGAAGAACTGATTAAAGAGTAATAAAGCAAGGGCTAAAATACTGGATACAACCAGATAGTTGAGCCACACCTTATCCCCTCTCATAATCGGAGGGCGGGCCATCAAGCCGTAATTTCCTCCCGTCAATTGATTGACTCCAACCAGGAATAAATCTAAGGCAAAGGTATAGAGAACAATCTGACTATTTTTTAAGAGATTTCGATCATACCATCTCAAGAGATAAATCAAGGAATTGATGAGGAGACAGTAATGTCCGAGGAGGAAAGAAAAACTCGTAATATGAGGGAAAGTATAGGGATCAAAGACTGGATAGCCCAAAGCAAAGATGGCTCCACTGACTCCCATCAAGGCAAAGAACTGTTTGCTTTTCCATCTGTCTGGTAAAAACAAGACCGCAAACATAGCCAAGCGACAGTGATAAAAAGGCAGGCTATTGGACCAAGGAATGTGGTAGGCAAAATACCAAAGATACAAGCAAATTAACTGGAAGCCTTGTAAGTATTGAAAGCATTTGCGAAATTGCTCATTCTGATAATAGCGAAGTGACATCATGATCGCTGTCACAATTAACAAGACCATCACACTATACCAAAGTGCTGAGATTGCTGGTGGTGCTGTTGATTCTGTGGTAAAAAAATGATGCATAAAGTCTCCTTATTTAAACAGATTCAGGTATTCTTCTTTTCTTACTGTACTGAACGATAGTATTGATGAGGATCAGTGTCCCCGTCATTAGGACTGTCACGATCAAATAGTTGAGCACAAGGCCATGGTCACCTATGACAGGTGGTCGACGCAGAAAGCCATAGTTTCCGCCCGTTACAAGGTTGGCTAGAACAATAATGGCATTGACTCCAAACGTCATCTGACAGATCTTCCAAACAGCCCCTTCTTCCACCTGGTAGGATTGAACCAGATAGATTAGACAGTTGGCCAAGAGGGCCCAGTGACCAAAGACATTGTTGATCGAGGAAACGTGAGGAAAAGGGTAGGGATAAAAAACAGGATGAACCAAGGCCATAATGGAGCCAAAGACTCCCACGAGGGCAAAATATTGCTTGAAGCTTCCCTTGGGGGCCAAAAGAATAATCCACATAGCCATCCGGCTATGATAGAAGGGAAGACTCTCTGAAAAAGGCAAGCGAGCTGCTAAATACCAAGAGTTGATAATGAGCAACTGGATCAACTGTCCCCAATACCAAAAGGTTTGGTAGCTTTTGGAGTGAGCAAATCGAACGGACAGAACTCCCACTACTACCAAAGAAGTAGGCAATAAGAAATACCAGACCCCCAATTGAGGAGGGGATGTTGGTTGACTAGTGAAAAATAAGTCCCAAAGTGCCATGATTTCTTTCCCTCATCTACTCTTTTTTCTATTCCGAACGCGAAACGACAGTCTCTTCAACCATCTTGTATTTGTAGCGCTGGTTGACCAAGCAAATACCAGCCACCATCACGATGCTGACCAAGAGGTAGTTCAAGAGAGCACCGTGGTCTCCAATGATTGGTGGACGTCGTAAGAAGCCGTAATCTCCTCTGGTCAAAAGATTGACCAAAAAGATGACGGCATTCATACCAAAGGTGATCTTAACAATCCGTAAGGTGTCCTGTTTTTCCGACTGATAAAACTCCTGCAGGTAAATCAAACTATTGGCAAACAAGGCCCAGTGACTAAAAATCAGGTTGAGTACAGTAATATGGGGGAATGGGAAGGGGTCAAAGGCCGGATAAACCAAAGCCGCAATGGATCCTAGAACACCCAACAAGGCAAAATATTGCTTGATATAGGTCCCTCTAGGAGCAAAGAGGATCGCAAGCATAGCCAAGCGACAATGATAAAAAGGTAAATTGTCTGTCAAAGGCATGTGGGCTAGAATATACCAAGCATTGATGGTTAAGACTTGAATCAATTGTGCCCAATACCAAAAGCGTTGGTAGCTTTTAGACTGTGCATATTTGATGGAAAAATAGCCAACCACCAACAAGGAAGCTGGTAGGAAAACATACCAGAGTCCAAACTCAGGCGGGGCTGATTTTTGGTTCGTAAACAATAAATCCCAAAGTGTCATTTTTCTATTCCTTTAGTTTATAGTAGCCTATTTTTGTATAACTTCCTTCACATTTGCTAGGCTTTTTCTAATTCCTCTACCAATTTGGCTAGATTCATGGAATTGCTTCCCTTGATGAGGATTTGGTCCTGCTCTTTTAAGCTTTCCTTGACTTGTTTGACCAGGTCCTCAAATTGATCTTCCTCAGCGGTCTTTTTGAAATAATAGACATGTCCGAGTGGGAACATCTGACTCGCTAATTGAGCCAAGCCCGCAATGTCTTGCCCATAGAAAATAACGGTATCCAAGACATCCGGTGAGAGGCTGAGGATCATTTGGTTGTGTAGATTTACAGATTGCTCCCCTAGTTCTTTCATATCTGCAAGTACGGCTAATTTTCGGCCATTTGGATTCGCAGGAATAGTCGAGAAAGTTTCTAAAATCAAGCGCATAGCCGTCGGATTAGCATTGTAGACATCGGATAGGATATCCGCTCCGTTACTGGCCTTCTTCCATTCTGTCCGGTTGCGCGTTAATTGCAAGGTTTCAAAACTATCACGAATCGCAGCTTCACTCACTCCTTCTTTCAAGGCAACATAAGCTGCAATCATAGCATTGGTCGCATTGTATTTTCCTGTTACTGGAAGATCGATCGCTTCTTCTAAGAAATTAGCTCGGAAAGTTAAGCTATCCTTTCGCTCGATTAACTCGGTAATAAAAATCTCCTCATCTGGCCCAAAGCGAACGACTGTTTGATTTTCAGGGAGGTAGGCATTGACGATCGGATCAGCTGGAACTACCAGAAGACCGCCTTCTGGCATCCCATCCGCAATCTGGAGTTTTCCTTTTGCGATCTCACTTCGATCTTTGAAGAATTCCAAATGGGCTTCCCCAATCAAGGTGACAATAGCAGCTTTTGGATGCGCCAGTTCTGACAAGAGATGGATATCTCCTAGATGGTCTTGCCCCATTTCAAGGACCAGTTTGTCCGTCCCTTCTGGCATATGCAAAACCGTATAAGGAAGACCAATTTCGTTATTATAGTTTCCTTGTGTTTTATAGGTCAGGTAGGTGGTGGACAAAAGCTGTGCCAACATATCTTTTGTGGTGGTTTTACCATTTGACCCCGTCACTGCAAAAACATCTACTTTTGTCTTTTGAAGATAGGCTGCAGCAAGTGTTTGAAAAGCGCTCAGCACATCTTCCACCAAAATATAAGGGTGGCCTTCTACCACTTTCTCTGAAAAAGTGGCTACGGCTCCATTTTCAAAAGCAGTCTCAATAAAGTCATGACCATCACGCGCTCCCTTTAAAGGAACAAACAGGTCTCCAGGCCCAATCAATCGGCTGTCAAATTCCGGCTTGACGAGGGCCACATCTTCAAATTGGCTGATATCATTTTTTGCGTGTACTAGATGAGCAACTTCATGTAATGTGAGATTCATATCCGACTCCTCAGTTCTCCGTAGCGTCTTCAAAAATTTGGACGCTCCTATCAAATTCTTCTCATTATACCATATTCTAGACCACAAAAAAAGTGGCTGGGACAGAAGTCCTAGCCTCTTGATTGTTTTTGGATTGTCGAGCAAGACGCAGTAGTTGAGTGGGCTCTACTACGCTGATTTTATCAGCTTTTACAGCCCTACTTAACTGTGCGGAGGTGGGACGACGAAATCGAATTCTAACGAATTACCGATTTCTGTCCCACTCTCTCTTTTCTTACAACAAATGCGCTTCGTGTTTTTGGAAGACTTCTTTTCCAAGCTCTACTAACTTGGTGATCAAATCTGTATAGTTGAGTCCCATATTGTCCCAAAGCAGAGGATACATAGACCATTGGGTAAATCCTGGCATGGTATTGAGTTCGTTTAAGAAGATCTCTCCTTTATCGGTATAGAAGAAATCACAACGCGCTAAACCTAGACCACCGATTGCACGAAAGGCTTTTTCTGCGTTGGTCCGCATGGTTTTCACAACCTCAGGGTCCAATTGAGCTGGAATCGCCATGGTAATTTTGTTGTCGATGTATTTGGCATCATAATCATAGAAGGCCACATCTTTCACAACTTCACCTGGCAAGGTACTCTTCACATCATAGTTTCCAAGCAGTCCAACTTCGATCTCACGCGCATTGACTCCTTGCTCTACCAAGACACGGCTATCGTATTTGAAGGCCAATTCGAGAGCAGTCCGAAGCTCTGTTTGGTTTTCAGATTTTGAAATCCCAACACTAGAGCCCATATTGGATGGTTTGGTAAAGACAGGATAAGAGAGAGTCGCTTCAATTGTAGCAATTTTCTCATCCACGTCATCGCCTTCCACTACAGCTACATAAGGAACTTGAGGAATTCCAGCAGACTCCAAGACCCGTTTGGTCGTGATCTTGTCCATCGCAACACTGGAAGCTAGGATGCCACAGCCGACATAAGGCATCTTCAAGACTTCTAAGAAGCCTTGAATGGAACCATCTTCTCCCATTGGTCCATGAAGAACTGGAAAGACTACTGCTCCTTCCTTGTAAATCGCAGATGGTGCCACTTTTTTAGACCAGTCCACTGTCTCATTGGTCATCAATTTCTCATCATCCGCTGGTTTCTCTTCAAAAGCTTGCGTCTGGATGAAATCTCCTGACTGCGTAATAAAGTAGGTTTGAACCGAAAATGCTTGGTAATCAATCGCGCGCATCACGCTTTCTGCTGAAAGAACAGATACTTCACGTTCTGCACTACGTCCACCATACAACAGGATTAAGTCTTGTTTACTCATAGTTTCTCCCTAATTGTTCCCTTGATTTCTTACTTGATAGTATACCACAATGATAGCCCTTTCGAAAGAACTTCTCTTATAATTCTGTCCGATTTTCGATCGCACGAAGCAAGGTCACTTCGTCCGCATACTCGATATCGGCTCCAACTGCCAGACCACGTGCCAAACGGGTTACTTTGATCCCTGCAGGTTTGAGCACGCGCGAGATATACATAGATGTCGCTTCCCCGTCTGCTGTCGCATTGGTCGCAACAATGACCTCTGTGACTGTTCCATCCATCAAGCGACCAATCAAAGTCTTGAGATTGATGTCATCGGGTCCCACGCCATTCATGGGCGAGATCAAGCCATGCAAGACATGATAGCGACCATGGTATTCCTGGATATTTTCCATAGCAGATACATCCCGGCTATCTTCTACAACCAGAATGAGGGATGGATCCCGCGTTTCATCTCGACAAATCTCGCAGGTTTCTTCATCGGTTAAATTGCCACAAATACTGCAATACCCTAGCTCACGCTTGGCATTCAGTAAGTTCTTGGCAAATTCATTGACATCATCATCTGACATACCAATGGTGTAAAAAGCCAGACGAGTCGCTGTTTTGATCCCAATTCCTGGCAACTTCGAATAGCTGTCAATTAATTTTGCAATAGGTGCTGGATAAAGCATAGTTTCCTTTCTAATTCATGGGGTGTTTCTGATTGTATAAGTTAATAATGTCACGCGTAATGGAATGACTGACCGTCGCTTGTAGATTGGTATTATGTGGAAAAACCACTGCTACCGCAATCTTTGGATTGTTTGACGGTGCATAAGCCACCACATTGGTATTAATGGCTTGTTTGCCTCCATCGACTGTGGTTTCAGCTGTACCGGTCTTGGCACTAATGGGCACACTAGCACCTCGACCCACAGTCTTTCCTGTCGTTAACCCACTCGTACCATTTGCAACTTGGTAGAACCCTTGCTTGATCAAAGCCATGTCCTCCGCTGAGATATGGACCTGATTGAGCTCCTTGGTTTCGATCGCTTTTTTCAACTGACCAAGCCCCCCTTGATCATTATTGTCATAGATGCCTTCAACAACATGAGGACTCACCCTCTTCCCATCATTCGCTACCGTTGCCGCATACTGGGCCAATTGCATCGGTGTATAGTTATCAAACTGACCAAAGGCATTGGTCAAATAATTGCCGACTGTGTAGTCTTTTGGAATAAAACCGGTCGATTCATTGGGAAGGTCAATCCCCGTTGATGTTCCAAGACCATATTCCGCAAAACTAGAGCGCAGTTTTTTCATAGCCGGTTCAACCTGATCCACTTGTAAGGTCATGTTTGGAGTGTAGGGTTGCCCCATCATCTTAAGGGCAATTTGGACCATATAGGTATTGGAAGAGTATTCCAATGCTTCCACCGCATTGATGGAACGACTACCGTATTGGGTAAACCAAGAATTGATAGGAGCGGATCCTGCAAAAACAATCGGCTGATCGGTCAGAACCTGGTTCCCTGAAATGACTCCATTTTCCCATCCCGAAGTCAAGGTCGCTCCTTTGACTACGGATCCTGGAACGAAGACGTTGGTCACTGTTCCTAAAGCATCTGCTGATAGATCTTGACTACCAGCCTGGTGTTTAATCCCTGCCATGGCAAGGACCTTCCCTGTATCAGGCTCCAGAGCTACGGCATAGACACCTTCGGAGTAGGTCGCATTTCCAGCTTGCAACTCTGCGCTAAAGGCGGAGCGAAGGATATCTTCCACTCCTTTTTGGAAATCCAAATCAATCGAGAGCTTGAGGTTTTCTCCTTTGGCCCCTTTTGAAACATCGACCACTTTCTCCATGTTGCCATTTTTATCTAGGAGAATTTCTTTTTCACTGCGTTTTCCTTGAAGGACATTTTCGTATTCTTTTTCGAGATAAGAGGTACCAACCCGGTCATTGAGAGCATAGCCTTTTTTGACATAGTCCTCAACCTCTTCTGCTGGAAGTCCCGCCTGCTCGGTTGATACATTTCCAATAATAGAAGCTAAAGGAGTATCCAAAACCTTGCGGTCCCAGCTAGTCGTGATGGCAATTCCCGGAAGGTCCTGACTATCCGCTGCGATGGTCGCAATCTGCTCAGCTCCTAGTGCCTGCGTCGTAATGATTCCCGTCGCAAAATTCTCCACCGCATTCATCTGGCTATAGAGATAAATAATCTTTTTCTCATCATCTGTATAGCCGAGTTTTGAAGGGTCGATACTATCCACTGCCGCTTGATAAATCTTGGCTTCCGGCAGTCGGTTGCCATCGGTATCAAATTTCTTTTTCTCAGGCAGGTGTTCCACGACCTCTTGGTAGACCTTGGTATTGGCTAGATAGTAATCCACTTCTTGCCGTTCGGTTACCTGAGGATTTTCTACGTCGACATACTGTAAGAGTTTCCCAGCTGTCTCTCGCATTTCTTGGGCCGTCATTTTGCGATCGCGCGTAAAAGTCAGGACCTGTTTGCCCACATTTTCCACCAAGGGCTTACCAGAAGCATCATAGATTTGCCCTCGCACACTCCCTTGTTTGACCGTCTTTTTCGTAGCTTTTGCCAATTTATCCGTATAGTAGGCTTGGTGAGTGATCTGCATATAGCCAAGTCGGGCAATCAGCACCAAAAAAAGAAGGCAAATCAAACTAAACAGCAGGTAGAGTCTGCGTGTAATCGAATGATTCTCAAACTTCCGTATTTTCTTCTTCATGAAATTTTCTATCCTTCTTTTCTAATGAACACTTACCTTCCATTTTACTATTTTTCCAAGAGTATCTCAAGAAAAGGAAGAGCCCTTTCCTGGAATTTTACAAAGAAAAAAGATTGGACAGGCTCGTCCAATCTTGAAATTAACACAAACTTTTTTACATGTACAACCCTAGGTAAGGTGGTTGAAAAAAATATTGATTTTTAATTTTTAGGCTTATTCAAGCATATGTCGAAACTTTCCGCCGTGAGAAAAGTTCCTGAAACACAATTGTTTCAGGAACTCGGGAGTTTTGAAACTTTAGGTTCAAAACTAAGTCATGGAACTTCGTAGAAGTTCGCTGACGTCCGTACTCACCTAAGGAAAGTTTTTAAGACTATTTTGTATTCAATTTGAGATTGGACAGGCTCGCCCAATCTCTTCTTCTAATAAGTCACAACATTGATTTTTCCTTTGTCATACTCGGCAATGAAAATATCCAACACGTTATCATAGCCTTCTTTTTCCAATTCAGCCCGCAACCACTCTTCACTTTTCCCAATTGTTTCCAAAATTTCAAGCTGAACCACACCATCAGTAATGATCGGGTATTTAGGATTTTCATCCCCCGCACGGACAACGATTATTTGACCGTTTTGTTCAATGACAGCTCGTTTCACTCCCTTTAATTGGAAAATTCCTTGTGAACGCAATTTCAAGGCAACGTCTGAAGCAGAAAGTCCCTTGGATCGACAAGCTTCCGGATCAAGCTTCCCATTTTTGATAATGACAGTTGGTTTGCCATCGATCAAGTGCTTCATAAAACGGACATTGGTATTGAGCCATTTTAAGAGCAAGATCAAAATAGTCCACATCAAGAGAATCACTATGTATTGAAGAATGGTAATGGAGCTATTGTAAATCACCCCACCAATAATTCCCCCCAGAACAAAGTTCTGTATCTGGTCTACTGCAGAACTTGGTGCTAAGTTTCCTTTCCCGGTCACATTGATCACAAATACCAAGGAAATCAAGCCAAGAGCTAATTTAATCAAAATGGTTATAAAATTTACTGTCATTTGTTCACCTCCACAAGTTCTACGTCTGTTTTATATAGATCCATCTTTTCTAATAGATAGCGATCCGGGTCAGAGCCTGCGATAGCTCGGTAATAAACCTCTCCAACTTTCATAATCGCCCCATCTGTGGCCGCTGAAGTATTGACATAGACATCTTCTTTTTTGACATCCAACTCCTTTGAGATGACTTCAATAAAATGGAGTGAGCGTTGGAACTGGTCATTATTACTTTGGCTATTTTGGAAACTGCTGATACTGATCAAGACCACTACCACCAGAGTTAAAATGGAGATAATAGACAATTCGCGGAATTTGCTATCGTGCTTATTCCGATAGGCTTTCGCCGCAAAAAAACCAGTCAGAAGAATGAGCAAGCCAGATATCCCAATGGTCACCCAGTTTTGCTGGCTGATCTGACTCAATACATAGTCATAAGAGTAAAATTTCATAAACAACTCCCTTTCTCCAAATGAATTCAAGCTATTATAATGGATTTTATAAGAATTTTCAAGGCATTGTGATCAGGAAATCATTAAAATTTTGTTATAATAAAACTATCAATTATGTCAAGAAAAGGAAACACAATGAAACTCATTTCATGGAATATCGACTCGCTAAACGCTGCATTGACTAGCGACTCAGCACGCGCCAAACTCTCTCAAGAAGTCCTTCAAACCTTGGTCGCTGAGGATGCAGATATCATCGCCATTCAAGAAACCAAGTTATCCTCCAAAGGACCTACTAAAAAACACCTCGAAATTCTTGAGGAACTCTTCCCTGGCTACGAAAATACCTGGCGCTCTTCTCAAGAACCAGCTCGCAAAGGCTATGCTGGAACCATGTTCCTCTATAAAAAAGAGCTTACTCCCGTTGTGACTTTCCCAGAGATCGGTGCTCCTTCGACCATGGACTTGGAAGGTCGGATCATTACTCTGGAATTTGGTGGCTTCTTTGTAACACAAGTCTATACTCCTAATGCCGGTGATGGCCTCAAACGTTTAGCAGAACGTCAAGTCTGGGATGTCAAATATGCGGAGTACTTGGCTGAACTTGATAAGCAAAAACCTGTCCTTGCTACAGGTGACTACAACGTGGCCCACAAGGAAATCGACCTTGCTAATCCAGCCAGCAACCGTCGTTCACCAGGTTTCACAGACGAAGAACGTGCAGGCTTTACCAACCTTCTAGCAGCAGGCTTTACAGATACCTTCCGCCACCTCCACGGTGATGTGCCGGAGCGTTACACTTGGTGGGCACAACGCAGTAAAACCTCAAAAATCAACAATACAGGCTGGAGAATCGACTATTGGTTAACCTCAAACCGCATTGCAGACAAGGTTACTAAATCAGATATGATTGACTCAGGCGCTCGCCAAGACCACACACCGATTGTATTAGAAATTGATTTGTAAGGATGGTCTTTATGAATTTCAATGCAGTGATTCCTGAGTTTATTGTATCGAATTTAGAGCAGTCCCGTTCCTTCTACTGTGATTTACTGGGTTTTACCATCGAATACGGGCGACCAGAAGAGAACTTCCTCTTTCTTTCTCTTGAAGAGTGCCAGCTAATGATAGAGGAGGGGAGTAAGGAGGAACTAGCTGAACTGACCTACCCCTTTGGTCGTGGAGTTAATATCTCCTTCGGCATAAAAGATGTCCCTAGACTCTATCAAAAAGTAATCGAGTCTAACTATCCTATTCATCGTCCTTTGACCAAAAGAAAATTTCGTGTTGGTGAACAATATATCTATCCCCATGAATTTGCAGTTCTAGATCCAGATGGCTATTTTTTAAGATTTAGTGAATAAGAAAATAGATCACTAGAGTAGAAAAAGAAACAAAAAAAGAAAGAGGCTGGGACAAAAGTCCTAGCCTCTCAATTATTTTTGGATTGTCGAGCAAGACGCAGTGGTTGAGTGGGCTCTACTACGCTGATTTCATCAGCTTTTACAGCCCTACTCAACTGTGCGGAGGTGGGACAACGAAATCGAATTCTAACGAATTACCAATTTCTGTCCCACTCTCTTTTAGTCTTTTGGGGATTATTTCCCAGGAATATTTGGATCTAAGCCCCAAGATTGCTCGAGAACAGGTCTTAAGGCTTTAATCATATCTTCTGAACCTACGATTGTGATATTGTATACTTTATCGCCTTTTTGGAATACCCATTCGTACAAAATGTTCCCATTTTTAAATGTTACTTTTATTAAGAAAGCGTCCTCACTGGCAAAAATAGCTTTTACACCTTCTAAACTAGTTTGATTTTTGGCTTTTCCCCAGAAGCTATATAAACGGTCCGCAAGTAACTGTGCGTCAAAGGTTTCGTTGGGGCCAAGTTCAACAGTATCTTTAGTGTTTGATTCCATTAACAACATATTGTGTTTGTCTGGTGATGAATATTTGAGCGTTTTGCTACTTTGAGTTTTGCTACTTTGAGCTTTGAAATTATATACGACCCAATCTTTAGGGATATTGATATAACCAAAATTTTCATTTCCGATACGTTGAGTATCTGCAAGGGATATTTCTTTTGCCCTAGAAGAAGACCCAGGAGTTGTTGTTTGAGCTTTTGTCGTTGATGCAGCCGTAGTTTCTGTTGCTTTCTTCTCTCCGTTTCCGCATGCTGCTAGTATAAATGCAGATAGAAGCGTTACAGAGCTTAATATTATTTTGTTTTTCATCAGGATTGTTCTCCTTAAAGTGGTTGACTCACATGTATTATATCATTTTTTATAGTTTATTTAAATTAAAACAGGAAACGCTTTCACTAAAAAGCATATGGTATAACAAAAGAAAATTTCGTGTTGGTGAACAATATATCTATCCCCATGAATTTGCAGTTTTAGACCCTGATGGCTATTTTTTAAGATTTAGTGAATAGAATGATCATCACCCGTCTATGGACCATACCCAAAAATCTATTTTTGTGAGTACAGTTCAATAGCGGGTGATTTATTTATCTTTCATCTTAAAAAATGAGACAGACTGACTTTCGAGACATAAAAAAAACGGAGCCTTCACATGACGGCTCCGACTTTTTTATCTTCATTGATAGACCAATGATTGATTTTTTTATTTTTTCTTCTCAATGTGATCTTTGAGATCTTCTTGAGCTTTTTTATTGGATTCTGCTTTTTTCTTCAACCATTCTTCTTTGGCCTTGTTAAAGTCTTTTGTGGTGACAACATCTTTCGACATTTCAAGGTATTTGTAGAAGGTTCCTGTTCCTTTAGTACCTACCCATGAAGCAGCACGGCTGTATGGCACGGTCCGTTGAAGCATTGGAGCACCACCATTTGAGACAGTTGGAAGCGTAATCGAGCTATCTGTCAACCAAGCTTGCGCTGCTGCATATTTTTCATAGCGTTTTCCTTGATCCAACAATTCAGCATCGGCGTCTTTCAACATGTTAGCGTATTGATCCAAACCAACTGTTGCAATGGCTGGATTGTTTGAACCTGCATCAATACCAAGATAGTAGAAGACAGAACCATTTACTGGGCTGATACTTTCAAGATAAGTCGATGGGTCTTGGTAGTCAGGAGCCCAACCACCGCCTGAGATATCGTAATCTCTCGCAGCCGCTGTATCGCTGAAGTAGGTGATATTTTGGAAATCATCATCCGATACCTTTTGAAGGTCCACAACGACATTGTCTGCACCAAGCGCTGACTCTACAGATTGTTTGAAGGAGCTAGCTTGTTGGACCATGCTGTTGTCCACTTGGCTAACAATGTAGTCCAAATGAATTGGGAATTGAACGCCTTGTTTTTGCAATTCAGCTTTGGCTTTCGCAAAGGAAGCTTTGGCTTTTTCTGGGCTGTAAAGGCTCGTTTGACCATCGTCCAGGCTCACACCCTTCCATTGGTCTCCGTAGGTAACCAATTGTTTTTCAACGACTTTACCAAAGTCTTCTCCATTGACTTGGACATAAGTTGGTGGCACCAAGGTACTACGAAGGGTATTTTCAGCCACATCAGCCCCTGAAACTTGTGCCGCATAAGATTTGCGGTCAAAACCAAAGTTCACCGCTTGACGGAAGTCCTTGTTCAAGATTGCTTTCTTGGTAGAGGCTTTTTGTTCATCCGTTGTTTTGGCTGTGTGGTCATATTTTTGACGGTCCAAGTTGAATCCAAGGTAGTAGGATGTTCCCAATTGCAAACCGTAGACAATGTTGTCGCCAAAGTTTTTCTTGACACTCTTGTAAGTCGAGCTGTTTGGCATAACAGAGGCAAAGGAATATTGACCTTTTTCAAAGTTCTTAATGATAGAATCAGGGTTTGATCCATCGTTAAAGGTTAATTTGACATTGTCGATATGAACATTTTTCGCATCGTAATAGTCTTTGTTCTTGACCAATTCAATCTCAGATTTTGAAGTCAATGATTTCAAGTAATAAGGACCATTGTATAAGATGCTGCTGGGTTTCAAAGAACCAAAATCTTTTCCTTGAGATTTCAAGAAATCCGCATTGACTGGGAAAAGAACACCTGAGGTTGTTTTTGAGTTCCAGAAGCTTTCTGGACGAACTAAAGTATATTGGATGGTGTGGTCATCTAAAGCTTTCACTCCAACCGTGTTAAAGTCTTTGGTTTCCCCTTTTACGTAGGCATCCAAACCTTTGATCGAATTTTGAATCAAGAAGAGACCTTCTGATTTAGACTCAACCGCGTGTTTGATTCCTGTAACAAAGTCTTGAGCCGTTACAGCACCATATTCTTCTCCTTCACTCGTATACCATTTGGCATCCTTACGAAGTTTGTAAGTATAGGTTAATCCATCTTCAGAGACAGTCCAATCTTCTGCTAGACTTGGCACAAAGTTTCCGTATCGGTCGTTTTCAAGAAGACCATCTACAAGGTTACTTGTGACATCTGAAGTTGTTGTACGAGTTGCAGCGATGTAATCTAAGGTATTTGGATCCGCTGAATAGACGAATGAGTAAGTTGCTTGATTGCTACTACCACCGCCACATGCTGCTAAAAGAAAGGCACCTGCAACAGAAACTCCTGCAAGAGCTAACAGTTTTTTTGCTTTCATCACTATCTCCTTATGTTAGATTTTCTACCATTATACACTATTTCTTAAAAAAAACCAAATTTATTTTAAAAAAGTTCGTTATTTCTGAATGAATATAATAAGATATAAAGAAAAAGTATCTTGAAATCGATCTCAAAGAAGCCTGATAGGGGAATCTAGGCACCTACCACCAGATCTAACAAAGAAATCACCTTTCAATCCTTTTAATAAATATACGTTTCATCACAAAAAAGAACCTCTGCTCTTTCGAGCAGAGGAACTGATTCCTAATCAAAATGATAGAGTTGTGGGTACTGGTCACATTCAGGATTTTTAGGATGGCAAATAGCCCGTCCAAAGTAAATCATGGCTTGATGGGCAGCTAGCCATTCGCTCTTTGGCAGAACATCCATGACACGCTTTTCAACTTCTAATGGCGTCGCTGATTTCTTGACAATATCATGGTGCTTGCAGACCCGCTCCACATGGGTATCGACAGCAAAAGCTGGAATACCAAAACCTACACTCATGACAACATTGGCTGTCTTGCGTCCTACTCCTGCTAGACTTTCTAACTCTTCACGAGTCTGAGGCACTTGCCCATCAAAATTGTCTAACAATTGTTGGGCACATTTTTTGAGAAATTTGGCCTTATTTCGATAGAGGCCTAATTTAGAAATATGCTTGGCGATATCGGCTTCACTGGCTGCTGCCATGGCTTGCGGGGTTGGAAAAGCCGCAAACAAACCTGGTGTCGCTTTGTTAACAGCCGCGTCTGTCGTCTGAGCTGAGAGCATGACTGCTACTAGTAATTCAAAATGATTACGAAAATCCAGACTTGGCTTGGCATCTGGAAAGAGGGCGATAATTTCTTCGATCACATGACGTGCCCGTTTCTTTGATAAAACCATATTCTCTCCTTTACATTACTAGTCTTTATTATAGCATGAAAGTTCCCTATTTCTGAAAAAATCGGCTTCAGAAAAAGACTAGTCCGTAGACGAGTCCTTTTCAATTAGTCTATAAAATGAGTATGCTTGGTAATCCATTGAGTGACCTTGATATTTAACCAGAACACATAGATCCCAAATGTAATGATGGTAAAGAACCACCATTTGATCCAATTTCCAAATAACTGCATAGCCGTGCCGTCAAAGTACTGACGACGACCATCAATCACGGTATGCTTGACTTTCCAGTTATACATAATGCACACGCCCCAAGGAGCACAAATCCCCAAAGTCAATACTGTAATGAAGGTTGCTAATAAAACATGGCCAATATATGAAAATAGGCCTCCATCAAAATACGATTCACGATACATGTTCAATTTCCCTATATTTTTTCTACACCAATCTCTTCAAGAAGGTAATCAAGGTTTGAGCAGAGCGTTCGCCAGCCTCTACGATAAATTCATCAAAAGAGATATTGGCTGCGTGATCGGCCGTATCACTCATAGCCCGAATAACCATGAAGGGACGGCCAGCTGCATGAGCGGCCTGAGCAATAGCTGCTCCTTCCATCTCAACGGCCAAGACTTCTGGGAAATGCTCCCGAATTGCTGCGACTTTTTCTTCACTCGCGATAAAGCTATCTCCTGTTGTAATCAAGCCCACATGTGTGGTTGCAGCTTCTTCCTCCAGAACTTTTTTCATTTCTGATACGAAATAGCGACTAGATTCAAAGTAAAGCGGTTGGCCTGCCATTTGACCATACTTATAGCCAAAGGCTGTCACATCCACATCATGATAGGCCAATTTGTTCGCAAGAACGATATCTCCAACAGCCATCCCTGGGGCAACGGCACCTGCAGAACCCGTATTGATAATGGCTTCCACCTTAAAATCGTTGGCCAAGACTGCTACACTCATAGCTGACATGACTTTTCCGATACCACTTTCAACCAAAACGACCTCATGGCGTCCAATTGATCCTGTATAGTAGACTTTTCCAAGACGCAGATGCTTTTCCCCATTTTCAAGGGCTTCAACCAGGATCTTCAACTCCTGGGGCATGGCTGCGATAATTCCAATTTTCATGTCTTTTCTCTCCTTGTGACGACCTTATAGACGCCAAATAGCAATAATTAAAACAATGAGGAGCACAATGATCCAGAACAAAATCTTATTGAGTTTGGATTGGACCACACTTTGTTTGCGTTCTTCAATGCGACGACTCTTGGTCACTGTGGGCTCCACTTGGATCTGCACAGTATCCTGAGAATAACGCTCTTGTGGACGCTCCATACGACTCTCTCTCATAGGACGTTCATAGCCAAATCCTCTGTGGTCTGTCCGAATAATTTTCGTCTCTTCCGCATCGACCATATTAGGACCGGTGATGTCCTCACCTCGCCTTGCTCGTTCAATCATTTCATCGGTTAATAAAGGTTTTCCCATCGGATCCTCCTCTATTTATTGATTAAGTCCCAATATTGGATAGCCATAATGGTCTTGGCATCACAGATTTCACCAGAAAGGATCAAATCTTTCGCTTCCTTCAAGGTCACTTCTAATAACTCTAAGGTCTCATCCGCATCTTGTGGACGTGGATTTTCCACCTTTTTCAAGTTGGTCGCACCATAAAGTTTGATTCGCTCATTACAAAATCCAATGGCTGAATAAAAATCATACAACAACTCTAGATCCGCTGTGTAGCCAATTTCTTCTTCCAATTCACGCAGAGCAGCTGCTTTAGGATCTGCATTTTCTCCCTTTTCTAACTTCCCTGCTGGAATCTCCACCGAGGTCCTTTCAATCGCCTTGCGGTACTGCTTGACCAAGATCGTTTTCCCATCTTCTGTGATCGGCAAAACCGCTACTGCTCCGTTATGGAAGATTAAATCACGCTGCGCTTGGCCTTTTCCAGCGGGTAGTTCTACTTGATCAGTGACCACTTGGAAAATCGGTCCCTGATAAATCTCCTTGCGCTCAATGGTTTTTTCTTCAAATTGCATGAGAATCTCCTATTTATTTTTAGGATGGTGTGGCAAGCGAAGGGCATATTCTTCTTTATTCACTTGACGGCCACGGCCAATCGCAATCGCATCAGCTGGTACATCCTTGGTAATGGTTGATCCAGCACCGACTAAGGAATTGTCGCCTAATTCAACTGGCGCAATGATCGTCGAATTGGAGCCGACAAAGACATTGTTTCCAATCGTTGTTTTAAACTTGTGTTGGCCATCATAATTCACTGTGATGGTTCCTGCACCAAATTTGACGTTGCTGCCAACTTGGCAGTTGCCAATGTAAGTCAAATGACCAGCTTTGGTATTTTCGCCAATAGACGAACCTTTGACTTCGACAAAGTTTCCAATATGGACATCTTTGGCGAGGCTAGAACCTGGACGAATATGAGCAAATGGTCCTACCGTTACGCCATCGGCTACCGTGCTCTCTTCAATCATAGAGTTGGTGATGACAGCACCTGCACCAATTTCACTGTCCACGATATAGGTGCCATTGGTTAAAACGGTCTCAGCCCCAATTTTTGTGTGCCCTTTTAGGGTAACATTGGCTTCGATTTGCACTTCTGGTGCGATCTCAACATCGACATCGATATAGGCCGCATCTGGATTAACAAAGCTCACTCCATTGACCATGTGGGCTTGGTTAATGCGACGACGCATGATGCCTTCTGCTGTTGCAAGGGCCACGCGGTCGTTAACCCCGAGACTTTCATCAAAATCTTTGAGCGTATAGGCCCCAACTTTTTCACCAGCTTCACGGAAAATACCGATGACATCCGTGATATAGTATTCACCTTGGGCATTGTTGGTATTGATATTTTTCAATGCTTCAAAGAGGCGCGCATTGTCAAAGATATAAGTCCCTGTATTGATTTCTTTAATTTGTTTTTCAAAATCTGTCGCATCTTTTTGCTCAACAATTCGAAGCACTTCCGCATTATCATTGCGGACAATCCGACCATAGCCAAATGGATTGGCTGCTTCTGCTGTCAGAATCGTTGCTACATTCTTGTGGTTGATATGAAAGTCAATCAAGTGTTTGAGGCTTTCACCCGTAATCAAAGGAGTATCCCCTGCAATGACAAGGGTATGGCCTTCAAGACCTTCCAAGACTGGCTCCGCCATCATAACCGCATGACCAGTTCCTAACTGCTCCGTTTGCTTAACAAATTCTGTTTGTCCAGCTAATACTTGCTCCACCAATTCCGCCTTGTGGCCGACCACTGTAACAGTCTTCTCAGGTGAGATGGCTCCAACACTACGGAAGACATGCTCCAACATAGAGATCCCAGCAACCTTGTGAAGAACCTTAGGCAGATCTGATTTCATACGGGTACCTTTCCCCGCTGCTAAAATAATGGCATAATTTGGCATAACATTTCTCTTTTCTGTACAATATCGCTTACATTATACCATTTTTTAGCCCTTTTGGAAAATAAGGCCCAGATCAAAAAACTCTCCTAGAAGGAGAGTTAGATTAAGATCATATCTTCGTTGAGACTTTCCTTAGGTGAGTACGGACATTAGGTGAAATTATCCAGTGGATGATTTCAGCAATCCAGGAAGTTCCATGATTTAGTTTTGAACCTAAAGTTTCAAAACTCCCGAGCGCTTGAAACTTTAGGTTTCAAGCACTTTTCTCACAGCGGAAAGTCTCAAAAAATCTTTTAATAGTTCTAAGAACTGGGCAGTATTTTTAGCTTGACACAATCACTAGCTATTTTTTAATAGAAAACAGTTATTCTCTTTTCTGATTTTCTAAAAGAAAAAAGTGTTCTATAATGGATAAACCTTGCGAAATTCTTCTAAAACCACCTTGCTATCAGGTGTAAAAGTTAGTCCCGCTTCTCCTAAGCAGTCTTTGAAAAAGTCTTCATGAACCTGACGCCAATAAGCTAGAGATTTGTCTCCTTCACCTTCCTTATAGGCATGGTCAGCTGACACTTGATGGAAAGGCTGAACAGAAACCTTTGTAATTTCGACAATGCAGACAGCTTGATCCTTACTGTCTAAAACAACATCAAAGGTTCCTTCTTGGGGAAGGGGTTCGTCTTCTAGTGCATAAAGGTCGTAGGCTGAGGCTGTTGCTGTTTTTTCGCCTTTAAAGACCAGTTCCGCTAAAAGGTCTGGGTCCACTCCAAAAGCCCAGGCATCTATCTCATCTCCGATAGAGGGGTTGATTTGCTTGTAGGCATTCCACATTTCTTGAGGTGTCATTTGTTCTCCTTCTTTTCTTTCACCTTCCAATTTCTATAGCTTGTCATGTCCAATTCTGGAAATCCTCCTAACTCTGCCTTTACCTTTAATACTAAAGGAGAACCATTGTCTTCAGTAATGTCTTCCACATTCAACCAAACTGCATTTGCTGAATCATTAGTCCCATCAAGAACCTCCTGAGGAAGGGATTGTTGAGGGCCTTCGAAATCGACTACGATATCATAAAAGGCCATGATATGATGCACAGCGAAGTCTTTCCCTTCTTCTTGAACCATCACATCGTAAATTCTAGGATTTGAATAACTGCTAAGAGAATATCCTGTCTCTTCCAGAACTTCTCTCTTGAGGGTTTCTGTCAGTCCCTCACCTGGTTCTTGACTACCACCAGGTAAATCAAAACGATGCTGATAAGGTCCTCTCGTTTTCTCAATGCAGAGCAGTTTCCCTTCTTGAACACAGACTCCGTAAACGCCAAAGTGATTTTTGATTTCCATCAAATCCTCCTACTTTCATTTAAATCTCAGTCGATAGTGAAATCAGTATAGATATTCTTTTTGCAACACCATCTCTGATTGCCACTAATCATTTCTTCTCTATTGATTTAATACTTTTTCAATATCTATTTTAGTAATTTTTTAGATACCAAAAATCCTGCAAAAACTGAAGTGAGAATCCCTATTAATACTGGGAACAACAATCTGATAAGTTCAATATCTAGTGGTAATCCACTCAAAAAGATGATCAAATAAGAAATAGCAATTCCTATCACCAATCCCGCGCTTGTGCCTCGTACTCCCATCATGAAGCTTTCAAATAAATATATTCTTTTTATCTGTCGATCAGATGCACCGATGATTTTAAAAGTTGCGATCTGTTTATAATTCTCCTGAATGGTAATAGCTAGAATATTGATAATATTAATAATCGCTACAATAGAGATAAGAACTATGATTAATAGGATAAAAAGGTCGATGTAGGAAAACCATCTGGATAGCATATTGATAACATCCTGTTGTGTTGCTACAACAACATCTAATCCTGTCCCTGATAAAGATTGTTTTAAATTTTCATTTTTTAAAACAATCTTTTCTATCCTGTTTGCTGCCTCATTTAAATCGGTTCCATTTTTTACAGTAGCATTCAGATAGTAATACTTATTTGATGAAACGCTACTACTTTTTACATTGATTGCCATCATTTGATTTATTTCTGTTGGCAAGGTAGAAAATAACTGCGCTACTTGCTTGTCTATAATGCCAGAAATTACAAACTTTTCATAATGATTATCAATCTTTATAGTCACCGTATCTCCGACATTCATTGATGTAGCCTTGTGTACGGAATCTCCGATTAATATTTCATTGTCCTTCTCTGGAAATTTCCCTTCAGCAATTCTAATATTCAGGTTTTTTAAATACTTTTCTTCTAGACAATGGATAGTATTGGAAACCGATGTCTTACCATTTTGGAATTTGATATCATCCGTAAATAGTAGTTTCACACCTGTAATATTTTTTACTTCATCTATTTTTTTAACTCGATCAATATCATCACTAGAAAATAAAGGTAAAGCTTTATAATTCAGAGAATTTTCTTTATTACCAAAGGCAACAGTAACAACATTTTTATTTGCTACAGTCATTTCATTAATCATTTTATTATAGAAAGAATTAGAAATGAGCATCACTAAAACAATTAGCAAAACAGAGATCGCTATTGACAGTCGAACTAATCTATATCTTCGTTTGTTAACTTCTAAATCTCTTCTAGCAATGAATAATATGGAATGATTCATTTTATCATCTCCTTACGTACTCAATTTTGCCATCTACAACTGTGCAAATAGACTGCATACTATTGGCCACTTTATCACTATGAGTTACTGTTATAATCGTGATACCTAACTCCTCATTGATCCGCTTCAACAATTCTATTATATTTTGTTCGTTATCAGCGTCTAAATTACCGGTAGGTTCATCCGCTATCAATATTTCTGGATTGTTAATAAGAGCTCTTGCCAAAGCAACTCTTTGATTTTCACCTCCACTAATCTTATCAATACTCTTACTTAATATTTCCTTTGAAAGGCCTAGAGTGTTACAAATTTCGTTAATGTTATTCTCTCCATTTTCAAAAAAATATCTTGGAAGTAGAATATTCTCTTTCACCGTGAAACCTGAAATCAAATTAAAGTTTTGGAAGACACAGCCAATATTCCTACGCCTTACCTTACTCAAATTTTTCATATCTAAAATGGAACTACCACAGACTAAGATATCCCCCTCATTTAAACTGGTAATCCCTAATATTAATTTAACAAGAGTAGTTTTTCCTAATCCAGAACGGCCAATTATTGCAGTCGTGCTACCTTTTTTAAATTCAAAATTACAATTTTTGAAAATATATCTGACATTCGATCCATCACTAAAACATTTAGTAACATTCACTAATTTAATCATGACTTCACCTTCATTCCACAATAACTTAGCAAATCAATTGTACTATTCGTTTCTTCTAAAACAATCTCTTAAGGTTTCAGGTAGCCCATTCAAAAAGTTCTTCTGAACTTACCCTCAGTTATCTTCATAATTGTTATTATCCCTGTCTTTTTTTGGTGAAAAAGGCTAGATCTCCATCGTGACCAATCATAAAGAAATCTGATTCATCCTGATCACTCTGGTAGGTTTAATTTCGTTCAGTAAGATCTTCTTTAGCATAGAGGTATACCTGTCTCACCACTGTCCTAACTTAATTGTTCACCTCGGTTTGATCCTCTTTCAGTAAGGAAAAAACAATTACGTTTCTTAGCAAGATTTCAACTCTTGCTTTTTCATCCTCCTACTTCAAACTCCAACCACCATCAATGGTCAGGATTTGCCCTTGCATAGCAGACGCCTTACCGCTAGCCAAAAAGAGGCTGACTTCGGCTACTTCCTCTGGCTCAATCCAGCGCTTGATCGGCGTCTCACTGGCTACCCAGTCAGCCAATCCACCTGGTTCAAAATCCGCTGCGGTCATGCCTGTTTTGACAGCCCCAGGAGCAATCCCAAAGACCTGAATACCAGCTTCTGCATAATCCAGGGCCAACTGCTTGGTAAAGCCCGCTAGAGCATGCTTGGAGGAAGTATAAGCGTGGCCGCCTCCTCCTGCCAGGCTAGAAGCAATGGAGCACATATTGATGATGATACCTTGCTTCTTCTCCAACATTTGAGTCAGATAATACCGTGTCAACTCTACCGGGGTCACATAATTGATCTCAAAGATCTCCTGAATCTCCTCAGCGCTTTGCTCCAGAAGCGGTTTGTAATCATCCAAAACACCAGCTGTATTGCACAAGACATCGACCTCAGGACACCAGTCGAAAATTGGCGTCAAATCTAGGGTTAAGTCCCGCTGTAAGAAATGAAAATCACCTACTAACTGGGGATCCGCTCCCTGGTCCACCCCATAGACCTGGTAGCCCTTCTCTAGAAAGAGGCGAGCTTGAGCCAGACCAATCCCGGAACTCACGCCTGTAATCAAGACTCTTTTAGTCATGGACTTCCACCCAATCTGTCGCTAAAACATCACAAGGTGTTGGACTCCACATGGAGAAACCTTCACCCTCACCAGAGACGTTGATGAGGAAATAAGGCGTCACTTCCAGAGCCACCCCATTTTGCTCAATGGTATCAAAGAGTTGGACGTAGTTTTCTGCTCCACCCCATCCTGTTCGCACATATTTTTTCTTAGCCTTTAAGCCTGGTAAAATCTCTTCAAATGTCATGTTTTTTCTCCTTTGTTATCTAGTTAACTTTCTCCCTTTATTATACCAAAAAAAGAGCTTTCTCTATGTAAAAAGCCAGAGTTCTTCTACTCTAGCTTTCATCTTTTATTGATTTTCTTCTGAATGGCGATAGCCATAACCGAAATAAATTCCGACCCCGATCAAGAGAGCAACTCCGAAGGCCAGCCAGGTCGATAGGGAATACTGGGTCATAAAGGACAGACAGACCACAATCGACAGGATTGGCAAGACTGGAACCAAGGGTGTTTTAAATTCACCAGGTCCAGGAGCCCCGTGTTCCTTGCGCAATTTCAAGAGGGCAAAGGCCAACATAACCAGGTAAGCCAAGGTACAAATATTTAAGAAGGAAGCGATACTGGCTAGTGGAAAGACTCCACCAGCAATAGCAGCCATCGATCCAGCTACTAGTGTTGCATTTTTGGGAATTCTAGTTTTTGGATCGAGTTGTTTCATAGCTTTTGGCAGGAGACCATCCCGCGCCAAACTGTATATCATCCGTGAGAGGGCAAAGGTCATGGAAATGCAGACGGTAATCAAGGTCAAAATAGCCACTAAGGATACATAATTTCCAGCCCAACCAGCTCCGACCTGACGAAGGGCAAAGGCAACCGCGTCTTCTACATTTAAGTTCTTAAAAGGAACCATACCAGTCAAAACCAGGGTGACCAAGATATAAAGAACAGTTGTGATCAAAAGACTGAGGACAATCCCACGAGGGACGTTCTTTTGTGGTTCCTTGATTTCGTCGACCGCCATTGAAATGGACTCAAAACCAAGAAAGGCAAAGAACATGAGCGAAGCTCCAGACATAATCCCTGTTTGACCACCATAGATTTCGCCAAATCCATAAGGAGCAAAGTTTGCCCAGTTGCCAGGATTTATGTGAAAAATCCCAACAAGAATAAACAAGGCAAGAGCTGAAAACTTGAGTAAGACCAGCAAGGAATTAAAACGTAAGACCGCTTTTGCATTCATAAGGACTAAGGCAGTGACGAGGACCATGACCAAAATAGGCAAGAGATCCACATAAGTTCCCTTAGCTGGATCAAAAGTCCCGTTTAAAGCCGTCGGCAGGCTCCAGCCAAGATTGGCCAACAAACCCTTGAAATAAGCAGCCCAACCTGAAGCCACCCCTGATACGGCTGTCATAAATTCCATCACGGTCAACCAACCTGCAATCCAGGCGGGAAACTCTCCAAAGATAGCATAGAGGTAACTATAGGCTCCACCGGTTGAAGGGATGCGAGACGCAAATTCAGCAAAGAAAAGGGCAGATAAGCCAACGCAAAAAGCCGCAATCACAATCGAAATGATCAAGGCTGGACCAGCTAAATTCGCGGCTGCAGTCCCTGTAATCGTGAAGATCCCTGTCCCCACCATGGCACCAATTCCTAAAATAATCAAATCCCATAAACGTAAATGGCGATTTAGACCCGGGTGTACTTGCCCAAGTCCCTTTTTTCGAAATAAATTCATATCTATTCTCCCATCTAATGAGTTTATTCTATCATACTTGAACAAGAAAGAGAGTGGGACAGAAATCGGTAATTCGTCAGAATTCGATTTCGTCGTCCCACCTCCGCACAGTTGAGTAGGGCTGTAAAAGCTGATGAAATCAGCGTAGTAGAGCCCAGTCAACCACTGCGTCTTGCTCGACAATCCAAAAACAATTGAGTGGCTAGGACTTTTGTCCCAGCCCCCCATTTCTTTCTATTTATCACTTTCCGTCCTATTCTTTTTCAAAGCACGAATCGTAAACCAATAATAAATAACCAACCCAAAGACGATGATCACTGTGGGCAGAAGAACCGTCATACCAAGATTCTGAACTCCTTGTGCCAAGGTCCAGCGATGTAAGAATCCAACCACTAAAAAGGCGACGATCGGAAAGATGAAAGCTCGTCCAAACTCTTCTTTCCATTGCCAAAGAATGAGAGCTCCGCTAGACCCTGTCATGAGAAGAGCATCCCAAGGACTAGGGACTACAAACCATGCAAGAGCTGGCAAGAAACGGACCCCCACTATTTCACCAACAAAATAGAATCCTAGAACTAGAACAAATGCTACATAAATTGCTTTTTTCGCTTTTTCTTCCGCAAAAATGAGGCGACGAAGGAGATAGAAGATTATCCCAACAGCTAGGAGTCCCAAAATGATGTCGGTTAAATAGACTAGTGGCTTGAGCACAAGGACCGCTTGAGAAGCAAAATCACTTAGGAGGCGATAAAAAATCACAATACCTGAAAAGATAGCCCCATATTTCAAAACAGACCGTGTCGATTCTTTGGGCATATTTTCGATGATTTGGTCTGCCATTCCCTTTGGATCAAGGCCAAAATAATCCTTTGCCGTGAGGCCATCCGCTCCTGCTTGCGAAAAGTCAAGTGCTAGTTTATAGACCTGCTCTCTTAAGGCTTTCTCCTCATATAAGAAACCTGCAAGATTGAAATAATCCCAGAGATCTTGGAAATAAACTTGATCCTCTTGGCTAAAAGTTTTCATCAAGGCCTGCGTTTCTTCAAAATACATTGCTGATTTCATGCTTCTTCCTTCTTTCTTTGAAGACAAAATACAATAAGGGTCAGGACTAGTCCCATGAGAGGAAGGAGCCAGCCTATTAAATGAGCAGTTTCCTGATTCACAAGACGAATTCAGCATCCTGTAACTAGGAAAGTCAGGCCCATGACTAGTAGACTCGACATCAGACGATTCCTGCTTCTATAGGCCATAACTGCAAACCCAAGTAAGACTAGGACAGCGAGAACAATCGCCCAACCATCTGATAAGAAGAGACTCCCAATGTGGCCAAAATAGATCGAAAATATTCGTACGATGTTCAGAAATACCATCAGGCAGATCACACTGATAAACATAGCCCAAGGACGCTTCATTTCTCCATAGCTCTGTTTGGACCAAAGCCACGTGATGAACTGGCTAAACACCAAGAAATTGAATAAAATAACAACATAGGTCAGGGGTTCAATTTTCAATGGCATCATCCAGGTGAAATCCATTAGATAACGCATGCCAACTAAGATCACTCCAAGGATGAAGATTAGTCCCACATAAGATCCTAAAGAGCGTTTAGGTAACTCCGAAAGAATTTGATCCACCATAGCCCGTGGATCCTTTCCAAAATAATCCACTGCCCGAACGCCTTCTTTCTCAGCAACCTTTAAGTCACATACCATATTGTAGAGTTGTTCACCGAGTGCTTCATCATCATAAAAGTAGGCCTTGGCCCCAATATAGGCGACCATTTTTTTCACATAGGTTTGATCTTCCTTATTCAGGTGCATCAATTCGACTGACATTTTTTCTGTATAATCTTCGATCATGCTTCTCCCTCCTTTTTCACGCGCTCTACTTTACTAACCAAATCCTGCCACTGGTTCCAAAATTCCTCTAAGCGCTCTTTTCCAATATCACTTAGGGAAAAATACTTGCGATCAGGACCATCTGGAGAGGGTCTCATTTCCCCATAGATAATGCCTTGTTTCTCCAATTTTTGAAGCAGGGGATAAATAGTCCCTGCGACAATTTTGTCAAATCCCATCTCTTTAAGACTTTGGATCAATTCATACCCATAGATCGGCTTTTTGGAAATAATCTCTAGAACACAGCCCTCCAAGACTCCCTTTAGCAATTGGGACTCTTTCATCCGTCTCACCTCTTTCTTCGTCCACTAGTTGGTTTTACATACTAGCTTCTTCACTATCAGTATACTCTTTCTTTACTAGTATGTAAAGCATAATAGTAATTTTTTAAAAAAATTTTTATTCCTTAAAAATCCCTTAAAATCAAGGGTTTTACTGTATAGTGGTGTGTAAATATACAAAAAAAGTTCAAAAAACACTTTATTTTGTAGATTGATTGGAGTATAATAATTAAAATTATTCAAAAGGAGACACGAATATGAAAAAATCGAAGCTTGCTCTTTTAGCAGGTGTCGCCGCGGCTTCAACGCTTTTCCTTGCTGCATGTGGCTCATCTTCTAATGCGTCAAAAGGGACTACTTACAACTACGTGTATGGTACAGACCCTGATTCCTTGAACTATTTGACTTCAAATCGTTCAACTACAAGCGACATTACAACCAACTTGGTCGATGGTTTGTTTGAAAACGATCAATACGGTAACTTAGTGCCTGCTCTTGCTGAGGACTGGTCCGTTTCAAAAGACGGTCTGACTTATACTTACAAGCTTCGAAAAGATGCGAAGTGGTATGATTCAGAAGGAAATGAATACGCTGACGTCACTGCACAAGATTTCGTGACATCTCTAAAATACGTAGCAGATAAAAAATCGGATGCTCTTTACTTGGTTCAAAACTCGGTCAAAGGCTTGGATGACTATGTAAACGGGAAAACCAAAGACTTCTCAACTGTTGGGGTAAAAGCTGTTGATGATCACACTCTTCAATACACTTTGAACCAACCAGAATCTTTCTGGAATTCTAAATTGACGACTGCTACCATGATGCCAGTTAATGAAAAATTCTTGGAATCAGCTGGGAAAGACTTTGGTAGCGTGAAACCAAATGGTATCCTCTACAATGGTCCATACATTTTGAAATCCTTCACTTCAAAATCACAAATCGAGTTGGATAAAAACCCTGATTACTACGACAAGAAAAATGTTCACATCGATACGGTTAAATTGACTTACTTCGATGGATCTGACCAAGACTATCTTGCTCGTAACTTCTCAGATGGGAACCTATCTACTGCTCGTCTCTTCCCAACAAGCTCAACTTACAGCACAATTGAGAAGAAATTCAAGGATAACATCGTTTATACACCTCAAGATTCTACTGTTTACTACGCTTACTTCAACGTTAACCGTCAAAACTACGGTCATACGAAGAAGACGTCTGATGAGCAAAAGAACAGTACTAAGACAGCTCTTCAAAACAAGAATTTCCGTCAAGCCTTGAACTTTGCTTTAGACAGAACTTCCTACAGCGCTCAAGTTAACGGGAAAGACGGAGCATCAAAAACTCTACGTACCCTTCTAGTTCCACCAACATTTGTGCAAGCCAACGGAAAAGACTTCGGTACGCTCGTTGAAGAAAAACTTGCCGCAACAGGAGATGAGTGGAAAGGTGTTAGCTTTGCTGACGCGCAAGATAGCTTGCATAATGCGGATAAAGCCAAAGCGGAACTTGAAAAAGCGAAATCTGAATTGCAATCACAAGGTGTTCAATTCCCAATCCATATCGACTATGTCGTAGACCAATCTTCTAATGCTCTTGTCCAACAAGCAGACTCTATGAAGAGTTCTATTGAAACAGCTCTTGGTAAAGACAATGTCGTGATCGATGTACAAAAATTGTCTACAGACGATGCAGACAACGCTACTTACTTCGCCCAATCACCAGACCAAAAAGACTTTGATATGGATATCACAGGTTGGGGACCTGACTTCCAAGATCCATCTACTTACTTGGATATCTTGAACCCAACAGATGGATCAACCTTGACTGGTATGGGACTTGATCCTAAGAAAGACCAAGCTCTCATCGAAAAAATTGGTTTGAACCAATACAAAGAATTGTTGGATGCTGCTAATGCTGAAAAATTGGATACCAATGCGCGTTATGAAAAATACGCTGCTGCCCAAGCTTGGTTGACTGAAAACGCAATGGTACTTCCAATCTACTCTAAGGGTGGAGTTCCATCTATCACGAAGGTAACGCCATTCTCAGCAGCAAATTCTGCAATTGGTATTAAAGGTGAATCAAGCTTCTTCAAATACCAAAAAGTTCAAGATAAGACAGTTACAACTGCTGATTACGAAAAAGCTTATAAGAATTGGTTGAAAGAAAAAGAAGAATCAAACAAAAAAGCGCAAGAAGAACTTGCAAAACACGTGAAATAATCGTGATAGAAAACACCGGGGATTTGATCCTCGGTGTTTTTTGTGCTAACAAAATGTTGTATGTTTCATCTTATTTCTAATCTTTTATAGACTCGAACGCTACCTCACGACAATCTTCCGATAACTTCTAGAAGTCAGAAGAAAGACAAGGACATAGGAGATGAAGAAGACAGCGCAGATAGAAAGAGTTGTTTGAAGCACCAAGCCCGCATTGGTTGCTCCTAAGATAGCAACGATTTTTGCGATCATCTTGTAGGCTACTCCTAGGTACAGGAAGGAGAAGAATAATGGAAGAAAAAAGACAGTGAGTATCTGTTTGCGAATGGTGGTGCCGGTTTGCTTTTGGTCCAATCCTACTTGTTGCAAGATCACAAAATTATCTCGATCCTCATGACCCTCTGAAATCTGCTTGTAGTAAATCACGAGAACTGTAGCTAATAGAAAGATCGCCGATAGAAAAATCCCGATAAATAGAAGAGTCCCTGCTGTTTCACGCCAATCTTTCTCTATACTGTATCGATCAAATCCACCAAAATAAGTCGCACCATATTGACTGATTTTGTCTGTCGAATACAGCTCTTTGATCAAGCCAGAAATAAAATCTTGGTTATCTTTATTTTTAGCAGTAATAGAGAATTCCAAATTTTTATCAACTTTTAGTCCCAGTTGGTTCAAGTCAGGGAGGACCAGGTACAAGCCCATTTGGTGTTGAAACAGGTCGGATTGAGGGAGTTTCCCTTGGATAAAATTGGAGTTTAGTTTTTCTTTAATCGTGAAGGTCTTCCCATTGATTTCTAATTGTGCGTCTAATTTTCCAGGATATTGATACCCATAGGCTAGGATTTCATTTTCCCCAAGCTCAACTTTTTGACCGGTCAGTTGCTCATAAGTCGCCTGATCAAAAAAGTAGACTGTTCCTTCTGACTTCAACTCCTGACCAGTTGATGGAGTGGACTGGTCATTCACCTCTAAGCTCCTTCCATCAATCTTTCGAATTTCAGCCGACCAGTATGTAGTCTGTGCCACCTGATAATCTGATAGATGTGTCGCATCGGCTGTTTTCTTAATTTGAGCTTGAACATCCTCAATAACCGATTCTGTTTCAGCATCTGAAGGCATATGCCCCACACTAATCATGTAATCAGAAGGGTAAACCGTATCTAGGTAATTCTGCCCTCCAATAAAGATATTGAGCGACCCGGTTAAGGTGACCAAGACCATGGTGGATAGAATACTAATGGTCGCAAGGCCCGCTGCATTTTTTCGCATCCGAGCTATTAAGTTGGAGACAGATATAAAATTCTCTGGCTTGTAATAGTAGGATTTCCGACCTTTGAGAAATCTTAAGAAGGTAATAGAGCCTGCGTTGAATAAGAGATAAGTCGCTAGAATGACCAAGATGACGGCAATAAAGAATCCTTGGACAGCCGCAACTGGCCGCTCAACGGTTAGCGCTATATAAAACGCAATTCCTAAGAGCCCAAGTCCTAACAGAGTTTGAACCAGCAAGAAGCGTCCCTTCTTCTCTCCTGCTTTCTTTTGCTGCATAAGGTGGAGGGAACTGTAGCGCAAGAGGCGGAAAGAATTCAACAAGAGAATGAGGCCAAAAGCTAAGGCTAACCCAAGTAAAGTGTTAAGAACAGCCTCTATCTGGAAGGTTGATTGAATGACGACTGGTAAACCCATACATTTTAGAAGCAAGGCGAAAATCAAGCGATCAAACAAGAGTCCCAAACCCAGTCCTACTCCAACTGTGAGAACATAGAAGAAGAGCAATTCCCATAAGGTCATGATGAGGAGATGCTTCTTCTCCATTCCCAGAACACTGTAGAGTCCCAGTTCTTTGGAACGATTTTTCATGACGTAGCCATTGGCATAAGCCACCAAAATGATGACGACCAGCTGGACGACGAAACTGCCAAAACCAAGAACAGTTCTCGCCGATCCCCCTCCGTAAGAATCCTCTAAATGAGGGGTCAATGACAAGGCGATAAAACTATAAAGGATCATGGTCGTTAAAATGACAGCTATAGCGAAAGGATAATACAACTTGCGATTTTGTTTGAGGTTGGAAAGTGCTAATTTACTTGTTAATTTAAACATCAGGATCCTCCTTTCCCGCCATGACCGTCAGAGTATCTGAGATTTCTTGGAACATCTGACGCTCTGTCTTTTCCCCACGAAAGATCTGGTTGTAAAGAATCCCGTCCTTGATAAAGAGCACGCGCTTGGCCCGAGCTGCTGCTGCGGTTGAGTGGGTCACCATGAGAATGGTTTGCCCCATGGTATTGATATCTTCAAAGACATCTAGCAAAGCTGCCGAAGACTTGGAATCCAGCGCCCCTGTTGGCTCATCCGCAAGAAGGATTTCAGGTGAGGTGATGATGGCCCGTGCTACGGCTACCCGTTGTTTTTGTCCACCAGAGATTTCGTAAGGGTATTTTTCTAAGAGCTGGTGAATGCCCAACTCCCGACTCACGCTATCGACCTTACTCATCATTTCCTTGATTGGTCTGCGGGAAAGGACCAAGGGCAGGAGGATATTGTCCTTGACAGATAAGGTGTCGAGCAGGTTGAAATCTTGAAAGACAAAGCCTAGTTTTTCCCGGCGGAAGCTGGAGGCGTCCTTGTTTTTGATGGTTGAGGTATCGGTGCCATTGAGGTAGACCCGCCCTTCCGTCGGCTGATCCAGCATGGCTAGGATATTGAGGAGGGTGGATTTCCCGGATCCTGATTCCCCCATGATAGCCACGTACTCACCCTTTTCCACGGTGAAGTGAATATCCTTTAAGGCTTCAACCTGCGTTCCTTGAAAGCGGGTTTTGTAAATTTTTTTGATATGTTGAACGTCTAGTAGGGTCATGGTCCATTCCTTTCTAGCTCGATAAAAGCTTCAATCGTTTTTTACAAATCTATTGTACTAAAACTGAAACGCTTTCACCATAACATAACCTTACATTTTCCCCTTTATTTCTTACATTTTTGTAAGAAAACAAAAATAGGCTAGAACTTCAAGTCCTAACCTATTTTTTTATTGATTATTCAGCTGATGAAGAGAGCAATGGCGCAATTGATTTATATGCACTTTCAAGAGCTTGTTTCATAGTGTCACGTCCAGATTTCAATTGTTGTACAAAAACAGTACGCCCTTGTTCAGGAACAACCGTATCATCTGAACCACCAGTTGAAAGTGCTGTATCAAATTGAGTTTTTGATTCGTCCAATGTCTTGAGAGCTGGTTCCACTTGTTGAGTATATTTAGATCTCAGTGATTCGGGAATTTGATCGCCAAGATCTTGAGCATATTTTTTATAGTTATCCACTAATTTACTATAAAGAGTTTTCATATCACCAATTGTTTTGGCGTTATCGATTTCTTCATCGGTCAACAAGACAATTTCTGGAATTTTAACAGAAGAGGTTGCTGATTTAGATGATTTTGATGAACTGCTTGATTTGCTTTCTGAAGTAGATGATTTTTCTACTTTGCTAGAAGAAGCTTTTGCATCTTTGCTTGATGATTCTGAAGCAGTTTTACCAGAACAAGCTGCTAACGTTGCAACTGACAAGAGAGCCACACCGGCTGTAAGAAGTTTTTTCATATTTTTTCTCCTATAAATAAAGAATGAATATATTTTAAATGATTTTCCTTCAATTGTCAAACATTTTCTGTTTTTAAATGCCTATATACTGCTAATTATCACTAGCTTTTAACATTTTTTATATCCTAAAAATTACTTCTTTTGTTGCATTTTTATTCATTCTTTGAATAAACAAAACCAGAAAAACAGTCCTTTTCTGGTTTATTCTTCTTTTTATTGATGAAGTAACTGTGTAAATTCTTCTTGAAGTTCCTTGTTGTCCGTTGGTTTTAGATACATCTTTCCTCCATTGGTCGTTGGAGAATGAAAGACAATGCCTTCTCCTGTATCTGTAATAGCAAAGAAATAACTATGCACATCTGGATACTTGTCCCAATTGCTATAGCGTTCCACGATGCGGTATTTTGCATTTCCCTGACCGGTATCTGTATAAATGGCATCCATCTTACTATTTTCCCCTAGAGTATAGAGGTTGTCTGGTCCTACATCACCGCCAGCGATGCCTTTTTGATAGTTGGGTTGGCCCATCTTTTCGCCCCAGGTCTTCATAAATTCTGCTAATTTTGCTGATTTTTCAGCATTCCAAGGCGTTTTTTCCTGGCTTTGGCTATTTCCCGCTGATGATGCGCTGTCAAAAGTTTGCCAGTCAAAAGCCTTGAGATCCAGTTTATTCTCATCCGATTTTCCAAAGAGGCTATTCAGATCTGAACCAGGTACTTGGACTTCTTCTTCCTGGACTTTGGTCGCAGCTTGAGGCGTCTTTTCTATCCGTGAAAGCACAGCTACCCCACGGCCAGTTCCTGACATCCAGCTGACTTCTAAGACTTCTCCTCCCTGATAGAGGGTCGTCGCATTGCGCGCTCCACCGTGTCCAGCGACGAAACCTTCAGCTAGCAGAGTCGGTTTTTGGTCCTTGAGGTAATAAACTCCTGTCACAAAGTAGCTTCCATCGGTCTGCTGATTGGCGATGATCATCTCATCTACCCCATCGTTATTTAAGTCCTTAAAGGCATAGCGAACAGCTTCTGGCTGATTGATGATAGTCTCGATCACCCAGCTATTGATCATCCGATCTTCTTTAGCTAATGCATCATTCAATTTGGAAATGGCATCTAAATCTTTTGAAGTGGCAAAAATCTTTTGGTAGTCTGAAAAAACATACTGGTATAATTGTTTGTTATCTGCTTTTTTCGCTTGTTTCTTTGCTGAAGTCTGGCTCGTTGCAGCCTCTTTTTTGGGACTGGACTGGCGTTGGTATCTCTGGTAACATCCTGTTAACAAGAGCGTACTTGAAGCTACTAATCCTAACTGCACCCATTGTTTTCTTTTCATCTGATTTCCTATAGTCTCCCTTATTTTCATACTGATCTTCATTATACTAAAAAAAAGGTGAGGAAGGAATCCCTTCTTCACACTTAGTTTATTTTATTCGGTTTGGCTCGACGATCCGTTTGACTTTCAATATGCTCTTTCACCAAGGCAACTACCTCATCATTGGTTGGAAGGTCCGAGTGCTGTGCATCTTCCCCCGTCACCGTAATCTCCGTATAGCTAGCTGCTTGGTTTTGGTAGATATACTTCCCAGCAGAAACACTGGCATCTGGGACCAACTCATCTGAATCATAGGTAATGGTCCCTGCAACTGAATACATATGAAGGGTTGTCGGGATGGCTTCTTTTCCCTTGATAAAATCGGCCAACATCTCAGATTTATTTTTGATATTGGTCTCCGTGAAATTGTAAGGAGTCCCGATGGTCATGAGGGTCTTGAGATCTATATCATAATCCCCCAGATAATTTTCAATAAAGGCTGTATAAATCAAGCCACCGTTGGAATGACCTAAACCCTTAAAATTATTAAAATTGTATTTTTCTTGAAGAGCTTCGAAGGCTTGATTAAAGAGTTTGGCTTGCTTTTTAATGTTGCTATAGCCATCTTTGTTGTTTTCAAAACCAACCACAATTACTGGTTCATTGTCCTTGGCATCAATACTACCACTATAGGTGATATGCCCATCATTCCAAACTTTGACCTTGAGCAGGCTGTGTTTGGTTCCTTGGCGACCTTGGTTGAGCTTGGTCACCAAGCCATCAAAGCGGTTCTCTGTCGCAGAGCTTCCCGGGATCATGATGATGGGAGACAATTTTGAATTATAAAATTTCTCGATTTTTGAAACATTGGTCCGAGTCCAGCTATAAGAAGGAATGGCTAAAGCGATCAAGAAAATACTGACTAAAGTGAGGACGATGGCTATTTTTTTAGATTGCTTCATCGCTTTCTCCTTTCACTTTTAAATCTTTTCGGATACGATTTCCCATACGGACAAATGGTAGATAAAGGAGCACATCGACGGCAAAACAAAGTATACTGACAGCTAAAGCCCTCAGACTTCCTCCTGTCCCAATAAAGGCATAGAGAAGGCTAGGAGTCCCGTCTGGCACTGGATAGACAGCTGCCGGCATCAGTTTGAAGCACAAAGCTACAGCTGCTATCGCCATATTCGCCAAAGGGATCAATAAGAAAGGAATCACATAAAGTAGATTGAGAAGGACCGGTATCCCTACCATGAATGAAGCCCCATTGTTAAAGAGACTTGGAAAAATGCTGAGGAGACTAACTTTCTTGTCCTTTTGACTTCGTGAAACCAGCAAGATCGCCACCAATAAGGCTAGAACTGCACCAATTCCAGCTACCATGCCAAAACTGCGGTACAAATTGGTCAAGGTATAGAGATGAGGAATGCCTGCCGTTGTATGATGTGTCACAGCGTAGGTGAGATTTTCCAAAGCAAAGTTATCATCCGCAATTGAGTTCAAGGCAAAGGCTTGACTATTACCAAACCAAGCAGATAGTCCACTAAAGAGTCCCATGACAAAGGTGGACAGCAGATGATGACTGCTTACCGTTAGAGAAGCCAAGAACTGTCGGATAGTCTGAAAAATATTAAATTGGTTCCCAAGAACCACAAGAAGATTGAGGCTGACCCCTAGAACTAAGGATAAGAAAATGGGACGCACCGTCTTGGGTTGATAGATGAAATCCTTGTCCACAATCTGGTCGTCACTGGCCTTGGATAGACGAAAGATCTGCCCGATTAGATAGCCTAAAAAAATCGCTAAGACGATATTGGTCGTCGCAGGTAAGTTGATACGCGTCAGTTGCCCGTCATGGAGGGGGCCCACCAACAATTCCTGAGAGCCTACAATTAGACTGACCAAAAGAGCTGTCACTCCAGCTGTCCCTGTACTTCTACCATAGTGTCCAGCTGTATATTTTCCAGCGAAGTAGGTCACTAAAGGCCCAGCTAGACCTCCTAGAAAGTTGGAAAAATTGATAAGGACTTGACTAATAGCTTGATCCCACGGCAACCAGCTATCCATCGAAAAGAGCTGATGGATATAGCCTCGATCGGAAAAGACTGATAGAGCGATCACCCGAATGATTCCAGAAAATAGGAAAAAAGGAAATAAGGAAACCAGGGTCTTCTGGGAAATTTGAATCAAACTTTTTTCTCGTAACCAGAAAAACTTCTGGACTAAATACTTGGTCATGGGGCCTCCTGTTCGAGTTGATTGACTTATTCACGTTGCTTACTTTCTTCTTATTATACCATACTGGCGAGCCTTTCCTTTCGTTTGTAGAGACGTCATCAGTTGAGAATGCTGTTAAAATTTTCAAAACTTTTCAAAAACTCTTTGACAGGGGTCTTCATTTCCTCTATACTATTTGTTAGCTAACAAAACGATGAATCATGTTAACGTCAGCCTTGCTATGCTCCTAGCGATTGGAGCTAACGGAAAATCAGATCGTAACCATGATTTTTATACCATAGTCCATATCTTTAGGAAGATTTAGGAGGAATCAGACACCGATGTCACAAGATAAAATTTCAGCCAAGGTCCTGTTTGCAATCTTTGCGACGGGGATCCTTTCTTTTTGCGGGGTTGCTGGAGAAACTGCCATGAATATCACCTTCCCAATATTGATGAAGGAATTTGAAATCAATACCGCAACCGTTCAGTGGGTCACCACCATCTATCTTCTAGTAGTTGCCTGTGTGGTCCCCTTATCTGCCTACCTCAAGCGCTCTTTCAAAATGAAGTCCATCTTTTTAGTTGGAAATCTCCTATCTGTTTTAGGTGTTCTCATTGACTTCCTAGCTCCAAGTTTTGGCTTTGTGGTCTTGGGTCGATTGGTCCAAGGAATGGGGGTTGGTTTTGCCCTTCCTCTGATGTTTAATATCATTTTAGAGCAGGTCCCAAAACGCAAGATCGGTCTCATGATGGGAGTGGGGACCCTGATTACAGCTATCGCTCCCGCCATTGGTCCTACTGTCGGTGGTCTCTTGACAGCTAACTTCGGCTGGCGCTCCATCTTTTTGGTTCAATTCCCGATCCTTCTAGCTTCGCTAGTTGCAGGACTTCGCTCCATTGAGCAAATCAGTAAAGTCAAACGAGAAACCCTTGATATCATGAGCCTTCTCGCCATTATTGCATCATTTTTAGGCTTGATTCTAGGCATTCACGGTCTCTCTGACCATGCTTTCTTTAGTTTTTCTGTCCTTGGTTGGCTGGTGATTGGGTTCTTGGGACTCGTTCTCTTAGTCTGGCGGTCCAATCAGTTGGAGAATCCCATTATCAACCTTGCCATCTTAAAGAACCATCTCCTCACTGGCCATGTTCTTGCCTTTTTCACTTTCCAATTAGGTTCTCTGGCCATGAGTTTCCTCTTGCCCAATTATATCCAGTTGGTCAACCACTCTAACACCACACTTGCAGCTTTGATGCTGCTTCCAGGAGCCATCATCGGAGCTGGCTTTGCTCCTTTCTCCGGTCTCATTCTAGATAAGTTGGGCGCTCGCAAACCGATTCTCCTTGGAGCTGCTTTAATCCTTCTAGCCCATTTCCACTTCACCCTTTTTGCTCTGAAGCTGACAAATGGCTTGATTCTCATCTTTTACATGATCTTCATGACCGGTATGGGGCTTGCCTTTGGCAATATCATGACCAACGGACAAAAACAACTCTCTCTGGAAGAGCAACCCGATGCGAACGCGATCTTTAACACCCTGCAACAATTTGCAGGCGCTGTCGGAACAACCCTGGCTTCGCTGATTGTTGCCATGAGCCAAGCTAATCAAAAGATGGACTTTACTCAAGCCACTGCTAAAGGAAGTCGCAACGGTTTTATGGTCTTATTTGCCTTGGGCATCTTCCAACTCCTTCTCTTATTTTGGGTTGTTGGGAAAGAACAAGATACGAATTAATTTTTCTCATCAGAAAACAGCAATTTGCTGTTTTTTTGTTATCCTTTTCTGACCCGTGTGACAATGCCATCAGTATCCTCAAAGGTAAAGTCACTTCTGCTAAATAAATCTTGCTAGAATAGGCGTATGACCTATTCTTTCTTTTTGCTTGCAATGCCAAAGATTATAACTTAAATTTCATTAAATTGTCGAACTTTTATCATTTGAGTTAAAATCCTTGCTTTCTTTTTGTATTTTATTTATAATCATTCTAAATAAGATAAAGGAGACATTGTATGACTGAAATGAAACATGGAGTAGATGAATCATTTAGCGATCGATTGAATATCTTGAGAGCCGCGGTTCTCGGGGCCAATGATGGGATTATTTCTATTGCTGGGGTGGTGATTGGGGTGGCCAGTGCCACACCAAACATCTGGATCATTTTCCTATCTGGCTTGTCGGCGATTCTGGCAGGTGCCTTTTCGATGGCGGGTGGTGAGTATGTTTCTGTTTCCACACAAAAAGACACGGAAGAAGCCGCTGTGAACCGCGAACAAGCCTTGTTGGATCGCGATCCAAAGTTAGCGAGAGAATCTCTCTACCACGCTTATCTTCAAAATGGAGAATGCGAAACTTCCGCAAAGATTTTGACAGAACGGGCCTTTCTGAAACATCCCCTCAAAGCCCTAGTCGAAGAGAAATATGGTATCGAATATGAGGAGTTTACCAATCCTTGGCATGCTGCTGCATCTAGCTTTCTTGCTTTTTCGGTTGGTTCCCTTCCTCCAATGCTCTCTATTATTCTCTTTCCAACTGCCTATCGCATCCCGGTGACGGTCTTCGTTGTTGGACTATCCTTGATCTTCACTGGCTATACCAGTGCAAAACTGGGAAAAGCACCAACCAAGCCAGCCATGCTTCGCAACCTCATCATTGGCCTTCTCACCATGGGTGTGACTTACTTCTTCGGACAACTCTTTAGTATCTAAAAAGCTGAGACTTCTGTCTCAGCTTTTCTTATGCTTCTAATAAGGCTTGTGCTTGTTTTTCCAGTCCTGCGACCTCTTCATCTGTCAAGACTAATTCACCTGTTTCCCAGGCTTCTGGGTTAACGGTTGTTCCAGTAAACTCTCCAACCACTTGAGTCCGAACGAAAGGCAAAAGCGCTTGGTATGCCGCAAACATTGGTTCGTGTCCGGCATTGGCTACTGAAGAAACCGTTACGATCTTATCTTGAAGGGCAGATGGACCACGAGTTTCTGACAGGTCAAGGGCACGGCTAAGCCAGTCGATCAGGTTTTTCACTACACCTGGAATAGCAAAGTTATAGACTGGCGAGAAGATCCAGATGGCATCCGCAGCAAGGACTGCATCACGCGCTGCTTGCACTGCTGGTAAGGTTGGCGTTTCCAAATCTTGGTTCATCATTGGGATGTCTTTGTAGTCCAAGTAAGTCACTGTTGCTTTTCCTTCAAGAAGGCTTTCTGCTTTCTTAGCCATTTGGTGGTTAAAAGATCCTTGACGAAGGGATCCGACAATAAATAAAATGTTTTTCATAGTTGCTTCCTCTTTCTGTTGTAAGATTATTTATTACAATAGCTATTATACAGGATCACAATGTAATGTCAAGGATTACAACTCGTATTTTTAAACTTCTATTCCAGTTCACTAGGTGAGGAGCAAGAGGAGTGAGAAAAAAAGGTTGGATAAAAGTTTCCAACCTTCAATAAATCATAACCGTATAAATCTGTAGAGGATCAAGATCCAAAAATAACGAACTCCTGACGATCTTTACAATCCATTTTAGAACTACTTTTTTCTCAGCAAGGTAATTCTCGAAGTTTCATTGTTCCCAAAATTCTGTTCACGCTACTACTCCTCGTCAGACGAATCCGTAGCCAACATTTTTTTGATGGATTCGCTGGATAAATCCGTCATTTCAGCAATCATCTCGATACTCATCCCCTTCAAAGATAGTTTTTGAATCAGAGACTGCTGACCAGCTTGAACTCCCAACTCCATGCCTTCTTGTCTGCCTTGTTCCAATCCCTGTTCAAGACCACGCTCGAGACCTTGTTCAAGACCACACTCGAGTCCCTGTTCGAGACCTTGTTCGAGTCCCTGTTCAAGACCTTGTTCGAGACCTTGTTCGAGTCCTTGTTCGAGACCTTGTTTCAACCCTTTCTGAAAACCGGCTTCCAGTTGTTCTTTCCGAAAGGTATCCATGCTCATTTCCCAATTTTCTCTGATACGAATCCGTTCATCAATCATTTCTTTTTCCTCCCTTGTCCAATTTGATGGGATCAGGAGTGATTCTGCCTGCTCGATCACTTGATCTGGTTGATGACTGAATGGGCGATTGCCAAAGAATTCAAGCCATTGTCTCCAGTGAGCATTCAACTCCGTATCTCTACTTTCATTATACTTATCCAACTCTAAAAAGGCAACCTTTAACATATTGTGCGCTACTCCATCCTTTCGAGAGCTATAAAGAGGTGTCCCATCTACTGTATGGCGCATTTCATAGACATTGACAGGTGAATCTAAATGAGGAAAAATACTTCGCTCCAGGATAGCGATCCCATAGACCGGCTCCAGCTCCTGGTACATAGAATGGGTCGCCCCTTTCTTTCGCTTGCGTTGGACATTTTCTACCAGTTGATTGGCTAAATAATAGTGAAAACGATTCAAGAAATACTCTTGCTTCAAAACTTGAATCTCAATGATCACTTCAAGCCCACTATCTAGTCTTGCTCTCACATCAACGGATGTTTCAAAAGGAAGATCTCCTAAAAACCCCTGCTCATGGATCTGGTCTCCTTCTAAGATCTCAACGGACTCTACTGGCAGATCCAATACTTCGCGGATGAATTTGGCTGTCACATCCGGCAGACTAAAAATCTTTTTTGCCATTAAATCCAAGGTGGGCGATACATACTCGTGTCGTTTCTTCATAGCAACCTCCAATGATTTCGTGTAGGGAATCCCCTCACTTATACCATTCGAAAAAATTGCAGAAAAAGAGGCTGGGACAAAAGTCCTAGCCTCTCAATTATTTTTGGATTGTCGAGCAAGACGCAGTGGTTGAGTGGGCTCTACTACGCTGATTTCATCAGCTTTTACAGCCCTACTCAACTGTGCGGAGGTGGGACGACGAAATCGAATTCTAACGAATTACCGATTTCTGTCCCACTCTCTTTGCTTTTATGCATGCTCCAATCCTTTTCGTGTATTTTCTTTGATAGTTTCGGCTGAATGGAGCAATTTTTCTTTTTCTTCTTCTGTCAAATGCAAGTCCAATCGTTCAAGAATTCCTTTTCGACCTACAATTGCTGGGTAGCCAAGATAGGTTCCATATTCTGGACGATAGTTAGACACAGGCATTTCCTCGTGGCTATCATTGATCACAGCTTCTGCCAGGCGTTGGGCTGCTGCTGCAATCCCAAAATTGGTATAGAATTTGCCAAAGAAAACCGTGTGGCCGCCTCGCAAGGACTCGTAGTTGATGGCGTCAAGCTCTTCTTGAGAGAAGAGATCGGTAATGGCATGTCCTTTGACACGGACCTGACTCCAAGCGACAAATTGAGAATTTCCGTGCTCACCGAGGTTGTAACCTGATACACTAGCAGGAGAAACCTGCAAACGATCAGCGACTGCACGCTTCATTCGAGCTGTGTCCAGTAAGGTCCCTGTCCCAATCACCTGCTCTTTTGGAAGGCCGGTATATTGTTGATAGAGTTGAGTGACCGCATCGACCGGATTGGTCACCACTAGCAAAACACCACTAAAGCCAGAAGCTTTCAAATCACGCGCTACTTGCACCACTTGCTTGCTGGAAAAGGGAAGCTCTGCAAAACGGTCATCAGTGTTATTAGCCTGCAACTCGATATTTCCAAGAGTCGACACTACGACATCCGCATCTTTTAAAGCCGCGTAGTCATTGACCGTGATATGAACCGGATACCCGGTATTGGCAACTGTATCACAGAAATCCAAGGCGTCTGCCTTGACCTTTTTCTCATTGGTATCAATCAAAACCAAATGATCACAGGTGTGTTTCAAAATCATGCTGTGGGCCAAGGTCGCACCCACATGCCCCAAACCAATAATACCAATTTTTCTTGTCATCAGAATCCTCTTTTCTAGTATCGATCACACTGTTGGTGAGGATAGCTCTTTGTTGACTCTATTCTACCACAATCCAAAATTTGTTTCTATCGTTGCACTATACGTTGCTATTAGTTATAAATTCGCGTATTTTAGAAAATTATCGTTTTCGTTATTTTTCATTGATTTAAAAAAGTCGTATTCAAAATCGTATTCATTGCCCGCATAATTGAGAGAACGAGCCCGAGGGCTTTTTTTATTGCCGTTATAATAGACAATCTGGAAAATTGCCGTTATAAACGCAAAAAAGCCCTCCCGAATTGGGAGGGTGTGTGTCTTATGTGTTTATGTATTATAAAGTCTCTGGCCACGGGTCGTCTGTGGTATATATCACGCTGGAGAAGCGGATATCTTCGATATCTCGATTTGTTGGCACCGGATCGTCAAATTGCAATCGGAATTGATTGTTATCCCCCGGACCGCCTAGATACCAAGTGCCAAGCCGTTGCCCCTTGTCGTTGGTAATCATACCAATTTTAGACCCAATTGGACGAAAACCAACAGGAATACCATTAACGTTTATAATAACCACGTTGCGCTCACGGTCAGATCCTTGTGGGACGTATCCTGCAGCGCCTCGTCTCTTGATACCGAACCAGCCCCAAGAGAGGCCACCGAAATTGATTTCCACCGTTGAGTTGATTCTCCGGAATTCCATAAACGAAGCACCAAGCGCTGACTGAATATTTTTAGCCCGAACTCGCCCTGTGTCACCAGCGAGAACAACCCAATTGGCACGGCCAGCGCCTGCGCGTTTTTTGATCCATTTGAATGCACCGTTTTTGGCTGTGGTGTCAATATAGGTTACTCCGATGTCCGCATTTAACTCATACGGAAAGCCTTGGCCTTTTAGTTCTGTACTGCCACCGCTTCCAGCACCGACTGAGCGCTTTAACTCTTCCAGATCATTTTTGCTTGCAAGTTGTGTAGTGTCAATTGTTGGTAGCTTCGAAGTCGTGACAAATGGATCTCCACCGTTTTTCAGTTTTTCATCAATAAGAGCGTCCAGACCTATTTCACGGTGCTTGTTTTGTATGTTTTGGGCTATTTGAATCTGTAGCTCTGCATACTTTGGGAATAATTTGTATGCAACACTTGTTTTTATGTAATTATTCTCAAAATTCCCGACATCACGGCCAATCTTTTCGATAACTTGTTTTAAATTATCCATGCTTCACCTCCTTAGAGGACTTGCTTCGCGTCGTTATAAATCTGTAAGAAATTGGTATTTTCTAGATCAGTAAATTTCTGACCCAATTCAGTCAATTTTTGGACAATCGCACTATCTGAGGTTCCGCCAGCGCTGATTTTTTCAGCGATTTCTTTCAAAGTGTCCAGCTCTTCCGGCACGCCTTCGCCAAGGATTGCCGTTTTCACTCCTTGAATAGCGTTATCCAATTGTTGCTGTGTGATCCCACCTTGGCCAATTTCAGACTTATCTGCCTTGGTAGCAACCGTGGCTTTGATTTCTTTCACGTCAGTACCGATGGCACGGACTAAAGATTTAAAATTTTCTGTGTTTAAAGTTGTCATTCGTTTCTCCTTCAAATTTTAGCTAGATTATATAGTACGGTAAGGTCAGGGAGTTCTTCCGACTGTGGACCGTTCGGGTGCGCTGAAATATACTTGTCGATTTCTTCCTTGACGTCGTTTTTGACAAGTGCAAGGACTTGCTCGCTTGTGTATTCGTCCGCGGACTGGATAACATCGACCCGGACGTTCTGATCGCTTGGGAAGACGTACCCACCGCACACCACCTCGACAAGATAACTTTCAACGGGAAGCACTTTTGGAATCTTAAACAATACCTTTGAGCCTTGGACAGTCGTCGAAAAGGACGCTTTGCCCTTCTTGCTCGTAAAGTGGACTGTAGCTTCCTGCCCCTCAAGATCGATCGGAGTCCATCTCTCGTCGTACATTGCAAAACCAAAAAGGGAAGCCGAGTCGCCTTGTTTAACGACCCGGCCACCCTCAAACTGCTTTAAATTGGTACAGTTTGAGCGATTCATTCAATCACCCCTCATTCATAATAATTGACTAGATCGTCTTTGTCCCAGCACGACAGCCAAACTGGTCCGAATTGCCCGAACTCAAAAAGACGCCAGTAATAGCCACCATAGTAGCCACCTTTGCCCGTATCTGCGATATGGGCTTCGTCGAGTTCAAAGCTAAAGTACATACCAGCTTTTAAGTCTTTATCAGCTCCGTCTGGCAAGTTGTTTCCATTCTCATCAACCCAGTTTACCATTGATACCGGAATACCGTTCTCGAGCCAATCGAACCCAACGGGCGCGAGATAGTCGCATTTGATTTGCCAGATACCATGGATATATTTAACCTCGTTTGCTTGATAAAAGGCCTTGTCTTTTGGTTGTACGGCTGTGCTTGCTTGGTTATTGGTTTGAGGTGCTGTGTTAGCATAACGCCAAACCTCGATATAAGCCGGTTTATTCCAACCGTAGTAGTCGTTCCAAGGGTAAGTGTTAATAGCTTGTCCGGGTGCGCCTTGCGTTGAGTAATCGCAAGAAATGAAGTATGTATCATCAATCATGACTCCGACGTGTCCACCAGCACCGCCTGAACTTGACATATCAGCACCCCAGCTCATTAGAATAATATCGGCCGATTGTGCGTCCCAGTCTTGATTGATACTTACGCGGTAGAAGCCATTGTTTGCGAGTTGTTGGCCAAGAGTTACCGTTGACGGTAAGCCGATGATATTGATTCCGGCTTCTTTCAAAACTTGCGACATGATACCGGAGCAATCCCCAGTGCCGTCTGAACCGTTACGGCTTCCGAGCATTGAATAGGTAATCAGCCCACGACGACTAATAAATCCGTTTACAATAGATTGTTGTACACTCATGTTTGACCTCTCTATTTCTTCCATTCGTCGTTAGCTTTTTTGACCGCTGCTTCAATAAAAGTATTGAGTTCTTGATTCGTCAAGTGGATATTTTGAGATTCAAGACCCTCGATCAAGCTAGTTTTAGCGTGCTCGAGTTTATCCTTGCCGTGAATATCCAATTTATCAGCGACCTGCTCTGTAGCGTTTACTGCGTTTTTAGCCAAGATCTCAACGATCTCGATCGCTTTCTTGCCTCCGCGCATGAGCAAGTATTTTTTGATCGCTTGTACCACGATCCCAGTCAATACAACTAAAATGCTCATAGCCGATGATGTGATAATGCTTGTGATTTGATTCATTTTATTTATCCTCTTTTATTTCTAATTCCAAAAAGCGCTCAAATAACACTTTAATAGCCCCGTTTCCGCCTAATTCGACGTAACTCTCGTATAATTTCGATAGCTCCTCAATCTCATGCTGGTTAGTGTGTCCGCGTTTGAGTGCGTTCTTCAAATTCTCCTGCAATCGAAAGCGTTGAAGCCGTTGTAAGCCTTTCCCGATAATAGTCAGATTCTTATTGTTATCTTTTCCGATTTCTTCCACATTTGAGACTGACTTCTCGAGGGTGTCTATCTTGTTAGATAGACCCTCAAGACGTTTGTCAGCTTCTTTAGTGGTTTTGGTGCTCTTGAATGAAAAGTAACTTGGAATAATCACGACTAAAACGGGAGTCAGCTTGTCCACTAGTGCCAATAGGTCCAATTTCACCACCCCCTATCAAGCTACTAGCTTACTGGACGGGTTGAGTTTCAAGATCTCCCGCTGGTTTTGGATCTTCTGGTTTTGGCTCGCTCCATTTCCAGATACCGATCTTTCCGTTCTGGTGCAATGATTCGAGCTGTTCCAACGTTTCGCCGTTGTAAGTAAACGGTTCAGTCACTTGGACCATCACGCGCTTACCTTCGCTGTATTTTTCGGTATGGTTTGGATCCTCAATTGCGAAGATCGCTTGTGCTGGATAGGTTGCCCCAACTTTACCAAGGTCGACAAGCTCAAGGCCACGTTTAAAGACTGTAGGATCAAGCGGACGATCGACGTCAGTAACGCGAGCGAGTACGCTCCATTCTGCCACGTCTTTTACCTTTTGGATCTCTTCGTCTTTCTTGGCCAGTTTAGCTTCGTACTCTTGGGCTTGGACGTGTAAGTCTTCTTGTAACTTCTTAACGCCCTCGGCCGGATTGAATTCGGTCGCAACTTGTCCAAGTACAGCTTGGATCAGCACTTCGTCTGATTCGTTGGTACGATCACCAATCAAAACACGGGCGAAAGCTGTATACGGGGCTTCTTGGCGAATTGAAACGAAGGTGCGTCCTTCTTCTTGCAAGTATTTGTTAATGATTTTAAATTCCATGTTTTTTTATTCCTTTTCTAGCTTTTGTGCTGCTTCATCAAAAAGATCTTTAAGATCTTTATCGCTATCCAAAACGTCGTTAAATTTGCTCAAAAGCTCGTTTACGCGTTTGTATTCCTCGCTTACTTCCTCGTATAAGACCTTGTATTTTGAGGCTTCTACGATCGCGTTTGCGAGCGTCTGCGAGAGTTCGCTTACGATTTTATCTACTGTGTTCATCTATTGCCTTTCTAAATCTTATAATTGCCGATGTTGGTCCAGCCGGCGTGTCTTGCGACGGCGACGACGAAATCCACTAAGGCGTTAAAAGAAGTTGCCAAATTCCTATTTTTGAAAGTAATATCTTTTGTTATATCAATGCTATCAGTACGGACTGAATCAGTGGTTACTTGTTTCGCTCCGACAACTTCGGTACTTATGAACCCTTTTCGGTGGCCATTCATTGTTACGCCCTCTCGAACGTCCATACTGAACAAACCGTAACTCTCGATAACTGTATCGCCTTGCCACGTCCCCTTGATCGCTTTAGTATTAAGAATCAAGCGTTCGTTAAGATCGACATTCAAGAAATCAGCAAGCATTGAGATTTTACTAGTGTAATATCTATTATTGATATCACCAATCTTGATATAGGTCTGTGGAGCTGTCGAGGTTTTGACTTCGGAGATACCGAGACTTACTTCGCCAGTCGTGAGTTGTTCGATCACTCCTCGGCCGTTTGCCCGTGTCCCCATTAAAATTGATGTGGCTGTCCCTGTGCGTGCCGTCCACAAATCACGGTTGTTTTGTTGGTTCTTCAATCTGGTCGCTGTCGCCGAATCGATATCAACACCTATCAAAAGACCGGAGCCTTTAGTATTCGACGCTCGGTCACCACTTCCGATCATTGAGACTGTCCCGTCGTTTTTGTTATAAAACGTTAATAGCGTGTGATTGTCGAATCTAATCTCATTTTTTGGGGTATCAATCATAAACGACTCGTCAATACTTCCAAGTGTGACACCTCGAATATTAATACCACGAAGAGTCCCTGTGTTAATCGCCCCAGCGTCAAAATTTACCGCCCTAAACGTTGAAAAATCAGCCTCACCACCAGAAATCTTATTAGCGGTTAAAGACTTAATAGCTGCACCGTCGATCACTGCTTCGTCGATCACGGTCTGACCTGTGATATGTGTCAACCGTCCGTCTATTCGGTTCGTACCATTTGCAAGCAAGTTGATTGAGTTGAGTACGTCACCGTTGCTGTTTAGGTTTTTAACTGCCCATGATCCAGCAAGCAGGCTCATTTGTGTTCTTACGGCTTCTAGTGGCCCCAGACTATCGTCTGGGCTCGGTTGCCATAAGCGATCGCTAGAGCCCTCGTATAAATCAAGCTCAGTCATAAATAGACCAGACCAACCGCTAAAGTTGCCGTCATAAAAGAACGCCAAGTAGCCCTCGTCAAAATTCCCAGTATTAAAACTGAATGATTTCTTGATAGCTCGTGTACTGTCAAAAGCTGGTGATTCGGTTTTTTGAAAAATGAGTTGAAAATCCTCGAAATCTCTCGTAGAACCTTTTTTTCGCTTCCTAAATACAATACTAAAATACTTTGTATTCGCGTCGAACGCTGTCAAATTAAGCATATAATTTGTATTTCGTTTGACAAGGAAGCGTGGGCTTTTTACGACTGCACCGCTTGAAAGCAGAAACATTCGCTTTTGTCCATTAAAGTAAAACTCGTGAGCCGTAAAACTCAAGCGACCGTTTTCTTCTGTCCAATAATTCAGCCCATCGTCTGCCCTCGAATTTCGAAGCATATTCGGGCCACCCGCGGTCGAATACTTCCCGACTTCTGTCTGGAATATCTCGCTAGACATAACAAGCCGTGATAGTTTATCTGGTGCGCCTGTTTCGGACGTACCAAGGATCCGTTCAAAAATTTTGTTAGATTCGGTTAGCTTGTTAAATTCGAGGGTTTGTTTTCTGATCGACGATTCTTGTTGGTCTACTTTATCGTAAATGTTGCTGGTGTCTCTAAGCAGACCGTTTACCGTATTTTTATCGGCGAAATCATTAGAGAGTTTTGCAACGATCTTACTATAGATCGTGTCACCGTCAACGCTCTTGACACCCTCGGTTACCTTATTCTGCAAGTCTGGGCTACTTAAAATCTGTTGCTTGATCTGGTCAGATAGCTTGCTAGTGTCTGGCAATGTGCCGGCTTTCTTGAGGGCTTCTTCTGCCTTGGCGTTCGCTTGTGCGATTGCTTGATTCGTTGTGACTTGGGCGTCATTGACTATTTTTTCAATCTTCGACGTGTCAACTTTGAGAATTTTCGGGAGCCATTCCGTCCCACTCCAATAATAGAGTTCCGTTTCTTCTCCGACAGTCAAGTATAAGAGATCGCCTTCGTGTAACGTCCCTCGTGGCTCGTCCTTGGGCTTTGTGGCCCCGTAATAGTTGGTATTCTTACCGTTTGCCGAAACAAGCGCCCGTGTAGCTACCTCAAGAGCCCCTTCAGCGTACTCTTTAGACTCGGACACGCTTCGCATGATCGAGCCTTCCGACGTGATCGCTTTCTGGACGGTTCCAATATCGTTACACGTCACCTTGTGGGACAATAGCCGGCCTGTGACGTCGTAGCTGCTCTCGTAAGACACGATACGGATCTTTTCACGGAACTCAATCGTCTCGTTAATAGCCATGATATAGTCACCAGCGCGGGGCCGTGTGTACTTATATCCTGCTTGCGTGAGATCTTCCATGTCAAGCTGGACTGAGATCGAATAGGATTCGTCGACTTCTTTCTTTAGCCGTTCTAAGAGCTTACCTGTTTCTTTGTAACGTTCATCTGTTACGGGTTCGCCCTCGATCCGGCCATAGATCCGAGCAAGCGGGCTCTCATATTCCGAGGTATATCGGCCCATGTCGTGGTTTTTTTCGTCCTTCCACGCACCGAAGCCCTTCTTATAAGTGATAAAACCACCGATATTTTTTTCGATCGTGAGCTCGTTCATGTTGAAGTTTTTTCGGACAACTGTCGAAAGATCAGTCCCGACTTTTTTCAAAATTCGAACGACCTTCCCAGTAACCGAAAATTCGAGACCAGCTTCTTTAATGATCTCTTTAAACATTTTCAACCGGCTCGCGTTCCCGAAATTCTCCTTTCGGATCGCCTTCGCTTCTGCTTCGATCACATACCGATAGCCGCTATCTTTAAAGATCGCCTCGATATAAACTTCGAAGCGATTCGAGCCGTTAAACTCTTTATAACAATTTGAGTGCTCGAAATCGTAAAAGAATTGGTGGACCGCGTCAAACGATAGCGAAATATTTTGGCCTTCATCTTTCGGCTTCGCGTAAATGATCTTATAAAGTTCGCCATCGAAGGTAAAGCTCCACCCACGATCTAAACGCGAAAGAACTTGCTTATTAGATACAATCGTTCCCGAAATAGATCGCTCGCCATTTACTGCGTTTTTTGTTTTCAACTCGACTTGGGCTCCGTATCCTTTGCCTGTTTCGTCGTAAAAAGTAATCAATAGTCCACCTCCTCTCTAGCGATAAAGCTCTTTAAATCCGAGGATCTTAACAGTCCCCTTGAAATTAGTAAACCAATTGACCGAACGGTTAGGCTTTGGCCTAATAACGAAATACTCGTAATTCGTCCGGTTATTGACGTTTAGATCTTGTGTCGTTGGTCCTTGATAGATCGCCGTCTCAACTCCTTTTAGAAGAAGCTTTTGGCCCGATCTTAAAGGCGTTTCTGTATGCTGGTAAGTGAACCGACGGCCATCGATCTCAAGAAAAAAACTAGTATTATCAGCGTTTGCGGTCAACTCCACGACGAACGGGACTTCTAGCTGACTGAGCGGGGCCGTGCCGTTGTATGGGAAGCTGTTCGCTGAAAGCGCGAGATCCCGTGGGACCGTTTCACCATACGGAAGCTCCACTGTCACGAATGAAAACGAAACATTGTATTTGATTCCAGCTTCCGAATTGCCGATAAAGTCAAACTCGATTTGACCATCGCCCACAACGTTATAACGATATTTCCAGTTATTGTGTGGTAACTGGGCAAGGTTTAGATCGCCCGTCGTTTGGCCCGGAGTCTGAAAGTCGTAAATATTAGTGACGTTTTGGTACAACTTTGTAATATAAAAGCTATCGTCACCCAAGACCCAGCGAGTCAATTCGTCTTTTTTGTTTAAAAAGTCCTCCATAGAGCCCGCTGAAAGCCTAGCTGTGACTGAGATTTTCTTTTCTGTATAGGTTAGACCGTCGAAAATATAACCATTGCGCCCCTTAACGGTACGCCTTGATAATTCCACGGCCGGGGACGAATCTTCGACCGTGATATTGTAAAGGCCAAGGCCAGATAATTTCTGGCTTTGGCCGTCTTTTTCAATTAATAAGTCCATCGTTCCCCCTTACGCGAAATAAGCGTCTAGCGCCTTTTCTCTCGCGTCTTTTTCCTTTATCGTGGTGTAGATCTTATCTCCCACAATCTCGTTATGTACTTCGAATTTTTGGTTCGAAAGTTGCGAATTTTTGACCTCATCGCTCAAGTCCTCAAGGGACGAACGAACGCCCGAACTTGTCACGCTCGCGCTTGTGGTCAATACGCTATTGGTCTGATAGTCTTGATCCGTGATCGCTTGGGCATACTGGCGGGCCATGCCGTTTATATCCGACACCCAATCTTTCATACCAATATAAAGACCTTCACCCGTGAAGCCCCCGATTTTCTTCATAACCCGGGACGGCGAGTGAATATCAAGAGCTGAACTCATGATCGAAGCGATATTTGAAGCGATACTATAGGCGAGATCGTACAACGAACCGGCCATCGAAGCAAGCCCGTTATATAGACCCATGCCCGCGTTAAATCCGACCATTTGAAGCAATGCCGGGAGATAACTAAACGAAGCCGAAATCTGTTCACAAGACGAACTAGCAAGAGATACCGCTTGAGTCATACTTGATTGCATGACGCTAGTAAACGCGTGCATACCGCTTTTCGCGCTATTTGTCACGCTTTGGAACGTCGATCTAAACGAGCTTTCCAACTGCTTACCGGCTGAAGAGCTCACCTGCGAGATCTTATTGAGGCCAGCTTGGACTGCTTGGGCTGTCGCGTTCATCGCGCTTGTGACAGTCTTTTGCATATTTTGATAATTCGTCGTGATAGATTGCGACATTTTAGAGCTTGATTGCTCGGCCTGTTGGGCCATCTTATCAAAATCTGTCTGAGCACTAATCGCCATCGCATTTGTAGCATTCGTTGCTCCCGTTTGCATTTGTTGGAAGTTGCTTACAACGTTCGCGCTCGCTTGTTGCGCGTTTGTGGTTGCAGCCGTGTTGACTCCCGTCGTGCTCGCGTTCGCATTATTCATCAATTGGTTTAACTCGTTACTTGCGTTCGCGTTTAACTGACCGATATTAGTCGTTACGCCTGTATTCATCTGGCCAGTCTGTGCGAGTGCGTTTGCGTTCATCTGGTTAAATGACGCGTCCGCGTTCGCTGCAAGCTGTTGCATATTCATAGTCCCGTTAGTATTCAACTGTCCGAAGTTAGTCGAGGCTGTCTGTTGCAACTGAGTTGTGCTGTCCATCGCATTTGTGGACATTTGAGACATATTAGCCGTAACGCCAAGGCTCATATTTGACGTTGACGCGATCGTGTTCGCGCTCATCTGGTCGTAAGACGTCGACACGTTGGTACTAGCGGTTGAAGCGTCGGTACTTAACTGTGTCGTCGTTTCCGAGCTCTTCGTCTTGATATGTTCCGCTGTGTTATTGATCGATTCTTCGGTTTTCTTACCGCCTTCGTCCGACTTACCAGTGATCCAGTCCCAGATCCCCCCGAAGAAATTCCCGATAGCGTCCGCGACGGCTTTCAAAGCGTTAGGAATGAAATTAAGTAAGGCTTCACCGAAGCCCTTAACGATCTCCCAAGCAGCCGAAACAATATTTGGCAAGCCTTTAACGATCGCAAGTGCGAGCTGTACGACTAATTGAACCCCAGCCATAAGAAGTTGTGGCAAGGCTTGAGCAAATCCACGGATCATCTGGCCGATAATCTGTACCGCGCTTTGTGCGATCTGTGGCAACGAACTAATGATTCCTTGGACAAGCGTCACAATTAATTGAATACCACCTTGCAAGATCGTTGGTAAGTTTGACAAGATCGTTTGCATAAACCCGACAATGACTTGTGTCGCGATCTCGATGATTGTCGGTAAGGCTTGAACGATACCATTTACGATATTCATCAAGATTTGAATACCTTGCTCGAGGATCTGTGGGAATTGCGCTTGAATGTTTGTAATGAAATTCGTCACAATCTGTTGCGCTGTTGTAAGGATCTGTGGCAAGTTTTGCAAGATCCCTTGCGTAATACTGAGAAGTAACTGCATACCAATAGAGAGCAATTGTGGCAATGCTGAAAGTAAGCTGTTAACCAAAGTCCCGATAATAGTTACCGCGGACGAGATCAACGATCCTGCATTTTGTCCCACACCTTGAACGAGGCTACCGATCAACTGAACCCCAGCGTCAACGATCACTGGGAACATTGTCGCAAAACCTTGCGCGAGTTTGGCCACCAGATCAGCACCCGAAGCAATAAGACTCGGTAATTGACTAGTGATCCCGTTTACAAGGTTTTGAATAATCATCGGCCCTTTAGTCGTTACCAAGGTAATCAACTGATCGATCTGTTGCCCGAATTGTTGGTTAATCAGACCAAGACCAGCGAGGACAAGCCCCAAAATAGCAGCCGGACCGATTGACGCGAGGGCGATTCCCATCACGGACGCGATCCCGCTTGTCATCATACTAAGGACAGATAAGCCTTGTGAAGCAGCTCCACCAAGAGCGCCTGGAATACCTGCGACCTTACCAGCGAAGCTCGAAATGAAGCCTCCGGCCGTGCTAAATGCACTTGACGCGACTGATCCAAGGGCCAGCGTCTTACTTGCGACCATGCCCATAACACCAGTAAGCGAAGTTAGTCCGCGCACCGCTGGACCAAACGCAAACGCACCAATGAGGGCTGTCACGGCTGGTTGGACAGCTTGCATAGTATTTTTAAACTTATTCGCTTGCTCGTCTGACATTTTAGTTCCGTTTAAAAACTGATCTAATGCCGGGTTTAACGAGTTTAAAGCGTCGAGAAATTTTTGTAGCCCTTGCGAGTTGGATATTTTATCAACTAGCTTGTCAATCCATTTGACGAGCGTCGTAAGGACTGGAAGGACTGCCGTTCCGACTTGGATTTGAAGTGTTTCCCAAGATCCACTCAAAGCCTCGACGGCCCCTTTTAAGTTGTTGAGCTTTTCAGCCGCTACTTGAGCAGCGCTTACTTTGTCAATAGCTGCTTGCATATTGTTAGCGCCGTCTGCTCCCTCGTTCATCGCGATAGTAGCGGCCCGCACCGCGTCGGTACCGAACATGGTTTTCAAGGCCATTTGTTTTTCTGCGTCGGTAAGTCCACCGAGTCGATCTTTCAATACTTGCGAGATCTCAGCGAATGACTTGATCTTACCTTCTGCCGTAAAGAACTGGTTCGAGCCGTCGGCCGTAATGATACCGAGTTCTTTCATCATGTTCGTTTGTGCTTTCGTCTGCGGTTGCAGATTCATAAGCATAGTTTTAAGAGACGTTCCGGCGTCGGAGCCCTTAAGTCCGTTTTGAGCAAAGACTGCGAGGGCGTTTGTGGTATCGCGGAACGATAAACCAAGCCCAGACGCTACCGGAGCGACCATTGAAAGACCATATTTCAACTCGTGAACGTCTGTCGCTGACGCGTTAGCAGCTCCCGCGAGTTGGTTTGCCGCTTGTGTGGCTGTCATTCCGTCACGTTTAAACGCGTTTAGCGCTGTCGACGTGATCTCAGCCGCTTCTTTCAAGTCCAATTCCCCAGCCGTGGCCAAGTTAAGGGACGCGGTAAGCCCACCGTTTAGGATATCTTTCGTCGATACCCCGGCTTTGGCAAGCTCGCCGATTGCGTCCGCGGCGTCCGCGGCGCTGAAGGCTGTATCTGCTCCGGCTTTAATAGCGGCGTCGTTGAATTTCTTCATCGTCTCCGCGCTCTCACCCGTTACGGCCTTAATGTTACTCATTTTGGCTTCAAACTCAGCAGCCTTTGAAACAGTGCTCTTGATTGCTTGTTTACCAAGATCAAAGAGTTTATAAGCAGCAGCCACACCTAAAACCTGCTTCACTAGGTTAGTTGACGCGCTCGCCGCTTGATTTGTATGGTTTACAATCCCAGTCAAGGCTCCTACTGCCTTTTGACCTGTCGTCTGAAACGCGTTCCCGAGTCGTCCGCTTACGTTGCTCGCGAGATTGTTGACGGAAGAAAGGATCTTACCACCGAAAGAGTTTTGAACTCGATCCGCGAAGCTGTTCGCCTTGCTGGTCAAGTTTGAAAACATACTGGACCACGAAGAGTTGATCGGGTTCAATACCTTTTGACCAAGCGCGCTCGTAATGTTTCCAGCCGTTGACTGAATCCGAGCTTCGAGCCGTGCCATAGAGTCCCCAATCGCACCAAAGGCCGTCTTATACGATCCGGACATATTGTTTGCCGAATTAGTAAAAACCGATCCTATACTATGGACTTTGGAGCTGATCCGGCTTGCCATAGAGTCGACGCTGTTTGCCATTTCAGCAAAAGCACTCTTTGGCGATTTAATCGCGCTTGAAATATCAAAGTCAAAAGCCTTTTTAATTTTCGAGTTAATACCAGCCCCAAGAGTGGCAACGTCGTTTTTCATCGTTCCTAAAACTGACTTGATATCAGCCGAAACGCGAGTAAATGCTTTCCGTATGGGGTCGGGTAATTTTGCGCCGATGTTTGAAGAGATACGCTGTAACTCTCCGAGGGCGATTTTAAATCCACCAGTCAAACCTTGGCCGATCTTGGATCCGATATTTTGGTTACTGTTTGCGAGCCGGTTCATAAGCTGACCGACTTCACGAATCATCTGATTTGCGCTCTTTGACGCTTCCTGCGCCGCGTTTTGAAATGCTTTACGCGTCGAACTCACGACGTCGCTCATCGCCTTTTCGTACCCGGTTAAGTCCGCACCGATAATCGCTTCAATCGATCCATCAAAAGCCATCGCCCCACCTCCTATCTATCTATTTCTGAAATGTTCATTAAGACGCTCGATCTTCTCGAACATACCTTGAGAGCTTCCGCGCTCTTCGCGTTGTCTGAATAATCGACGGACCTTCTCACGATCCTTCTTCTTGCTCAACTTGCCAAAGTCCACCTTTTTAGCGTTCAAGGTATAGCGAAGATTGAAAGCAAGCTCGACGAGGTTTTCCCTCTCTTCGATCGCTCGATAATAAAGGCCCTCGCGAATTGCGTCGAGCTCGTTCTTTGTACATGAAAAAATAATATTCGGATCCGTTAGACCCAAACGCGCACACTCTATTAAGAGATTGCGTTTCTCAAGCGCCCAATTTGCGCCTCCGTCTGCTCGATCTGAAGTTCCGCTTGTGCCTTGTCGTCCGCTGTTTCTGCTTTGGCTTTGAGGTACTTCAATCCCAGCTCGAGATTTTCTAAGTATTTCGAAACTTTCTCTTTGAAAAAACCAGAATCGACCATCTCTTCTTCCAATGCCTCGAATAGTGGCTCTGCGCTTTCTGCTCCGAGATCTTCCATCTTGTCCGCGATTGCCTTGATAGCTTCTTCATCGCTTACAGCTTTCGCTTTTTTGCTCGCGCATAGCTTGATAAGATCCACAAGAGCCGAATCGTTACGATCCACGACACGAAGGAATAGAGCTCCGACACCGTCTTCGTTACGTGTTCCGTCTGGTCCTTGAGATCCCAAGTCACGATTGACCTTGTACATGGTCATATAATCAAATTTGATCTCGATTGCGCGGCTTCCGACTGAAAATTCCATTGAATAACTCCTTTTTTGTCAAAAAAATAAAAGCAAAAGGGCGATCGAAGCCCCTTTGCTTGAAAAATTAGCGTGTGATATTGTTGTAATCGCCTGTTGTTTCGCCCGGGTTTTGGTACTCGTAAACGTCGTTCAACATCGCGATTTCGTCCGCTGAAAGTGGGAACTTACCATCACGAAGACGGCCAACGATACCTACTGTATAGTTCAATTCAACGAATCCATCGATCGCGTCAGTAAATTCAACATCATCTGTGATCTTACCATATCCAAATTGTGCTGGATAAGTGTCTTTACCAGTTGAAGAATCTTTGACACTATCATCAACGATAACACGCCAGATCTTCAAAGATTCACCGGTTTTCTGTGCGTCAAGCACGGTTTGAACTGATGGATCTTTAGGCGCGAAATATTGAGTTAACTCGATAGAGTGCTCATCTGTTGCTTTTTCCAGCAAGCGCCCTTGTTGAGTTTGTTCGTCGATGTATTCGCCACCCATTGTTGTTGTGCCGTCTGTACGGTAAGCTGGAAGCATTGCTCCGTTACCTTTTTCAGCGTGGATTGATTGAATAAAGTAAAATACTTTCTTACCTACGATCGGCTTTGCGATCGTAATTTTAATTTTTGCTTTGTCTTCTGCTTCACTCATTTATTAAGTGCTCCTTTTTAAAAGATTGTATCTGTTAATGCAATGACAATATGATAGACTTCACGGCCTATCGTATCGTCTAAGAGTACGCTCGCGTTTACATTGCGATTGTGGCCGATCCTGCGAAGGGCCTCAGATTTGATTTTCTCAACCCCGGCCCGGCTTTCCGTGCCCGGTAAGAAGATATCAATTTGTACGCTCATATCCTCGATTATAAGCCCCGTTTGAGCTGTTTTGGACGTGTCCGAGCTAGATTGCCCAATCACAAGAAACGGCTCGAGTGTGTCTTGTTTTGGTAGCTTAAATTTGATCGGAATATTGAGTGGTTTTAATTTTTCGCGTAAATTTGCGAGCATTTTGACTGAAGGCGTTTCGTTTGCCATGAATCACCTCCTAAACATTTTACGAAGGTTTTTAAATAAAACTTCGCTTTCTTCCTTAACGGCTGGACCAAGGAACGGCTGGGCCTTCATCTTACGAGTTCCAAGCTCCACATAGACCGAATAACCAGCGGGAGATATTACTTTGTACCGTAACATACCCACCCGAGCGACAAAGATCCCGTTTCGCATGAATCCGGTATCGACTGCCGCTTTCATTTTGGCTTTCCGTTCCACACGCAAGGCCGATCTGTTCAATTCTGCTGATACAGCCCGACGCGCTTCCCGTGGTTTGTTTTGGACCCTTCGCATAAACTTGTCCAGACCTTTTACTGAATATGAAAAACTCATAGATATATAACCGTGCTATTATGATGGTATCGTTTGCCTTTGATCTTGAGCCTGTGGCCATTGTAAATCACTTCCGAGAAGCCCTTATACGTTCCTTGTAAGTGCAATTTGAACAAATCAAAGTCATACTTACCAAAAAGCCCCATCATCTCATAACTAGACAATGAATTTCGCATACAAGGGACTGGGAAACTCTTCTTTGTTTCCACATTCTCAAGCAATTCGTCTTCCGGCTCTTCCTCAAAGATCAAAGTTACGCGTTCGTTATAGATCATACACGCGCCCCCCTTAAATGAATCGAGCGATCCCGCGGGCCCGATGTTTGATCGCAAGGCCTTGTAATACAGCCTTATGCTCATCTGTTAGATAGCTAGACTCCCAAGTGAAGCTCCGGCCTTCCTCGCTGTCCGCTGTCGCGCCTTCCGAGTTTAGTCGATTAAAGCGACTGACGGCAACGTCTCGAAGGATATAAGCCACGCTCTCGGGCAATTCCTCGAGTGCTGTTTCCGAGAATTGATTGACGTAAGCGATCATACGCTCGAAGCTATCCCGTACAATAAGGGTCAAAAGATCGTCTTGCTCTTGGTCAGCTTTGGGAATACCCTTTAAAAGTCGAAGCTCTTCCGTTACTTGATCGATATTGATTGCCACCATCGCTAAACCCTCCTAAAACTAGGCTGCTACTGCTGACGCTGGCGCTTGGATTGTAGCTTCTACCACACCGTCCGGAATTTCAGCAAAGAGAACGTTAGCGCCAAAGAATACTGACTCGAAAGTCAAGTTATTCAAGTGACGATCACGCGCCACACCAATTAGACCTGTTTCGTCGGTAAAGTCCGCAAACAATCCGCCAAGATCACCACCAGAAACATTCAAGTAAGCGAAGACAAGGTTTTCAACGGCTGTTGTATAGATCTTCCCTTGTGGGCATGAAGGCATAACGATAACGTTTTGCATACCGAGGAAGTTTTGGAGAAGTGTGAATCCGAATACGTTTGAAGCGTCAGACGCAACGGCTGTTGATCCAAGGTATTCAGCCACATCGAGCGGGTTCACAAAAGAAACAAGCGGAGAGCCTTCAAATTCGTTGAAAGTGGTCAATTTGCCCCAGCTATTCGCAAGAGCTTGTTGAAGCCCTTTCCCTGTAACTTTAGTTTTTGTCTTTTTAAGGTAAGCAAGGAAGTCGTCCTTGATTCCGTTTTGAATTTCGCGAAGCAAGCGTGTGTCTGCTTCTGTGATAGCGCGTGACGCACCATGACGTGCGATCGCTTCCGCTGATACTGCACGGCGTTTTTTGAACCATTCTACTGTGTATTCTTGATCCTTCGCGCGTGTCATTTTAGAAAGCGGAATTGTTTCACCTTCAGCGGTTTTAGTTGTGTCAACGTCTGCGGTCCATTTGTAAGTTTGGATCTTTAAGTCGTTAGTCAACTCTTGGCGACGTGTAACGCCCAAAAGTCGAAGTAAGTCATTGATATTTTTAGAAAACTTATTGACAAAATCAATTGATTTAATTTCGCCCAAGTCGTTCATGGTTGTTAGTTTTGTTTCAGCCATATTTTAATAGCCCTTTCTAATTTTTAAATAGTCCAATGTTTGCAGCGATCATCGCTTGACGCTCTTCGTCGTTCTCAATAGCCATGATCTCCGCTTTAGTCATAGATACTGGGCCCGTACCCTTGCGAGGTGCTTTCTGGGTCAAACGTTCATCGACGCGGGTTTCTACTGCCTTATCAAAGATTTTTCGCAACGTGCCGATCTTCTCCTTTGTGGCTTCGGCTGTCTCATCGATCACAAAATCGATAAACTCGCCCGGAAGTCCTTCTTCGCTCAATAGCGTTTGAGTGGCCACGCGCATTTCTTTAATTGCAAGAGCTCGCTCGCGTTCTTCGATCGCTTGGATCCGTTTTGCTTCCTCTTCTTTCGCGCGTTCGTCTTTGGTCAGCTTCGCGAGGCGTTCGCCTTCGCTTTTGGCCTTTTCGATTGCTTCAGCTTGCTCTGCTTCCCAGCTGGCCCGTGCTTTAGCTACCTCGGCTGCGATTGCTTTCCCAAACTCTGCGCGTGTAAAGGTACGTTCTGCCTTTTCCTGCTTGGTTTCGACTTGTTCTTCTTGAGTGACGTCTTGCTCAATAGCTTCAGTCTCAACTGCTTGTGTATTTTCTGACATATTTTTCCTCCGACGGTTACGCCGTCACCCGATTTTCTCGCTTTACGTCCGGCGACGAAACAATGCAGCTTTTAACGTCCTCCGCATAGTCTGGACAAAAAGAAAAGACTGTATTTTATACAGTCTTACAATTTAACTTCTTCAATTCGCGCACGTTGCTCTAAAGTTGAAAGATATTCCCACATAATAGAACGTTGACGCTTCAATAAATCGATAGGGCATTTCGGTTCAAATTCGAGTTGTCCTTTTTCATATCTTTGGATCATTTCGTCTAATTTCGCGAAACGTCCTCTCAATTCATGATATTCTTTCACAAAACGTTTTTGCCATTCATTCATTATTTTTCCTCCTTGTCACCTCGTGAATTTTTAATGCTCTTTATGATACCCTCGATCATTCCAGCGAGTACGGCCCAACCTGCCACGACTAGAAAGGCAAAGCAGAAAAGGCCCGCTGTGTAAGATACCATATCCCAGATATTAATCACTCGATCCCTCCTCTTCTATTTCTCCCGCGTCCGGCATGATCGTAGACCGGCAATTATAATGAAACGGGGGCATATTTACCCCGACTTGCGCGTCCTCGAGCTTGTACAGTTTGTCCTCTTGCGCGATTCTTCGGCATATTTGAGTGGTCCGATCGTCTAGCACGACCAAGATCCGATAGTGTTCAAGCCCGGCTTTCTGATACCGTTTGATAGTGGCCCGATTTATGACGGCCGTCGCGTCGGTCCTTACCAACGTTTCAGCTCGCGACCGTGCCACATTAAATTCTTTCCGAATCTCGCGGGCCATATCTTGCGGGCTGTCCCCACGGATAAAGCCTTGTTTGAAAACTTCTTTCAGCTTTTGCGCAAGGCTGTCAGTATTGCCCCACAACTGCTCGGAATAGTTCCGGCCATTGAACGGCGTTTTGACAATCTCTTCAAACGCTGGACGGTTGACCGCGCCTGTACGGCCTCCCATAGCCTTTCTGTACGCGTATTCCGCAACGTTGAATAAATACTTCTCGAAGCTCTTATGAAGCGCTCCTGTGAGCACTCCGAGCCTGTGGATAGTTTCCAACTGCAAAGCCTCGATTCTGATCGCTCGAGCTGACGCATATTGTTGGTTTAATCGCTTCAAAAGCTCTGGATCCTTTTCAGCCTGCTCGCGGTATAGCGTCGCATTGTCCACATAGTCGCTAAGATCCTCACCTCGAAGGCGCTTCGTTGCGTCTTGGTAAGTGAGTTCATGATCTTCAGCGTACTTTGTGTAAAAGTCAAACAACGACTTTTGAAGCCTTACCGCCTCGTTGCGGTAAGTTTTTTCCAATTCAGCGAAAAAATCTATATCTTTTCGGTCAACGTATTCGAATATCTCCCGGGCGCGTGCTTCCCAATATTCATCATGGGCGCTTATCTTCAGTTTCTTCATCTGTTGCTACCTCGCCGGCTTGTGGCTCGATTCGTGGGAGCATTTCAAGCGCTTTTTCCGTTTCCTCTTTCATACGTTTCAGCTCTGCCTCTGCGTTGACCCCGGTCACTTGCTCAAGAATTTCGACGATCGTTTGTTCACTCACCACGCCATAGAGATTTTTGGCAATAGCGACCATTTCAGCGTCATTCTGTGGTAAGTTTGGCGTAAATACGACGTCCGTCTCATTGATAAGGTTGTAATTGTCGGAATCGTTGCCCTTGATCTTCCAGATATTGACGGCTAAACGCAAACGACGCATAAGGCCTTTTTCAAACAAAAGCTCTTGTTTACCGCGATAGTTGTCAGCAGCCATCATCTTATATTTCATCGCTTCGCCTGACTGTGTGCCAGCGAAGTTGTTATCCGTTGTATCCGGCGTGAAGGTAAAGCGTAAAATATCATTTACTAGCCGTTCCTTGTACGCTTCCGCTCCGGCTGTATCGTATGACTTAACAAGATAGTTCGCGCTTGGACTCGATCCGCCCGGAATCGGGTTATCATCAAGGATCAAGATTTTTGCTTTTTTAAATGCTTGAGATACCGCAAGCCGTCCATTTGGATTGACGCGACCGTCTTCCATGAAGTCTTTATCTTCTACACCTGTGAATGGGTTCCCGGAGATCACCAAAAGAGCCTCGTTACTGTCTTGTTGGAAGTTAGCAAGCTCTGACTGTGATAAATCGTAAGCGTCGATAGAGTCAAGCACGGCTTCGAACGCCCCTGTCCGGTCCGTATTGTTGCTAAACTCATTTACTGGTACGCCATTAAAGAAATGCTCGCTCGTATCCTTGAGATGAAGCGTGTCCGTGTCTTGATTATCGTCCACATACTCATAAATAGCGTTACTGGTATAGACCTTAACGAAATCGCGTTTGTGTCCATTCCCGTAACTGATAGAGTAGTAGTTAATAGCCATCAAAGACCGTTGCTCGTAGCTGTCGTCGTAAATGACAAAAGTTTGCTCTGGATCCATACGATAGAGCTTGACCCAAACGCTCCCGTCTTCGTCTCGGTACGCGTTCAAAAGCTCATAAGCACGGCCATAGATCGCGAGATCTGTCTTGATCGCGACGTTGTGGTCCTTTTCGTTGTTTTGCTTCGAAAACTGATCGATCTGTTTTTGAATTTCCGCGTTTTCATTCTTGTACTCGACCGGGTTCCCCAGCATATAGCCTTGTTCGAAAATAGCAATGTATTTCGCCCAGTCGCTCGCGATTCGATTATCTGCGCTGTATGGATCGCTTTTATCATCGCGGTACTTGATATTATTATCAGCGAGATAATAGCGCTTGAGTTCTTTCAAGCGGTCCAATTGCTCAGATCTGTGCGTCCCGATATAGTTTTTTAGGCGTTCAATCCATTTCTGGCCCTCGTATTCGATTGTTTCAAAATCTTCGGCCGTCATGATAAATTGACGATTCGCGTTCTCATCGAAACGCCGTCCTTTTAAGAATTTCAATTTCTCTTATTCCTCCCTTTAGAAATAATATTGTGCGCTGGTCATACGCTCTTTTACTGTGCTACTTGTATCGTAGACGTGTTGCGAATAGATCGCGTATCTCACCGCGTCCAGTACGTCGTCATGCTCTTTTACCGGCTCGCCTGATCGCTCGTTCCAGACGTATTGATAGATCTCATCTTTAAATTTTGCGACCTTATTCGAAACGACAAAAAAACGACCAGCTTTCATCAGCTTGGCCACCTCTTCAATTCCAGATAATACTGACTTATACGCATTAAAGCACTTGAGCCGTTCGCGGTTAAATCGTCCGACGTGCTCGGGCCGTGCGCTATCAGCCCAAAAGAATATATCGCCGTACCTGGCCTTGATATCTTTTGCGATATCTACCCAGAAGTCAATCTCTTTGTACTGGTGCGCGTGTTCCTCGAGTATGTACACATCGCCGGCCTCGGTTTGGCCCACGACCACGATCGAGCCCCAGTGCTCATATCCCCAGTCCACACCCGCGTAAATCTTCGCGAAATGCTCGGGCTGTTGTGTCGTGTACATATCCTCTTTGAAGTCGCGATAGACCGCGCCTTCACCGATCACCCAGTGCCCGTAGATCCCGCGTTCGGTAAACATACCGGAAGGCGTTGTCGCGATCAAATTATCAACGTACCGCTGATTTAAAAACGTGTTATCGAAGATTGTAAAATGATTCGCGACGATCTTTTCATCATCGGCCTTGTCGATATAATCGACCTTGAGCCAGTGTTTTGGGTGGTCCGGGTTGGTATCGCATATAATACGCGCGCCATATCCGGAGCAACGCTTCAGAATTTCGTCAAAAACCTCCTTATTCGCGAGCGTGGCCTCGTTGACGTATGCCCCGAAGGCTGTCATACCCCGGATAGCTTTTAGGCCCGCTATGGACCCCGTAAACGTCGTTACGACGTACACGCCAAAAAGAGTAAAATTCCCGTGTCTGTCAAACTGGAATTCGTGGCCGTAAGCGTCTGTGATCTCGCGCAAGATGTTTGTTTGCAACGTCCCAGACGATACCGCCCCCAGAATATACATCGGAGTTTGAACCCCGACTTTTGCAGCATTTTTCTTGACGCGTTTCAGCTCCATCAAAAAAAGATCATTGTCGAGCTTGGTTTTTCCGGCCCGTACTGCGCCATGATTTATCATCATGTACCAATCGCGAGAGAGAGAACGACGCAAGATCCCGATCTGTTTATCTGTGTATAACCGATCAAGTGCCATCTTGTATCACTCCTTCCAACTTCTCGAAATAATCGGCCATGATATCCTCGGACGCCATACCGCCTTCAAGAGCTTGCTCGCGTTTCTTGTTCTCAAGTTGCATTGCCTTAACACGCTCTTTTTGCTCTTTCTTATCGAGAGCGTCTTTCGTGCCCTCGTTGCCGTTCATCTTGGCCAGAAGCTCAATCGCTCGCATATCGCCTTTTAAGGCCTTCTGCAAAAGAACCGTCGCGATCGCTGTCTGGTTCGTTGCGCTCAAGCCTTTCTCTTCGAGCATTTCTTTTAGCTGTGGACTGAAAACGTCCATTTCCAAAATTTGATTGACTTTCTTTTTTAGATCCGCTTTTTCTCTTCGAGCCTTGCCGGAGGCGATACCGCCTTTTCGGCCATATTTTCGTGCTTCTTCCGAGGTTGGGACCTTTAAATTGTCTGCACCAGCCATCGCCTCACTTCCTTACTTTTAATTTTTTACCTCACTCTGATTCGTTGAGCATTTACAAAATCGCTATTCAAGCCATCACGCCTCGAGTTGTGGTGCTCGTTGAAATGTTTCGCCCAGCGTTTTTTCATTTTTCCGCTTTGAATTTGTACCGCACTTTTTCCGTTTGACTTATAATCTCTGAAATAAGTGTCTTTTCTCCACCGACTCACGCGGGAAACGTGTGCTTCTCCTTGTGTTCGAGTGATCCGCTTATCTGATTTATCATAGTTAACCGTTTGTCTTGACCCTATTCGCTTCCATTGCTCGCGTTTCTCGTGATAATTAGCAAACAATTTCTTTTTCAGTTTAATTTGAATAGGATTCAACTTTGCCTCTGTACTTTGTGGCAACGTTCCGGCGCTAGTCGCACCGCCACCACCACTAACTTTTTTCGCTTTACGGCCTTTACCGCCCGAGCTTTTAGCTCCTCTACCACCCATTTTTCATTCTCTCCGTTGTTTCATTTTCGAAATAGTGTACTTCAATGTCTCCATAATCGTACTCAACTGCGCCACCATATACCAATAATCTTTTGGGCTTCAATAACTCGATCATAACGTCCATACCATCACGCCATATTTTTAATTGTTCTTCGTTCTGCTTGACCCCGATTGTGCTGATCGCAAGTGTAGCGCCCTCCGGCAATCCGTCAAAACAAAAAGAAAAGCTGTCCGAATACGCCCACGATACCGTGGGAATAACCGTATAGCCGTATCTCTGCATAATCTGACCAATTAAACGCGAGCGATACACGTTCCAAACTTGCATAGCGACCGGCATATCGATATATAAGCTAAAGTCTGGCGTGAGTACGCAATCGAACTCGCCTAACTTCTCGATGTAATATTCCGGCCGTTGCCATATCCTCTCGAACTGATAATCATCAAGAAAGAAATGAACTCCTGCGCCGTGGTCCGGTTTGTTCAAAACGTAATTAAAGCCTTGCAAGCGTTCCGGAACGTGATCCACTGGATCAAGAGCGGGCATTTCAAAACGCCCTTCAGTCTTTGCTGGATCGAATAAGTCCAGATTATATTGATTTATTGTTGTTTCTCTATGAAATTCTTTTTCTTCTTCCTCTTGCTCTTCTACTTCCAAGCTGAAATTTAAAATTTCATCTTCTGGCAAGTCAAAGCCAAAATCTACCATATCCACACTAAAGATCCCGTCCAGCTCGTCTCTTAACATTTCGATATCAAAGCCCGTATCCATGTTTAGCTTGTTATGTACCAAGATATAGGCTTTCTTTTGATCCTCTGATAAGTGAGACAAGCGAATAACTTCCGCTTCCGTGTACCCGAGCTGCTCGAGCGCTTGTAAGCGCCCGTGCCCCTCGATAATCACGTTATTTTCATCGACTGCGATCGGATCATTGTTTCCAAACTCTTGTATCGACTTTTTGATCTTGTCGATCTGCTCTTGTGGGTGCAATTTCGCGTTTCCCTCGTATTCTCTCAGATCGGCTATTTTGACTTTTTCGATTTGCATTTTAAACCACCAAAAAAACAGACTCCCCAGAAAGGAATAGGGAGAGTCTGAAAAGAAAAGTATAGATTATAGAAATCTCTGGCAAGGGGAAGAACTAAAAGAACCTTACCAAAAGCGGACGGGCGGAATCGAACCGCCGAAACGAAATAATTTTTAAAAAATATAAGGAGACCTCACAAACTGGGAAAGTTTTTTTTATGAAAAGTAAAACGTGCTGCTGTAACTGTTGGCTTGTCCTGTCGTCCGCAATGAAGATTGTCGTTTCCTTCAATCTTCCGATAATACAATTTTATCACCTTTTTTCGTGCACTTTTCCCAACTTTTAGCGACTTTTTAAGAAAAAACTTGTATATTTCTTTTCCAGCCCTTCAAAAAATGGTTTTATGATATGCCGATAGACTGAATTCTTTGACATAAAGAGCTCGAGTGCCACTCCTTCGACATTTTTCGATCGTGTCACGTATAGGGCCTTAATTGCCTCCCAATTTGAGGGAGCACACTCGCTTGTGTATTCTGTGATCGCTTCTGCGAGCGTATAGAGTCGAATCAATTCCGGATCGTTTTCTTTAAGGATCACGTTTTTTAAAGCCTCTGGCGTGTTACTTGCTGACTTGCTTTTTATAAACCAATTCTCGTCGAAATTTTGATAAGGGAAAGTGATCTCTTCGATTCGCTCTTTGATTTCTTTATCGAATGGATATCTTCGAAGCGCGTCGATCAGATATCCGTATCTTGTTTCAATTCGCAAGCTCCCCTCCTTTCTAGCCCTAACTGGGCTTTATGCTTCTTTTTCGTAAATGTCAAAGACTCCGACTTTCTGACTATTACGATAGGCCAGCGCCTCTTCTTTTGTCTTAAATTCAAATTCTTCGAACTTGGTTGAATGATTCACGTCCCATCGTGTACGTTTTAGGTATTTTCTAACGACATAAACTTTCACACTACCCCCCCACGCCGTTAATATCGGCGATCTCTTGTAATTCCTGTGCCATACGTGAATTATAATCATTATTCAGTTTATTAATAATCACGTCTTGCATTATGTTTTTTTCTTTTGCTTTCTCCAGCTCGTCCTTTTGCGTTAGGATCGTTTGTTGTAGCTCGCTGTTGCTCGTTTCAAGCGTCATGATCCGTGCGTTAAGATTGACGCATACCACGAAAAGAACGAAGAATACAAACGCGACATTTGCGCATATCATCTTTACATTATTCGTCATTCTTTATCCTTTCTAATATCCATAGTTGTTAGTTTACTCGCGTTCATCTTGCTGATATTTACATTTAGGTTTTTGTTGTTTTTCAACGTTGTTTTATCGTTGGTTTTTCTGCTTCTAAAAGCTATCACACTGGCCCATGCAAAACCGATCAGCCAAACTCCGCAAAGCATGAAAAAGATAAAATCTAGTAAGTTCATTCTCCCAACCCTTTTTCTTGTAATCTTTCAAAATACCTTAAAGCAAGCCAAACATCTGATAGAGTTGGTGTGCCTCGGAAAAAGCCATTCCATTCCATCGAATGAAAATTGAAACCACCTCCAAAATATTCAACACGAAAGTATGGTTCTTTTTGATCTTCATCTCGAAAGATTGTGTTTATTTGATCGGTATTTATTATACGTTCTTCTGAATTGTTTCTGAAAATAACAAACATCAATCTACCTCTTCAATTTTAAAATCAATTTTCGCAAAGTGTTTAGGATTGATAGTAATCAATCTTTCTTCTGGTTCGGATTGAAGCAATTGAAGATACTCTATATTTCCTCGCGCGTGCCATTCTAGCATTTTAGCAATTTGTCCAAAACTTTCTTTTACTTTGATAGTTTCGTCTACGTATGGATTTTGTAACCTAATTTCTATCATTCTTCCACCTCATCGTCATTGTTCGGAAATAATTCTTCGATTTTCTCCAAGGCGAATTTTTGTCCGTCTTCTCTGAATTTTATCCATTCTTCGGTCGATATTATCATTCCGCTACCTCCTCAATCGTAAAGAGCGGGTTTACAAACACATTCCCGAAGCCCCCTTTTTGAAGATTTTCTAACGTGTGATACAAGCGAACATCGTCTAGTCTTGTCTTATTGCCAAAATACCAGTAACGTTGTACGCTGTTCCATTTCAGATACTCCCAGCCGTCACCGATATTTTTTACTGTTACGATATATCGTTTTTCTTTTTCAATATGATAGCCATTCACCCAAGCGTCAGCGAAAACATTTTGCCGATTCTTTTCATCTTCACAAAACCAAAGATTCACTTCTTCTGGTGCATTTTCTAGCGCAAAATGTAAAGTCTTGTTTCGTCCTCTCACACAAGAGATCCAGTTTGCCACTGGCCGTGGAAGCGTGACTTTTTCTTTCGGTTCATCTAGTTGTCTGAGATCTTCCAAAACTCCATTAATTGAAATAAGAGTACAGCTAGTGTCCTCATAAATTTTTATCAACTCCTGTTTATTCATTCTTCCACCTCTTCTACTTCTACGAGTGGGCTTTCTAAGAGCCACCCAATCCCTTTTAGATTCAACTCGTCGATCGTAAACGACTGCTTAAATTTCAGCTTGTATCGTTTATCGTCCTCGAGCTCGATCATGTACGTTTTCGTTGTCTTGTTGAATCGCTTCGAGTTGCAAAGCAAGCTCCGCAAGGACTCGATCTTTCGGCCCGTTTGTTCCGCGATCTCTTCCATCGTGCCAAATGCGAGTAGCGTATCGTTTTTATAATACGCAAACGTGCGGACTTTCATTTCCGATCCCAAAAGCTCCACGTCTGAGATTCCGAAATAATCGCATATAGCCTCGATTCCTGTCCGATCGGGTACGCGATCGCCTCTTAACCAATAATCAATCGTATTATAGGACCAGCCCAGCTTTCTTGAAAGCTGTGTTTTTGTGACTCCTTTTTCGTCCATTAGACGCCTAAGGTTCTTTTTCAACGCCTCGCGCTGCTTCGGGTCATATTTCACATATTCCATCGCTCCCACCTTCGTTCTTTTTCAACCGACGAACCGTTATGTCGTATACTTGATCTCTGATCGGTATCGTATAGTTGATTGATTCTACTTTCTCGTCTTTTTCCACTTGTTCGACAAGTTTTGCGCATATAGACCCGAGCAATAATTGCACGTCAAAACGTTCGTACTTATTGCACTTATCACGATCACGTTCTATTTCTTTCAAAACCTCGAAATAAGATTTCTCTTTCATTGCGCCACCCCTTCCGCTTGTTTCTCGAGCCATTCAAACAAGAGCCCGAATTGCTTTACGACTAGTTCGTCGTCATGGTATTTTTTGCAGATTTCAGCGATCGCGTCCACGGTCCAAAACCAATAGCGCTCGGAACCGAATCCCAAAGTCTGGGCCACTTGGTTATTTCGTGCCATAAAGTCCGGGAGCTCGACGCTAAAGAAATGTATATAGTTCATCGTCCCACTCCTCCACTCTGACATAGATCCCCACGACCTCGGACCAAAACTTCTCAGCGATCTCGCTTGCGACCTGTGCGTCGTCTTTCCAAAAGCCGAGCTTGGTCATACAATCTTTAAATAGCTTTTGGAGATTGTCCGTATCTGGTTTGGTCGTCTTGTACTGGCCTATGCGTACTCCCTTAATCATCGGAAAGCACCATTTGACCGTGAGCCGAATCGGCCCTTTCAGTTTGTCTGGTGGTACATGACGCGCAAGTAAACTTTCAAATTTTGCTCGAGCGTTTTTCAGCTCCACTGGCTCGTAGAAAATCGGCTTGCCATTTCTGACATTTACTTTTTTCTGTTGGTGTGTCGTTGTCGGAATTTTTTCCATCGGCAAAAAGAATTCAATCATAGAAAATCCTTTCTATCAGTTTATTCTAATAATCCAAGAGCTCTATGTATTTTGCCTAAAATACTTGCATAAGATAAAGCAACTTCGATAGGTTCGTTTTGATGAATCAAAAAAATCTTAGCAGAATTTGCATTTATCTTTTCAACCATAATTATATGATTGACATTTATAAATTTTCCTTGCACTGAAATAAACATTTTTATTTTACCTTTCTTTTTTATTTTATTTTTCGCGCTTAGTCCATGGACCTTGTATATGACAGGGTGCGTTTTAAGCAACCCTGTCTATACAGGTATGGACATGATGGACGACAGGACATTATCTATATATATAATATATAGATGGCTGTCCGGGACACGACCACGTTTTTATGGTCTTGTCCTTTTTCTTTTATTGAATTTGAGTTCTTATCGAACCAATATTTTTTAGATGAATTTAATCTGCGAGTAACTGTTTTTACAGAAATTCCTAAATACTCAGCTACGTCCTCTTTTGAAGGCGGTTCGCCAAAATTCGCGTTTTCAACAGCTTCGTCGAACTCTATCAACTTCTGTTTTTTATCTTCCTTCGCATTCTTTTTGCGAGTTTCTTTAGCTTTCATCCACCCTGGTTTATCATCTTCTAATTTTATATCAGCGAGAACCCCTGAATCGTCCAAGAAATGCACGGGATAGCTAAACCACATATTGATAGGCTTGAACTTGGCAAACTCTCGAAGCGTTCCTTCCACGCGCCACGCTGTCGAAATTTCAATCGCTCGACGGGCTTCCTCGATCTTATCCGTCCAAGGCTTCCGATCGAGCACGTTTGGAATTGCTTTTTCGAAGTGTGTCCGCATAATCGCGGGGCTTTGGAGATCGTCGAGGCTTACTTCCTCTTGGTAATATCCAAGGTTGCACGTTTGCAAGGCTTCTTTATAAATCCGTGTCGCTGTATGATTGATCCGTTGAGTAAGTAACTCTTCCGTGACGTCCAATTCTACCAAGTCGATCAACGCGTCCGGATCCCGAGCGAATACGCCCGAACCACTGGCCCGGTCCATTGACTTCTTGCCCCCTTGAGCACCTTTTGAGTGATGGTGGCAATAGATCACCGAGCACCCGAGCTCTGTCGCTACTTTATCGAACTGATTCGTAAAGTGTGCCATCTGATCCGCGCTGTTTTCGTCTCCTGTCAGAACCTTATAGATAGGGTCAATAATGACGGCTATATAATTCTTTTTGAGCGATCGGCGGATCAATTTCGGAGCGAGCTTGTCCATAGGGACTGTCTTTCCGCGCAAGTTCCAGATATCGATATTTTGTAAATTGTTTGGCTGAAGCCCCATTGCTTCGTACACATCGCGGAATCTATGGAGACATGACGCGCGATCCAATTCAAGATTGACGTATAGGACCTTACCTTGCGTACACTTCCACTCGAGCCATTTCTTGCCCTCTGCAATTGCGATTGACATTTCGATCAAGCTGAATGACTTCCCGGCTTTTGACGGCCCAGCGATCAGCATTTTATGTCCTTGTCGAAGGACGCCTTCGATTAGCTCGGGCGCAAGCTCTGGAAGATTGTCCCAGCTATCGCCCAGCCCTTCCGGATCTGGAAGATCGTCGTTTAAGTCCTCGATATACTGATACCATTCTTCCCAATTATGTTTACCGATATTTGTATCAACAAGGAATTGTTTCTGGCCGTTTCGTTCGAATCCCGGCATACGTGACAAGCGCGACGGGTTGCGGTTTTGTGTGTCGACTGATATCCCGTTCTTTTGGCATATCTTATATAAGTAGTCAACGCGCTTTCTGTATTCTTCATAGTTGCCCGCGTCCACCTTCACGATCGCGTGTAAGGACTTGTTTCCACTATAGACAAGGGCCACGATTGGCAATTCAAGCTCTTTATAGATAGCATTTTGCTTTTCTACGCTCATGCTGTCCGATTCAACGAGCGCATAACGATAATCGGTTACGTTTTCGTTCTTGGCTCCTTTGCCGTCTAACGGATTGAATCGAATCCACGCACCCGCTTCCTTGTGATAGTCCCCGAGGACCGCTCCGATATCGCCGTTACACTTGGATAGTTGCTCGATCAGTTGTCCCGCTGTCCGGTCATACGCTCCCTTGGTCGGAAGCCATTTCTCTATTTCGCCCGTCTCATCGTTTACTTTTGGATATGACTCGGTAACATATCCGACATTCTCGGACGATTCAAACAAGGCCTCGAGGTATTTAATAATCTCTTGTACTGGGTTCCAGTTTGTAGGCTCATGAATCTCTTTCCCCTCGATCCAGCTCTTATCAATCAAGCGATAGTCCCGATCGATCGTATCGTTCCAATCGAGCTCATGAGCTCCCTCGCTATCGCTTGAGTATGGATTCACCCAGCCGTGATCTTTCGCGAGTTGTACGATTGTACCGCCTGTTACAATCGAGCCCGCTTCTTCGTTGAAGGTGTCCCATTTCTTAAAACATTCAAACTTACGGTACCGGGCTGGATCGCGTAAGGACCAATTATCCCAGTCGGAAGCTGTGTACCCCTCATGCTTTAAGGCGAAGCCGACGTTTATCCATTCTTGGTAAGATAAAATCGAGGGGTCTATATAGTCCAGTAATGGTAATAAGTCAAATTCTCGTTCCACTAGTCCCCTCCTTTCCATTTCTTGTACACTTTTGTAAAAATTTCTTTTACGAGTTCTTGTGGTATGTTTGAACGCTCATTATATGACGTCGAGAAATCTTGCCAAGTAACCTCTGGTTTATTCGCTTCGTTGTTAAGTTGTAAATCTAGGTTACTGGCAAATTTCGTCGGTTTTTGAATCGGGTAGCCGTAATTGTTATAACGAGTCGGATTCTTAAACGGTAATTCAAAGCCTATGACTTCTTCAATATATCGCCATATTCTCCCACTAGCTGGATTTTCGATGATAAAAAACTCCGGCTCGTATCGTTTAATAATCTCGATCGTGTTAAATACACATAACTCCCCATTGACTCTCTTCATAAATTGTCGATCGTACTTGTAATTGTTGTACGCTTGCTCATAATCGCTATTGCTTCGGATCGTGAACGGGCTCGGCTCCCTTTGTGGTTCAAAAAGACTGTCTGATAGATCCTCTTTTTTCCAGCAAGCGTTACCGTTAGGAATTGCGCTCGCATTGCTCCAACTCTCGCAAGGCGGACTTGCGATAATTAAATCGGGTCTTGGTAGCCTATCAAGTGTATCGAATAAGGTATTATCTCCAAACAATCGACTATAATCAGCAAGATTTAGATTAATAAAATGACTATTTTTATGCTCAATATCTATCCCTATCGGGTGTATTTCAATATCACACAAACCCTTATCGTTTAGATCCTTGACGCCTTTTGTATAACTCCCATTCCCACTATCAAAAAGGGCCCATACGATCATTTTTTTCAATTAGTTCTCCTTTTTGGCCATTCCAACGACTCCGAGGCTCAATCCTAAAAGTCCGATAAGGCTGATCGTGATTCCGAAATCTGATCCCGTATTAGGGAGTGTAGCTGGTGCGCTGTACGCTTCGACTTCTTCAGATTCGTTTCGCGTGATTTCCGCGTGATTTTCCGCGCGATTAGTAATTTTTACTTCTTCGGTTTTTGGTGTTCCTTTTGGCGCTGGTGTGTTTGGCTTATCTTGTTTTGGTTGTGGTTTTGGTTCATCGCGTTTTGGATCTGGAATATCGATCACTAGTTCTGGTTTATCTAAAACCGGCGCGTCCGGAGGTGTCACCCCGCCTTCCCACTCGGGCTTGTCAAGCTGTGGTGCGTCAAACGGTGTTGTACCGCCTTTCCATTCCGGTTTTTCAAGGACCGGAGCCGGAGGCATAAGTGGGATATCGTTTAAATCGATTGAAGGTTTTTCGTATTTCGGAGCGTCATTAGGGATTTCCCAAACTGGCTTGTTTTCTCCAGACGCGTCGCCCTTACCTCCGACAAGCTGAACGTAGCTATAAGAAACGGCGCCCGAATCTTCGGCTTTAAGTTCAACTTTATTTGTTGGGTTTACGCTATCTTTAACCGCGCTTGTTAGTTTGGTCTTATAGTTTAAATAGATCATACGATCAAGACGATCCATCTTGATCTCGAAGCCGTGATCTGACTTACTAATTGACTTAACAAGATCCATTGCGGACCCCTTGTCGATCCACGGATCCACGCTCTCAATATTCTTGATTTCAAAATAATCATCGACTAGCTTTTGATTTTCGCTCATTTCATCGATGATTTTGACGTAGTTTAGGACTTTTCGCGCATAATTCACGCGCACGGTCCAATTAATAACAGTTGGGTCATTTTCATCTTGTGAACCCCACTTAGAAAGGAGCTCATCTTTTCCAATCACTTGTTCTTTGCCGATTTGAGCCGTTACGACTGTGCCGTTAAAGTTTGCGCTTACGGGTTGCCCGCTTTGTACTTTATCAGTCCATTTTGCGTCCATTTTGAGGCTCATTTGCTTGTTTAGGGGGTGGTTTTTGAAATAGTCGTTGAAAACTGTCGTAACAGTCCCGGCTGTGCTGTCCGCGGTAGCTTGACCGACGACCGCATTTTCTGGGTTGTGTACGTCAAACGTGAAAGTTGTTTGAAAAGCTACTTCTTCTGGAAGCGTGAACGTCACTTTGTCCCCTTCGTTGATCTCGAGATCATCTGGGAAGTGTACGTTCTTATATTCCACGCTGAAGGGTTGATACTTCCCTGTACCGTTTGACTGATCGACAACGACTTCCGGGTTCTTGACTTCGATCACATTCCCGCTCTTTTCAAAAGTTGTTGGAAGTCCTTCTCGTTCGTTATTCTTAGCTTCAGCGCTTCCTGCTCCCGCGTCATTGCTAGAATTTGTTGGTTGATCTGCTTCCGTTGCTGGAATAGCTGATTCAGTTCCGCTTGCTTCTCCGCTTTGGTTTGTTGCAATTGTTGTTGTCTCTGGCGTGATTCCTCGATCAGACTCATCGGCATTTACTCCCTTGATCCCTAGTGTAGCTGTTGCAATAGTCGCGACTGTCAAAAGTGTTAATTTGTTAGTTTTCATTGTGTTTCTCCTTATTTTTTAATCTGGTACATATTCGCTTGCTCTGATTCCGGACGGGATTCTCCACCCGTTAGCAGCGATACGGTCAATCATATTTCTTGCGCTTTCAAAGTTCCACATTCCGACGTTCCGGAAGCCTCGACTCTCAAGAAAACGAATTTGCTTCGGTGTCGAAAGCCCTTCATTCCGTCGCTTATTCAAGCGATCAAGTAAAAGATTTGCTTTCCCAGCGTTACCCACTTCGTCGGTGAAAATACCGTACTTCTCGAGGGCTTTGAGTTGTTTTTCAGACGGCGGGGCCATTTCCCACCCGAAGTTAGGAACATAGTTCGAAAGATCTTCCGCATGGATAGACATTTCGAATTGCAACGGATCGACGAGTTTCCGCTTGCGTTTCCGCATTTCTGCGAGTTGTTTCGCAAGGGCTTCTTCACGTTCTGCGACAACGTCTTCAGCGCTCTTGACTTCCATTTGCTCAAGGTCAATCACGACGCCCGTCTCTTCTTCCATATTCTCGACCATCTTCTTTGCGACTTCCGGACTCTCACATATCAAGTGAGCCGGCCGGCATAGCTCATGCCGTTCCGTGTGCCATAAGAAATCGAGAAGAAGAAGCTCTTCTTTTCCGGGGAATAGACGCGTCCCACGTCCAACCATCTGCGAATAAAGCGCGCGGACTTTCGTCGGTCTTAATACGACCACGCAATCAACCGATGGACAATCCCACCCTTCCGTGAGTAACATAGAATTGCATAGGACGTTATACCGGCCACGCTCAAAGTCTTCGAGCACTTCCGCCCGATCTTTCGATTCGCCGTTTACTTCGGCTGCTTTAAATCCTCGATCGTTTAAGATATCGCGGAATTTTTGGCTTGTCTTCACAAGTGGAAGAAAGACGACTGTTTTCCGATCCTTGCAATACTTGGCCATTTCGTCCGCGATCTGTACGAGATAGGGATCGAGTGCCGTTCCGACGTCGCTTGCCTTAAAATCACCCGCGGACATTGCCACACTCGAAAGATCGAGATCGAGCGGAATCGTCAAAGCCTTAATCTTGGATAGATAGCCTTCTTTGATCGCTTGTACGAGCGAATACTCATAAGCCAAACTGTCAAAGTACGATCCGAGGTTCTTCATATCACCTCTGTCTGGGGTCGCTGTAACCCCGAGGACTTCCGAGTCTTTAAAATAGCCCAGTACTTTTTGATACCCGTCAGATATAGCGTGGTGCGCCTCATCGACAACGATCACGTCGAACCAATCGGGCGGGAATTGACTTAAACGCTTTTCCCGTTGCATGGTCTGGACAGATCCAACAACGACCCGATACCAAGAGCCTATTGACGTGCTTTCAGCCTTTTCTAGTGCCGTACCGAGGCCTGTTGCGGTCTTGAGCTTGTCGCTTGCTTGATCCAACAATTCGGATCTGTGAGCGAGCACTAACACGCGCTTCCCTTCTCTAACTTGATCTTCAATGATCTTTGAAAAGACGACCGTTTTCCCCGTTCCAGTCGGGAGGACTAGAAGAGTACGTTTCCGACCTTCTAGCCACTCACGCTGAACGGCTTCCCGTGCCTCTTGCTGATAGGGTCTTAACTCCATACTTTAGAACCTCCTAATTAGAACGGCCCTCCTGTGAAGCCTCCCTGTGTTTGCGCTGGTTGTTGTGGTTGTTGGTATTGTGGCGCTGGTTGTTGGTACGCTGGGGCTTGTTGTCCCGGTTGTGCGTTTAATACTTTTGTATAGTCCACGTCTTCGGCATAGATCATGCCTTTTACTTCGTTGTACTTGTTCCCGTTGTATTCGCGAGATCCAACCTTACACACTCCTACTTTTCCGATGATCGCGTTCCAATCCATACGAAGCGGTTCGCCTTTACGTTTTTGCCCAATAGCTCCAAAGAACGCGGATAACATTCCCTCGGTTGAACTATGTAAGAAGAGATTGTGACGGAGTTCTGTTTCGCCTTCATTCGCTACGATAGTAAGGTGTACTGTCGCTTTCGGACAAGCTGGGAGCTTACCGGGATTTTGCGGGTTCGGTGTGTGACGTCCGCGCTCGTATTCCTTAACCGTGAACCAGTATAGGCCATCTGGTAGAAATACGAATTCTGAATCCTTTTGAATTGTGTCGTCCCAGCCGAATTCGCGATCAAAGTTGTTGTTAAATTGTTGTTGTGTCATGATGAAATTTCTCCTTTATTCTTATAAATTGTTAGTGTTAAATGGTAAGTCTGGATCTTTCCGTACTTGGTTTTGAATGACGTCCAGTGTAGCGTCCCAATTCGCCACGATCATATCCCAATAATTGTTCGGAAAGTTCTCGATCGGCGTTCCCATCGGGAAGTGTCCGCGGATATATGCCACGTCTTGCAATTCGCTTTCTGTCACGTTGTGCGGTGTCATTAAGTCGATCAATGTTTGAGGTAAGAGTCCAGCTTGTGGAGCTCGTCCCATTTCTTGAGCCACCTCTTGGGCGGCCTCTTGCAATTGCTCGTTAATGTTTTGTTTTTGTGGCTCTGGTGCCGGTTGGGGCTCTGGTTGTGGTGCGTTGAAGATATGGGCCACGCTTTCAAACGTAAACGGTAGCTGATCTGGTAAGCCGTGACGGTTTTTCGCGTCCCACGCGGGGCGGTGGTTCGTGTACATGACACGTTCGCCCCCTTGGGCTTTCTTTTTGCCCGTGTCGGTGGTCATGACGATTGTCTTATAATTCGCAAAAAGAACCATATCAGCCCATTCTTTGACCAGTGGGGCCGTCTTTGAGCTGGTCTTTTGTCCGAGCTTCAATTCATAGCGATCGTATGATCCCATTTCGTCCGGTTGCTCGAATTTTTTGATTTGTGCGTGAGCTGTCAAAATGACATTGATCCCGTTGTCCACAAGCTCACTCAAGCTATTTAATAGGCGCCCGATCTCTTCTTGAACATATGTATAGCCCTTGCCCCAGCCGAAATCTTCAATCCCATTCTTTTGGTGCTGTGAGCATACATAATCGACCGCGAGTTGTTCGGCCCAGTCGATTGTATCAATGACTAGCGTTTTGCAAGCGTCTGGATTCGCTTTAATAAACGCGATCTCATTCTTGAGCATTGCCCAGCTTGTGGGCTTATCCATACGGGCCACGTCCATATTGTCCGTTGATCCTTCTGTATCGATAAAAACCGGATCCGGGAATTGACTCGCAAAGCTGGACTTTCCGATCCCTTCCGGGCCATAAATCACGACTTTCTGCGCCCGTGCCTTCCTTCCTCTTGTAATTTGCATTTTTTAGTCCTCCTCGTCGTTATCTGCTAAAAGGCCACGAAGAAAGTTCTCAAAGTGTTTGCGTTTTGCTTCTTCAATCTTTTCGGTCAGATCTTCGGGCTCTTTACCGTCGAGCGTTTTGAGTTCATACGTTGCGGTAACTTCGAGCAGTTCGCCTTCGAACGCTTCGGCGACTTTATACATACGATCACCCTGCTTTTCAATAGATTCTACGCTATTGTTTGCAGCGTCTCGCAAGTCATCGGTCCACTTTGAACTATAGGCCAAAGCTCGATTATTGTTTTCATACTCCTGTAAGAAATGTCCATTTTCTTTGTTACGAATAACGATAAATTTTTCTGTTTTTTTCATGATTTTTCCTTCTTTCTTTTAAAAGCCACCTTGCCATGCTGTAGGTGTTTGATATGTTTCCGGTGCGATACTGTACCCGTCTTCTATGATGACGGAGCACTCTCCGCCTGTGGAAACACGCGTCGCGATAGCTTGCAAGCCTTCTTGTTCGAGCCATGCCCCAAATTCCGCAAGGGTGATCTGGTCCATCTGCTCGAGTTTGTCAATTAGGACGAAGCCACAATCTGGCTTGAGCTTGCGAACGATAGCCGTCGCGACTTGTAATTGTTGACTTCCAGACATATTGTCCCAGCGTTGACCGAGGTATAATAGTTCGCCATCGTCCACCGATAAGCCGGGGAGCGGTAAGTCTGCATTAGTGAGCAAGTCCGTTTTTTGCTTACGAATACCATCGATCACAAGATCCAATTCGCGGTATTGTTCGCGGTAAACTTTCGCGTCTTCTTCGGCCTTGTCTTTGTCAAGATTTGCTCGGACTTTTAAGTTGATCTGCTCAATATTCGCGATACTGTCTTCGATCTCTTGCGTTGATTCGTCGATAAGATCTTGCGTATCCTTGCGAGCAATATCCAAGTCTTGCGCTAGTCCTTGCTCTTTCTCTCGAGCTTCTTCTAGCTCTTTTTCCAAACGCTGTACGTTTGCAAGGGCGAAATTATAATCGCTTTCGATTTTCGCGAGATTCTGACGTTTGCGAGCATTTTCGCCATTCCGTCCAAGGATCTCTTGTTGTTGTTGGATCAATTCAGCGATTGAAACAAGCTCTTTCGGCGCGTCCGGATAATACGGCTGTTCCTTGGCAAACTTTTCTTTCTGGTCTGCTACGACGCCGATCGCGTGTCGTTCTTGGTACTTAGTCTTCTCTTCCATTTCAAGCTGGACGAGCTGATCTCCGACCCCGATAATCTGCAAGAGCGTTGTAGCCTTCTCCTTGTTCGTCATCTCCATAAACTTTGGAAGATCAAGAGCGAGCTCTTCGACGAAGCTATCAAGCAATTTCTGGCCGGCCTTGTTCCCACTTGGATCAATAACTTTCAGATCGCTATTTTTGCCCTTACGTTCGACAACAAGGCCATTTGACAGCGTGATTTTAAGACTTGGGGGAATTGTTGACCCCTCGCGCTGTGGTTGCGAAGGCTTGTACTTATTGCCACCCAAGGCCCAAGCTATCGCGTCTAATACGCTTGTTTTGCCTTGGTTATTGTTTCCCCCGACTATTGTCAGTCCTTTCGCTGACGGCTCGATCTTGACCGCTTTAACGCGTTTCACGTTTTCGATCTCGAGCTTATTGATTGTTACCATTTCTTAACTCTCCTTTCAGACGAGCGAGCTCGTCGAGCAGCCGTTCTTCCCGCTCAAGCGTGGCTTTCAAAATTTCGGTTTGCTGCAGATTGATAAACCACAAGCGATTGAGCGCTTTTGATTGTTGCTCAATTTTTCGGGCTTTCTTACCAAACATGGAACGGAACCTCCGGCGATTCAGTGTATAGCTTCATAGCTTTTCGACGGCTTGCGAGTTCGTCTTCGTATTGCTCGATGACTTGTGCATTGTGCTCTGGAAGCCCTTCTTCGATAGCTTTGAGTGTTTCGGTTTTTGCGATCTTCATTCGTTTCTTGTGGTCTTTCCACGATACGATAAGGCCAGCGATAAAGCACACGCCCCCGATTGCAACTGTTCCGGCAACTTGCCCAGAAATAATAATTTGATTCATTTTAAATACTCCTTTTCTTTTTCTAAAATTTCGTAAACGTCTGCGACATCATACATTTTCTTTTTTCCTTGTTTACGAAATGCAAGTCCTCGACGTTCTAGCTTTTTAATATAGCCATGATCGAAGCCAAATTTCTTCATTAAGGCTTTTTGATCGAGTGGCATTTGTTTTTCTTCTATTTCTTTCTTTACCTCGTCTCTCACGATATCCACGATCGATCTGAGATAGACTTTCGCGATCTCGTCTGAGATCAAGGGTGGCAAGTATAGCTCCTCCATTTCTTCGTTCCTCCAATTGTGCGGGCAAGCACTTTCTGATATAATTAAGGTAGATATTTTTTTCAAGCGCTCGAACGTTCTCGCTCGGGTGCTTTTTCGTGTCCTCTTGTTCTCTTTAGTGAACGCTCTCGGTAAAAAAAATACCGATCTCATCTTTTGAGAATCCGAGGATTGTCGCGACTTTTATCAATTCGTCAGCGTCGAATGATACTAGTCCATTTTCACGTTTAGCGTATCGAGCGCGATCAGACCAACCAAGGGCCTTGGCCATGTCGTCTTGTGTGAGTCCTTTCGCGACTCGCTCCGCTTTGATTCGTAAATGATTTACGGTCATATAATGGACCTCCTTCCGTTCATTTTTATTCGTTCTCTTTCGGGAACAATCTTAGTATAAACTAACCGTTCTCTTTTGTCAACACTTTTTTCAAAAAAAAATACATTTTTTATTTTTTTAGTATTATTTGTACTTTTTCGGGAACGGTGATATAATAGAAACGTGAATAAAAAGGAGTGAATAAACCATGAGGACAAACGACGAAATAATAGAATTAATAAAGGAATTGAGCGCCGAAAAGAATATTTCTTTGAGTGAACTTGCAAGAAAAACGAATATGGCAAAGTCGGGGATCTCTCGCTATTTTAATAAGACGCGTACTTTTCCATTAAATCGGGCGGACGCTTTCGCGACGGCTCTCGGAGTAACCCCGGAATTTTTGCTCGGAGTTAAATCCGTAAAGAAAGAGCCGGATTTTTCTGACTTGGATCTCCGAAAAATGGCCGAAAATGCGAAGACTTTCGACGGAAAACCACTCAATGAAGAAGATATCGTCGCTATACAAAATATTATTGAAGGATATCTAAAAGGAAGACTATGAGACTAGAAGATATTTGTCACGAAGCGGGCGTCACGCTCGCTTACTTTGACAATGAACTGTGGCCACGGCCCGGAATGATCTTATCTGATATGAAGATCATTTTCGTTAATAAATCACTAACTATTGAGGCCCAGAAACGGGTCATATTGCACGAGCTGGGCCATTTAGAGCACACGACGGCCGAATATACCATAAACCCGATCAAGTGCGAGAATGAGGCCAATAGGGCCATGATACACGCCTTATTAAAGGAAGAGCTAGAAGCCGGGGACGCGAGCGAGTTTAATTATGTACATTTCATGGAGCGCCACAAGCTCAAAACGACGGCCGATGAATTAATGGTAATAGATGAATACTATCGATTAGTGGGATAGTAAAAGGAGAAACGTTATGGACTTTGACAAATTTAAGAATTTCGCAAAAAAAGCGACTGAAAAAACAGTAGACGGAATTTCTTCGATAAACGAAATGAGGAAAAATGCTGCTCAAGAAACAAAAATTTCAATCGGAACGACAACAATTCGGAAAACGATCGACGGCCTATATTATATTGGATTCTATTCAGACACTCCGGAGCTGTTTGAGTTCGAAAATTTTCAATTTGAAGGCTCTACGATTATAGAGCGCACAAAAACGACCGGGACAACCAAACAGAAAGGGAAAAAAGGGAGCGCCCTTTTAGGCGCTGGAATCGGTTCGGCGTTTGGACCAGTCGGTACAATTGTAGGTGGCGTGATCGGTGCGTCTGGAAAACGAAAAGGCAAAGTGAGCACGGACACTATCACCACTCAAGAAGAAAAGCCCGGACTTGCTAAATTGTACTTGCGGAATATCGAGACAAACGAAGTCAAGACAATTAAAGCCAAGATCACCAATGCGCAAGCAGATAATATTAAACTGTTTTTCGAATAAACAAAAAAGCCCCGAGGCAAGCCACGGGGAAAACATGATATAAGTTAAGTATAGCAAAATCATTTCGTTCTTTCAATTGTGCGGGCAAGCCAAAACGGAGGAAAGACATGATAAAAAAATATACAACCAAACACGGAGAGATCCGTTACTTATTTCAGACCTATCTGGGAATTGATCCCACAACTGGAAAAGAACGGCGAACCACGCGCCGGGGCTTTAAGACCATGAAAGAAGCTAAACAAGCCGAAAGAAATTTGCTTCTTGACGTGGAAGAGAACGGGCTTCCATCGAATCAATCGGACGGATTCCAAAATCCAACGTTTGAAGAAATAGCTTATCTATGGTTAGAAAGTTATAAAACGACGGTCAAAGCAAGCACTTTTGGTCTGACTGAAAACAAATTAAAACAACTAATCAAGGACCATTTCGAAGGAATGAAGATCAAAAAGATCTCTGTCCCATATTGTCAAAAAGTTGTTATAGCATTGAGCGAAAAATATATCCTATACACTCACTATTTGTCAGTTATTGAGCGTATTTTTAAGTACGCTGTCTTGATCGATATTGTCCCGGCAAATCCTTTTGATAAGGTTATCAGACCTAAAAGCAAACCTGTTTCAAAACGTGACAATTATCTGTCCAAGGAAGAATTGAATGATTTTCTTGAACTCGCTAAAAACGCGTCTTTGACTTACTTTTGGCCGTTGGTCCATCTATTGAGTTACACTGGACTAAGGGAAGGCGAAGCGCTCGCGCTCAAGTGGTCGGATATTGATCTTGAAAATAAACGAATCTCAATCGCGAAAACCGTTGCGCGAATTCACGGGAAACAGATTATACAATCGCCCAAAACTAAAACGAGTATTCGGACAGTCTTAATCGATAACATGACTCTGTCCATTTTGAAGAAGTGGAAAAAAGATCAAATTAAGATTTACTTTAAAAACGGGAAACATTTTGAAGGCGACGATAATTTCGTTTTTACAAACGAATCAGCTGATTGGGTGCAAACTCAAAACTTCACCCGTTATTTTAAAAGGTTCATACAAGATCACGGTCTGAAGGCAATCACGCCTCACGGGCTCCGACATACTCACGCAAGCCTTTTGTTTGCAGCAAAAGTTGACCCGAAAAGTATTTCTGATCGCTTGGGCCATAGCTCAGTAAAGATCACGCTTGATCTCTATACACATATAGCAGACGAACAACGAACGGACGCGATCGATAAACTTATTGAATACATGATCGTATAGCCTCGTATTCGATATCGTATTCACTCGTCGGATAGACCCCAGAAATACGCTGGTATCAAGGGCTTTGGAGGGGTCTGACGTTATTCTACCACAATTCTAGAAAGGCGGATTGAAAAAATGGGAAAATTTTCAAGTTTTTTCAAAAAGAAAAGAGGCAGTGCCTCTTTTAACTACTCAAGAAAGAAGAGTCTCAATCTCTTCCAGCGACAAACCCGTCATCTCCGATATAAGATCAGGCGTCATTCCTCGTGAGACCATCTCGCATACCAACTGTTTACGACCTTGTTCCAAGCCTTTTTCTAAACCTTGTTCCAGACCTTGTACTAGGCCTTCTTCACGCGCTTCGTCTATAGCCGTCTCCAGGGTCATATCATAATTTTCTTGAATACGAATACGCTCGTCTATCATGGTCTTCTCCTCCTTGGTCCAGCTAGATGAATCCAGTAATGAATCTGCGTGGGCGACGACCTGACTGGGAGCTTTTGTGAAGGGAAGATTCCCAAAAAACTCCAGCCACTGTCTGCCTGCATCTGTCAGGTTCTCATCTTTATTATACTTGTCTAGCTCTAAAAAGGCAACCTGCAAAAGATTTTGATGCTTGCCATTCTTATAATAAGCCTTGAGTTGCTTGCCGGACCTGCTATTAGTCAGCCAGTATTTATTGATGGCGGCCTCTTCGTCCAGTAAGAGCGACTTCTCCAAAATCGCAATCCCGTAGACGGGCTCCATCTGCTCGTACATCTTATGTGTCTGACCTTGCTGGCGCAATTTTTGCACATTTTCCACCAGTTGATTGGCCAAATAGTAATGGAACCGATTCAAGAAATACTGCTGCTTGCGAATCTGGATCTCGATGATCACCTCGGTCCCGTCATGGAGCTTGGCTCTCACATCCACCGCAGTGGAGAACAAGTCATCCTCCTCATAGGCCATGCTGTGGGGCTGGCCTCCTTCCACAATCTGAGCATCTGCCACATCTAGCTCCAAAATATCTCGAATAAATGCTGCCGTCACCTCCGGTAAACTAAAAATCTTCTTGGCCATGATGTCCAAGGTCGGCGATACATGCGCGTGTCTCTTTTGCATCCCTGCTCCTTTTCGATAAAAAATAGAGGGAAGGTCCCTCTACTTCTATAATTCGAAAAAAATTTGGGAAATAGCGAATAAAGTACCCTTTACCTAATCCCTATCTTCTCACACCCTAGCCCTTAAACTCTTGGACAAATTTCTTGAGTTCGGCATCTGCTTCTGGAGTCGTTCCATGAAGCTGGCTGAGCATGTCTAGAAGAGAAGCTGTCTGGGTTTCAATCGTCGCATTGGTTTGGTTAATCTTAGCCACGATCTCTGTCAGTGGCTCTACTTCTTCTTCCTCAAAGGTGTTCACATAGCGTGGGATATTGAGGTTGTAGTCATTCTCGACGATCTCCTCAAAGCTAGCCAGATGGGCAAACTTATCCATATCCTCTCTGCTCTTATAGGCCTGGAGGATCTTCTCGATATGGGCATCCGTCATGATATTCTGGTTTTTGCCCTTGTCAAATTCCTTAGAAGCATCGATAAAGTAAACGTCCCGATTGGTGCGGTTCTTCTTGAGAATGATGACTGTCGTTGGGATGCTAGTATTGAAGAAGATATTGGCAGGAAGACCGATCACGGTATCAATAGCCCCTTCTTCCAGCAAGGCCTTGCGAATGGTTCCTTCAGCATTACCTCGGAAAAGGACCCCGTGAGGAAGGACGATGGCCATGACCCCCTTGTCCTGCTTGAGGTGGTAATAACCGTGCAAGAGAAAGGCGAAGTCTGCCTTGGATTGAGGCGCGAGCTTGCCAAATGGGGAGAAACGAGGATCTTGGAGGAAGCCCGAGCTTGCAGACCACTTGGCTGAGTAAGGTGGGTTCATGAGGACCCCATCAAAGTTGGTCGGCTCTTGGGTCGGCCAGTCTTCGTCCAGCGTATCGGCATTGTGCAAGAACTGGTTTTCCACCGGAACCCCGTGTAGGATCATGTTCATCCGAGCCAGGTTATAGGTAGAGGTATTGAGCTCCTGACCAAAGTACTGGACGGTTTGAGGCTGGTGAGAATACTTCTTGGCATTGAGCAAGAGGGAGCCCGATCCCATGGTGGCATCGTAGAGGGTAAAGCCCTGCTCGTCTTCACGCCCTAAAAAGGCAATCTGGGTCATGAGCTTGGCTACAGGTTGAGGCGTATAGAACTCTCCTGCCTTCTTACCCGAGTCGGTCGCAAACTGACCAATCAAGTACTCGTAAGCATCCCCAAGCATATCACCCGCATGACCTGCCACATCCAGCACTGCTAGCTCTTTCATGACTGCAGCCACTAGCTGGTTTTGCTTTTGAGGTGTCGCCCCTAGCTTCTTGGAGTAGAGATCAATATCCTCAAATAGATTTTCATAGAGGTCGTCACTTTGCTCGATGTCTCGGAAGCCCTGAGCCAGATCTTCCAGCTGGAAGGTTCCTTCATTGACCCGATCCACCAAGGCTGTAAAGGTCAAGTCTGGCTTGATGACATAGTTGAGCTCATCAGTGATGACGGAGATCAAGTCCTCTTGAGAGTCTGGATCCTCATAGTAGGATCGGTAAAGCGCCAAGGCTTCATCCAGACTCTCTGTCTCCTCCTCCATGGTCTCCGCCACGAAGAAGAGCAACTTATCGGAGAGATACTTGTAAAAGATCATCCCCAAAAGGTAAGACTTGTAGTCATTGGCATCCATCTTAGAGCGGAGCACATCCGCTGAGTTCCACAGGGCTTGGTAGAGCGACTGGGAGGTTTGTGTTGTTTCCATAGTAATTCTTTCTGATTTCTTTTAGACCTTTTCTTGTTCCAGTGGGACGACGGCGAGGGTCTTGCCCAGACTAGCTAAGACTTTCAAGACCGTGTCCAATTGTGGACTGGTCTTGCCTGTCTCCATCCGAGCGATGACCGGTTGACTGACCCCACTGAGTTCTTCTAGTTTCTTTTGGCTAATGCCTTTTTCATGCCGAGCCTCGATCAGCTCTGTCATAATCGCGACCCGCAGATCACTTTCCAGGATTTCTTCCTTGGTGAAGAGCTCTGCTCTCACATCTTTCCAATTGCTGCCGATGGCACTATTCTTCATCTCTTAGCCCTCTTTCCTTCAAATCTTGCAACTCCCGCTTGGCTTTCTCGATCTCTCGTCTAGGTGTCTTTTGCGTCTTTTTGACAAAATGATGCAGTAAGACAAAGCTCCCATCCAGCCAAGCCACGAATAAAATCCGATCCCGCAAGGGTCTCAACTCCCAGATCTCCGCATCTAGATGCTTGATGTAGGGTTGGCCAGCACGTGTTCCCTGCTGGCTCAAAAGTTCGATGTAGTCGTTGAGCTTGTTGAGTTTGATCCGGCTGTCCTTATTATCGCGACGAGCTAGCTCCCTCATGTAGTCCAGGACCGGTTGATTCCCCTGTTTGTCCTTATAAAAATAAATAGCGTGCACAAAGCAACCTCTTTTCGAATTTATTATAACTCTAAAGTTATTAAAAGTAAATACTTTTAAGTTATTAAATATTAAGGAGCGCCCTTTGAAAAGATCAAAAGGGCTCACTTATACTATTCGAAAAATGATGGGCACATGGATGCAGATAAGGATCATTTTTGAAGTTTAGATAAACATATCTTGTAAGAGTTTCTTTTTGAGAGTTTCTAGCTGTGAAATTTTTTCTTGGTGTGCAGCGATGAGGTTATCGAGGTTAGAGAAATAGGCTCCGATGTCTTGTTGTTCAGCAACTTTTTGTGGAATTGCAAAAATAGTAGATGAAACCGACTTCCAATCAGATCGTGGCATTTTTGTACCAGATGTATCATTAGCAACCTTTTGATAGCGATTTGATTGAACTAAATAATAAATGAAATTTGAATCATTTCCATTTGGATCAAATACCCAAAAATCTCCTAAAGCTACTCCCTCAAATTTCGGCAAAAGCCAATTATTCAAATACGGACGTAATTTCCCATATAATGTGTATCCAGGTTTAAAGTGTATACCTTTACGATTATCAAATTTATTACTGATATCTTTATTCAGTCGACCTTGGCCAGAAATAATATCTTCAAACTCAACCTTTGGCAATGAATCAGAGTCAGAACTTTGAGTAACTCTTTTTACAAGTTTACTAAATTCCTTTTCTTCCCACTCACCTTCAAATCCATCCAAACGAATCTCAGGAACAGACTGTCCAGCTTTGGGAAACATTTTAGAGAGCATGGTTGCCTTGAGAGATTGGTAGTTAGCGAGATTGTCCTTGTAGCTAGCCAGAAGGTCATCGAGAGTGCGGAAAAGGGAGCCGATGGCGAATTGTTCATCTAGAGATGGAACAATAACATCCCATTCTTTCACCTCAGACATCGGTACCAAATTTACCATTGCTGATGCTGGGTTAGCTTTTGTCAGCTTGTTTTGCATTTCTGGTGATCTCATCCATTGTAAAAAGAATTCCTTATCAGTGTTTTTATTAACTCTTAATCTGATTAGAGCTTGATTAAACACACCTTTCTCAATTCCCTCAGGTACTAGTGAAATTTTTCCAATAGTACCAGCACCACTCATAATAAAGTCACCAGGTAACAATATAAATTTCTTTAGTTCATGATACTTTTCTTCTGAGATTCTATATCTAGTATTAAAGTGATCATAAATCGCATTTTGCTGTTCATAGACTACATACTCGCTATTTTGAACAAATAATTCTTTTTTTAAAGCACTACCAAATGGACCACGTCTAATTCCCTCCGTTGGATCTAATAATTCTTTGAATTTTTTTGATTTCCATGACGAATCTTCATTGAATCTTGAAAAAATAATACTCGGAACATTTATTTGTTTTTTCATTCTAACCTCGTTATCTTACCTTCTGTATAATCAATTGATATTTCTGGAGAAACATTTGGAATAAAAACATTAATAGACAGTTCTCCATCAGTAGAAATAGCTTGAATTTGAATACCAATAGGTATTTTATCAGTTGGCATTCTATAAATTAATTCTGATTTATACAAAATATTCGTTCCATTTCTTAAAGTATCTTCAAGTTTACTTTCAAAATAGAACTGGCTTTTAGTATTAAGACCTTGAGAATTCATGTTACTCCATGCCGTCTGGACAAATAAGATTCTTTTATTTTTATTTTTTATTCCTTTAACAAGTTCGTTAGATAATGAATGACCAATTATATGTCCTCTATGGAAATATTTTTTAACAGATAAATCTGAAGTAATACATTCCCAATTAATAGGGTCCTTTAATTTCTTTCTCTTCTTACTTCCTAAAGTATCTAAACTTTTTCTAGTTAGAAATGCTTCACAAATATAAGGACGTTCATTGAAATCTGTTGGTAATTCAAGCAACTCATGTTTTTTATTTTCAAATCCACTACAATTAATCAATGGAATTCCATACTCAGATGATTCACGATTAATTATAAAATAGTTTTCTTCAGAGATTTCATCAGCATATTCAACTGATTTACAATTTAACAAACTTTTCAATTCAGTTTCATCTGATACCCCTAGTAATCTGAATATTTCTTCTTTTTCCATAGTTTAGCTCCACAATTCTGTCAAAATAACATCATCACTATTCGGTCTAATTATTTTTTCTTTCTCTACCTTTACAAATACTGGAACTTGAATAGCATTACCAGTAATTATAACTTCTCCTTTACCTAAACTAGGAATTTTATTAAATGAAGTTTTATCTAACGTAGGCATAGTATTTACCAACATTCGTAAATCATTATCATTAACCAATCTGTGGATGAAATAATTATGTACTTGCGAAAGAATAGTAGGTGAAATATCTGCTGGTCGTTGACTAGATAAAGTTAAGTAGAAACCAAATTTTCGTCCTTCCTTAATTATTTCTTCAAAAACATTCAATCTGTAGTCTTGCCAAGTATCTCCTAAAGAATGATTTTGGGCGTTCAAAATATTATGAGCTTCATCAATAATTAAATGACTAGTGCATGTAACATCGTTTCCAGCTATCTTCGTTTTCTGTTGATCATAGATCATCTTAGATATAAGCATAGGAATCAATCTAGTAATCTCTTGATTAGCATGTACGAGGTTAATGATATTTAGACTAGAAAAATCATCTTCTATACTCTCTTTAACTTCAACAACTTTTTTCAAACTGTTTAAGGCTGTATCAATCCTGTGAAACAAAGGATTAATATGTTCAATGTTTGTTGACTTCCAAGCTGATTGGTGTACTTTCTGAAAATCAAAATGAAATTTTAATTTCTCAAAATCTGATAATTGGTTAAATTTCTCTTTTAAAGCTTCCTCTATTTCATCAATTTTAAGATACTTTAATTCATAATCAGGAATTGGCGTATTAGGATTAATAATATATTTATTGACACCATTAACTACTGTATAATAAGATTCTCTATTGTAGTTATAATACAAATTACTTTTTAAGACATTAAATAAATCATTATCAATGTACTTCTCTGAAATAGATATCCAATTATCTTTAGAATCTAGACTTGCAGAATTCCCAGTAGTTAAAATCCTTTTCAAGGTTCCTACTACAAAACGTGCAATACTCTCACCATTAAACTGTCTTTCATTCCAAATTTTAAGAGATTTTCTTAAAAAAGGAACTTGTGTGGCCGAAGTTGCTCCGAATAGAATTGACAAAATATCTGGATCAAATAAATATTCTGAGGTTATCGGGAGTTTGGTTGTTGTTTGATTTTTAGTATTAATTTCAAATACTCTTTTTTGATTGGTTACACCAAAGCTATTATCTTTTGTATATTCACCATTAAAATCAATAACATAGAATTTTGAATGCTCTAAAATTTTTTCTCGATAGTCTGACCGAAATAATTCTAAAAATAATTTATGTAATGTATTAGACTTACCACTACCAGTATTTCCAAAAACACCAATATGAGAAGCAAAAATTTTATTAATTGATAATGGAACAACTTGACCTTCTAAGATTGTTTTCCCTATAGAAATTGTTGGCTCAAATTCATTAATCCCATATATTAATTCTAAGTCTTGCTTTGAAGTAATACAAACCTCATTACCAATCATAGGTACATATTGACTTGTTACTTTGAATTCACCATTTTCAATAACACCTTTTGTTTTTAAATGAACAATTCGATTTATTGAATTCTTTGAAAAACGATTATCAAATTCTGTACTTCTAATTGTATTTTGTTGATCAGCAACTTTTTCAGTAACAACAGAAGCAATAATTTTTACATTATTTTGTAAAATTGTCAAATATGCTCCGATTTTTGCTCCTTGTAACACATCACCATACCATAAATACTCCGCATCATTAGATAGTTGATACATTCCAACTTGAGAAATATCACCGTCAACCCCTACGATTACACCTAATTTTTTCACATCACGATTCATTTTACTTCTTCATCCTCGATGATAAATAACTCTGTCAAACTACTAATGTCAAAATTTCCACTTATATTCAAAATGTTCTTATTTTCAGATTCTAAAGCAGATGGTATCACTATCTGAAGATTCCTAGGAATATTATCAAGAGATAAATTCTTCTTAATAACCTCATAATCGCTATCTGAATAACAAAATATATAAGTCATTAATTCTGGATTCTTTAAGGACCTTCTTACCATCTTTGCAATATGATCATCTTGAAACGAGAATCCTACAACAATTAATACTGATTGAGGTTTATCTAACTCTAGTTGAAATACTCTTAACATATCATGAAAATGATTGTTAAGATATGTTTCCTGTCCTTCAAGTCCAGTAGGCCTAACAACTACTGGTTGATCGACAGTATACGGTCTTATTAAAATCTGATTATTTTCTCCTTTTTCCCAATTCATAGACCCGTGAGGCTTAATTAAAGAAATTGAAGGAAGCTCATTTAAATAATTTTCATTTAATCCTCTATACGCCACACTTTTATTATAATTAGAACTATCTAACACTTTATAGAAATAACCATTGGAACCATCATTAAATATGAAGTTATCGTTTTTCATTAATAAATCCAAGGCTCTTTCAATAAATAAATCATAATTTGTGGTAAAAATATTAACACTCTTCGAAACCGTTCGGGAATTTGAAATGTAAAGCAATGTAATTACTTTTTCTAAGAACCTTACATATCGTTCTAATACAAAATCAATACTAATTTCAAAAGCAGTATAATTCTTTAGTTTAATAAAATATTTCGCAGAATACAAAATCTGTTTATCCATTTTTTCAACAAAATACTTGATTCTATCATTATGATTAAAAGGTAAAAAAGAACTAACATCCAATATATGTTTTTCTAAATTTTTATTCGCTATATCTTTAGAGACACTTATACCATTCTCATCTTTAGTAAAGTAGCTCATTAAAGGAATTGCTGGATATGATACTCCAGAACCAATTAAAATATTCAAATTTTTAGTAAGAACATTTCTTTTAAATTGTTCAACATTAAATTCCTGCACTATTCATCTCTCCTTTCTCCTACCTCCCCACTCTCAGCGGTTCAATCACCTCTTCTATCAGTTGGGTATAGGCTTCTTTGATTTGTTTTTTGTAGCTGAGTGGGTTGAGGGCATCTGCTACTTCTACCTTGTAGTCTTTGTAGCGTTGGCTCTTGGTTAGCTGGCTTTCGCCGGCTTGTTTTTTGGCACCTTTGCGGTAGTGTTGGATATAGTAGCGCAGTTCGTCGGCTCCGATATACCACTTTTTGGCGAAGCTTACGATATGGCTATCGATGATGGATTCGATCATCTGGTCCAAAACTCCGGTGATGGATTGTCCTCGGTAGCGTTCGGGTTCTTCTTGGACTTGGGTCCAGAGGTTTTGGATGATCTCCGCTAGGCTTGGATTAGTTCGGTTCAAGCTCTCGATATAGCTATCTACAGTTGCGATATCCTTGTCACTCAGGGTCTGCTCGTCATTCTCCTCCTGCTGGATCATACTCTGGATCAGCATGAGGATATAGGCATAGTTGATCTCATCGACTTGGACAGACTCCAGCTCATAATGGATATCTAGCTCGTCTTCGCTGTCCACTTCTGGATCCCTGCTCTTGATCTCCGCCAGGATATTTTGATAGAGGCCTAGATAGGCTTCGAGCTGGCTGTCGCTAAGGCCTGTTTCGCGGTAGATCTCTTCCTTATCATACTCTGAGTAGACGCGGATCGAGGCTTGGTACTTGTCAAAGACCTGATAGGCTTTGGCGACCTTACGGAGCTGCGCTGTTGGGGCCTGCTCGAGGACGACTCCCTCTTCTTCCAAGTCTGTGACTTGCCCTTTAAACTCTGCCCAGGCTTTTAGGAAGTTGCGCTTCTCTTCTTCCCAGCTTGGTGCTAAGACCTCATTTTCTCCTCCATTGGAGTAGAGCTTGAGGGCATTGTCGACGGCTTCCTTAAAGGCTTGAGGGCGCTGGAAGGTGATGATATGGCCGAAGTGCTTCTTGTCATCAAAGATCCGATTGGTCCGGCTGAAGGCCTGGATCAAGTCCTGTGGGCGCATGGGCTTGCGATCGATAAAAAGCGTAGAAAGACAAGGTGCATCAAAGCCTGTCAAGAGACGGTCGACCACGATGACCAGATCCAACTGCTCATTGCGGTAGAGGTACTTGTCCTGCTTTCTGGCTAGGCGATTGTTGACATCGCTATTAAAGCCCCGCAGATCCGCTAGGCTAAAATGCGTACTAAACTCTTGGTTGTAGTCCTCCATGACCCGCTTCATGTGGTCTTGGTAGCCGATGGACTCTTCCTCATTTTCAGATACTGAGTAGGTGATGGTAAATTTTGGAAAATCTGGTAAATGGCGTTTAACCCGCTTGGAAACTTTGACCCGTTCCTTGCCAGCGAGAATGCTCTTAAGCAGATTGTAATAGGCCTGTGCTAGTGGGATGGACTTGACCGTCAAGATAGCCTCATAGCTCTTTCCGACCCCTTTTGGGATATTGAGCTGTTGCCGGCTCTTATTGAGGATGGCATCTAGGACCTCTAGCATGTGCTCCTTGTCCTCATAGGCCTGGTCTGGAATTTCTTCTTCTAGCAGATCTGAGATGATGGTATTGCGGTAGTCTACCTTAAAGCCCAGAACCGCTCCATCATGGATGGCTTCCTTGACAGTGTATTCATGTAGGCGATCGCCATACTGTTGGTGGGTGGTCTGAGCCAGGTCTCCCACTTGTTTGCGTTTGTTTTCCTTAAAGATCGGAGTTCCTGTAAAGCCGTACCAGAGAGAGTTCTTGAAGTAGGCCTTGATCTCCTTTTGCGTCTGTGGCGTAACCGCCCGATGGCACTCATCCACGACAAAGGCCACGCGCAGGTCCTTTATCTTCCCAGCATCCCGCTGGTACTTCCCTTCTTCAAACTTGCGCATCATGGTGGTGATTTTCTGGATGGTCGTGACCACCACGCGCTTGTCATTGCCCCCTAGGCGCTTGACCAGCTCATGGGTATTGTCCGTCTCGTCGATGTCGATGACATCATTGGCCGCATAAGAGAGGAAGGACGAAGTCGTCTGCTGGTCCAGGTCTCTGCGGTCGACGACAAAGATGGTCTTTTGAATGGCTGGGATCTGCAAGAGATTGCGAGCTACCTTGTAAGAGGTCAGGGTCTTGCCTGATCCGGTCGTGTGCCAGATATAGCCCGACTCTTGACGACGAGAGGCTTCCTGCACAGCCTCGATGGCATGGATCTGGTAGGGACGCAGGAGGATGAGGGCCTTCTTACTGTCGTCGATGACCGAGTACTGCATGACCATCTGGTGGGCCCGGGGGATGGAGAGGACCTCATGAGCAAAGCTATTGAGATCGATCATGGGTTGGTTGTCCTTGTCCACCCACTTGGTCAGGAATTGCTTGTTTAGCTTGCTTTCACGGGCTGCAGCGATGTAGCGAGTGTCGATTTTATTGGTCACGACAAACATCTGCAAGCTGGAGTATATGCCCCGAAACTTGCCTTCACGGTCGTACTTTTTGATCTGATGAAAGGCATCTAGAAAGGCCACTCGGGGACTCTTGAGTTCGATATGGATGAGGGGCAGGCCATTGATCAGAAGGGTCGTATCGAGCCGTCGATCCTGGTCTAGCGGATAGGCCTTGTCGCGTTCGACTTGGTTAACCACTTCATAGCTCGACTTACCAGCTGCGATATTGTCTCGCCAGATGACCGCTAAACGGATGGTCCCTAGACTGGCATCTTCTCGCTGGACCTCTACTTTGGCGATTCCATTTTCACCAGCAAGCCACTTGGCCGCTTCATAATAGCTGACAAAGTTGAGCTGGTTCTTGATCTGGCGCTTTTCTTGGTCGGTCAAGGGATGGTCCGCCAGCACGGCGACATTATTTTGCGCGAGCTTGTCAAAGAAATTGTCCCATAACTGGTCTTCGTTCTTGAGATCCTCGCGATAAGTCCACTGACTCTCTCCTGATGTCAACTGCTGGATCAACTGTCTTTCAATCTCAAGTTCTGGAGTTGCTACTGCCTTCATCCGTCTATCCTTTTCCTGTGCATAATCTCCTATTATTATAGCATGTTTGGGAAAGAAATTAACGCTTTCAAAGCATTTTGTTGGGATTTGGCGCAAAAAAACGAACCTGGTCTGGTTCGTTTTTTCTTAGTCTAAATGGATCCCTTTTTCTGCTAGATTGTCCAGGCATTCTTGAAGGTAAGTATCCCTGTGCTCGGGATAGATGGGGGTGTTCAAGGCTTCCTCTTCCAGCTCTGGATAGGCTGGGCAGGTCTTGCCTCGGTAGGTCGGCTCCCACCACTCTGGGCTGACCTTGTAGCCACGAGCCGTCATCTCCTTCATGATCAGGCGGTGATAGGCATAGAGGCGATAGGGCGAGTAGTCAAAGACATAGTTGACCGTCGCGTGCTTCTTGCCCCAGCCATTGCCCCTTAGGGCGCAGCATTCCCGGTGTTGGCCCAGGAGCTGGGGACGAGGGAGTTTGGGAATCAAGTCTTGGTGCCACAGTCTCATCTATTGCCCTCCTAGTAGCGTCGAATCTTGCAAGTAGCGATTCGGGTAGCGCTCAAGGAGCGTCTGGATCCCCTTGATCAGATCCTCTTGGCTCGCTTGCCCATGCTGGTACTTCTCAAGTAGCAACATGAAGTCCGCCTTTTCCTCTGCAGTGGCCTGCTTTTTAAAATAGCCCCAGATATGCTGGAAGGCATTGGAGACCTGGCCACGATTTTCCGGTAAGGCCAGCGCTTGCTGGATCAGGTCCTCGACGTGGCTGACCTCCACCTGGTCTTGCTTGAGGTATTCTCGGATTTCCTTGTAGATATTACTGGAACGACTCAGCACCAGGTATTTATTTTTCGCCCATAGGACTTGACAGTGATGTTTTTGATCCACTCTTGTCTCCTTTTGATCTTCTCTATGAATAGTCCTCTCATTATACCATGGAAAGGATTCATTCCATCAAAAAAAGAGTGGGACAGAAATCAGTAATTCGTTAGAATTCGATTTCTGTCCCACTCTCTCTTACGTTGATTACAAGGCTGTGATGGCTGTGATCAAACCAAAGATGATCCCTGGTGCATTGGCTGCAGCAAGTGGAATATCGCGTTCTTTTTTGAAGAGTCCGTAGTAAACCCAAAGGCTACAGTTGATGGCTGCGACAAGGGGTTGAACAAAGTTCCCTTTGTGACCTGCGAGGTTATCCATGATTTGTGGGAAGTAAGACACATACATCATAACAGACATAAAGGTCGCAACCCAACCAAGAATTTTCATTTGTTTTTCATTCATTTTGAAACTACCATTTCCTTTTCTTTTTTTAAAGTATGCACTATTCTACCTTTTGTCCTTTACAAATTCAAGTCTTTTTTTCAAATGTTACCGAACTGTAAAGTGTCACAATCTTGTGATTTTGCAGGAAGATGGATTTCTTTTCGAGAGAGTCTTCTCTCTAGTTGCCATTTTTTTGACACATTGTCTAATTTTGTGCGAATGTAATCATTTTCATCTTGCATAGCATGCAAATTAATTGCATTTTCTTCCTACTTATGCTATTTTGATACACAGAGGTAAAATTTTATGAACAAACAAAAAATCAACCAAATCGTTGGCTCGATCGGTGCCTTTATTGGGATTATCGTTTTCATTGCCTACATCCCACAAATTATTGCTAATTTACAGGGAAATAAGGCCCAACCTTTCCAACCCTTGTCAGCTGCTATTTCTTGCTTGATCTGGGTCATTTATGGTTGGACAAAGGAACCTAAAAAAGACTGGATTTTGATCATTCCGAATTCGGCAGGTGTCATCCTAGGGGGATTGACTTTCCTTACATCACTTTAATAGAAAGTGAACAAAGACTGAACTCTACGGGTTCAGTCTTTTTTGTGTATCCCTTTGAAAAACAAAAACAATCGCAGTCGGTTTTCGTACAAAAAAGCCCGCTATGAGTAAGCTAAAAAAATTGACAATTCTTTTCTTTGAATAACCTATGCTGGATTATTGTGCAAAAATATCCAAATAATATCTGATTATTATTAGAGTATATTGAAACTTTCCGCTGTGAGAAAAGTGCCTGAAACAATTATGTTTCAGGCACTCGGAATTATTGAGACCTTAGGCTCAATAATTAGTCATGGAACTTCATAGAAGTTCCATGACGTCCGTACTCACCTAAGGAAAGTTTCTAATTTGATTCAAGCTTCTTTTTCTTATATCTGCACAATCTTACGATAGCTCCGAGAGGTGATCCAAAAGACGATCAGGTAGGTGATGAGAAAGACTGCGCAGACGCTGAGGGTCACGACGAGGACTTGGCCACTATTGATGACACCGAGGACTTTGAGAATGAGGCGGATCATATGGTAGGCAAAGGCCAGATGGATAAAGGCAAAGATGAGAGGGAGGAAAAAGACAGTCCGCACTTGACGGTTGATGGTCCGTTTGACCTCGTGTTCATCGAGCCCCACCTGTTGGAGGATGACGAAGCGGTCACGGTCTTCATAGCCTTCTGAGATTTGCTTGTAGTAGATGACGATGACCGTTCCGACCATAAAGATCAGTGACAAGAAAATTCCGATAAAGAAGATGCCACCAAAGAGGCTATTCAACTCTGCCACATCATTGGCTCGGTTACCTCCATAGATAAATGTTCCTTGGCCCTGTTGGCTGCTCAATTCATCGATCATCTTGTCATAGCTGGCTGCTAGCTTGAGTTGCTGGTCTTCATCGACATTGACATTGAAGCCACCGTAGATATTGGTATTGATGGCCAGATTTGGAAACTGAGCGACAAAGGCTGAGAGGTCAGGCACGATCAGGTAGTTGAAATCCTCCGTCAGCATATTAAACTGATTTGGCACGTGATCGGTGATAAAATCCTTGGTCACTTCTTCCTTGACTTGGAAGTCTTGCCCATTGATAGTGAACTGCTTTTGCCCCTTAAGAGCCTCGTTATGGGCAAAGAGGATGACTTGGTTGCCAGTCAGATCGACGTGTTCGCCTGTCATATGTTCATAACTAGCTACATCAAAAACCATAAAGACGGTTTTAGGAGTGACGCTGCGTTCATCAGCTGGATAGACGGTGAAGTCTGTGCCCTTTTGTGATTTAACCCCAAAGTTGGCATAGGTCATCAGGTCACGATTCTTGATCTCGAGATGATGCTCAGAGGCAAATTCATCAAATTTCTGATTGATCTGCTCCAGATCGACCCCTTTTCCTTGGACAGAGAAATCATGAGGCGCCATGATTTTCTTGATCGTTTCACCACCGATATAGATGTTGGTGGCTGCAGAGATGGTCACCAATACCATGGTCGAGAGGATGGCAATAGTCGCAAGCCCCACTGCATTCTTCTTCATGCGATAGATGAGGTTAGAGACCGAAATCATATTGTTGGGCTGGTAATAGTAGCTCTTCTTTTTCTTAAGCAGGTTCAAGAAGACGGTGATCCCTGCATTAAAGAGCAGGTAGGTCCCGATCATGACCAAAATAACCGCTAGAAAGAAGGTTACAACCGCAATGATGGGGTCTTTGACAGACAAAGCCAGGTAGTAGCCAAAACCAAGAGAGGCTATACCCAAGATGGTTTGGGGCCACAAGAAGCGGGCTTTCTTTTCACCACTAGTCTTCTCACGCGTTAACTGCAGAGCATTCAAACGAAGAATCCGCCAAACGTTGAGAAGGACCAAAAGGGCAAAGATGAGGCCAAAGGTGACAAAGACCAAAACCACAATCCCAGGTTGGAAGGTGGATACCAGCTGGACCTTCATCTTCATGAGTTTCAAGAGAAAGGCAAAGATCAGCTTGTCAAAGAGAGCTCCGATCAAGACACCGGCTGAGATGGTTAGAAAGCCAAAAATCAAGAGTTCTTTGAAAATCATGCTGATGAGATGGCGTTTTTCAAGGCCTAGCATGCTATAGATTCCCAGCTCCTTGGAGCGATTTTTCATGACAAAGCTATTGGCATAGAGCACAATGATGGCTCCAGCAGCATTGACCACGAAGAATCCCAAGCTGAGAGTGAACACTATAGAAGATCCTCCTCGAAGCTGAGAAATGTGGGGATTAAAGGTCAGGGAGTCAAAGAGGTAGGCGATGGTCACTGCGAGAATGACTGCAATCGCAAAGGGATAATAGAGCTTGCGGTTCTTGATGAGATTGGAGCAAGCTAATTTAGTGGTTAATCGAAACATCTACTCCACCTCACTTGCCATAACCGTCAGAGTATCTGAGATTTCTTGGAACATCTGACGCTCTGTTTTTTCCCCACGGAAGATCTGGTTGTAAAGGATCCCGTCCTTGATAAAGAGCACGCGCTTGGCCCGAGCTGCCGCTGCGGTTGAGTGGGTCACCATGAGGATGGTTTGGCCCATAGTATTGATATCTTCAAAGACATCTAGAAGAGCCGCCGAAGACTTGGAATCTAGCGCCCCTGTTGGCTCATCAGCAAGAAGGATTTCAGGTGAGGTGATGATGGCCCGTGCTACAGCCACCCGTTGTTTTTGCCCACCAGAGATTTCGTAAGGGTATTTTTCTAAGAGCTGGTGAATGCCCAATTCCCGGCTCACGCTATCCACCTTGCTCATCATTTCCTTGACCGGTTTGCGAGAGAGGACCAAAGGTAAGAGGATATTGTCCTTGACGGACAAGGTGTCGAGCAGGTTAAAGTCTTGAAAGACAAAGCCTAGTTTTTCCCGGCGGAAGCTGGATGCATCCTTGTTCTTGATGGTTGAAGTATCGGTGCCGTTGAGGTAGACCCGTCCTTCCGTCGGCTGGTCCAGCATGGCTAGGATATTGAGGAGGGTCGATTTCCCGGATCCTGATTCCCCCATGATGGCGACGTATTCTCCTTTTTCCACGGTGAAGTGAATATCCTTTAAGGCTTCGACTTGCGTCCCTTGAAAGCGGGTTTTGTAGATCTTTTTGATGTGTTGAACGTCTAACAATGACATACTTTTCTCCTTTTACTAGTGGATCAAGAAAAATTCTTGGGTTTGGTGCAGGACTTGGCGACCAAATTCCGCCTTTTCTAAATCGGTTTGGTCATACGGTTTATTAGTTTTTTTGAGTTCTTTCATCCATTTCAAGAGTTTCATTTTCTTGACCTCCTTCATTTGATGAGACTATTGTATAAAAAATAAAAGGCGGCTACCATAACCTAACCTTTCATTTTAGCGTTTATTTCTTACATTTTTGTAAGATGGAAAAAAAACTAATCCATGACCAACTTCTTCTCTTCAAAGCCAATAGCAACGGTTGTGCCTTGGCCAACCTCTGAGTGGAGGCTAATCTTGTGGCCCAATTGCTCTGCAATTTTCTTAGACAGATAGAGCCCCAGACCTGAGGATTGCTGGGTCATGTGGCCATTGTAACCGGAGAAGCCCCGCTCAAACACGCGGAGGACATCGCTATTTTTGATTCCAATCCCGCTGTCTTTTATATAGAGGGTCTGGTCTTTGAAATAGATCTCAATTCCACCTGTACTGGTATACTTGAGGCTATTGGACAAGAGTTGCTCGATGATGACCAAAAGCCACTTGCGATCGGTAATGACGGCGACATCCAAATCATGTAGGTTCACTGTCAAGTTCTTTTGGATAAAAAAGAGGGCGTATTTGCGGACCACTTCTTTGACCAAATCCTCTAGCGACACGCGCTTTAAGACCAGATCATCATGAAAACTCTCCAGTCGCAGGTACTGCAAAACCAGATTGGCATAGGAGTCAATCTTAAAGAGCTCCTGTTCCATCTGCTGCTTGACAATGGGCGTCTCGACATCTTGCACCAAGAGCTGACTAGCCGCAATGGGCGTCTTAATCTGGTGAACCCAGAGGGTATAGTAATCCATCAGGTCATTGAACTTGGCCTGGGCTGTCTTCCCTTCCTCCAAGCGCGCCTGCTGTTCTTCCGTGTATTTTTCATAAAGGAGGTGTTCCAGTGGTGAGGCAACCTCAACTTCCTCATATAGTGCGGCTTTGCGGTAGTCCCGAAAGGTCATGGCGAAATCCCAGATCAAGACACAGAAGGCAAAAAAGCTTAGCACTAGGGTCGCATAGAGGAAAACCGTCCCCGTCTCTGGAAAGAGATAGGCAAAGACCAAATCAATGATCAAAAAGATGACCAATAGATAGAGTAGGCGCCTGCGGGATACCACATACTGCCAGAAGATCGTTCCAAATTTATTCATGGGTCAACCCGTAACCGATGCCTTTCTTGGTTTCGATGAAGTTTGACAAGCCAGCCTCTTCTAGTTTCTTACGAAGGCGGGCTACATTGACAGACAAGGTATTGTCATCAATAAAGAAGTCGCTATTCCAGAGCTCCTTCATCATGTCATCGCGTGCTACGATACTGCCTGCATGCTCAAACAGGACGCGCAGGATCTGAAATTCATTCTTGGTCAGCTTGATGACTTCCCCTTCATACATCAAGTCCGTAGACTTGAGATTAAGGATAGCACCCCGGTGCTCCAGCAGATTTTGATCCGTGCCAAATTCGTAAGAGCGGCGCAAGAGCCCTTGGACCTTGGCAAGGAGCACATTTTGATCAAAAGGCTTGGTGACGAAGTCGTCTCCACCCATATTGATGGCCATGACAATATCCATGGCTTGATCCCGTGAAGAAAGAAACATGATCGGAACCTTTGAAACCTTGCGAATCTCCTGGCACCAGTGGTAACCATTGTAGAGTGGAAGGCCAATATCCATGAGGATCAAGTGGGGGTCGGTTTCGACAAAGATCCCAAGGACATCCATAAAATCCTCTACTGCGACCACTTCATAGCCCCATTGTTCCAATAATTGTTTGACCTGTTGGCGGATAATGTTATCATCTTCGACTAAGAGAATTTTATGCATGGCTTTCTTTCCTTCTTTTTTCTTCTTCCTATTATAACAGATTAAGAAGCAGAGAAAAAGACTGTTTCAGAGGGAAAGAAGATCTCATTCCTACTGTCTTGATGGAGGGCGCTTTTTCTCCATCCATTTTTGTGCTATACTGAAAGAAATAAGACACGGGAGGCACAGATGTCGACGATTTTTGATTACCTAAAAGAAGTGACCTACGATTCCATATACGACCGTCCTTTCAAGGAACTGGATGTCCTGTCACTGACAGAGCTGACCTATCTTCCTTTTGATCGGATCGTACCCCAAGGAGATACGACCAATATTGAAGTCCGCTTATCTGATGCAGCAGAGCTAGTCGATCGAACCACCGATTTCATCGTGACAGACCAACACCTGCAATTAGTCGATGACTTAGCTAGTTCAAAGCGTTTTAAAAACATCAAACTCCTTAACTATGTCAACGAATATGACCCCGATGTTCAGAAGCAGTTTGCGGCTATGACCTATCGTCTTACCATGGATGTTTATTTAGTTGTCTTCAGAGGGACGGATGACACCTTGATCGGCTGGAAGGAAGACTTCCACATGACCTATATGGACCATGTCCCAGCTCAGAGGCGCGCAGCCAGCTATCTACAAAACGTCATGAAGGAATTTCCTAAAGGGCGCTTCTTAGTAGCCGGTCACTCCAAAGGGGGCAATCTCGCAACCTATGCCTGCACTTACCTGCCGGATTCCTTATTTGAACGAGTCGATGCCATATACAGCTACGATGCTCCTGGCCTCAACAGGGCCATTATCGAGACCGAAGGCTACCAGCGGACGTCCCCAAATATTCTTCGCTTTGTCCCCCAAGGATCCATCGTCGGCATGATGCTAGAAGTCCCTGAGCCTGCTACGATTGTCAAAAGCCGAGCTTTTGGTGGCTTTGTCCAGCATGACGCTTTTACTTGGGAAATCAAGGACTACAGCTTTGTGACCGTTTCTGAAACCAGTCCCGATAGCCAGCAGACGGATCTCACCTTAAAACAATGGGTTCGCGAAACATCGGCAGACGAGCGCAAGAAGTTCTTTGATACCTTTTTTGGCATTTTTCTGGATGCCGGCATCACTTCCATCAATGACCTTACCGATCTCAAACAGCTAGCCAAGGCCAAGGAAATCCTTCAAAATGCCCAGGATTTGGATCCAACCGAGCGAGAAATGCTGGAACGTCTTGCTAAACAACTCATCGATACCCGAGTACAAGCTTGGAAAAAATGGCAGACGGTCCCCCGCATCCTGGTTCAAATGGCCGCATTTTTCAAGCGGAAAAAAGCAGTCGAGTCTTCCTCGCCACTGCTCCTCGAGCACAAGGAATGAGACTCAACAACTGAAAAAAGAGACAACTTCTTCTATTCACTAAAACGCAAAAAGAGGCTGGGACAAAAGTCCTAGCCTCTCAATTATTTTTGGATTGTCAAGCAAGACGCAGTGGTTGAGTGGGCTCTACTACGCTGATTTCATCAGCTTTTACAGCCCTACTCAACTGTGCGGAGGTGGGACGACGAAATCGAATTCTAACGAATTACCGATTTCTGTCCCACTCTCTTTTCTATTTTCTATTGGTTCTGAGGAGATGGAGTATCTGGCGTGCTTGCTTCTGTTACAGCTGCGCTTGCAGGCTCTGTTTCTATCTCAGTTGTGGCAGGCTTGCTTCCTTCTGAAGCTGCTGCTTCTTTTTCCACCGGAGTTTCTGTAGGGACAGGCGTTTCAGCTGTGGTAGCTGCTTTGCCCGCTTCGTTTGCAGATGGCGCAGCTGCCAATTCTGCCTGGAAGGCTTGGATGGCCTGTAGTAAGGCTGCTTTATCACTCTTTGGATTAGACAATTGGTCAAAGAGAGCTTCTAAGCGATCAAATACAGCATCACTAGCTCCCTTGTCCTGCAATTGTTGGTGTAGGGCCATCAATTGGTTATAGAGCTGTTGATAAAGAGCGACATCCCCAATTTGAGGCTCTTCCGTTTGCTTTTGTTTTTGCTTTTCAATGGTATCACTGATTTCGCGTAGAAGTGCTTCCCCACTTGTAATAGCCTTGTCTGGATCAGATTCTTTTCCAAGTTGAGCCAAGCTTGTTTCAAAGGCAGTTCGTTTGCCTTGATCTTCGACTTGTGGCAAGAGCGACTGGATTTGCTCTAAGAGGGCTGTCAAAATCTTGTTCTGTTGACGGGCTTCTGTTGCCTTATCCAACTCTCCATACAAGCCTTTGAGGAAATCATAAACCTCTACGTTGTAAGATGGGGCTTGACTTCCTTTTTGATCCAAAACTGTTTTTTCAATAGGATAGGTTTGGCCTTTTTCTTGGGAGAAGAGCTGGTCAATAGCTTGCTTGGTTTGGTAGAGCTCCATAAAGTGAGACTTGGAATCCCAAGCTTCTTCAAAGGCTTGAGCTCGGTAGAGCTTCAAGGCTAGATCTGCTGCCTTAGTGCGGAGTTCTGGTGTCAAGCGCGCATCGCTCAAGCTTTGGTAGAAATACTTGAGGTAATCGACCGATGTCACACCCGTCCGATCTTGCATCTCTTGAACAGCTTCTAATAGCTTTCCTTCCTGCTCTAGACGCTTGCTGTCCTTGGCAGCATAGGCTTCCTGCAGTTGAGAGACCAACTCTTCCTTCTTCAATTGGAAGGCCTCTGTATCTAGCAAGCGCACTTGTTCCAACAATTCTTGGTAACGACGATCCAAGGCTGTCTCTTCTTTTGGTTTGACCGCTTGGGTCGCATGAATGTACTGCTCATCAACCTGTTTGAGACTGGCTAGGTAGCCTTCCGTCGAGTTGCTTGGGAAACTCTTGACATTTTCCAAGAAGTGGCCCAAGATCAGCTCAATCCGTCTTTGCTGCAATGGATCAGAAGCATAGAGGCTGCGACTTTCTGCTAAGAGCTGGTTGACCTTGTCCTCTACTGCTTTTTTGTCCAAGTCTCCTTTTTTATAAGGAGATTGAATGGTTGGAAGACGGTGGGCTAAGTAGTCTGCTAGTCCTGCTGAACGCACCTTGATGTAGTGGTTGTGATCGCCATGCGGAATGACAAACTGACCATTTTCAATCTGGAGGCTATAAGGAGAAATCCCTGAACGAAGCGCTGTTGCATAGAGTTCATTGATAAAGTCTAGTTCAGGATTGCCAGTTTCAAGTGGGATGCGGACATGTTCCTTCCGAACGGCATAAGGATGGATGTGGGTCGGATCGTATTCTTGGTCTGGATTGTTAAAGACAAAGAAACCATTGGAAATCTTAATGGCCTCGCGAGGGACACCATAGGTCTTACTGATGTACTGGATCTTTTCCTCATCTGAGGCATCGCGAGAATAGGTCGCAACATCATCTGTCAGGGGCTGACCCTTGTCCTCTTCTTTCTTACCAGCTAGAGTTGCCTCTGCTGCTGCAATCTCTTGAGGAGATAGGTCCTTTTTATAGAAATAATGGGCATGGTTGCCATGAGCGACCATATATCCTTCCTCGTCCTTGCTGATGACCTTGTCTGCGTGGAAACCATGATCGTGCTCCTCTTCGTGCTCGTGACTGTCGCCATGCTCATGATCATGCTCATGTTCAACTGGTCTTGTGCTTGGATTTGAAGGCAAGCTTGGACTTTCTTCTGTTGAACTATCAGTTCCTTGAGCACGAAGCAGTTGGAATTGCCGCGCCAGCTCACGCTCTAAAGGAGATAGGGAGCTGTATGGGATAAAGTGGAAATGATCCCCATGAGGGTAGACAATCCCTTGATCGGTCCACTTGGTAATCTTACTTGGATCAAAGACAGAACCATCAGACTCCACATGACGAGAAGACAACGGGGCTTTCTGCAATTCTTCAATCAGATTGCTCAGGCTTGGACTCGGTTTAGAGTCAGCCGGTTTAGAAGTCGTTGGGGTTGTCTGTGTATTGCTTGGACTGACTGATGGCTGGTTGCTCGCTTGCTTCCCAAGGCTTGGAGAGGCTTGATATGAAGTTCCTTGTCCTTGTTCTGTACTTGCTTCAGCTAGGCGTGAGTTCCCAGCCTGATGGCCGGCTTGACCACCTAAGACGGAGAGGGCTGCTGCTAACTCTCCAGCAGATAAGGCACTCTTTGGAATATAATGGAAATGGCCGCCATGGGGCACAATAAAGCCGTCCCCTGTATCTGAAATGACATCTCCAGGGCTAAAGACATAACCATCGTCCGTACGGTAGCCACCACCTGTATGGTTTTTAGCCGTCAGCATCTCAAGAGTCTTACCTTCTTTCAGCGCTTGACTAGGTTGACGGAAGTCACGGGTCTTGCCTGCCTTATGCGAGGAGCTCGCTTGCACCGATCCCGTCTCTCCTTCTTCTTTGGTGCCTCCCTTTTGTTGTTGGGCGATCTCCTCGATCGAGCGCACATTAACCGTATGTTGGGCATCCTTTAAGTAGAGATAGTATTTCCCAGCGCGTTTGATGATATAGCCATCCTTGACCTTGCTCACGATATCTGCTTCTTTCAGCTGATAAGTTGGATCCCGCAAAATCAACTCTTCACTAAAGATGGCATCAAATGGAACCTTGCCGCTGTAGTAATGAAAATGATCCCCATGAGAAGTGACAAAGCCTTCATCTGTAATCTTGATGACAATCTGCTCTGCCTGGGTCTTTTCCTTGGCATTGACCGCTTCGATGCTGTCTTCCTTTTTACTTGAGGCAGTCGCTGACGATTTCTTGTCCGCTTGCAAATACTGAATCTGATTCTTTTTCTCTTCCTTGACTTGTGGTTGCTGACTGAGCGCATAGGCACAGAGTCCTAGCCCCAATGTCGCTACAATTCCAATCGTTCCCTTTTTCTTCATTCTTGATTTACTCCTCTAATTCCTTGGCTAAAGTCGCCATATTTTCTTCTAAATTTTCTAGTAGATCCTTATCATTTTGTGGATCAGCTTCCAGTGGATCCAAGACCTTGACACGCGCCCCTGTTGCCTTGGCGATACTATCTGCCACTTTTGATGACGTGTGCTTTTCCACAAAGATCGTTTTTACTTTGTAGTCTTTGACAAACTGCTGGATCTCGGCCAATTGCCGAGCGGTCGGTTCTTGCTCTGGGGAAATCCCTGCAATCCCTAACTGCTTGAGACCAAAGCGTTTGGCCAGATAAGAAAAGGCCGTATGCTGGGTCACAAAAGTCTTTTGCTTGGCCTTGTCAAAGAGAGGCTGGTAGCGGGCTACCAGTTCCTCACAGCGCTTTTCAAGCTTTTGAGCATTGGCCTGATAGCGCTCCTTGTTCTTTGGATCGATCTCTCCCAAGCGCTGGGAGATGATCTTTCCTTCCTCTGCGATTTTTACAGGATCCAACCAAGTATGCGGATCATACAAGTGCTTGGCTTCTTTTCCCTGACCAGCCTCGACATCCTCTAATCCAGCCACCTTATCAAGGGTCATTCCTTGGCTACCTTCGATCACTCGCAACTTGGAACCTTGAAGATTGGGATCTAAGCGACCGGCCCAAGATTCCAGGGTCTGAGAATGATAGACAAATACATCCGCATCATAGATCTGGGCCACTTCCTTGGTGGAGGGCTCATAATCATGGATCCCTGCACCTGATTGAACCATCCAGATGTCATTTTGATCGCCAGAGATTTCCTTGACCAGGGCATAGATAGGATAAAAACTCGTGACAATTTTGAGACCTTTTTTAGAAGGGGGCTTGCCTGCATTTCCTTGACTTCCACAAGCTGCAAGCAGAAAGAAACCGAGAAACAAGAGTCCCAGAACCTTCATTCTTCTCCTATTCATCCTTCACCTCTTTTTTATTTTTATTAACTAGTTTATTAATCAGTTAATTAACTAGTTAATAATACTGCTAATCATTTGCTTTGTCAAGCCTTTTTTACATTTTTTTCCTTTTAATGTTAGAGACTAACAATTGCCCAGACACCACGAGCCTTCCATGCAGTAAAAAAAAAGAGGCTGGGACAAAAGTCCTAGCCTCTCAATTGTTTTTTGGATTGTCGAGCAAGACGCAGTGGTTGAGTGGGCTCTACTACGCTGATTTCATCAGCTTTTACAGCCCTACTCAACTGTGCGGAGGTGGGACGACGAAATCGAATTCTAACGAATTACCGATTTCTGTCCCACTCTCTTTTATTGACGGTAGAAATATTGATCAGCTGGGTAGTTGCCTGCAGATTGAGTGACCACTAGACGTGGCTTGCTGGTATCAGACTGGTCTCCATCTGGATTTTGGAAACCGATTTTCAGCAGTCCAATCGCAGCACCAGTATCACCCATCTTCATCTCAACATAAGGGATCTTGCTCTTCTTATCCGAATCCGCAACAGCCTTGAGGCTGCCTTGACCCTTAACTTTTCCGTCTGCTTGGATGACGATTTCAGCTCCCTTGCCATTGCGCCAGGTTCCAGCTAAGCTTGAGAAATCGCCTCCGTTAATGGCCGCAATATCCAAGTCTTTCTCTTTTTTCGGTTGTGGGTAAGCTTTCCACCACTCTAGATGGTAATCACGGTAGGCCACATCCCCAAAGAGAATCCGACGTTCTTGGGAAGCTACTCCATCAGGACCTGTCACACCCGCTGTGATTAAGTACAAGGTTTGCTCTTGCCCTTGGATCGCAGTCGCATTGGCCCCAGTGAAATAAACTTCATAATAGCCTTTTCGCTTCTTGGGCTCTTTTTCTTTATTGAACAAGTAACTTGCCCGAGTGCCTCCACTCCAGAAAGTCCAGCCAGTCTCCCCATTTACAATACTTGGAAAGGCATTGGTCTTGTTTTGGTAATATTCTTCTGGAGTATAGCCATAAAGTTTAAAACCGGAATCTGCAATTTCCTTTTCATAGGTATCATTGGAATAAGCACCTTCAAACGGTGAGAGATTGCCATCAAGGACGACATCATTTGGATCTGTCGATTTGAAAAAATCCTCTCGATTGGCAAAGACCATCTCGTGGTCGGGATTTTTATCAGACATAGTGACCGTGATCAAAGGCTTCTTATCTGTTTTGTATTTGAAGACACGAACAGTGACTGTAAAGTCTGTATTGCCATCGGACTTTTTCATCTTGCCTGTCGAAACCATGTTAGACCCTTCGACCTTCCAATCCGTACTAAATTCAGCGGATACCTTGCCGTCAGCCGTTTGGTAATCAATCTTCCAGGCCTTGCCCTTTTTCTCGATTTTGGCTTCATCCCGTTCATTAGAGACATAGTCACCACTCAAGTCAATGGCTTTTTCCTTTGGCTTAGTGACCTTCTTGCTGGTCTGCTTAAATTCCTTTTGATGGTCTGGTTGGATGTTGGAACTAGAGTAGAGATAGACTCCTCCGATCAGAACAGCTGCTCCGACCAGCCCCAAAATCGGCCCCAGGTATTTTTTCTTCCACTTAAGATTCATTTTACTACCTCCATGGAATAAGATCTTTACACTAGTATACCCTAAATCGAAAGTATAGTAAAATTCCCCTCTATGTAGTGGTTTTCCAGGGTTTGAACTGACTAGTTTTAGTAGAAAATACCTGTTTCTCAAAAATAATATTTTGTTTATCATTATTTTTTTATCGTTTTTCGATACTTTTTTATTGACTAATTTTTTATAAGGAGTATACTATAAGTGAAAAATAAAAAAACTTCAAGGAGGCTTGCGATGAAAAACTCAAAAACCTTAAAAAATGTCATTGAAGTCTTGACGGCTTTCATTTACTTCTGTGGCTTTATGACTGTGGCTGCACTGGTCGTCCACCTGCTTTCACGGATGGGAGTGTTTAAAGATCTCATTCAAACTGGACGCTTGTCCTTTGATGTGAATGGCATCCAGCTCTTCCCCAAACATCCGCAACCTATCTGGCAGTTGATTTTCCCACTAGCCTCAAGCGCTATCTATATTTACCTTCTCATCACCATTCGTAGCTTCCTCCAAAATCTCTACCAAGAAAAGATCTTTTCTCACTCTAACATTGATCTTTGCAACCGAGCTTGGAAGATTCTCTTGGTCTTGTCCTTTATGTCTGGCACACTTGAAACCAGTGGAAATGCTTATCTCCTTCCCTTCACTTTCCAATTTACCTTTAACACAGGGCTTCTCCTTGCCGTTCCAATTGTCTGGGTCCTTGGCAAGATTTTAGAGAGAGGGATTGAGATTGCTGAAGAAAATGAGCTAACCATTTAAGGAGGGTGCCATGATTATCGTCAATCTAGATGTCATGCTGGCCAAGCGAAAGATGAAATCCAATGAGCTGGCTGACAAAATCGGCATCACCACTGCTAATCTCTCCATCCTCAAAACCGGCAAGGCCAAAGCCATCCGCTTCACCACTCTAGAAGCCATCTGCAAAGAACTCGACTGCCAGCCAGGAGATATCCTAGAATACCGGCCAGATGAATAGGACAAGTATTTAAATATATAATGGGAGACCTTCCTTACCGACACAACAAAAGCACTCCCGCGGGAGTGCTTGAGAGCGTAGACAATTTGTTCTTCCTTACAAATCAAATTAATTTTATAAAAATCAAAAAATTTATTCGTTAGAATTATTCAATCATCTACTGAAACTTTCCGCCGTGAGAAAAGTGCTAGAAACAATTGTGTTTCTAGCACTCGGGAGTTTTGGAACCTTAGGTCCAAAACTAAGTCATGGAACTTCTTCGAAGTTCGCTGACGTCCGTACTCACCTAAGGAAAGTTTTTTAGATGATTTTTTCTTTCTCTATCATTTACCCAATGATGCTTCCATTTGGAACAGATGGATCAACTGTTAAGACTGTTAATTGATCTCCGTGTTCTGCGGAAAGAATCATGCCTTGGCTGACATATTTCTTCATCATCTTACGTGGTTTAAGGTTGGCCACGATTTGGAGTTTTTTGCCGACCAATTCTTGTTCATTTGGATAGAATTTCGCGATACCAGAGAGGATTTGACGGTCTTCGCCATCTCCTGCATCTAGGCGGAAGCGAAGCAATTTGTCTGATCCTTCGACGCGTTCCACTTCTTTGACTTCTGCTACACGGATTTCAACCTTGTCAAAGTCTTCAAATTTGATCTCATCTTTTTCAGACTTGAGTTCTACTTCTTCTGGAATCCATTCTTTTTCTTGTGGTTTGCCAGCAGTCATTTGAGATTGGATGTAGGCAATTTCTTCTTCCATGTCGAGACGTGGGAAGATTGGAGTTCCTTTGGCAACCACTGTGACATTTTCAGGGAAGCCTGCTAGGGTCAAGTTTTCAAGATCGAAGTCCAAGCCCAAGCCAAGTTGTTCCATGATGGCATTTGAGGTGTTCATCATGAATGGTTGGATCAAGTGAGCCACAACACGGAGGCTCGCTGCCAAGTGAGCCATGACCGCTGCCAATTGTTCCTTATCCCCATCTTCTTTAGCGAGGACCCAAGGAGCTGTCTCATCGATGTACTTGTTGGTCCGAGAGATGATGTTCCATACGGCTTCCAAAGCGCGTGGGTAATCAACCGCGTTCATTTGCTTGTGGTATTCAGCGATGTTTTCTTCAACTACCTTAGCCAAATCGGCATCAAATACTGTGACATTTTCGACATAAGCTGGAACTTGACCACCAAAGTATTTATTGATCATGGCTACCGTCCGGTTGAGGAGGTTTCCAAGGTCATTGGCCAATTCATAGTTGATGCGAGCCACGTAGTCTTCTGGTGTGAAGGTCCCATCTGAACCAACTGGCAAACTGCGCATGAGGTAGTAACGAAGTGGATCCAAGCCAAAGCGTTCCACCAACATTTCTGGGTAGATGACATTTCCTTTAGACTTAGACATCTTACCGTCTTTCATGACAAACCAACCATGGGCAATCAAGCGCTCTGGCAATTTGATATCGAGCATCATGAGAAGGATCGGCCAGTAAATGGAGTGGAAACGAAGGATGTCTTTTCCAACCATGTGGAAGACGGTTCCGTTCCAGAATTTGTCAAAGTTTTCATGATCTTCTTGACCGTAACCAAGAGCGGTCACATAGTTGAGAAGGGCATCGATCCATACATAAACCACGTGTTTTGGATTAGATGGGACTGGCACACCCCAGGTAAAGGTGGTCCGAGATACCGCCAAGTCTTCCAAACCTGGCTCGATGAAGTTTTTCAACATTTCATTGAGACGGCCATCTGGCGTGATGAAATCAGGTTGGGATTTGAAAAATTCAACCAAGCGGTCTTGGTATTTGCTGAGACGAAGGAAATAAGATTCTTCAGAAACCCATTCTACTTCGTGGCCTGATGGGGCTACCCCACCGATGACCTTGCCATTCTCATCACGGTAGACCTCAGCCAATTGGCTTTCTGTAAAGAACTCTTCATCAGATACTGAGTACCAACCAGAGTATTCACCAAGGTAGATGTCGTCTTGCGCCAGCAAGCGTTCAAAGACCTGGGCCACCACTTTTTCATGGTAATCGTCTGTCGTACGGATGAATTTATCATATGAGATATCGAGTAATTGCCAGAGTTCTTTCACTCCAACGGCCATCCCATCTACATAAGCCTGCGGCGTAATGCCAGCTTCTTCAGCTTTTTGCTGGATCTTTTGACCGTGCTCATCAAGACCAGTCAGGTAGAACACATCGTAGTTCATCATACGTTTGTAACGCGCCAAGACGTCACAGGCGATCGTTGTGTATGCTGAACCAATATGCAATTTACCAGATGGGTAATAGATAGGGGTTGTGATGTAGAATGATTTTGTCATGTTTCTTTTCCTTTCAGGGCTAATGGAACCCAATTTAGTAACACTCTATTATAACACTTTTAGGGAGCGCTGAAAACCCAAAAGCGGCTAGGTTTGCGATGAACAAAAAAGCTGACCGAAGTCAGCTTTCTATGATTGATAACGAATCACGCTATCTTACTTTCCAAGATAGTATTCTTTTACAACGTTCAATTTTTCGTCAAATTCGAATACCAATGGTGGGAAGTTAGGGATTTCCACATCCATGATTTCGTCGTCTGACAATTGTTTGATGTGTTTAACAAGAGCACGGATTGAGTTACCGTGTGCTCCTACGAATACGTTTTTACCATCTTTAAGAGCTGGAGCGATTTTATCTTCCCAGAATGGAAGGGCACGTTCCAAAGTAACTTTCAAGTTTTCAGCATCTGGAATTACTGAGTCATCAAGTGAAGCGTAACGACGGTCAGTGTGTGCTGAGTGTTCATCATCACGGTCCATTGCAGGAGGCAATACATCGTATGAACGACGCCAGATGTGAACTTGTTCATCACCAAATTGTTCAGCAGCTTCTGCTTTGTTTTTACCAGTCAAACCACCGTAGTGACGTTCGTTCAAGCGCCATGATTTTTCAACTGGAACCCACAATTGGTCAGAAGCTTCAAGCGCAAGGTTTGTTGTTTTGATCGCACGTTTCAATACTGAAGTGTATGCTTGGTCAAATTCGATACCAGCTTCTTTGATCAATTTACCAGCGTCGATCGCTTGTTGTGTACCTTTTTCAGACAAATCAACATCAGCCCAACCAGTGAAAAGGTTAGCTTTGTTCCATTCAGACTCACCGTGGCGAGCAAAAACCAATTTTACCATTAGATGGATCTCCTTTTTATTCTCCGAGGTTCCCCCCGTTTATCTATTCTATTCTACTAGATTTTCAGTGAAAAATCTAGTGGCGACCATAGAAAAGTGCAATTTCTCACAAAAAAGAGCCTAACGGCTCTCTTGGAATATCTTTATCATTGTTTTTGACAGTCTGGGCAAATTCCATAGACGGTCATTTGGGTCTTGGTGATCTGGTAGCCACTTTGACTCGCTGCTTCTTCGCGAAGATCTGGGACTTCAATGTCCACATCTGCGATACGGCCACATTTTTCACACACCACATTCAAATGGTCATGCCCCATGAAATCAAAATAGGTCGTGGTATCATTGCGAACCTTGATCTCAGAAACAACCCCCTCATCAATTAAAACCTTGATATTGTTGTAGACAGTTGCTAGACTCATGCTTGGAAACTGAGGCAATAAATCGCGATAGATCTTCTCAGCGCTTGGATGTTCATGACTCGCCACTAAATAGGAAAGAACTGCTCTGCGGGTATCGGTAATTCGAATGCCCTTAGCACGCAAACTTTGCAAAACTTCTTCCACGCGCTCTTCTTCATGACGATGCAATACGTTCACTATGATCCCCCCTTTCCAATATGATTTAATCGATTCGTTACCCTTATTATAGCATGTTTCAAAATAAATCACTATTTAGAATGCTTTTAATTAAAAAAAATGTCCAGTGGACATTTTTTTCACGAGCTTGAAAACGGAAAAGCGAGGTTATGTCCAGTGGACATTTTTTTCACGAGCCTGAAAACCGAAAAGCGAGGTTATGTCCAGGGGACATTGATTCACGAGCCTGAAAACCGAAAAGCGAGGTTATGTCCAATGGGTATTGATTCACGAGCCTGAAATAGATTCATCTACTCTCAACCGATCCAACTGGTCATCCAGCGCACGGTTCCTAAGAGCATTTTGACCACGAGGATCATAAAGCAAAATTCCAGTACGAACCACAACCCTTTCAGTAGATACAAAATAGGTCGGATAAACAACAAGGCAAAGAGGCCTAAAATGAATCGCATGGTCTTTTCTCTCTTTCTTTTTTCCTATTATACCCTTATCCTATAGAGCTGTCCAACAAAAAAACCATCCTAGAAATCTAGGATGGCTTTTCAAAATGCAATTATTTAACTGCTTCTTTAAGAGCTTTACCAGCTTTGAATGCTGGAACTTTAGAAGCTGCGATTTTGATTTCTTTACCAGTTTGTGGGTTGCGACCTTTACGAGCTGCACGTTCACGAACTTCGAAGTTACCGAAACCGATCAATTGAACTTTTTCACCTTTTGAAAGGTATTCTGAAACTGCTGCGAATACAGCGTCAACAGCTGCTGCTGAATCTTTTTTAGTCAATTCTGTAGCTTCTGCCACTTTTGCGATCAAATCTTGTTTGTTAGCCATTTAACAAATCCTCCAAATTTTTTTAGGCTTTACGCCTTAACAGTACTATAATATCTAAAAAAAGCCTTTAGGTCAAGTACTAAACCTGTTTTTTCAAACATTTATTCAGCTTATTCGTAGCGCACCAAAACTGCAAATGCATTCTCACCTGTATGAGTTTGAATAATCGATCCAGTTTCGAGAACAGGGATTGCTTTTTCAACGAGAGATTGCAACTGAGCCTTCATTTCATTGGCCCATTCTGGTGTCCCTGCGTAAGAAATCCCGATCTCAGCCACCTTACTATGGGAAAGTTTCTCTACCAATTCATCCAACCACTTCTTAAAGGTCTTGTTTCCACGGCCCTTGACAATTGGTTCCAACTGATGGTCCTTCATTTGCATCACGACACGGATGTTAAGAAGGGAGCTCAAAAGTCCGGTAACACGGCCAATGCGCCCACCTTTAACCAGATTTTCCAAGGTAGAAACACCGATATACAACTCTGTCTTTTCTTTGACTTCTTCGATGCGAGCCAAGACAGTGTCTAAATCAGCTCCGTCTTTGGCCAACTTGGCTGCCTCAACCACCTGGAACTTCATGGCTTGGTCTGTAAAGCCACTATCAATCACAGTAACATCTGCTCCTGACAAGGTTGCCCCTTGACGAGCCGCCTCTACGGTTCCTGACAAGGCATGAGACATATGAATTGAAACGATATGAGCTCCGTCTGCTGCTAACTTTTCATACACCTCCGCAAAGACTCCAACGGGTGGTTGGCTGGTCTTTGGAAGATTTTTGCTAGACTGCATTAAGCGCAAGAAGTCCCCTTCGCCCAACTCACTGTCGGAATAAAGGACTCCATCCACCATAACAGAAAGTGGCACAATGGTAATGCCATATTCTTCAACCACTTCAGGCTCAATTGTAATAGATGAGTCTGTAACTATTTTAATATTTGCCATATATTTCTATACTCTTCCTAAGAATGTTCTGCTTTCATTATATCAAAAAACACGGGGTTTTGCAGTGAAAGATATCCATTCCTGCTTCCTCAGTCGTCTGCGGCAGAAAAACCTGTATTATGAAGGACATGGTCATGGACAATGCCTTGATCATCCAAGAGCAATCCATGGAGGACTCCACCAAAGACAGCGCCCCCATCGACACCCATCTTCTGATCTGAAATCCAAAGATTTTCGGTGCCGACTGGCTCATGGAGCAGTCCATAGACTGGTGTATGGCCAAAGACGATCCATTTGCCTGTATGATTCTCCGCTTCATGGAATGGTTTTCGGATCCAGACCTTTTGGTAATCACTGGTTTCTCGCCAATTTTCAAGGGTTAGATCCACACCAGCGTGGACAAAATAATAGGTCTCTGTCTCGTAGTCAAAGGGCAGACTGCGGATAAAGGCTACCAAGTCAGGGACGGTACTCTCTACTGCTTGCGCATCCGCAATGCCATCTACAGGAGCATCGAGTGGCCGGCCTAACAGAGAGTTGATGGTCGTATCGCCACCATTTCTTCGGTAGTGGTCATAACGCTCTTCTGGATTGTCCAACCAGGCTAAAAACATGTACTCGTGATTCCCGGAAAGGCAAACAGCTCCGTGGTGGTCTACGTAGTCCTTTACGATTTCAATTGATCGTTTGCTGTTTTCGCCTCGATCTATCAAATCCCCTAAAAAGACCAATTGAGCTTTTCCATCCCACTCTGTCATGAGCTCTTCTAGCATTTGTGCTTTCCCGTGAATATCTCCGACTACAAAGTATGTTGACATTGTTTCAAACCTTCTTTCTCTTAACGCTTGAGAAGTTGCTCTGCTTGTTGACGGGCAGCTTCCGTTAGATCCTCTCCTGCCAGCATCTTGGCAATTTCTTCGATTCGTTCTTCTCTATTAAGCAAACGTACTGTAGATACGGTTGAGTGTTCATCACTGATTTTCTCAATATAGAATTGATAATCTGCTGCAGCGATGACTTGAGGCAGGTGAGAAATAGCAAGCACCTGGCCATTTTGACCAATCTTATGAATTTTCGCTGCGATGGCTTGGGCCACGCGCCCAGAGACTCCTGTATCCACCTCGTCAAAGACGATACTGGTTTTTCCTTCTTTTCGAGAAAAAGCCGACTTAATGGCCAACATCAAACGTGACAATTCTCCGCCAGATGCTACCTTGACAAGAGGTTTAAAGTCCTCACCTGGGTTGGTCGAAATGTAAAATTCGACAGCTTCATTTCCCTCCCGATTAAACTTAGCCTTGCTAAAACGCACTTGGAAACGCGCCTTGTCCATATAGAGATCTGCCAATTCTTGCTGGATTTCATTTTCCAAAGCTTGGGCCAGAGTATGCCGCTGATCACTCAAATCTTGAGCCAAGGTGACCAAGCTCTTTTCTAGACGTTTGAGTTCTTTTTCCATGTCCTCAGACGAGAGGTCGCTACCGGTGAGGAGGCTATATTCTTTGGTGATTTGCGCCAGGTATTCCAAGACGTCCTTGACTTGGCCACCATACTTGCGCGTGATGGAGTGGATCAAATCCAGGCGTGATTCCACCTGCATGAGGCGATTGCCATCAAACTCCAGACCATCGACCACATCTTCTAAGCGCTTGGTAATATCCTCAAGGGCATAGAAGGTTTCCGATAACTGGCTTGAGAGCTCTTTGTAGGTCGGATCATATTCTTCAATGCTTTCCAGATCATTCATGGCTGAGCGCACATTGGCTAGACTCGAAAACTCTTCTGCATCCAGCATGGTATAGGCATTGGTTAAGGTATCTGCAATCATCTTGTGATTGAGCAGGAGTTGGCGTTCTTGCTCCAGACGCAGGTCCTCATCCACTTCCAAGGCAGCTGCCTCAATCTCTGCAATTTGAAACTCCAACATCTCAATACGGGCCTTGTTTTCCTGCTGGTTGCGCTGAAGTTCCACTACTTGTTTGCGCAGGCGTTTGTAATCTTCAAATGTCTGACGATAAGCGTCTTTGGTTTGGAAAAAGGCTGCATCCCCAAATTCATCCAGCATAGCGATATGCAATTGGGGCCGCATGAGTTCTTCCTGATCATGCTGGCCATGGATATCCACCAAATGTTGACCGACTGCCTTTAAGACAGATAAATTCACCATTTGACCATTGATCCGGCTGACACTTCGTCCATTTTGCAAGATCTCTCGGCGAATGATCAATTCATCGGTCCACTCTAGTCCTTGCTCTTCAAAAAGAGCTGTCAGGTGTCGATTGCTCTCAACGGTAAAGAGACCTTCGATTTCCGCTTTTGGGGCTCCGTGTCGGATGACATCCGTCGTTGCGCGGCTTCCTAGCATCATGTTCATGGCATCGATAATGATGGATTTCCCTGCACCTGTTTCCCCTGTCAGTACCGTCATTCCCTTTTCAAAATTTAAGGAAATCTCTTCGATAATGGCAAAGTTCTTAATCGAAATTTCTAATAGCATAGGCTCTTACCACCCAAAGATTGATTTGAGGATATTCTCTGCTTCTGGTGCGGAATAGGCGATCAGTAAGATCGTATCATCATCTGCAACAATACTAAAGATATGCTCCTTATAAATCTCCCGTAAGCGACGTTTAACTAAAGGCGCTGTCCCCGGAACCATGGTGAAATTGACATATTCTCCCATGCGACGATGAGACAAGATATTGCTTTCAATCATCCCAATCCCTTGGTGATGCTTACGTGGCAATTCATAGACATAGGTCATGTCTTTCAGAGGGCGTTTTACGATGCCCAATTCTTTGATATCCCGTGATACTGTCGCTTGGGTTGCTGAGATGCCTTCTTCTTTCAAATGTTCGACGATCTCTTCTTGGGTCCCCACCTCATGATCACGTATAAAGCGACGAATTTTTTCTAATCTGATATTCTTACTCTTCATGTTTAAATTCCTTGTGTGCCAGCTCCACAACAGCCTCCAGCTGCTCTGTAGTCGGCTTTGTTTTCTCTTCTTTTTTTTCTAGATACATCAAAAATTCGATGTTGCCATGGCCTCCTTGGATAGGGGAATAATCCACTCCCATTACCGCAAAGCCATGTGTCCCTGCAAAAGCAGCGACCTTTTCAAGGACCGCTAAATGAATCTTAGGATCCTTAATGATCCCATTTTTCCCGATCTGTTCGCGTCCTGCCTCAAACTGAGGTTTGACCAAGGCCACGACTTGTCCATTATCTGCCAAAATCCGGTGAAGGGCTGGCAGAATCAAGTCCAAGGAAATAAAGCTGACATCGATACTCGCAAAGCTCGGTGTCGCTTCAAAATCATCTGGCTCGGCATAGCGGAAATTGAACTGCTCCATCGAGACCACCCGAGGATCATTGCGCAATTTCCAGGCCAACTGATTGGTCCCGACATCCACCGAAAAGACCTGGCTGGCTCCGTTTTGCAGCATGACATCTGTAAAGCCACCTGTAGAAGCTCCAATATCAATCGTAATTTTACCCTCTACAGACAAACCAAATTTGTTCAGTGCTTTTTCTAATTTAAGACCGCCCCGGCTGACATATTTGAGCTTTTCACCCTTTAATTTCAACTCGGTTGCTTCATCAATTTTTTCACCCGGTTTATCGAAGCGCTCACCATTGATGACGGCAACGACAAGACCTGCCATCACCCCTCTTTTGGCTTGTTCGCGGGTATCAAATAGGCCTTGTTTATAGGCTAATACATCCACTCTTTCCTTAGCCATCTATTCGTAATCCTTCTATTAATTTCTTGATCGCTCGCGGATCAAAGTCACAAGCACTTGTAATCTGATCCAACAAGTCCTCGCAAGCGTCTAATTCACTTGTCAGCAAAGCTTTTGATTCTTCCAATCCCAACAGGGCTGGATAGGTCGATTTTTCAGCTACTAAGTCCTTTTGAGGAGTCTTCCCCAAAGCTTCAAAATCAGCTACCAAATCCAAAATATCATCCCGCACTTGAAAAGCCAGGCCTAATTTTTTCCCGATTTTTTCTAAGAGCTGACCAATGTCTGCTTGCAACTCTAAAATCAAAGCTGCTGCAATGAAAGGATAGGCAAGGAGGCGCCCTGTCTTATTGGCATGGATAGTCTGCAATTCTGCTAGCGTGAGCTGTTTGTGCTCCCCTTCCATATCAAGGACTTGGCCAGCTACCATTCCACGACTACCGGAAGCATCTGACAATTCAAGAATCAAGGAGACCTTGACCGCATCAGGAAGGGCACTCGCAGCTATCATCCCAAAGGGATCGAGAAAAAGCGCATCCCCTGCTAAAATCGCCAGGTCTTCTCCGAATTTCTTATGATTGGTCAATTGTCCCCGACGGTAATCGTCATTGTCCATGGCTGGCAGATCATCGTGAATAAGGCTTCCTGTATGGATCATCTCTAAAGCTCCTGCCACTTGAAAGTGAGCCTCCGTCAATTCCTGTCCAAAGGCCTCTAATAATTCTAGAAGGAGCAATGGGCGCAGGCGTTTTCCACCTGCCTGGATCGAATACAGGACCGACTCCACTAAATGGGGGGCAACGGCTTTCTCCTCATAAAAAGAGCGAACCGCTTGCTCTACTCTATTTCGTTTTTCTTCTTGTCTCATGCTAGATCCGCTTCAGTACCATCTGCTTGCATGACCTTGACCAAGGTTTTCTCTGCTTGATCCAAGGTATCTTGCAATTCTTTTGACAACTTCATTCCTTTTTGGAATTCTGTAATAGCTTCTTCTAAAGCCACATCACCACTTTCCAATTTTTGGACAATGGCTTCCAAATCTGCTAAGTTTTCTTCAAATTTCTTTTCTTTCGACATGTTTTACCTCTACTTCTAACTGGCCATCTCTCATGATGAGTGACAGCGGGTCCCCTTCTTTTACTTTCGCAACCGAGTCTAGAACCTGATCGTCTTGCTTAACCATGGCATAGCCACGCGCAATAATCCTACTAGTATCGAGCATCAAGAGGGCTTCTGATAAGCCTTGTACCTTGTTCTTTTGCTCTTTTAGGACTTGTTCCATTCGGTTGGTTAAGATTCTCTTATCTTGGAGCAGGCGGTCTTGGTAGCGCTCGATGCGATGCAAAGGAGACATGGCTTCTAGGCGATGACGCAGACCTTGCAGTTGATTGGCCCCTTGTCCAAAAGCATCACGCATCCCTTGTTTCAAGCGCAATTGCAACTGGTCAATCTTTTGCAGATAGCCATCATAGAGTCTTTCAGGCTGTCTAAAAATAACCGATTGACTTAATTTGGCCAAGCGTTCACGATTATAGGCCAAGCGATTGGACATAGCTGTTGCCATGCGGTTCTCCTGCTTTTGTAAATGAGACAAGAGATCCAATTTGGTTACTGGAGTGGCCAATTCAGCAGCGGCTGTCGGAGTAGCAGCTCGTCGGTCTGCTACAAAATCGGCTAGAGTCGTATCTGTCTCATGTCCAACACTGGAGATAATCGGAATCCGCGATTCAAAAATGGCTCGCACCACTGCTTCTTCATTAAAGGCCCAGAGGTCTTCAATCGAACCACCCCCACGACCGATAATCAAGACATCCAAATCATCCCGTTGGTTGGCCCTTTGAATATTAGCAACCACCTCACTAGATGCGCCTTCACCCTGAACCTTGGTCGGGTAGAGCACAATCTCTACACCAGGGAAGCGTCGGCTCACCGTTGTGATAATATCGCGAATCACGGCCCCACTTTGACTGGTGATGACCCCGATCTTTCTTGAAAATTGTGGCAGAGCTTGCTTCCACCGATCCTGAAAGAGACCTTCTTCGGTCAACTTTTTCTTGAGTTGCTCAAATTGGATGGCCAAGGCCCCTACCCCATCTGGTTCAGCCTTTTCAATGACAATGGAATAACTCCCACTTGGCTCATAGAGCTGAATACGACCGATGACGTTGATCTTCATGCCTTCTTCTAGCTCAAAACCAAAGCTTCGATAAACCCCAGCCCAGACCGTCGCCTGAATAACCGCTTTTTCATCCTTTAATGAAAAATACTGGTGGTTGGGACGTTTTCGGAAATTGGAGACCTGCCCTGTCAGATAAACCCTTTCCAAATAGGGATCCTTATCAAATTTTAATTTCAAATATTTGGTCAAACTTGATACGGATAAATAGTTGGACATAGGAACTCCTTTCTGCAGAATATGATCAAGTTTAATTATACCAAAAAACACCAAAAAAGGCTGGCAGACAAAGCGAAATCATGAATTTCCTTTCTCTACAAGCCTCATTTTATTCAAGACACTTTCTATTTGTCTGTTTGACACCCGCTTCCTTATTTTTCACACTTCTCCAACCGTTCAATAAAGGAGCTAAGAAGCGCTTGGGGTTCCCCTTCATTTGGATAGGCATAACTAATATAGAAGACTGTTTTTTCCTCTTCAACCAGCGGAATTTTGACAAGATTTGGATATTCTGGAAAGAGAGTCAGATCGGTCATGAGGCCAATTCCCAAATTTTCTTCGATGAAACTCAAGACCAAGTTGGAATCGGTCAAGACAACAGTAGACTGGGCCAAATCATCAAAGCGAGCATTTAAGCGTTTAAAAGCCGTCATGTGGACATGATGCTCATCTAACAGAATGAAGGTCTCCTCTAACACCTCTTTAAAAGAAATTTCCTTGCGATTTGCTAGTGGATGATCCTTTGAAACAATCACAAAAAATTCTTTTTTATACAGAAGCTGACTGGTCAAATGCGCGTGCGAGATAGGCTCTAAGCTTCCCAATAGACTAAAATCTAAATCACCACGCACCAACAATCGCATCAAATCCCTGGAACCTAATTGCACCAATTGCGATTGACGAAAAATCTCAAGCTCTTCATCATGTGTCCCAAATTTTTTCATGATATCGCTAGTGATCAATGGCGGTAGTCCAATGCGCAACAGATTCTTTTTACTGCGTTCAACAGCTTTTTCTGTCTTTTCGATTTCGATTAAAACTTCTCGCGCGTGATTGGCTAAAACCTTCCCCGGCTGAGTTAGGTGCAAGACACGATTTGAAGACGATTTTTCTACCAACTGGCAAGCATAGTGATCCTCTAAACGCTTGATGGCATAAGTCACAGTCGGTTGACTCACTTGAAAATAATGCGCCACATCTGTATAAGACTTTAATTTCGACAGTTGATAAAAATATTCCAAGTCTCGGATATTCATCTCTATCCCTCTATTTCTACAATTTCCATTTCCTTCATTCTAACACAAAACTCTTACTTATAAAATTTTTTTATAAGGACAAGGGAAGTTGACTATAAGAATTACCGAAGACTATAATGGCTTGCGTGAGAAAAAATCTTACAGATAAATTATTTATGAGGAGTATTTCGCAATGAAATCACATGAAATTTTAAACAATCCTTTCTTAAATAAAGGAACTGCTTTCACAATGGAAGAACGTAAAGAACTTGGCCTGATCGGTCTTCTTCCTCCCTATGTTCAAAGCATCGAAGAACAAGCTGAACAAGCTTATCAACATTTCTTGCGCAAACCATCAGACCTTGAAAAACGTCTTTTCTTGATGGAAATTTTCAATACAAACCGTACTCTTTTCTACTACCTCTTTAACCATCACATCGTTGAGTTCAACCCAATCGTCTATGATCCAGTGATCGCAGACACCATTGAACAATATTCTGAACTATTTGTAGACCCACAATATGCCGCTTACCTTGATATTAACCACCCAGAAAATATCGAAGAAACGTTGAAAAATGCGGCTGGCGATCGCGATATCCGCTTGATCGTTGCAACTGACGCAGAAGGAATCCTCGGTATTGGTGACTGGGGTGTCCAAGGGGTTGACATCTCTGTCGGAAAACTCATGGTCTACACGGCTGCAGCCGGAATTGATCCAGCTTGCGTTATGCCTCTTGTCATCGATGCTGGTACCAACCGTGAAGAATTGTTAAACAATCCAATGTATCTGGGGAACCGTCATGAACGTGTTCGTGGTGAAAAATACGATGCCTTTATCGATCAATTCGTTCAAACAGCTGGAAAACTTTTCCCTAAATTGTACCTTCACTGGGAAGACTTTGGTCGTTCAAATGCGGCTGATATCTTGAACCGTTACAAGAAAGAAATTCCAACTTTCAACGATGATATTCAAGGAACTGGGATCGTTGTCTTGGGTGGTATCTTTGGAGCGATGGATATCACTGGTGAAAAATTGACAGACCAAGTTTACCTTTGCTATGGTGGTGGTTCTGCTGGTGCTGGTATCGCAGACCGTGTTCACGCTGAAATGGTTGCTGAAGGACTTTCTCCAGAAGAAGCTTACAAACGTTTCTTCATGATCGATAAACAAGGTCTTTTGTTTGACGATATGGAAGATTTGACGCCAGCTCAAAAACCATTTGCTAAAAAACGTGCTGACTTCGAAGGTAAAGGCGATATGACCAATCTTCTTGAAGTGATCAAAACAGTGAAACCAACAATCTTGGTCGGAACTGCTACAAACCCAGGTGCCTTCACTAAAGAAGTGGTTGAAGCCATGTGTGAAAACACTGAACGCCCAGTGATCTTCCCAATTTCTAACCCAACCAAGAAATTGGAAGCAACAGCCCAACAAGTCATTGAATGGTCAGACGGTAAAGCCTTTGTCGCTACCGGTGTCCCTTCAGGAACCATCAGCTACAAAGGTGTGGACTATGAAATCGGTCAAGCCAATAACGCTTTGATCTACCCAGGTCTTGGTCTTGGTATGTTGGCCTCTGAAGCCAAATTGTTGACAGATGAAATGATTGGGGCAGCTGCTCACTCATTGTCCGGTATTGTCAATTCAGGGCAACCAGGTGCGCCAGTCCTTCCACCATTCCAATATGTAGCTGACGTATCTATCAAGGTAGCTGAAGCTGTTGCCAAGAAAGCTCAAGAACAAGGGCTTGCACAAGCTAAAGAAACAGATATGGCCAAAGCTGTACGTGACCTTAAATGGTATCCTAAATACTAATAAGGAGCTGACTGAACATCCATGAAAAAATTGAATGAAATCAACATTTCCGGTGTCAGTCTTCCTCTATACGCATTCATCGTCATCGTTCTCGCGGTGACGATTGCTATGGGGAAACTCCCACTCAATATGCTTGGATTAACCCTCCTTTTGGTCGTCATGGGGCACTTTCTCTACTTTATCGGTGAAAAACTTCCAATCATGAATTCTTACCTAGGTGGGGGATCCGTCTTCACCCTACTTGGAGCTACTCTTCTAGCGACCTTCCATGTTATTCCAGCAAACATTATCACAGCCACCAAGGGCTTTTTGGGAGATTCCTTTGGCTTTCTTGATTTTTATATCGCAGCCTTGATTTGTGGGGCTATTCTAGGGATGAATCGAAATCTCTTGGTAAAAGCTTCCGCTCGCTTTATTCCTGTTTCCTTGGTCACCATGGTCATTGGGGCTCTCTCGGTTGGGATCGTTGGAAGCCTTTTGGGACAAGGATTTGGACATTCGATTCTCTATGTTTCCTTCCCACAAATGGTCGGAGGAATGGGAGCTGGAATCCTGCCTCTTTCAAAGATCTACGCTGCCAATCTCCACGGAAGCCAAGCAGCCATCTTCTCTCAATTGGCACCCGCTACTACACTTGGTAATATCCTTGCCATTATTGGTGCTGTTTTGATCGTCAAAGTATTTGCAGATAGTCCCTACAATGGTCACGGTGTCTTAATTCCCGTCAATAAAGATGAATTGAAAAAAGAAAAACTCACCCTTGATCCGACCCAAATCGGAGTTGGAATGATGTTTGCCTTTAGTATTTTTCTTCTCGGGGTCATCTGCAATGCCTTTGTTCCAAAAATCCACAGTTATGCCTTCATGATTATCATCGTCTTTATCCTGAAAGCTTTCAATGCTGTCCCAAAACCTTTGGAAAACTGTGTGGTCATGTTCAACCAAGTCATTATGACCAACCTTACCCATGCAGTCCTAGCTGGGATCGGTCTTTCCTTGATTGACCTTTCAACTCTCGCTAAGGCGATGACCTGGCAATTCATTCTCCTAAGCTTGACATCTGTTCTAGCTATGGGGCTTGCATCTGCTGTGATCGGAAAACTGGTTGGATTGTATCCAGTGGAGACTGCTATCGGATCTGGTATGATCAATAACTCGATGGGAGGAACCGGAAATATCGCTGTTCTCTCCGCATCTGATCGTATGGAAATGATCGCCTTCGCCCAAATGGCCAACCGACTGAGCGGGGCTATCATCCTCATTCTGGGAGGACTCCTCGCTTCTGTCCTCTCGTAAAGAAAAAAAGACAAGTCATTGTACTGACCCCAAAAAGTTAGACAAATAATTTAAGTTAAGGATTTAGTCCTGTATTGCACAGGACTAAGTCCTTTTAGTTTTACCTTAATTCGTTTGTTGTTGTAATAGTCAATATAGTTTACAATAGCTTGTTCCAATTGGTTAAGTGACTTAAATGTATTCTCGTAACCATAAAACATTTCCGATTTCAAAATGCCAAAGAAGGATTCCATCATGCCGTTGTCTGGGCTGTTTCCTTTACGTGACATGGACGGTTGAATTCCTTTATCCTCTAAAAAACGATGATAATACTGGTGTTGATACTGCCATCCTTGATCACTATGAAGAATTGTATTTGTGTAATGATTCTCAGTAAAGGCCTGGTCTAACATAGCTTTCACTTGTTCTAAATTCGGTGAAGTCGAAAGATTATAGGCGATAATTTCGCTATTAAAACCATCTAAAACTGGCGATAAATAAAGTTTTTGATTGCTTGCTGGAATGGCAAACTCGGTCACATCTGTGTAGCACTTTTCCATTGGCTTGGTTGCTTCAAATTGGCGTTGAATAAGATTATCTGCTTTCTTACCAATCTCTCCTTGGTATGAAGAATACTTCCGTTTACGACGAATACGAGCACTTAAACCAAGGACCTTCATCAGACGTTGGACCTTCTTATGATTCACTACAAAACCACGATTCCTCAATTCAAGAGTCATTCGACGATAGCCGTAATTCCCTTTATGCTCAGTAAAAATAGATTGAATTTCAACTTTAACATCATAATCCTTATCGCTTTGATCGAGCTGTTTTAAATGATAATAATAAGTTGAACGGGCAAGCTTAATAATCTTTAGAAGAATCTCTAAAGCAAACTCTGTTACCAATCCTCGGACAATTTCCGTTTTTCTTCTTGCTCTTTTTCGTCCCTCAATCGGAGTTCTCTCAACTTTTTTAGAACCGCATTCTCCGCTCTCAAGTACTCATTTTCTGCTTGAAGACGTTCTAGTTCTGTCATCTCTTCGGGTTTCTTCTTTGGCTTACGTCCCATTTTAGGTATCCTTCCTCTTGTTTTCTCAACAATAGTATACCCGTTTTTCTTATATTGTGCTATCCAATTATGCAACATTCCAACACTTGGAAGAGCATAATCTAGAGATACCTTTATTTGTGAACGACTTTCAAGCAGAACTTTATCAATGATTTCTTGTTTTAGTTCGGGAGAATAGTAACAATTCTTTCCTTTTTTGACGATTTCTATTCCATAACGATCAATCAATTTAATCATGTACTTAAGATTAGAAATGTTTATCCCAAATTGATTTGAAAGCTCTTTGAAGCTTCGCCCTTGTTTTTTATGTTCATAGATCTGAACTTTATCTTCATAAGTTAATTTCATAATAAAAACACCCCAAAAGTTAGATTTTTTTCTGTCTAACTTTTGGGGTGCAGTTCACATAGAACTTGTCTTTTTTTCTTTAGGAGGCTTTTGTATCCTATTTTTGATAGGTTTTCACGACCCAATCAACCCCTTCATCTGCCGTGAGGGTATAGACGGGATTTTGACTCGTTTCATAAAAAGTCATCGAGAGAGTTTTACCATCCACGAATACTTCGATGGAGTTGGTATCGCGAATGATTGAAAAATGATGATCCTTTTCAGCATCCAACTGAATCCATCTCGATTGAAATGCTGGATCTTCTTTTCCAGAAATGGGGTGCCCAAATTGGTCTCGACTCAAGCTAAAGCGTTTTTGAGAGGCGTCGTAAATCAATTGCAAGACACAATCAGGATCAGTTTCATCACCATATCCAAGGATAAAGGAGCGACCCGGTTTGGCATCTAGTTCAAACAAGGTTTGTTTCTCTCTAGCTGGGATCGTGATCTGATTTCCCTTAACAATGGTTTCTGGAAAATGCTTTACAAGAAAGTGTTCTTTCACTGACTCAGGTAACTCCTGAACCAATCGTCCGTCTTTCAAGGACAATTTTCTTGGAAGAGTCATACTACCTGCCCACCTATGAGCTAAATCATGACTAGGGATGGAACGGTGCCACATTTGCATCCAGGCAACCATGTATCGTTCGCCATTTGGTCCTTGACAAGTTTGAGGAGCATAGAAATCCAACCCACCATCTATTTCATCATAGGAATCGACATGAAAGCGCCCCGTTTCCCAATTCATGTCACCGATAAAGGCAACCGTCGAATTTAAATTCCAGTATTTTTCTTGTTGCCTTTCCATTTCAATGGGAGACAGGATCAAGACCCATTTGCCATCTAAAGGGAAGAAATCAGGACACTCCCACATAATCCCTTGCACTTTTTCACCTTCTAGAAGGACTGATGTAAAGGTCCAATCTACTAGATTACTTGAGGCAAATAGGAGAATTTGACCTCTGTCATCCGGTGTCTTAGAAGCAACGACAGCGTAATAGTTTCCTTGGTATTCAAATACTTTAGGATCACGAAAATCTGCAATATCTGCGATCCCCTCAATATGTTGAGCATGGATCACTGGATTAGTGGGGATTTTTTCAAAGGTAATGCCATCTGTCGACACCGCAAGACACTGCGTCTCTTCTCGCTTTTCCTCATCGTCTACATGACCCGTATACAGCAAATAGAGCTTGTCATCTTTCACAATAGCACTACCCGAGAAGCAGCCATCCTTATCATAGCTTTCACTTGGCGCTAAAGCTACTGGCAGTTCTTCCCAATGGAGAAGATCTTTTGATTTGGCATGCCCCCAATGCATGGGACCCCAAACACTATCATAGGGATAGAATTGGTAAAACAAATGGTATTCCCCAAGGAAATAAACAAAGCCATTTGGATCGTTCATCCAGCCGATTGGAGGTAGCAAATGAAATGCTCCTCTATATTGCTGGTTAACCTTTACCCTGTTTTCATCGATATACTGATTTGCTTTTCGAATGCTTTCCTTCATACTGATCACCTACTTAATACCTGTACCAGATCCACCTAGACCTTGAATAATATATTTTTGTGCTACGATATATACTAGAATAAGTGGAATCGTAGAAATTGTCAAAACAGCCATTACTTGATTGATATAAACTGGTTGAGTTGTATTAATGGTTGTAATCGCCACCTGCATTGAAAATTTTGACGAATCGGTTAAAACCATCAACGGCCAGATATAATCATTCCAACTAGAAATAAAGGAAAGAACACCAACTGTTGCAACCGCCGGTTTCGACATAGGCAACATAATCTTGAAAAAGATCCGTAAGATACTTGCACCATCTATTTTTGCAGATTCGATAATTTCTTCTGGAATGGCAATAAAGAAGTTTCGGAAAAGATAAATATTAAAGACACTAGCTAATCCAGGGATAATAACCGCTAAACGATTATTGACTAAGCCAAGTGAATTAATAATTGTAAATTGAGGAATCAACACTGTTTCCATCGGAATGATTAACAATGCCAATAAAAAGCCAAACAGAATTTTTTTACCTGTAAAATTAATTTTTGCAAATGCAAATCCCGCTAAGGCGTTTACTATAATAGACCCAAGTGCAAATGTTCCTGCATAAAAAATACTGTTCCCTAGATATGTTAGAATACTAAAACGGGCAAGAACTTCTTGGTAAGGTTTAAACCAATCAGCTGGATTAAAACTAGGTAAGAATGCTTTCCAACTTGTTAAATTCTTATACACATCTGCTTCTGGCTTCATTGCTGAAACCACCATCCAGATCATAGGAAATAGAAAGAGGCCTGCTAATAGAATTAATAAAACATATTCTAAAATAGTAGTCGGTTTTAAACGTTTCATCCTAATCATCCTCCTTCAAAACTCGCCGTTGTACAAGACTAATCATACCAATCAATGTTGTAAATACTAAGGCAATCGAACTTGAGTAACCAACAAGACGGTCAGTGAAACCTTGTTGATAAATGTAATATACCATAGTGATTGTTGAGTTCAATGGACCACCTTGAGTCATAACCATTGGTTGTACAATCAATTTAAATGCTGAAATCAATGTTGTCAAGAGTACAAACAAGGCAGTTGGTTTCAATAAAGGCATCGTGATATATCTAAATTGAGCCCATTTTGAAAATCCATCCAACTCTGCCGCCTCATAAATATCTTGTGGAATATTTTGCATTCCTCCAAGGAATAACAACATTTGATAACCTGCACCCTGCCATGCAGAAACAAATACAATAGCATACATGGCTTGTTTTGGACTTGTCAAGAATGGTTGTGAAGAAATACCAATTTTATTCAGTAGAGCATTGAGCAAACCATTATTTGGATTTAATAAGTATAACCAGAGGATAGAAATAACGACAAGAGACATCACAACAGGAGCAAAAAATGCTACCTTAAAGAACATATTTCCTTTACGTTTCTTATTAACAATTAAGGCCATCCCGAGAGCCGCACCAAGTTGCACTGGAATAATCCAAACTACAAATTTCAAGGTATTCAAGAAGCTTTTTATAAAGATTGGATCTTGTGCTAAGCGCATAAAATTTTGTAGTCCTACAAATTTTCTATCCTCAGGCGTTAATAGGTAATAATCTGTAAAGGCATAATAGATCACCATACCAACAGGTATCACTAAAAAGATGAAAAGTAATATTAAAGCTGGAGCTAAAAAGCTATAGCCCATAATATTTTCTTTAAGGCGTTCTTTCTTTTTTGTTTCGACTTTATTTTTTTCGCTCATTGTTCGTCTCCTAAGATGAAACTATTAAATAAAATAAGGTGGAAGGTACATTCCATAACTTACCTTCCACCTTTTTGAATGTCAACTATTTATTTAAAGATTGGTCGATTGCTGTTTGCATTTCTTTCGCACGAGCATCTAATACTTTTTGTACATCTGGATTATCTTTATAATAGCTGATATCTTGCATTGCTTGTTGGAAAGCGCGTGAAACTTGTGGATAAGCTACTACAACTGGACGAGCATGAGCCGTTTTAGCATTTTGTTCCATCAAGAAACGCATTGGCTCAGATACTTTGTCCTTAATATTTTTAATTGTTGATTTTCTGATTGGAAGAACACTGTTACCTAAGCTTAGAATTTCACTAGATTCAGTATTTGTAGCAAACTTAACAAATTCAGCGGCTGCTTCTTTTTTATCAGATTTTGTTGTAACGGCTAATTGCCAACTACCTGAAGGTGATACCAATTTCTTCGTTTTATCTGAAACTGGATAAGGAAGAATACCAAAATCAATATCTTTGTAATTTGTTTGTAGGTCTGCAATCGTCCAAGAACCGCTCAGAACCATAGGATATTCACCGGTTTCAAAACCTTTTTCAACAGGACTAACTGTCGTATATCCATCCTTCACAAGATCTTGAATAAATTGAACAGCTTCAACACTTTCCTTGCTATTGAAGTAGCCTTCCGCTTTTGTTCCTTTAGAATTCACAACAGATCCACCATTTGACCAAATAAGAGGCATGTAAGCATATGGCAACATCTCATCGTTTGAATTCAAACGGAAATCAATCGCTGGTTTGTTAAAATGATCTTTTAATTTCTTAGCAATGGCATTAAACTCAGACCATGTCCATGGTTTTTCTAGGGTTGGTAAACTAGCTTCGTCAATCCCTGCTTCTTTAAACATTTTCTTATTATAGTAAACACCTACATTGGATTCTGAATAACCAAATGCATAAAATTTACCATCATAAGTTCCCTGTTGTTTAATACTGTCCAGTACATCATCCATATTATCGTCTTTTAGATAATCATCCAAAGGAGCAATCACTTTTGATTTTGCATAGGCTGCAGTATTAGGACCATCTAGTGTAATGACATCTGGTAAACTATTTGTCGTAACAGCGGCATTAACCTTATCTTCATATCCACCACCACTACCGCTACGTGGAATAAATTCTGTCACAACCTTATATTTCGTTTTCTTTGATTTATTGAAATTATCAACAACTTGTTGCCAAGCTTTTCCCTCAGCTGTTTCATCTGAGAACTGAACCCAGACTTTAATCTCATTTGAAGAACTTGCAGTTTTGGATTTTGATCCCCCACCACATCCTGCAAGCAATCCTAATGATAGTGCTGCAACTACAGATAACTTAATACCTTTACGCATAGCGTCCTCCTTTTTGAAACGTTTCATTTTTGGTTATATTTTTAACTCAAGCTAAAATAGTTGAGTTTTTTGAAACGTTTCATTTTATAGCTAAATTATAACAGCGCTTTCATAATTTGTCAAGCACTTTTTATAATTTTTTTGTAGTGTCCCCTTCAAAGAAATGTACGGGTAAACTAATCACATTCTTTTCTATTTTTTCTTGTCGAATCAATTTGAGTAATAATTCTACTGCCGCTTGGGCCATCTGAGCTATTTCTTGAACAATGGTCGAAAGTAAGTACGGTTGATCAAAAGCCGGTCTTAATCCATCAAAACCAATAATTTGATAGTCTTCTAGGGGAGTTTTTCCCATCTCAGTCAAAACCTTTATAACACGTAGAGCCATAAAATCATTTACTGTAAAAATCCCATCAATCTGAGGATGAGCTTCGAAAAAGGACTTAATTTGTCTTTCTGCTTGATCTAATGGTTCTGGCATTTCAAGACTACAGAGTTTTGTATTTTGCTGTTTAGCTTCATCTTTAAACCCCCTTCCACGTTCCGTTGTTTCATTCAAATGTTTGTTCACACCACTAATGTATGCTAAATTTTGGCAACCTCGTTTGACTAACTCTCGGCAAGCCAGTTGACCACCATGATAATTTTCAGAGGTTACGTAATAGACATTTTCAGAAAAATGACGGTCAATACTAACAAAAGGTAAATTAGAGGAGATATACTTATCGATATCTGAATAGGTGATCCCAATGATCCCATCTACCTTATTTTTTTCAAGTAATTTTATGTACTCTATCTCGTTTTGAGCATCTTTATCGGCATTACAAATCAATAATTTACATTGATTTTTCAACAATTCCTTTTCTACATGATATGCAAACTCAGAAAAGAATGGATGCCAAATGGTTGGAATAAGTAAAGCGATAATATTACTACGATTCGTTTTTAATCCTCTCGCATATTCATCTGGCACATAAGAAAGTTTTTCAATCGCTTGTTGAACTTTTTTTAATGTCACCTCTTTAATGCCTTTTTCGTTATTGATGACACGAGAAACGGTCCCAACACTAACCCCAGCTTCTGCTGCAACATCTTTCATCGTAATCGATTTTTTTTGCTCATTCATTTTCTCACCTCCTTTCATCCATACTATCATGAAAACGTTTCATTTTCAACATTTTCGTTTGAATTGTCACTCCACTTCTTCATCCATTTGGGGATTTCTTGGCTGATGGTCGTCGGTAGAACCACATAGGCCTCCTTGCTCAAGTCTTCTGCAATGGCTGAATGTAGATAGGTCGCAACCACCACGCGCTCATAGAGACTGACCTGTGGAAATTGACCCGCAAACCCTGCGATCATCCCTGCCAAGGTATCCCCCATCCCCCCTGTTGCCTGATAGGGACCACCAACATCTAGCTGATAGCCCTCTTCTTGCCCACTTGTCCAAATGCGGGTGTGAGGCCCTTTTTCTACAATGACAGTCCCTTGAGGAAAGTTCTGTACTGCTCTTCGACTCTTGTCTTTAGTCTGGCTTGCAAGATCAATCCCTGACAGTTTTTCCCATTCTTTTTGATGAGGGGTAAAGACCAACTGAGCTTCTGGCAGGTCAAACTGAGAGGCTGTAAAAAGACTGATAGCTCCTCCATCTAATATCAAGACCTGCTGGCTAGAGACTTGTTCAAAAATCATGTGCAAGATTGCTTGGTTTTCTCTTGCTTCCTTTAAGCCCGGTCCTACGAGAATCACGCTAGCTTTTTGGAGCTGCTCACAAAGGAGTTCGTGATCTGCCAAATCAAAGCCCATAGCTTCAGGAAGATGGCTATGAAGGGCTGTCAGATTATCAGGATCTGTTGCTACAGTAACCAGCCCCGCACCACTATGAACCGCAGCAAGCGCCGCCATAATGATGGCTCCCCCATAGGGGTAAGTCCCCCCAATCAAGAGCAGGCGACCAAAATCTCCCTTATAAGAATTCACCTCTCGCTTTGCAATGACACGTTGGATCTCTTCTTTCTGAACTGTTTTCATACCTTCCTCATTTCTAGCGAAAAAGGAGAAGCCACGACTCCCCCTCCATCTTTTATTTTCCTCTGAATTCTGCGAAGACTTGCAAGATCTTAGCAGCCACAGCTTGTGGTTGATTTTGTTTGGCTACCAATTGATCATCCGCATAAGGCTGAAGGGCTGGAAAATCACCAATCTGAACTGCATAAAGAGCTTTTTCAAAGAGCTCGATATCATTTTGATCATTGCCAAAAGCCACGAAATTCTCTCCACAGAGTTCTTCTACGGTTGTCGCTTTATGCGTGTCTGCTGGATTGAGATAGATGCATTTTTCATGCGCATGATAGCGGATATGGGCCTTGTCTGTCTTTTCAATCCGCTCGATGATCTCATCCACGAGCTCCTCATGGCCACCCATATAGATCACGACCTTAATCGGATCTGTCAGCTCCTCTAAAGACCGATACTGGGCTTTCTTGAGGGGATCTACATTCGCAACAAAAGGAATCTTTTCCAAAATCTGTCCGCTATAATCAAAGGTATCATCCACAAAAAATGGTAGATTGTAATGGCGACAAAAGCCAAGGACTTCCCGATACACATCCTTGTCCAATTGTTCCTCATATACCAATTGCCCCTGGCGATAGGCCAATCCACCATTTAAGCCTATCACGAGTTGCTGACTCAATGGATCTCCTAAAAGGCCCAAGCAGTCCCGGTAAGAACGTGCAGAAGCAAAGGCAACTTCATGACCAAATTCTTCTGCTCTCAATAAGACCTGTTTGATTTCATCATCGATTGTGACACCATCGAATGACAGGGTTCCATCTAAATCAAATACAAACTTCATCTTGTTCACACTTTCATTTTTTTAAGGCACGAACAGCTGCTTCGTAGGTCTGCTCCATCAGCATTGTGACGGTCATAGGCCCAACCCCTCCTGGTACCGGAGTAATATGACTGGCCAAAGGGGCAACGGAGTCAAAATCGACATCCCCACACAATTTGCCATTCTCATCGCGATTCATTCCGACGTCAATAACGACGGCACCTTCTTTCACGAAGTCTGCTGTTACAAATTTCGCACGACCGATCGCAACAACCAAGATATCTGCTCTTCTAGCAATTTTAGGCAGATGATGGGTCCGGGAATGGGTCAAGGTTACCGTCGCATTTTTGGCGAGGAGCAACTGCGCCATTGGTTTTCCAACGATATTGGAACGACCAATCACGACTGCTCGCTTCCCTTCTAGATCAATCCCGTACTCTTTGAACATCTCCATGATGCCAGCGGGGGTCGATGGCACCATAATAGGATTTCCAGCCCACAAGCGCCCCATATTCAATGGATGAAAGCCATCCACATCTTTTGCCGGGTCAATCGCTAAAAGGACTGCATCCGCATCGATATGCTTAGGCAGTGGCAACTGCACCAAAATCCCATGCCAAAGGGGATCCTGATTGTAGTGTTCGATCACTTCTAATAATTCAGCTTGGCTGATGCTTTCAGGAAGTCGTCTCACTTCACTCCGAAAGCCTGCCGCAATAGCAGAACGCTCTTTATTTCTTACATAGATTTTGCTAGCTGGATTATCTCCTACCACGATGACAACGAGGCCAGGCACAACTCCTGTCTCTTCTTTTAATCGTGCTGTTTTCTCTGCAATCTCACCCTGTAATTTTGTAGCGAGCGCCTTCCCATCAATGAGTGTCGTCATATCAATTCTCTTTCTAGTCAAGTAATGAAAATAGTCCTCTCTATTATAGCAGATTTCAACTCTCAAACCTAACTGTTCCTAATTAGAATTTCTTATAGACGAAAACTATAGCCAGATGGACAAAAAATGAGCTTGAGACCACCCCAAACTCATCCACACAGCTGCTTAGTAAAGCAATTCATAAATTTCCATTGCAATTAAATCAATGCTATCAAATGTATAGGTTTCACGCGCTTCAACATCACGAAGTGTAAAGGTTGAACCTTCTTCTTCATTGTGGTTGTAGGCTACTTCAGCGACAACAACACCGTCACGTTCAAAATTACGTTTCAAGTTTCCACCGTCTTTTGTCATTGTCTCCAAACGGTTGATAATCCGTACTAAATGTGATTCCATTTTATTTCTCCTCTTTACTTTCTACTCTCCTATTTTATCATAAAAGAGAAAGCTCTTCCAATAAAAATTCACATTTTTCCATTGATTTGCTCTTTCTTCAATCCTTAGCGACATTCCGTAGCAAATTCTTGCAAACTTCTAGAATACTGATATAATGAAACTATAAATCTTTGACTATTTTTGACCTTTTGAAAATAGGCTCGTCTCTTGATGGAAAACCATCAAAAACCTACTGTGAGGTATGTATATGCTTTGTCAAAATTGTAAAATAAATGAATCAACCATCCATTTATATACAAATGTAAATGGACGTCAGCAGCAAGTAGACCTCTGTCAAAATTGCTATAAAATTATGAAAACAGACCCAAATAACAGCTTCTTGAAAGGCATGACCCAACGGAGCCAACTCACTGGAGATCCTTTTGAAGATTTCTTCAATAACCTTGGAAACTTCCAAAGTCCGCAAGAACCTCAAACCCCTCCAACTCAATCCGGAGGCAGTTATGGAGGTGGCGGCTACGGCCAAAACAATAACCGTGGTGGCGGTCAAGACCCTCGTCAAGCACGCCCTCAGAAGCCAAAAGGACTGTTAGAAGAGTTCGGTATCAATGTCACAGAAATTGCCCGCAAAGGGGATATTGACCCTGTCATTGGCCGTGACGAGGAGATTATCCGTGTCATCGAAATTCTCAACCGTCGAACCAAGAACAATCCGGTTCTGATTGGAGAGCCTGGGGTCGGAAAAACTGCTGTTGTGGAAGGCCTGGCTCAAAAAATCGTCGATGGCGACGTTCCTCATAAATTGCAAGGAAAAGAAGTCATCCGCCTAGATGTCGTGAGCCTCGTTCAGGGCACAGGCATTCGTGGTCAATTCGAAGAACGCATGCAAAAATTAATGGATGAAATTCGTCAACGCGAAGATGTTATTCTGTTCATCGACGAAATCCATGAAATTGTTGGCGCAGGATCAGCTGGTGAGGGCAATATGGATGCTGGAAATATCCTTAAACCAGCCTTAGCGCGCGGAGAACTCCAATTAGTTGGGGCTACTACCCTCAATGAATACCGTATCATTGAAAAAGATGCGGCCTTGGAACGTCGGATGCAGCCCGTTAAGGTCGATGAACCAACGGTTGAAGAAACCATCACCATCCTCAAGGGCATCCAGAAAAAATACGAAGACTACCACCACGTCCACTATACAGACGGGGCCATCGAAGCGGCAGCTATTCTTTCAAACCGCTACATCCAAGATCGCTTCCTGCCAGACAAGGCCATTGATTTGTTGGATGAAGCGGGGTCTAAGATGAACCTGACCCTAAACTTTGTGGATCCAAAAGTGATCGACCAGCGCTTGATTGAAGCAGAAAACCTCAAAGCCCAAGCGACGCGCGAAGAAGATTTTGAAAAAGCAGCCTACTTCCGCGACCAAATCGCGAAATACAAGGAAATGCAGGGTCAACATGTCACCGATCAGGAAACTCCTGTCATCAGTGAAAAAACGATTGAACACATCGTTGAACAAAAGACCAATATTCCTGTTGGTGATTTGAAAGAAAAAGAACAGTCTCAATTGATCAATCTGGCTTCTGATTTGAAAGCTCATGTGATCGGTCAAGATGATGCAGTAGATAAAATCGCGAAAGCCATTCGACGCAATCGTGTCGGCTTAGGATCGCCTAACCGTCCAATCGGAAGCTTCCTCTTTGTCGGACCAACTGGTGTCGGAAAGACCGAGTTGTCTAAACAATTAGCGATCGAGCTCTTTGGCTCTGCAGACAATATGATCCGCTTTGATATGAGCGAATACATGGAAAAACATAGCGTAGCGAAACTAGTCGGAGCTCCTCCGGGCTATGTTGGCTACGATGAAGCCGGACAACTAACTGAAAAGGTCCGTCGCAATCCATACTCCCTCGTGTTGTTGGATGAAGTGGAAAAGGCCCATCCAGATGTCATGCACATGTTCTTGCAAGTCTTGGATGATGGCCGTTTGACAGATGGTCAAGGTCGTACCGTCAGCTTTAAAGATACCATTATCATCATGACCTCTAATGCTGGAACCGGCAAAGCTGAGGCCAATGTTGGTTTTGGAGCTGCTCGCGAAGGTCGAACCAACTCTGTACTGGGAGAACTCGGTAACTTCTTTAGCCCTGAATTCATGAACCGCTTTGATGGCATCATTGAATTCCAACCTCTATCAAAAGAAAACCTTCTCCAAATCGTTACCCTCATGCTGGATGAAGTCAATCAACGTCTCGCACAAAATGAGATTCATCTGGATGTGACAGAGAAGGTCAAAGAAAAATTGGTCGATCTGGGATACGATCCAAAAATGGGGGCCCGCCCACTCCGTCGTACCATCCAAGACCATATCGAAGATGCCATTACCGATTATTACCTGGAACATCCAAGTGAGAAACAACTCAAAGCAGTCATGACCAGCAATGGGAATATTAGTATCAAAGCTGTTCACAAGACGGCTGAAAAGAAGTCAGAAGCATAATCAGTAAATGTACATTCAGAGAGTGGGACAGAAATCGGTAATTCGTTAGAATTCGATTTCGTCGTCCCACCTCCGCACAGTTGAGTAGGGCTGTAAAAGCTGATGAAATCAGCGTAGTAGAGCCCACTCAACCACTGCGTCTTGCTCGACAATCCAAAAATAATTGAGAGGCTAGGACTTTTGTCCCATCCTCTTTCTTTTTTCCCTCCAGATTTTTGCTAAAAAATATGATATAATGATGAAAAAATAAGAAAAGAGAAAACCATGACCATTCCAAGTTTTGGTGAAAAAAAACAAGATGTGACCTACGTCAATCGCTATGGTGTCTACGCCGTTATTCCCAATAAGGACAAGGATCAGATCATCCTCGTTCAAGCTCCTAATGGAGCCTGGTTCTTGCCCGGCGGAGAAATCGAGGCGGGTGAAGATCACTTGCAAGCTCTGAAACGGGAACTAATCGAAGAATTAGGCTTTACCGCTATTTTAGGGCAATACTATGGCCAAGCAGACGAGTATTTTTATTCTAGCCACCGGGATACCTACTACTACAATCCTGCCTATATTTATGAAGTGGTAGACTACACAGAAACTCAAAAACCACTGGAAGATTTTAACAATCTCTCTTGGTTCCCAGTAGAGGAAGCGATTGAAAAACTGAAACGAGGCAGCCATAAATGGGGCATTGAACAGTGGAAAATTGCCCATAAAAACTAAAGGACTTCTTTCACAAAATAAAAAAAAGTGCTATAATAAATGAAGATAGAGGTCAGGAGGAACTCATATGAAGCTCATTAATACCACCAATAGTCATGCTGCACTGGTCAAGAGCCAACTTGCCAGCACTGACGCCTTGCTTGTCGAGGTTTATTCCGCGGGCAATACTGATGTTGTTTTTACACAAGCCCCAACCCACTATGAATTATTGATCAGTAACAAACACCGTGCTATTCGTGAAACTGAAGTAGAAAAAATTCGTGAGTTCTTTTTAAAACGTAAGATTGATCTTCAAATCATTGACCAATCCGCTATTAAAACCCTCTACTCCGATAAACTAATTGAAATTTCCTTTCCAATTACAAAGTAAGGCCAATTTGCCTTGCTTTTTTTATTTCCTTAATGGATGAACCTCTATACCATTTTAGCCATTAAAAAAGAAGTTCCTTTATGGAACTTCTTTTAATGGCTTTTATTTAGCTTCAAATCCTTCTGCGACTGCGTCCGCAAAGTTCTCTTCGACGATGCTTGCACAGTGATCACAGATGGTTGCATGGTAGTGACGTTCAGCCGTTGTTGGATCGATGCGACGGCAACGGTCACAAACTTCACCAGCTGCACGTTCAACTGTGAAGGCTACATCTTCAAAGGTCACTGCACCTTCTGGAGCTGAGCCTTCTGCGATGGTCAATTCAGAAACAATCAAGAGTTGAGCAACATTGCTATCAACAGCTCCAAGAAGTGTTTTCACAACTTCATTTGGATAAACAGTCAAGTGAGCTTCAAGTGATTTACCAATCACTTTTTCATTCCGCGCTTCTTCCAAGGCTTTTTGCGCTTGACCACGGAAGTCCATGAAGGCTGACCAAGTATCCAAGATTTCTTCCTGGTTGGCAAACGTTTCTGCTTCTGGCAATTCTGACAATTGAACGAAGTCTTCTGCTTCAAACTCAAGATAGGACCAGATTTCTTCAGCAGTGTGAGGAAGAATTGGCGTCAAGAGTTTCGTGATTTTCACAAGGATATCATAGAAGACTGTTTGCATTTGACGGCGTTCGAGGGATTTAGCTCCTTCGATGTAAACAACATCCTTGGCAAAATCCAGGTAGAAGGCTGACAAGTCAACGTTGATAAAGTTAACAAGCGCCTTGTAGATCGTTAAGAACTCAAAGTTTTCATAAGCATCACGGATGGTCTTAACAAGCTGGTTAAAGCGAATCGTCATGTACTTGTCAACTGAACGAAGCTCGTCGTAAGCAACTGTATCCTCAGCAGGGTTAAAGTCAGAAGTGTTCGCGATCAAGAAACGAAGAGTATTCCGGATCTTACGGTAAGTCTCAGACACTTGGCTCAAGATATCCATAGAGATACGCACGTCGTTGCTTGAATCTACACTGGTTACCCAGAGACGCAAGATTTCAGCACCAAATTGCTTTTCAACATCACTTGGAGCAATGGTATTTCCAAGAGATTTAGACATTTTCTCACCTTTCCCATCCAAAGCGAAACCTTGAGACAAGATTTGTTTGTATGGTGCGACACCATGGTTCGCCACAGATGTGATGAGTGATGAGTTGAACCAACCACGGTATTGGTCTGAACCTTCAAGGTAAAGATCAGCTGGGTATTTGAGTTCTGGACGATTAACCACAACCCCATTCCATGATGAACCTGAGTCAAACCAGACGTCCATGATATCTGTTTCTTTTGTAAATTCGCCATTCGGTGAACCAGGATGCGTAAATCCTTCTGGCAAGAGGTCTTTCGCTTCACGTTGCCACCAGATGATGGAACCGTGCTCTTCAAAGAGTTGCGCTACATATTCGATGGTTTCAGCCGTCATGATTGGTGTTCCATCTTCTGCATAGAAGATTGGAAGAGGCACACCCCAGGCACGTTGACGAGAGATGACCCAGTCACCACGGTCACGAATCATGTTATAAAGACGCACTTTCCCCCATTCTGAGTGGAACTTCACTTTTTCAATTTCATCCAAGATATCTTGACGGAATTTTGATACAGAAGCGAACCACTGTGGCACGGCACGCCAGATGATTGGTTTTTTCGTCCGCCAGTCAAATGGGTAGGAGTGAGAGATTTCTTCTTGAGCAAGGAGCAAATCGCCAAGTTTTTCGATAACTGTTGGAACAACCTTGTCATAGAACTGACCAGCAAAGTCAGGGCCAGCATTTTCCATCATGATTCCGCGTTCGTTAACAGTAACAGCAACTTCGAGGCCATTGGCAATCCCTACATTGTAGTCATCCTCACCAAAACCAGGAGCGGTATGGACGATACCAGTACCTGAATCAAGGGTTACATGCTCACCAAGGATCACCAATTCATCCACTTCAGGATCCCATGGGTGTTCTGTAACGATATGGTTCAATTCTTTTCCTTGGTAAGTCGCAAGGACTTCAGCATTTTCCCAACCGAATTTTTCAGAAAGGCTTGGCAAAAGCTCAGATGCTACGACATACTTGCGGTCAGATCCAGTAGGTTTCACTACGACATAATCAAACTCTGCACCTACCGTCAATCCACGAGAAGCTGTAACCGTAAATGGAGTTGTTGTCCAGACAACGATGTAGGTATCTGTATCTAGGACACCCTTACCATCTTTAACTTTGTTCGCATAGTAAAGAGACGTTGAAACCAAATCATGGTATTCAATCTCTGCTTCAGCGAGGGCTGATTCAGAAGACCAAGACCAGTAAACTGGCTTAGCCCCACGGTAGATATAGCCTTTATTGGCTATTTCACCAAAGACACGGATTTGTGCTGCTTCATAGTCAGGCGTCAAGGTTACATAAGGGTGATCCCAATCACCTGAAACACCCAAACGTTTGAAGTCTTCGCGTTGTTTATCTACTTGAGAAAGAGCGTATTCACGGCAGAGTTTCAAGTACTCAACCAAGTCCATTTCTTTACGTTTGACACCTTGTTTAGCCAAGACTTGCTCAATTGGTAGACCATGGGTATCCCAACCTGGAATATAAGGGGCGTAAAAGCCTGACATAGACTTAGAACGAACAATGATATCTTTTGAGATCTTGTTCATGGCATGCCCTACGTGAATATTTCCGTTGGCATAGGGAGGGCCATCATGAAGGGTAAAATGCGGTTTTCCTTCATTCAACTCTTGACGGCGTTGATACAATTTTGCATCTTCCCATTCTTTTTGCCAAACTGGTTCCTTCGTTGGAAGCCCAGCCCGCATTGGAAAAGCTGTTTTCCCAAGATTCAATGTTTCTTTGAGTTTCATTATGTCTCCTTATTGATTTAAAAGCTATAAAAAAAACACGAGCATCCTAAAAAGGACGATTGCTCGTGGTACCACCTTTGTTCGAGAAGTCGCAAGCGACCTTCTCCTCTCATCCCGTAACGAGGGAAACGTCCGTTCTTACTCAAGGGTTCAGAACGAATACTGTAAAAGGATCATCCATTAAGAGGGAGTGCAGATCTTCCACCATCATCTGCTCGCTAGACCTATCATTAATGGACCTGTTTTTACAAAATTATAAAATATTGACAGATTCACGATTTGCATCATCTTCTGGTTGAACAGTTTCTTCAACCTCAACGACTTCCTCATTTTCATGACGAGCGTGCTCTGCTTCTTCTAAAGCGGATTGAACTTTTTCATTCAAACCTTCAAACGCTTGTGTTGCACCCAATTCTAAATTAGCAGCTTCGATGCGTTTTTGCAATTCTTCGATTTCAGCTGGAGAGAATTGACGAGTCAAATCAATGTTATCATCTTCTGCATGATGATGGTGAACTGATTCACCCAAAGCTTTCTCCACAATTTCACGGAAAGCTTCATCACTTGTTTGAATGTACATAGCTGTTGGACGAAGAATTTCATCCCATTCAGGTGTATCGATAATGCTCAATTGGCTTTCGATGGTTGATTTCAAACGTTGATGGAAGACGCGTGTCTTGTTCTTCAATTCCTCTGTTTCAACGGCAACCTTCTTGGCATTATCCGTTGCATGACGAAGGATTTCATTTGCTTTTTGTTTTGCTTCATCTACTAAGTGCTGTGCATCTTGTTCAGCTTGACGAACAATATTTTCAGAACGTTCGTTAGCGGCTTGTTTGACACGTTCCGCAGTATCTTGTGCAATCAAAACAGATTGACTCAATGAATCTTTCATTTCATCAAAATAGTTTAAGCGTTCTTCAAGAGCTTGAATTTTTGCTTCTTGATCATGATTTAAACGAACAAGATCTTCATAATCGCGAACAACGATATCTAGAAATTCTTCTACTTCGTTCGCATCATACCCTCTAAATTTAACGCCAAAAGTTTTATCTTTAATTTCTAAAGCAGTAAGAGCCATAACTCCTCCTCATTTTTTACTTAAGAGTACTTCAACAGTTATTTTATATTTTCCACTCTTTGAAATACCATTTTCAGAAACAATTTTAAGACGCCCAAAGCGTCGGACACTGACTAAATCATTCAGACCTACAGCATAGCTAACATTGGAAGTAGTCGCATAGTTAACTTTCACTAAACCAGAACTAATCAACTGACTAGCTTGTGAGCGTGAAAGCTTGAAGGTCCCAGCAATCACCTTATCTAACCGATAACTCGACACGAGAATATCTCGCTGCTGGCTTTCTTCCTCTACGATCATTTGTTCAGAGAGAGGAACTTCCCTCAGCTTAACAGGTACCCGAGAAATTTTCTGGATGTGATCCATAAAATAGTGAACAAAACGCCGTTCAACAAATACTTGGATCTTTCCATCACTCGTCAGAATATCTCCAAAGGACTTGCGCTCCACACCTAATTGGTGAACAATGGTCCCCAGTACCTGGGAATGGGTCAAGTGATGAAATTTTGAAGCATAGACCATTTCCAATAAGGCCAGATCAAAGTCACTTGGATCTAATTGGTAATAATCCGGAGCAACAATAACCTTGGCATACTCCATTTTCTGCTCATCACTGGAAGCAAAGACCTGTAATTGGTAGCTTGCCGCGACATTTCGTAAAATAGTGACCTGATGAGGGTTTAAAAAACCCGTCACCTCAACAGAATAGCGTTCCACCACTCTTTCAGACAATTCAATACAGCGATCAATGAATTCGTGATCTTCGCGATTGAAATGTTGGTAAATCTCTGTCTGTCCCATCGTATTCTATCCAATCAAAAATAGGAACAAGCGGGCTAATAACTGATTCATCAAGTTCAAGACCAAAAGTGCTACTAGAACTGTAAAATCCAAGCCCCCAAACTGTAATGGTAACTTTCTAAAAAGGCTCAAAAATGGTTCAACTAGGCGGTGAACCATTTGTCCAAGAGTACTTTGAGGTGCCCCAGGGAACCAAGATAGTAAGGCATAGATGACAAGAATGATGGAATAGATTTGAATGATATTTGATAAGTATTGAAAGATAATCATCTTAACGATTACGTTTCATATCATAGTCAAATTCTGTCACTTCCACATCATTTGGAAGGCGGATATCTTCAATGTTAACGACTACATTAATTGGAGTCAACAAGTACATGGTACTTGCAACACGACGAAGATTTCCTGCTAAAACATAACGAGCCCCATCCAAATAATCTAAACAACGACGTGCTTGTACTTCAGTCATATATTGGAAGTCAATCAAAATACTCTCATTAGATAGTAATAGATCAACAATTTCAGTCGCTTCCTCGTATTTGCGGGGATAGCGTACATCAATGGTAATCTTTTCATCTGTATTCGCACGATTAGCAGCCAATTCACGTTGACGTTCATGCAAGCGAGTAATATTTTCAGATGTATTTTTCGTTGTTGAAACAGGTTCCTTCACTGCCGCTGTAGACACTGGAGTCGTAACAGGTGCGACAGGAGTCGGTTTTGGTTTTACTGGTTCTCTTTGACTAATCTGTGGACGTGGAGAAGTCACTTGAGGAGTCGGCTGTGGCTGTGGAACTGGTTGTGTTTCCGCCCCAGCTGCTTTTGCCTCGCGAACTTCTACTTCTTCACCGTCTTCTGTGAAGTAGTCAATAAAGTTGTTAAATTTATCTTTTAATGACATAGTTCTTTCCTATTTAAAAAATGATGTCCCAATTCTAACATAAGTCGCTCCGTTCGCAATGGCTACTTCAAAGTCACGACTCATACCCATACTTAGTTCTGAAAAAGGCATATTTTTTAATTGTTTCTTTTCTAGTTGTTTCTGAAGTTGGTGAGTTTTTGAAAAAATATCCTGCAACTCTTCTTGACTAGCCTCAAAAGGAGCCATCGTCATTAAACCAACAATTTCAATTTTGTCCAGCTGTGCGATTTCCGCTAAAACATCATCCAGTTCATCGGGTGCAAATCCATGCTTACTTTCTTCACCAGAAATGTTCACTTGGAGGAAACACTTGATCGAGCGTTCTGCTCGCTTTTGAATTTCTTGAGCCAGCTTCACCGAATCCAAGGCATGAAAGTAATCGACGAGATTAATCACGTCTTTTACTTTCCGCCGTTGGAGGCTCCCAATCAAGTGCCAAGTGAGGTCATACTCTTTTAGAGCTTGATACTTTTCTAGGAATTTATCGACACGATTTTCACCGATATGTTGGATACCTGTTTTCACCAGTGCTTCTGTTGTGGCAACATCCACATACTTGGTGACAGCTATCACATTAACTTGATCTCGACGGTTAGCTTTGTTTCTTGCTGTTTCTACTTGTTGCCGAACAAGATCAGCATTCTCTACCAGATTCATGATTAACGATTCCGGAAGAATGGTGGTGTTTCCAATTCATCATCATCTGAAGATGAATCTACGTAACGATCAACTTGATGTGTTGATGTTGGTTCAGTTTGGCGAACGATATTCTCACGACGAATATCCCAATCACCAAAGGCTGAGCCACGGTTTGGTTCTACCGCTGGACGACTTGGAGTTGTTGGCAATTCAACATCTTGTTTCAAATCAAATTCACGGTCAAATGGTGCAGCTTGTGGGCGTTGTTCACGTGGTCCTGTTTTATAAGGACGTTGTGAGGAAGCAATTCCGCTAACGCGTTCTACCTTGTCTTGACGGACACCAGTTGCAACAACCGTCACGCGGATTTCATCTTTAAGAGATTCATCAATAGATGTACCCAACCAGATGTTCACTCCGTGACCTGCAGCTTGGTTTACAATTTCTGAAGCTTCTTCAGCTTCGATCAATGTCATATCCAAACCACCTGTTACGTTGACGATCACGTCTTCTGCACCATCAATTGTAGTTTCAAGAAGTGGAGAGTAAATGGCTTTACGAGCCGCTTCGATAACACGTTCTTCACCGCTACCAACACCAATACCCATGAGGGCATTCCCTTTGTTTTCCATAACAGTCTTCACGTCTGCAAAGTCAAGGTTGATCAATCCAGGACTTGTGATCAAGTCAGTGATCCCTTGAACACCTTGACGAAGAACGTTATCTGCTTCACTCAAAGCTTCAAGAAGCGGTGTCTTCTTGTCTACAATTTCAAGCAAGTTGTTATTAGAAATAATCAACAATGTATCTACATGTTCGCGAAGTTCGTTGATCCCTTCAATAGCGAAGTTGCCACGTTTTGAACCTTCAAACCCGAATGGACGAGTGACAACTGCTACTGTCAAAGCACCTACAGCTTTAGCAATACGAGCGATGACTGGTGCAGCACCTGTACCAGATCCTCCACCCATCCCTGCAGTGATGAAGACCATGTCTGCACCTTGCAAAGCTTCTGTTAACACTTCTTCGCTTTCTTCAGCTGCCTTACGACCAACTTCAGGTTGACCTCCAGCACCCAATCCACGAGTCAATTTTGGACCCAATTGGATAACTGTTTCAGCCTTAGCACTTGAAAGTGCTTGAACATCTGTATTAGCTGCGATGAATTCTACTCCGGCAACGCCTTCGTCAATCATACGATTGATGGCGTTACCGCCACCGCCACCGACACCGATTACTTTAATTACTGCACCTTGTGCCGCTGCTGTGTCAAATGAAAATGTCATAAATACTTACACTCCTTAATCAAACATATTACCGATCAAATTTTTCATTCGGTCTGTGAATGTAGTTTTTGGTTCTTGTTTGCTATCATTGCTTGCTGCTGGAATTTCTTGAGCATCCACTGGAGATTCAATCTTCTCAGCATTGTATGCAGGTACTACCGGTTGTGCTGGAGTAGCAGGTTGTGGTTGTACTTGTGGTTGCACTGGACGATCAAATTGAATCGGTTGTTGACGCAAGACTTCGTCTCCATGAACTGCAGCTTGAGCAATAATATCCACATCTGTCAAATTGCCTGCATATTCAGACAAGCTAATTACATGGGCAAAAGCTGGATTGCGAATTCCAATTTGATTTGGAACAAACAATTTCACATTTACACCAAAGACTTCTTGAGCCAATTCTTCAACACCAGGAAGGATCGCACCTCCACCGATAATCACAATACCACCAGGAAGATCCAACAAATGTCTTCTCTCAAGGTCTTGTTTGATTTGCTCAAAGATGTGTTTGATACGTGCTGAAATGATTTCAGCTAAATACTTCTCAGTCACTTCAACTGGCTCTACTTCACCGATGACTTCTACATGGAAGACTTCGTTTCCAGCAGATGGCACATAGGCTTCACCATAATTGAACTTCAAGCCTTCTGCCAATTTTTGAGAAGTTTTCAATACTTTAGAAATATCTTTGGTAACATAATCGCCACCTTCTTGATAGATATTTGTAAATTGAAGTTCTTGGCTACGAACAGATGCCACCGTTGTTTGGCCACCACCCATATCGATCACCGTTGCTCCGAATTCACGTTCGCCTTCATTCAAGACTGTTTTGATCATCGCAAGCGGTGAAATGATGATGTTTTCAACTTGTAAGCCTGCACGTTCAACGGTTTTACGCAAATTGTGCAAGATTGTACGAGGTCCTGTATAAAGAAGGCCACGCATTTCAAGTCGGATCCCCATCATTCCGCGTGGATCGCGAATTCCTTGGAAACCATCAACTGTGAATTCCTCAGGAATGAAGGTGATTACTTCACGATCCGGTGTCATACTTTTTGTGAGTGCAGATTTGACAACATTTTCAACATCTGCATCTGTGATTTCTTTCGAATCACTTGTGACTGGAATCATTCCTTGAGTTGCTTCGATTTGTAGTAAGTTTGCAGGCAACCCAACATTGACTAGATTGATTGAAATCCCTGCTTTTTCTTCAGCTTGGCTGATTGCATTTTTAATTGCATTTGAAGCAGCTTCGATATCTACTATAATTCCATCTTTGACGCCAGCACTTTTTGCATTGCTGACTCCAATTACATTCATTTCTCCATTGACATGTTCTGCCACCAATACTTTTATTGAACTAGTACCGATATCTAAACCTGTAAAAAAGCCGTCTCTAGCCATTACACCAGTCCTCTCTCTTTATTTGTTTTCACTTTACATCTATTTATAGCCCTTTTAGTTGGAACTATCCAAACTTCATTATATCACAAAGAAGCCTAAAATGGACATTTTTTCTTCAATTATTTGAGATAATTTATGGGCTTTACTCATTTCCAGAAGAATTCTCTCCTTCTGGATTCTGTTCTTGATTCTGTTCGTGGCTTGCTTCCTCAGAATGTTCTTCTTGCTTTTCTGTACTTTCAGCCTTTTCTTTTTCAGCTTGCTCTTTGGCATCTGCGATGGATTGTTCACTATAGCTGAATACTCCAGCCTCCATATCAATGGTGGAATCATCGTCTAATTGCTTACTAATGGCCTTATAATAAGGAAGCTTGCGGGTAATTTGGGAAACAGGCACCAAGATTTTATTATCGTTTTTCATGGTGATGGTCACCAGATCCTTGGTGACCTTGCTCGGTGTCAGATCAACCGAAACAATTTTATCCGTAATGGAAGAAGAAATAGACTTCATTTCTTGGACAAATTGTCTAACCAATTCTCGATCTGAGAATTTTAAGCTAATATAGGAGGACGGCAATTCCGAAGCTGGAGTTACTGTCTCCACTACTTCTCCATTTTCCAATACTGGATAGTGGTCTTCTCCCGTCACATAATAGGCAACCACTTTGTGTTCCACGACATTGACTTTAAAGGTCACCGGGAATTGATAATGCATGTGAACCTCTTTGATCCATGGACTAGCCGTTTTCATGTTTTGTTCATAGACCGATTTATGAAGGAAGGTCGTCAGAGTATAATCTTCTTCTTTGATGCGACTTTTTTCATACAAGAGTTGCTGATCAACCGCTTTGTTCCCTGAAAATTCAATCACTTTCTGTGTGGACAAGGGACTTAAAAAATAGATTGAGAGAAGGGCGACAATCGAGCTGATTCCGATAACCGGAAGGGCACGATAGATATGGCGTTTTGCCACTGTCGGTTCCTTCTTTGGCTTTTTCGTCTTTAAGCCTTTAAAGAATGAAGGCTTTTTCTCTTGCTTCTCTGAAGGATCTAGCTCCTCTACAGCCGGATCATCCTCTTCTCCTTCTGAACTTTCTCCATCCGCATCTGGATCCTCTTCGGCCTCAAATTCATCTTCTTCTTCGGACTCTTTTCGTTCGTCAGATTCTTCCTCTGAGACGGAAGCTGTTTCTTTTTCTGAAAGGTCTTCGTCTTCTTGTGCTTCTTCTCTTTCAGTTTCCTCTTTTTCAGCTTCTTCCGCTTTTTCAAGCGCTTTTTTTTCTAAATATTCTTTGTTTCTTTTTTGCCAGGCTGACAATTCTGTAATTTTGTCATCCGTTGGCGTTTTTTTATTGTCGTCCGTCATCTTTTCCCTTACTGATATCTTTTTGAAGCAGGCCATAAAAATCGTCTAGTGAAAGGAGTTCTGTCGATTTTTCCATTGCTTGGTGGTAGACTTGGCTTTGCTTCAACATTTCTTGAATGGTTTCATTGAAGGTTTCGAGCGTCAATTGATCTTCCTGCAATTGCTCTGCATAACCTTTATCCACAAAATATTGGGCATTTTCAATCTGATCGCCACGGCTGGCTTCTTTTCCTAGCGGTACAATCAAATGGAGTTTGTTCATAGCTAAGAGCTCAAATAAGGTATTGGCTCCACCCCTAGTCACCACTAAATCAGCCTTTTGGAGCATTGGTAAATACTGATCGGTTACATAATCCACTCGATACAAGCCACCCTCAGCCTGATTCAATGTTGAATCACCCGTCAAATTGATGATATTGTAGTGCTGCAAGAGCTCTGCTTTGTGCTCTGTCACAAATTCATTAAAGACACGCGCACCGGCTGATCCTCCGACAAAGAGAAGGGTCGGCAAGTCTTTTCGGAAACCTTTTGTTTTTTCTTCTAAAACTTCTGAAGTTGGCGGAATATGATCTGTGACCTTGGTTACCGCACCGATATGCTCACTCTTTGTCAAACCATGTGCTTGCTCAAAAGTCGTGTACATCTTGGTAGCAAATTTATAAGCAATTTTATTGGCCAATCCCATAGAAAGATCGGACTCATGGATATAGACAGGAACACGCGTGAGTCGGGCTGCGATCACTGGTGGCACAGAAACAAATCCTCCTTTTGAGAAGAGAACTTGTGGGCGCACACGAAGCAGGATTGCAATGGACTGGAGCGTCCCCCAAGCCACCTTGAACACATCCATCATATTTTGGAAAGAGAAATAGCGGCGCAATTTCCCCGTTGCAATTGAATGGAAGCGCACGTCTAAGCCAGACTTTTTGATCTCTTGGTATTCGATTCCTTTTTTGTCTCCAATATAATGGACTTCCCATCCATCTTCGATAAATTTTGGAATCAAGAGGAGATTAAGGGTCACATGTCCCACGGTTCCCCCACCAGTAAACATTATTTTTTTCATCTTATTTCAACCCTTTTACTGTAGCAAGGAATTCATCCCCACGCACTTCAAAATTCGGATACATATCCCAGCTGGCATTGGCAGGACTTAGTAGGACAACATCTCCGGGGCTAGCCAAGTCGAAGGCTTTCTTTGTAGCATCCGCTACATCTGCAGCATCAACATAAGAGACGCCAGCTTTATCTGCTGCGCGTTTCACTCGAGGAGCTGATTCCCCTAGAATCACCATTTCCTTTAGACCAGCAATGTGAGGTACCAATTCATCAAATTCATTGCCACGATCGAGCCCTCCTGCAATCAAGATCACCTTGTTGTTATCAAAACCAGAAAGGGCTTTTTGTGTTGCTAAAATATTGGTCGATTTACTATCATTATAGAATTTGACACCTTGAATCTCATCCACATATTGAAGGCGGTGTTTCACTCCTCCAAAGGCCGATAAGGTTTCTTTAATGACCTCATTCTCGACTCCTCGGACTTTTGCAACCGCAATCGTTGCCAAGGCATTTTCTACATTGTGGCTACCTGGAACACCCAGTTCATCTGCACGCATAACAACTTCTCCCTTAAACTTGAGAAGTCCATCTTCCAAATAAGCCCCATCCACTTTTTCGACCGTTGAAAATGGAAGGACCCTTGCCTTGGTTTTTGTAGCGAGTTCCTTGGCCAAGTCTTGGTTGAAGTTCAAGACAATGACATCTTTTTCTGTCATATTCTTTTGAAGATTCCATTTAGCAGCTACATAATTTTCAAAAGAACCATGATAGTCGATATGGGTCGGCATGAGGTTGGTAATCACTGCAATCTCTGGATGGAAGGCTTCAATTCCCATCAATTGGAAAGAAGACAATTCCATGACCAGAACATCCTTTGCTGTTGCTGTTTGTGCAACTTGGCTAGCTGGAAAACCGATATTTCCAGACAATAGACCACCTTGACCAGCAGCAGTTAAGACTTCCCCGATCATGGTTGTTGTCGTCGTTTTTCCGTTTGATCCTGTAATCCCAATAATTGGCGCATCCGAAATCAGATAGGCCAATTCTACTTCAGTGAGGACTGGAATACCCTTTTCAAGCGCTTTTTCGACCATTGGGTTAGAATAAGGGATTCCTGGATTTTTGACCATGACTGCAAAGTCTTCATCCAACAATTCCAAAGGGTGACCTCCTGTCACAACTTTAATCCCTTCTTCCAGTAAACTTTGTGCTGCTGGATTTTCTTCAAAAGGTTTGCCATCATTGACGGTCACAATCGCTCCTAAGCGATCCAACAAACGAGCAGCTGACTCGCCTGACTTTGCCAAACCTAATACAAGAACCTTTTTATTTTCAAATTGTTTCACAAATTTCATGATTTCTTCGCTCCATTTTTATCACTCTCTATTTTACCTTTTTTTAACAAAATTAAAAAGCCCAAAGGGCTTTAAAAATCACGTCAGCATTTATTTTTTCTGTTTGGTCGTCATTTTGGAAATATCCACCAAAGCCAGGTAGCCAACAAAGGCGAGAAAGGCACCGACAAAAAACTCAGACGGTAGTTGGAATATCTGAAAAATGGCGAGACAAGTCAGTACGATAATGGAGACGATCAAGACCACCATTGTGACACTGTTCAAGGTACCACGAATACTTTTTGGGGTCATAAAAAGGTAAAAAAGGAGAATCAAAATCCCTAAGATAAAATAGACCATTTTGTTTCTCCTTTCTTTCCGTATTATTCAGCAGCTGCTGATTTTTTCTTTTTATTTGCTTTTTCGCGTTCTGCTTTGTTCAAGATTTGTTTCCGCAAGCGGATAGATTCCGGTGTTACTTCCATGTACTCATCGTCGTTCAAGAACTCAAGAGATTCTTCCAAGGTCAAGATACGAGGAGTCTTGATAACCGCTGTTTGGTCCTTAGTAGCTGAACGAACGTTGGTCATTTGTTTTGCTTTCGTAATGTTTACGGTCAAGTCGTTCTCACGAGAGTTTTCCCCGATGATCATTCCTTCGTAAACTTCTGTACCTGGATTGACAAAGATCGTACCACGTTCTTCGATAGACATGATAGAGTAAGTGGTTGCTTTTCCGTTATCGATTGAAACAAGCGCACCACGGTGACGTCCACCGATTTCTCCTGGAATCACTGGCAAGTATTGATCAAAGGTGTGGTTCATGATTCCGTAACCACGTGTCATTGACAAGAACTCTGTTGAGTATCCAATCAAACCACGCGCTGGAACAAGGAAGACCAAACGAGTTTGACCGTTACCAGTTGAGATCATATCCAACATTTCACCTTTACGTTCAGAAAGGCTTTGGATAACAGATCCTTGGTATTCTTCTGGTGTGTCGATTTGTACGCGCTCAAATGGTTCACATTTGACACCATCAATTTCCTTGATGATAACTTCTGGACGAGATACTTGCAATTCGTATCCTTCACGACGCATGGTTTCGATCAAGATAGACAAGTGCAATTCCCCACGTCCTGAAACGGTCCATTTATCAGGTGAATCAGTTGGGTCAACACGAAGAGAGACGTCTGTTTGCAATTCCGCTTGCAAGCGTTCTTCAACTTTACGAGAGGTCACCCATTTCCCTTCACGACCAGCAAATGGTGAGTTGTTGACCAAGAAGGTCATTTGAAGGGTTGGTTCATCGATGTGAAGGATTGGAAGAGCTTCAACTGCGTCTGTCGGTGTGATCGTTTCTCCAACGAAGATATCTTCCATACCAGAGATAGCAATCAAGTCACCCGCTTTAGCTTCTTGAATTTCACGACGTTCCAAACCAAAGAAACCAAAGAGTTTGGTAACACGGAAGTTTTTAGTTGTTCCATCCAATTTAGAAAGGGTTACTTGGTCCCCAACTTTTACAGTACCACGGAAGACACGTCCGATACCGATCCGTCCAACGAAGTCGTTGTAATCAAGCAGGGATACTTGGAATTGAAGGGGCTCATCTGAGTTATCAACTGGAGCTGGGATGTGATCAATGATGGTATCAAAGATTGGCGCCATTGTGTGCTCTTGATCAGCTGGATCATCTGAAAGTGATGATGTTCCGTTGATCGCTGATGCATAAACAACTGGGAATTCCAATTGGTCATCATCCGCACCTAATTCGATGAACAATTCAAGAACTTCATCTACAACTTCTTCTGGACGAGCAGATGGTTTATCGATTTTGTTGACTACAACGATTGGAACAAGGTCTTGTTCCAAGGCTTTTTTCAATACGAAACGCGTCTGAGGCATGGTTCCTTCGTAGGCATCGACGACCAATACAACCCCATCAACCATTTTCATGATCCGTTCCACTTCTCCACCGAAGTCCGCGTGTCCTGGTGTGTCCATGATATTGATTCGAGTTCCGTTATAAGCAACGGCTGTATTTTTAGCAAGGATCGTGATCCCACGTTCTTTTTCAAGATCGTTTGAGTCCATTGCACGTTCTTGCAATTCTTTACGTTCATCCAAGGTGTGCGATTGTTTCAACAATTCGTCTACCAAGGTTGTTTTACCATGGTCAACGTGGGCAATGATCGCAACGTTACGAATATCTTCTCTTAATTTTGTCATGATTTCCTCTATAAAATTTTAAATAATATTTCTAACTGAACAATTATACCACAGTCCTATCTAAAAAACACAGTTCAGCTAGTTGTAAATGTTTTCATCTTCATTTCTTTTCTCGGACTCGATTTCCTTTTCTTTTCATGATACACTGATGATAAGAATTTCAGAAAAAGAGGCTCTCATGAGATTAGATCAATTGATGGCAGACCATCAGTACGCTCGCAAAGACATCAAACAACTTCTGGCCCGAAGGCAAATCTTGGTCGATCACCTACCAGCTCAAAAGCTATCCCAAAACATCGACCCTGGACTCCAACAGATTCAAATCGGGGAACGAATCATTCAAGAACTGCGTCACCACTACTACATGCTCCATAAACCAATTGGGGCCGTGACTGCCAAAAGAGACGCCCACCATCCAACGGTGATCGAGTTAGTGGACCCCCAGCAAGAGTACCCAGACCTCTATCCTCTTGGTCGCCTCGATCGCGACACCAGTGGTTTGCTCCTCCTCACAGATAATGGCCCCTTAGGCTTTCAACTGCTCCATCCCCAATACCATGTGGAGAAGGTCTATGAGGTAGAAGTCAATGGCCCGCTTTATGCAGCCCACATCGAGCAATTTCAGAATGGGATTTCATTCACAGACGGTCCTATCTGCAAGCCGGCTTCCTTGACCATTCTAGAAAGTACCCCCAGCTACAGCAAGGCCCAGGTCCGAATCTCAGAAGGAAAATACCACCAAGTGAAAAAGATGTTTTTAGCCATTGGGGTCAAAGTAATGACCTTAAAACGCTTGTCTTTTGGCCCCTTCACCTTGGATCCTCAGTTAGCCCCTGGCGAAAGCCGACCTTTGAATGAGGTAGAGCTCACATGGGTCAAAGATTTCCTTGAAAAAACAAGATAAAAAAGCTCTAACCACACATTTGCTGCAGTTAGAGCTCTTTTTATTAAGCGTCTTTTTTCACTTTCCCATTCCAAGAATCAAGACCATAAGACAAGACATAAATGTCTGTATAACCTTTTTTCTTGAGAAAGAGAGCCGCATTGGTTACTCGAGAACTACGGCTATTCTCATAGAGCAAAATTGGTTTGTCTTTGCGCAAGGCTGCAAGACTCAATTTCAACTGAGTAGAAGGAATGTTGCGTGCTCCTAAAATATGCTTGGCATGAAACTCAGCTGGCTCTCGCAAGTCAATCAACTGCCCTTGACGAATCAGCTCTTCAAAGGTTGCATTGTCCACAAATTTAGCAGCTTTACGGATGCGGAAATAATTAAACGCCATCCATCCAAACGCTCCTAAAATAACCAACCAAACAATGATATTTCCCATCACTCTACCTCACTCTTTTTCAAAAATTCTAATTCTTGCTTGTGTTCTCTTCTTAAAACGGTATCGGCTTCTAAATAATCGAGCCGTTCCATCAGGCCTGCATCATAAAGACGTTGAAGCTCAATTTTCATCAATTCGATGTCATAGAGGCGCTTCCCTACGTAAATGATGATTCCAAAACGTTTTAAAAATTGTTGAACATCATACAGGTTTTTCATGTTCATTATTGTATCAAATTTAGAAAGGCTTTACAAGATTTTCAAGTAAATGATGACATTTTTCAATTGCTTTACGAATAAATAAGTATGATCAACTTTTATTTTTTTACCATCGGTACTTGTATCGCCTCTTTTTTGGGGCTCGTTGTCGATCGTTTTCCAAACCAATCCATTCTTGCTCCTCGCAGTCATTGTAATCACTGTCAGCACGTCCTTGGAGTTTGGGATCTCATCCCCATTATCTCGCAACTACTCCATCGTTTTCGCTGCCGCTATTGTCATCAGACCTATCCATTTTGGTACTGCCTTTTTGAGGTCTGGAGTGGCCTACTCTTTTTAGCCTGCGCCAATGGTTTCCTTTCTCTGCCTCAGCTTCTAACACTACTAGGAGTAGCTGTTTTAGCCATTTATGACCTTCGCTTTATGGAATACCCCTTGGTCATCTGGTGCTGTCTCCATGCCTTGGTCCTCTTTTTATCCGGTAGTAATCTCCTCATGCTGGTCTTTTTACTCCTTGCGATAGGAGCTCACTTTTTCTTTATCGGAATGGGAGCAGGAGATTTCCTCTTACTAGCTACCTTCTCGCTAAGCTTTTCTTCTACTAAGATCCTCATTCTCATTCAGATCGCATCCATCTTAGGCATTCTCGTCTTTGCTCTCAAAAAAGAAAGAGACCGGATTCCCTTTGTACCCTGTCTCTTTCTCAGTTATCACGCTTTACTGCTTTATACGATGTTTTGCAGATAAATTCTTTTTATTTTGCAGCCTTCGCTTCTAGATAATCGGCGATGGCAGCCACATCCTTATCCCCACGTCCGGAAACATTGATGATGATGATCTTGTCTTTATCTAATTGTGGAGCACGTTTGACCGCTTCTGCAATCGCGTGTGAGCTTTCAATGGCTGGGAGGATCCCTTCTGTCTTACTGAGAAGAAGAAGAGCTTCTACTGCTTCATCATCTGTCGCTGCTACATATTCGACACGACCAGAATCTTTAAAGAAAGCATGCTCCGGACCAACCCCTGGGTAGTCCAAACCAGCAGAGATCGAGTAAACTGGCGCTACTTTTCCATCTTCGCCAAAGACTGCATAGGTCTTCATACCATCAACCACACCGATAGTCCCTTTGGTCATGGTCGCTGCGTGTTGATCGGTGTCCAAGCCATGACCAGCTGCTTCTACCCCAATCAAGCCGACTTCCTCTTCTGCGACATATTCAGAAAAGGCACCGATGGCATTGGAGCCACCACCGACACAGGCAATCACATAGTCTGGCAAACGGCCTTCTTTTTCCAAGATTTGACGTTTAGATTCTTCACTGATCACCTTTTGGAATTCATGCACAATGGTTGGGTAAGGGTGAGGGCCAACAGCAGAACCCAAAACGTAAAAGGCGTCCAGATCTGCCATCCATGCTCCAAACGCAGCATCAACGGCGTCTTTCAAGGTCTTAGTCCCGGTTTCAACCGCATGAACGGTTGCCCCCATCATTTCCATGCGGAAGACATTGAGACGTTGGCGTTCCACATCTTCTGCCCCCATGTAGACATCACAGGCCATGCCAAACTTAGCTGCCGCAGCTGCTGTAGCTACACCGTGTTGACCAGCTCCTGTTTCAGCAATCACGCGCGTTTTGCCCATGCGTTTAGCCAAGAGGATTTGCCCCAAAACGTTATTCAATTTATGCGAACCTAGGTGATTCAAGTCTTCGCGCTTCAAATAAATTTTTGCCCCACCTAAATGTTCTGTCAAACTTTCCGCAAAGTAGAGCGGTGTTTCCCGGCCAGAGTAATCTTTCAAATAATGTTTGTATTCTGCGATAAATTCTGGATCATTTTTATATTGTTCAAAGGTTTCCTCTAATTGATTGAGCAAGTTTTGAATGGGTTCTGGTACGAAAGATCCACCAAATTGTCCGAAATAGCCTTTTGTTTCTGTCATGATTGTGTCCTCTTTTCTATATCTTTAATCCTGTTTATGATCTTTTTCTCTCGCGGACCCTTTGAGCTGCAGTCTCACTGGGGTTCCTTTGAGATACAAAAAACCTCACACAGAAAAATCTGTGTGAGGACGATTCGATACCGCGGTGCCACCTCAATTGTAGGAGGCTATTTTTTCTCCTACATCTCTGACCTGTCTAACAACAGGGTGCACGATAAGGTGTGCTCACCGAATTTTTATTGTTTCAAATTCATCATCATAAACGCATCAGCCCATTTCAAGATTCACCACTGCTTGTTCGCAATCACCACAAGCTCCCTGGAAGTGAGAAAAATCTCTACTTTTCTGATGTCTTAAAGTTATTATAGCTCCCGCTTCTGACTTTGTCAACAAAAATTTCAAAAAGACACTAAAATGTTCGGGTTTTACATTTCCCCATTTTTTGCTAGCAATCGTGCTCTGCAATACTGAAAGCCTAAATAAGCCAGATAAGCGCCTAAGGTATTGGTCCACAAATCATCTAGCTCAAAGACACGATTGGCATTGAATAAGAGATCTAACAGAACTTGGCTACATTCAATCCACAAGCTCATCGCAAAGCCGAAGCACAAGACCCGTTTTCGACTCCTCAACCAGGGCCATAGCCAGAGGAGTTGAAAGACCAGCGGGCTTAACAAAAAGATATTGGCTATGTTTTGGAGAATGACCTTAATGAGTTGGAGGGCACTGGTGATCTGACCAAGATTCATCACCGAATTAAGAGGAACCAGCAGGACGACGATGCGACCGAAATGTTGAATACCCGGTGTTTCCATACCTGGCTCTGGCTGTTGGGGCAAAAAACACATCAGACACAAGAGGATAAAATAGAAGAAGCTGCCACTCCGTAACAGCCTTCTTCCTCTTTTTGTTAGTTCTGTATGATCGATCAGCCCTTGTTTAAGGTTGCGCATGTTCAACAATCGCTTTCTCCCGATCCCGTTTCATGGTATTTGAACGCAATTGGCCACAGGCGGCGTCAATATCTGTACCGTGCTCTTGACGCACCACACAGTTAACACCATGTTTTTTCAAGGTATCATAGAAGGCCATGACCCGTTCTTTTGGACTCCGGCTATATTGGTCATGCTCACTGACAGGGTTGTAAGGAATCAAGTTAACATAAGACAATTTCTTGATATTCTTAAGCAATTCTGCCAACTCTAAGGCTTGCTCGACCCCGTCATTGACTTCATTGAGCATGATGTACTCAAAGGTCACCCGACGGTTCGTAGTCTCAATATAGTATTCAATCGCCGCAAACAATTTTTCAATTGGAAAGGCCCGGTTGATCTTCATGATGCTAGAGCGCAAGTCATTGTTTGGTGCATGAAGAGACACTGCCAAATTGACCTGCACACCTTCATTTGCAAAGTCACGAATTTTATGAGCCAAACCAGAAGTTGACACGGTAATATGACGAGCACCAATCGCTAATCCCTTGTCATCGTTGACCGTCCGGATAAATTTTAAGACATTGTTATAGTTGTCAAATGGTTCTCCGATCCCCATGACAACGATATGGCTGACCCGTTCATCTTGGCCACGTTCGTCAAAGTATTTTTGGACCAACATGATTTGAGACACGATTTCACCATTGTTCAAATCGCGTTGTTTTTTGATCAAACCAGAAGCACAGAAGGTACAACCGATATTGCATCCTACTTGAGTCGTTACACAGACAGATAATCCATAGTGCTGACGCATCAAGACGGTTTCAATCAACATGCCGTCTGGCAATTCAAAGAGGTACTTGACCGTCCCGTCTGCTGACTCTTGCACGATCCGTTGCTTGAGTGGGTTGACGACAAACTGATCATTCAACTTCGCAATCAAGTCCTTAGAAAGGTTGGTCATTTCTTCGAAAGACTGGACGCGTTTGCGATAGAGCCATTCCCAGATTTGTGCTGCACGGAATTTCTTTTCGCCGTTTTCTTCCGCCCAATCAATCATATCTTGGCGTGTTAAACTATAAATGGATGGTTTCATTCTTTCTTACTCCTCTTTTTGTCGAATCACAAAATGACGTTTGTTGTCTGTCTTCGTTGTCTTTTTAGTCTCAGCAGACGGTCTTGTTTTTTTCGAGTTTTTGGCTGGTTGTCCCTTGTCGCGTTCCCGTTTTTGGAAACGATCTTTTTGTTTGCGATTGCGCGAACGTTTTTTGGGCTCTCTTTCTTCTGATTGAGCTTTTTTGACCGGTGATTTCTTATCAAAAGAAGCACGATGAGGCTCCTTATTTTCAAGGACAAAATAAGCACAACCATAGCTACAATATTCTAACAAATAATCGTCTAAGCGACTTAATTTATCCATCGTTGCAACATCGCGCTCTTCCTTATAAAAGCCACGCAAGCGCAACTGCTCATTGCTCCAATCACCAACAATGTAATCAAACTTGGTTAAAATCTCAGAAAATCGCTGACCAAAAACAGTCGCATCAAAAGCTTCCTTCTCATTTTTCAACAGCTCAAAGGAGAGGTTTTCTGAACGGATTTGGTCTCCTACCTGATGAAAGACAGGTCCAGGAAATTTATTGTAATTATATAATTCAGGGTCAATCTCTTTTCGCATAGTGTTCCTTCATCAAAATCTATTTACTGTAACACTTTATTTTATCATAAATTTGATGACTTGCGTCAGATTTGACTAGAAAAGAGTTGAAATTCAACATTGAGAGCTTCCAAAAGGAAAAAGAGACAAAGAAGGCAATCTTTGTCTCTATACATGTTCATCAGATGATGAAAGGGGCAAAAAAAGAGTAATTTTCGTATAGCTATTGGCCTTAGAATCAATCTCCATATGATAGGCTTCGCCAAATTGAAGATGCAATCGTTGGTCCACATTTTTCAAGCCAACACCTCCTAAACGAAGAAGGGTTTGGTCTGTTGATTCTGATCGGTCAAACCCTCGTCCATTGTCAAAAATCGATACGCAGGCGTAGTCTCCACTGACTTCAGTTGTCACTCGAATGAGACCTGGCCGATCGATCTCTTTAATGCCGTGGTAAATCGCATTTTCCACTAAGGGTTGAAGCACTAATTTAGGAATCTGATAGTCGCCCAACCGTTCATCTTCTAGAATTTCATAGTTGAGCTTTTCTCCATAACGTTGCTTCTGAATGAAAAGATACTGGCGGACATGGTCGATTTCATCTCTCAGTAGGATTTGCTCCTGGCCTTGGTTAAGAGCCAGTCGAAAATATTGAGCCAGAGACTTAGTGATGTCGACCACGCGCCGACTATCATTAAACTCCGCCATCCAGACAATCGTATCCAAGGTATTGTAGAGGAAATGCGGATTAATCTGAGCTGAAAGTGCCCGCAACTCGTACCGCCGTGCGTTCTGCTCCTCTTCCTTAACCTGTTGCATGAGATTATCGATTTGGTCCAACATGGCATTAAACGCTTGAGCGAGGGCCACCAATTCTGGAGATCCTTTGGCTACAGCTCTTACGTGAGCATCTCCTGCTCCAATCCTCAAAATGATGGTCTGAAGGTCTCGTAAAGGTTTGATCCACAAACGCAGAACAAAGCCGATCCCTATTAAACACATGATCAAAGCTAGTAATCCTAGACCAATGAAAGAGTACAGGAGCTGCGACTGCAGCATCTGAAGTCCTTCAAGTGAAGCCACTCCAATCAAGGTCCAATCGCTATCTGGAATCGGAACCTGATAGATAAAATTCTGTCCTCCTTTAGCATAGCCATCTTTCACAGCAATATAGGGCTGCATAGCCTGCATTTCTTGACTGGAAGAATAGACCGCTTTTTTGGGATGGTAGACAAACTCATGCTTTTGATTAATGATAAAACTAAAGCCTTGTTTCCCTAGTTGAAGGTGATCCAAGTAAGCCTGAAGGCTATCGTAGCCAATATCCAAGCGTACTACTCCGAGATTTTGACCAGTCTGATCGACCACTTCTTGGGTAATAGAAACCACCCATTTTTCTTTTTCCGAGGTTAAGGATTCCTTTCGAGCTGGCGTCAAAACTGGCATGGCTCTTTCCTTAATCGCCTCTTGATACCAGCTTTCATTCATCATATCTGAGGAGGTCTGCATGCTGATTTTTGTATCTGTCGCTACCAGACGTCCATCCTTGGTCACCAAGACCGCTGAGACCAAGTCCGGATCTGTTTCAATCATCGTTCGCATCAGGTGTTGAACCGTTTCTTGATCCGCACTCCTATCTTGGGCAAATTGGCGAACAGCCTGTTCTTTGCTAAGCACCGTCGTCGTCTGCTTTAATTTTTTTAGATAGGAGGTAATAAACTGACTGCTTTGATCGATACTATTTCTTGTCGTCCGCTCCGTTAGCTGGCGGATCGTCCCTGAACTCGTTTGATAATAGAGGCCACCAATAAGACCAAAAAGTAGGAGAATGAAGAGAAAAAAGTAGAGGACCAGCTGAATCAGCAAGGGATATCGTTTCATTCATGCTCTCCTTTTTTGTACTGCCTTGGTGTCACCCCAACAACCTGCTTAAAGCGTTGAGAAAAATAGTTCATATCTTCAAAACCAACCTGATCGGCGATCTCATAAATTTTTAAATCTGTCGTGAGAAGCAAGAGTTGAGCCTTCTTCATTCGCTCTTGAATGAGGTAGTCTTGGAAGGGGAGTCCCAATTTTTTCTTGATCAATACACTTAGATACGAGGCACTGAAACCAAGTTGATAGGCCAGATCCTTTAGAGTTAACTGAGAGTCTGCTAAACGAGCATGAATGGCTTCTTCCAAGTCTGTCGAATAACCCTGACTGACCAAATCTTCGACTTGCGCTTTCTTACGCTCTTGATCAAGTTTTCCTTTCACCTTTGCTAACATCTCTTCAATATCATCTTTTGAAAAAGGCTTCAGCAAATAATCATCTGCACCTAACTTGATGGCTTTCCTTGCAAACTCAAAGTCATCATAACCTGTCAAAAAAATGATATGGCAAGACGGAGATTGTTCTTTGACGAGATGAGCCAGATCCAAGCCATTCATTTGTGGCATATTGATATCGGTTAGAAGGATATCGGCTGGTTGCTCTTGAAACTTCTCCCAAGCCTCACGCCCATTTTTAGCCTGGTTGATGACGGTCATTCCAAACTGTTCATAATCCACTAAGGAAGTCAGACCCTGCCGGATAAGCTCTTCATCTTCCACAATCATGATCGCATACATGTCTTTCACCTACTTGTCTTTGCTATACTTATTATAGCAAATTATGGTTCCAAATGTCTCAGACGTAGTCCAATAAATAACCGTAGCCCTTTTCTTTCATTTCTGCTTTGGGAATGAAGGTAATAGACAAACTATTGATGCAATAGCGAAGGCCGCCTTTTTCCTTGGGACCATCGGTAAAAACATGGCCCAGATGAGAATTTCCTACACGGCTCCGAACTTCTGTCCGAGTCATATTGAAACTCTTATCCTCCTTATAGATGGCCACATCAGGACTAATAGGTCGACTGAAACTTGGCCAACCACAACCAGAATCAAATTTATCCTTAGAGGAAAAGAGTGGCTCACCGGTCACGACATCTACATAAATACCGGCATCAAACTGATCCCAGTAACGATTGGAGAAGGCCCGTTCGGTATCATTTTTTTGTGTCACCGCATACTCTTCAGGAGATAACTTCTTTTTGATCTCCTCATCGCTTGGCTTAGAGTAGCGACTGGCATCAATAACAGGATAAGAAGCCTGATTGACATCGATATGGCAGTATCCATTCGGATGTTTCTTTAGATAATCCTGGTGGTAGTCCTCAGCCTTGATGAAATTGGTCAGTGGCTCTTTTTCCACTGCTAACGGTTTGTCGTATTTTTTTGCCACCTCTTCAAAGACTTGGTTAATGGTTGGAAGGTCCTCTTGAGAGACATAATAGACACCTGTTCGGTATTGTGTTCCTTGATCATTTCCTTGTCGATTCTTCGACGTTGGGTCGATAATCCGGAAATAATGCAGGAGCAATTCTTTCAGAGATACCTTCTTGACATTGTAGGTGATGTGAACTGTTTCGGCATGCCCTGTTTGAGGGACTAATTCATACTTGGTCGTTTCTCCCTTTCCATTGGCATATCCTGATACGGCATCAATCACACCTGGAACACGGGAGAAATATTCTTCTACGCCCCAGAAGCAACCACCAGCCAAATAAATTTCACGCTGATCCTTTGGATCAACCGTTTCCTTTGTTTCCTTTTTGGCTACTGGAGTCTGACTCATCGATGCTTTTTTAATCATCTCAGTGCTTGTTTCTGATTGATCCATTCCGTTTGCTCCCTTACTAAAGAAAAAGAAACCAATAGATAATAAGCCAATGAGAAGGATAGCAAACACTTTCCACTTTGTTTCCATTGTCTATCTCCTTACTGCATGTTCTCTAGGGTCTTGAGGATATCCTCTTTATTCATATAGCCAATATGACTCTTTGCTAAAGTCCCATCACTATTGATAAAGAGTGCCGATGGATAAGAACGAATCCCATACTCTTTTAGTAGTTCCCCTTTACTATCCAGTAAGACTGGGAAATCCTTGTAGTCCAAAGACTGGTACCAATTTTTGAAATCTGCTGCTGATTTTTCGCCATTAAAGGTTGGAGCTACAACGGATAAAACCACATAATCCTTACCTGCCTCTTCTTTTGCCAACTCATTGGTATCCTCTAATGTTGACAGGCAAATAGAGCACCAGGAAGCCCAAAATTTGAGGTAAACTTTCTTCCCTTTGTAATCAGATAAGCGGTAGGTCTTGCCATCCACTCCTTGCAAGCTAAAATCCTTCACTTTCTTGCCAGATGGTTGCCTAGCCCCAGCTTTGGCTGTTTGTTGGCTCATGTCCTTATTGGAAGTAGCCATTCCTTGACTCGAACAAGCCCCCAAAAGTCCAGTACACAAAAATCCTGCAGCTACTAAAGCTAATTTCTTCATCATTATTACCTCTTTAAACAAGGAGAAAGTCATCCTCAGATGACCTCTCCCTTCTTTCATTCCTTGTCTGATTTCATATCAGATGATTCACTCTTTTCATTTTTCATTTCTGAATCGCTAGATTTCATCTCATCTTTTTTCATATCGTCCTTCATTTCAGAACTGCTGTCAGACTTCATAGATGAATCTTTCATGTCTTCTTTTTTCATTTTATCATCGGACATGGATGAATCCTTCATGTCATCCTTCTTCATATCGTCCTTCTTCATCATACTACTATCGTCCGTTTTTTTCATGTCTGAATCTGATTTCTGTCCAGAACAAGCTGCTAAAGTGACGATGCTAAGTGTAGCAATAGAAAGTGCAAGAATTTTTTTCATGATTTTTCTCCTTTAATCATTCAAGATTAGTGAAACAGGGATGCGAGGCTATTAAGATTTCCTAGCATCAGCAAGATGCCCATCAAGATGATGAGGGCACCACCAATTTTTTTCAAGGTTCCCATATGGGGCTTGAGCTTAGCAAAATGTTGTAGAACCCAGCTAGAAGCCAAGGCCAAAAGCAAGAAAGGCAGAGCCAAACCTAATGTATAGACTAGCATCAGGAGAGCACCTTGTAAAGCACCATCTCCTCCAGAAGCGGCAATGGCTAGAACCGAACTCAAAACTGGTCCGACACAAGGGGTCCAACCAAAACTGAAGGTGACCCCTATCAGAAAAGCATTGAAGAATTCATTGCGCTCCCGATTCTTTTTGAGTTGGATGGTCTTTTGTTTTTGGAGTTGTCTCAGATTGATGAGGCCCATCTGATGGATTCCCAATAAGATCACAATCCCTCCTAGTAGGTAACGGAACCAGGGAGCATAAAGCACCTGGCCAAGGGCCCCTGCACCGTATCCTAGAATCAGGAAAACAGTTGATAGACCTGCGATAAAACAAAGAGTCTTCACCAGGCCATACCAAGAAATGTCTCTTCCAAAAATACGCACCGTTTTTTCATGCTCAGAATCCAATAGAATCCCTACATAGACTGGCATCAGTGGCAAAATACATGGGGAGAAAAAGGATAGAACTCCCGCTAAGAATACTGAAATGGAAAACAAATTTGTTTGAATCATTTCACTACCTCCCTTTCTTTCTGATACCAGTATAAAGAAAAAATCCCTCTAAAAATAGAGAGATTGATAAGCAAAAACTTGAATTTGATTAGAAGACGAATCTTCTATCTGTCAACTCCTCGTACTTTCAAGTACGAGACTGATCTAGCAAGATACTTCTACTTCTTTTTCAAATAATCAATGGCGTCTTGAAGGGTTTTGACGGGGACAATTTTCATCTTCGAATGAATTTGTTTCGCTGCTTCTTTCGCTGTTTCATAGTTTGATTTGGCCTTGGGATTGGCTTTCTTTTCTTCTTTGGAAACAGGATTATTAGGGGCAAAGAAAATTTCTGCTCCTTCTTTATCGGCTGCGACGACTTTCTTGTCAATCCCACCGATGTCGCCAACCGTTCCATCTTGGTTAATGGTTCCTGTCCCTGCAATATGGCGTCCCTGACGAAGATCTGGATCAGCCACTTGGGTGTAGATAGCTAGGCTAAACATCATGCCGGCACTTGGTCCACCAATCCCTTGAGTCGCAAACTGGACAGGAACATCTCCTTTGGCTTCAGTCCGGTCGATCAGGCTAATCCCGATTCCGTTTTTCCCGTTAGACAATTTGATGATCTTTCCGTCTGCGGTCTTGGTTTGTCCATCCTCAATATAGGTCACTGAAACAGGGTCGCCAATTTTTTGAGAACCGACATAGTCAATCAATTCTTTGGAACTCTTAAAGGTCTTGCCATTCACACCGGTGACGGTATCCGCAATGTTCAAGATTCCCTTAAAAGTCGAGTCATCTGCTACCTGCATAACATAAACACCAAGAAAGTCCATCTGGGTTTCTTTTCCAGCTGTCTTTAACCCTTGGTAGATGGCCATATTTTGCGAGGTTTCCATATAGAATTGGTTAATCCGTGTAAATTCTTGGCTCGAACTACCACCTGTCATATCCTTGGCAGAGTAGATATCTGTAAAAGGTGTCGCCCAAGCATAGATCAAATCAGCCGGGGTCGCTTCTTTCACTGCCACGGTTACAAAGTCATAAGACCCTGACTTGGTATCCATTTTTCCATCCACTGTCATGACCGATCGAATATCTTCTGCCGTACCCGGCATCTCAATATAATAGGGAAGGCGAATCACAAAAGCAGCTAGCAAGAGGAGCAAGAAAAGAACGCCTGCAATCGGCCATCGGTATTCTTTCAACCGTCCTTTTTTCTTTTTAGTGGTCAAGCTTGGTTTATTCGCTTGTGTCATCTTTGATTTCCTCCATTACACTCTTTGGGACATAAGGTGAGATATCCTGCTGAAAAGCCAGCAACTCTCGAATACGCGTTGAACTAATGGCCTGGTAAGGAGGCTGGGCATAGAGATAAACCGTCTCCAATTCAGGCGCCAACTGGTGATTAAAATAATCCATATTGGCTTCGTATACCAGATCCTGTGCATTGCGCAAGCCCCGGATCAAGGTGATGACCCCAAGATTGCGCGCCACTGTCACAGCCAACTCTTGAGTTGACGTCACAATTTCAACATTTTCCAAATGAGCCAAGGCCCCTTTCACCATGCGCACGCGCTGCTCAATAGAAAAGAGTCCGACTTTTTCCGGATTATAAAAAATTCCGACATAGACACGGTCAAACAAGCGACTAGCTCGCTCGATCAATTGCACATGCCCAATGGTAATCGGATCAAACGATCCTGTAAACAATCCACTTCTATCTGACATATACTGTTACCTTACTAATTCCATAGATTTTTTCTTTCCAGATTCCCACTTGTCCGATTTCCTCAGGAAGTTCTACGTGTTTATCGGTTTCGCACACAATCATGATGTCCTCTGACAAGAGATGGCGCTCGCACAAGGTTTCGATATCGCGGACAATCTCTTCCTTGGCATAAGGAGGATCCAAGAAAACTAAGTCAAAGGTGCCCGTTAGGAGACCCAAGGCCTGCTTGGCCTCCATTTTTAGCAGTTGAAACCGTTCCTTTTCCTTGGTCATGGCAATATTGGCTGCTACAATCTCCTGCGCTCTACGATCTCTTTCTACTAGAACGGCCTCTGACATGCCTCGAGAAACGGCTTCGATAGAGAGCCCACCGCTTCCTGCATAGAGATCCAGCACTCTTCCACCATCAAAGTAAGGACCAATCATATTGAACATGGCCCCTCTGACCTTATCAGAAGTCGGCCTGGTTGTTTTTCCTTCAAGTGTTTTGAGGGGACGTCCCCCATAGGTTCCAGATACTATTTTCATAGGGACCATTATACCAAAAAAAATCAGAAAATTGCGATTTGATATGGTCAAGCGACAATTAAAAGAGGCTGGGACAAAAGTCCTAGCCTCTCAATTATTTTTGGATTGTCGAGCAAGACGCAGTGGTTGAGTGGGCTCTACTACGCTGATTTCATCAGCTTTTACAGCCCTACTCAACTGTGCGGAGGTGGGACGACGAAATCGAATTCTAACGAATTACCGATTTCTGTCCCACTCTCTTTCTTTCCTTATAGGATATTTTCATATTCATCGCGGACAGATTGAGGCCAGACACTGGTTTGGACTTCACCGATATGTTTCTTACGAAGCAAGAACATAGCCAAACGAGATTGTCCGATCCCTCCACCAATTGTAAGTGGGAAAAGACCATTTAACAAAGCTTTGTGCCACTCTAATTGGAGACGATCCTCGTCCCCTGTGATCGCAACTTGACGGCGAAGCGTATCTTCATCGACACGGATCCCCATTGAAGACAACTCAAAGGCGGAACCTAGAACGTCATTCCAGACGAGGATATCGCCATTCAAGCCCTTGTAGCCATTTTCAGACTCTGTTGTCCAGTCATCGTAGTCAGGTGCACGTCCATCGTGTGGTTTGCCATCTGCAAGCTCTCCACCAATCCCGATCAAGAAAACGGCTCCGAATTCTTTGGCAATAGCATTTTCACGCTCTTTTGGAGTTAAATCTGGATAGCGTTCCACCAATTCTTCTGTGTGAACGAAGGTAATTTGTTTTGGAAGAACTGACTCAATATCATAGCGCGCTTCTACTGCTAGTTCTGTTAAACGAATCGCCTTGTAGATCTTTTCAACCGTTTCTTTGAGGTAGGCGATGTTGCGTTGACCATTTGGGATGACCTTTTCCCAGTCCCATTGGTCTACATAAACAGAGTGGATAGCGTCTAGCGAATCTTCATCTGGACGAAGGGCCTTCATATGGACAAAGAGACCTTCTCCTTCGCCAAAACCAAAACGTGCCAAGGTATGGCGTTTCCATTTTGCAAGTGAATGCACGACTTCATAAGTCTCATCAGGAATTTGAAGGACCTTTACAGATACCGGGTGTTCAATCCCAGAAAGGTTATCCTGCATCCCGTCTCCGACCTTGCTCAAAATTGGCCCTTGGACTTCAATGATGTCCAATTTATCTTTTAAATATTGTGTGAACGTCGTTTTAACAAACGAAATTTCTTTTTGTTGGTGGATAAAACTTTTTTTCATATAGTTCCTCATTTATAGACATTTTAGAAATGATTATACTCTTTTTTCAATCAAAATCAAGTCTTTTCATTCGTTTTCAACTGAATTTTTCTCTTGCAAAAAGGATTCATTTTTGATAAACTGTATGTAACCTTTAAAACGTTACATAGGAGGAGCGACATGTTTGATGCAAAAAAACTAAAAGAAAGACGCCTGGAAAAAGGCTTGACCCAAGCTGATGTCTACGAGGATCTCAAGATTTCTCGCAAGACTTACTCCAGTTGGGAGAATGGCTTAGCGGAGCCGCACGAAAAAAATCTCAGGAGGTTGGCCAAGCGCCTCTCCGTTAAAGAGGACTACTTTATTAACAAAGACTCCGCACTCTACACCTACCCTTTATTAACCCCACCTCATCAAAAGAAAGTCGACCAGTTGGCCAGCCAGTTATTGGAACAGCAGCAAAAAGTTGTTTCCTTGACTGCTTATAAGGTTCTTTCGATTGAGCTAGCAGCCGGTTTAGGACACACCTTTTATGACAACGAAACGGACTATGAAACCGTCTATTTTGACCAAGAGATCCAGCACGATTTCGCTTCTTGGGTATCCGGAGATTCGATGGAACCTCTCTATCCCAACGGCTCTGTTGCCCTCATGAAGCAGACTGGGTTTGACTACGATGGGGCAGTCTACGCCCTCATGTGGAACGGGAAGACCTATATCAAGAAAGTCTATCGGGAAGCGGAAGGTTTGCGCTTAGAATCCATCAACCCTGACTACGATGATTTATTTGCTCCCTATGAAGACGAGCCCAAAATCGTCGGCATTGTGGTCGGGCATTTTCTTCCACTCGAGGTTTAAATATGCTATTTGATTATTCACGTGAGCCTCATTCTGATATTGCTTTTGTGGATATGAAAAGTTTTTATGCTAGCTGTGAATGTGTCCGTCTGGGGCTCAATCCCTTGACGACTTCCCTTTGCGTCATGAGTCGGAGTGACAATTCTGCTGGTCTGATTTTGGCGAGCTCTCCCGTTTTCAAACAAGTCTTTGGCAAGAAAAATGTCAGCCGTAGCTACGACCTACCTTTTGACCTCAAAACTAGAAAATTTAATAGCTACGTCGCCCAAAAGCAAGGATTGCCAACGGATCCATCCTTTGTTTCCTACATTGAATCCTGGGCCAAGAGGACCCTGATTGTTCCTCCACGGATGAATGCCTATATTCAGGTCAATATGGAAATTCAGAAGGTCTTTCAGGAATTTGCGGCACCAGATGATATTTTCCCTTACTCGATTGACGAAGGCTTTATCGATCTGACTTCTTCCTTAAATTATTTTATTCCAGATCCCTCCCTCTCTCGAAAGGAGAAACTGGATCTCCTTTCTGCCAGGATCCAAAAAAGGATCTGGCAGGAAACTGGAATCTACTCTACCATCGGCCTCAGCAATGCCAATCCCCTTCTTGCCAAGCTAGCCTTGGACAATGAAGCCAAGCATTGCCGAAATATGCGCTCCAATTGGTCTTATGAAGATGTAGAAAGTAAGGTCTGGAAACTTCCCCAGCTCACTGATTTTTGGGGCATTGGACGTCGTACGGAAAAGCGATTGCAAAAGATCGGGATCACGTCGATTAAAGAACTGGCCCAGGCTCACCCAGATCTCTTAAAGAAAGAATTCGGAGTCATGGGCCTGCAACTCTGGTTCCATGCTCATGGCATTGATGAAAGCAATGTCCACAAGCCTTATCGTCCGAAGTCACGAGGCATTGGCAATTATCAAATCTTGCCCTATGACTACCACCTACAAACAGACATTGAACTGGTGTTTCGTGAGATGGCTGAACAGGTGGCTATCCGCTTGCGACGGAAAAAAAAGAAGACCCAACTGGTCTCCATTCATGCCTCCTACTCCAAAATTGAGGGGCTTCCGTCCATTCATTGTCAGCAAAAGATTGAACCCACGCAATCCACCAAGATTTTATCCGATACTGTTCTGCGGCTCTTTCGCTCCAAGTACGAGGGCGGAGCCATTCGGCAGATTGGTGTTTTTTATGGCGAACTTGTCGAGGAATCTCTCCAACTTTTTTCTCTCTTTGATGATCCGATAGCCCTAGAAAAAGAGGAAAAACTCCAGCAGACCATTGACCGCATTCGGGATCAATTTGGCTTTACCTCTCTTCAGAAAGGCTCCTCATTACTAGAAAACTCACGCGCCATTGCACGCAGTAAACTAACAGGCGGACATTCCGCAGGAGGCTTAGATGGATTAATATGATCGACCGTTCTTATCTCCCTTATCAATCCGCCCGAGAATTTCAAGATCGTGGCATGGCCAAATGGGCCGGCTTCTTTTTATCCGAGCACACAACCGCCCTGCAGACAAAAGAAATTGACCGCAGTCAGCTCACGGTTCTTCCACTTGCTGAACAGATCCAGCTCCTGGAGCAGGCCTTTCAACAACAAACGACGATCTCGATCACAACTCTAGAGGGGAATCAATTTGCAACCTACACAGGTTCGATTCACACCTTATCTGCTTCTGAGCTTCTTCTCAAAAGCGATGGCCACTACCACCGTCTCCTCGTAGACTCTATCATTTTTATTGAATCTGAGGAAACACCCTATGAAACCTATTCAGACTAAACACGAATTACAATTTGATTATTTTTCGGAGAATTACCACCAATTTGAGATGGACTTTTACAAGTGGGCCGCTACTTCTACGCCACTCGTCTTTTTAGAAGACGATATTCTCCACTCTATGGCAGCAGGCCAGCGAAACTACTTTCGTCTTCACCACACCAAAAGTCGGGATCATCGAGACCATTATTTCTATTTTAAAGTTTCCACACTCTCCCAATCACCCCTGACCCGTATTTACGCTTATACAGGACATCACTTACAAAAGATAGATCCTCATCAGACAGAGAAAAAGGATAGCTTGATCTGAGAAGCTATCCTTTTTCTTAATTTATGGGATTCACTACAGTCCTTACGAGTGATTAGAATCCATCTACGTTTGTGTAGATTTTTTGTACGTCCTCGTCGTCTTCAAGAACGCTGTAAAGTTTTTCAAATGTTTCCAAATCTTCACCTGACAACTCAACTTCTGATTGAGGAATCATTTCCAATTCAGTTACTTGGAATTCTTCAACACCTGATTCACGTAAAGCAACGATTGCTTTGTGAAGATCAGTTGGAGCAGTGTAAACAGTGATGCTTCCTTCTTCTGCTTCAACATCATCTACATCCACATCTGCTTCAAGCAAAAGCTCAAAGATCGCATCCGCATCATCACCAGCAAAGACAATGACACCCTTGTTGTCAAAGAGGTAAGATACAGAACCAGAAGCTCCCATGTTACCGCCGTTTTTACCAAAAGCCGCACGGACATTGGCAGCTGTACGGTTAACGTTTGACGTCAAGGTATCAACGATCAACATGGAACCATTTGGTCCGAACCCTTCGTAACGCCCTTCTGTAAAGGTTTCGTCAGTGTTTCCTTTTGCCTTATCGATCGCTTTATCAATCACGTGTTTTGGCACTTGCGCTTGTTTAGCACGGTCGATAACGAATTTCAAAGCAGTATTCAATTCTGGATCTGGTTCACCCTTTTTAGCGGCTACATAGATCTCAACACCAAATTTGGCATATACTTTTGAGTTAGCACCATCTTTGGCAGTTTTCTTGGCTACAATATTGGCCCATTTACGTCCCATGAGGATTCTCCTTAATTTTTTTCAAATTATTTTCAATCTTTAACATTATATCACAAATCGTCCACATTAGACTAGATTTTTCTATTTTTAACGGGTGAATTCATGGGAATTTTCTATGAGTGGGATACTTTAAAATAGCTATTCTAACCATCAAACATCTCCTCTTTTAAAGACTTAATAATGATCTTTAAATGACAGAAAGGCAACTCCTGACTCATCTAGCATATAAATCAGGCGATTTTCTGCATCAATCCGCCTTGACCATGCTCCTTGAAAGTCATATTTCAAGGGCTCAGGTTTACCAATCCCTGCAAATGGATCCCTTTGGATCTCCTTAATCAGGGTATTGATTCGCTTCAATGTCTTTTTGTCCTGACTTTGCCAGTAACAATAATCCTTCCAGGCATCTTCTGTAAACTTGAGTAACATCCGTTACCCCTCAATCTCATGGAGTTGAACCTGGCCAGCTCGGACTTCTGCCATGCCCCGCAAGACCTTATCCGACAATTCCTTGTTCTGGGCTAGTCTTAGGGTTTCTTGAATGCTATCCCACTCGCTCTTAGAGATGACCACAATATCTTCATCTGGATTCTTATTCACAACCGTCAAAGGCTCAAACTCATCGTTCACCTTCTTCATATAATCCTTCAAATGATTGCGGAATGTTGAATAAACGACTGCTTCCATTACCATACCTCATTCTACCTCTTTTCTTTTATTATACATGAAAAAGATAAACTTGTCAGGAACTTGTACAAGTTTATCCCCCTCCACCTAATTATTCGTAAAAGTTTCTAAATTTGGTAAAAAAATCTACTGTCTAAAAATTTTTGACAGTAGATTAATACTGGTTTCGTGCACCATCACTTTCTTGCCTAACGTGAATGTGGGCAGAGAAAATTTTACGTAAGACTGTTTATTCTTCTACTCTCACTGGCACGCGACCCCAGGTTTGTTCCGGTAGTTGGGGATGGCCTAGCTGATACACCTGATCCGCTTGCTGGCTCAAAACATCCCAAGGTTCCTTACCAATCCGCGTTACCAAGTCCACTTGACCTTTTAGTGACTTGAGGTGGGCCTGTCCTTTTTCAGTGAAACCCAAGACATGGATAGCGGTCGGCAAGATTTCTTCTTTCGCACCTACTAAAATATAAGTCAAAATGCGGCGGACACGCGCCTTGGTATAGCGCTTGGTTGCGACTTTCTCCACCAGATCTTCCACAGAGCTAGCACTTCGAATCGCATCCTTTATCCGATTGGCCAGTTCCTCATTGACCTGAAAAATCTGTGTCAGATCCGGATGGGTTAGGATTTGATAACGGAGCAGTTGGTCATAATCCTCCCAAGACACCTGCGGAGCCGACTGAAAGAGTTGGCTATTAGGCATAAATTTGTCAACAAAGTCCTGATCATCCTTGTGTAGGCGTAGACTAGTCGCAGAAGCATAGGCCACTTCTTTTTCTTCCGAATGGTAACCCGCACCTTGACGTTGGATAGGCTTGAGCGCAATCCCCTTCCCAGCACAAGCCTTAGCATAAGCCAGCCCTAGAATATGATTGGGAGTATCCCCTGTGAACTCCACTCCAGCAAAGGTTTCCCACATTTTTTGGGTCTTTTGTGGATAGGATAAGTCTTCTGGAAGATTTCGCAAGAAAGCTTCCATTTCCACTTCTTTCTCAGAGTAAATAGTTGCAATCGCTTGGTAATCTAAGACCTCTTCTGTCCCAAAGGTCAATTGGTCGATTCCCAGACGGGACAAGATCTCCACCGCTCCCTTGGCAAAATGATCCGCCGACTGAACAGATACGAGAAAGGGGAGCTCGACCACCAGGTCCGCTCCATTTTCCAAAGCCATCTGCGCCCGTGTCCACTTGTCTACAATGGCAGGCTCACCACGTTGGACAAAATTTCCAGACATGGCAACAATCTTCAGCCCTTCTGCCTGTTTCAGCAGGTACTTATGTCCATTATGAAAGGGATTAAATTCTGCAATAATACCTGTAACTGTCATGCCATCCTACTTCTGCGCTACGAAAAACCATCGTTTGCTGGTCTTTGTTGGCTCTTTATCTTCAAAGTCAGCATACAATTTGAAAGATTTAAAGCCAGCCTGCTCCAGCAAAATGTCATAAGTTAAGACCTCATAGGTCCGCTCCTCATGAACTTCATCGTGCCGACTAAAGGATCCATCTTCTTCTTGGACAAAGAAGGTCAGCTCATGGACAATCGAGTGAGGGGCTTCATCCTCATAGGTATCCCAGAGCATGGCAAAGTCTTCTGCATTTTCGTGATAAGAATAGCCCGGGAAAACCTCATCCGTCTGGTAGGTCGAATGCACATCAAAGATAAAGACCCCGTCTTCCTTAAGAGCATTGTAGACTTCTTTGAAGACATCTCCCACTTCCACCTCGTCCTGCATATAGCAGATGGAATCAGAGTAGCAGGTCACAAAATCGTAGGTACCCGCTTGCGACAGGTCCAGCATATTGCCCTCTATAAAATCAATCTTTTGCTTGGCTGAAGCCGCTCTTTTTTCAGCAATCTTCAGCATGTCAGCACTCAAGTCTAATCCCGTCACATCAAAACCGGCTTGAGAAAAACGTACAGACTGAATCCCTGTTCCACAAGCCAATTCCAGTAATTTTTTCTTATCTTTTGTCTTTGGGAGATGGCGGAGGGAAAAATCCGTCCACAAATCATACAGACTGTCATCCATGACCGCATCATAGACCGCTGCAAACGTTTCATAAGTCGCCATAAATCAAGATACAAAGAGCGTTAAAAGCATAGAGAAAATAGGAAACTTTCCGCCGTATCGCCAGATACAAAGGAAGTTACTCTTTTTCTCTCAGCTTTTAGCTCGTGTTCCGTTACCAAACTGACTTAACACGAGGCCCCATCCTTTCTTTCCATAGAATTTCAATTTAACCAACAAAACTCAGTTGCTACCAACTGAGTTTAGCTGCTTATGCTAAGGCTGCTGAAAGATCGACAGCACTTGCTTCGTGCCATAGCTTTTCTAGGTTATAGTGGGCACGCATTTCTTCTGAGAAGACATGGACCACCACACCACCTAAGTCAAGAAGGACCCAACCTCCTGCTGAGTCACCTTCGACGTGGCTTGCATTGCCACCACCTTCAACGACTTTCTCGCGAATATTTTCTGCGATCGCTTCCAATTGACGGCTGTTCATAGAGCTTGCGATAACAAAGTAATCCGTCACACTGGTCAAGCTTTGAACATCCAAAGCTACAATGTCTTCTGCACGTTTTTCATCGGCAGCTTTAACAACAAGTTCAAGTAATTCTTTTTCTTTCATTTAGTCCTCTTTCTTTAAAAAATTGTTTTGTAGTCTAAGACATCCGCAAAACGTTCTGCCCAAATATTTTCATAAAATTCATTGAGGGTTTCTGCTGGGATGTCCTCTCCATCAAAGGTTGTGACAGCTCCTTCTGGAATGACCAGCTTATAGCCGTATTCAAACCCCACTTTGACGGATGTATCGACACAATATTCTGTCTGCATGCCACACAGTACCAGTTGTTCAATCCCTTGTTGATCCAAGTATTCTTTTAATCCTGTCTCTTTAAACATACTATTGTATCGCTTCTGAAATACCTTTTCATTCGCCTGTCTCTTCAACAGAGGCGATAACTGCCAATCTTCTGAAGTTAAAGCCTCTGGCGTTTCAATATGCTGAATGTAGATGATTTCAATCTGCTGTTTTCTTGCCTGATCTTGCAAATAAGCAATCTTCTCTAAGAGCTTATCTGTCTCAAAACCTGTCTCCACGAGGATATTTTGTACATCAATAATGATTAAAGCTGTTTTCACTCACTGCTCCTCTTTCAAATACTTCACAAAGGCATTGTAGGTTTCAAGGGTTTTGGGATAAATAGGCAATCCTTGGTGAGCCAGGTGTTCGACTGTGCGAGCCGTCTCATAGGCCACGGCACGATCCAAGGAGACTTGAGCGATGTCACGTGCTTGCTCTACCCCCGGAAAGACCCGATTGTGCTCAATGTAATCTGCTACATAGACAATCTTATCTAAGGTTGACATTTGCCCGCTCCCAACCGTGTGAATCTCAATACTGCGAAGAATGGCTGGATCTGTCAATCCCAGATCTTCTTGGATCTTATAAATCCCGACCATCCCATGCCAGACATTATTGCCCCAGTTCTTTAATGCTGGATCCAGCTCATAGCGATCAATCAAGTCCAAAAATTCCTGATCCGATAATTTCTTGGCGTAGTCATGTAACAAACCTGCTAGACCAGCCTGCTCTTCATCAGCCCCATAGCGTTTAGCCAAGTCACGCGCAGCCTTCTCAACCCCTAAACAGTGGGTTAGCCGTTTTTCTGGCAGGATTTGACGCATTTTTTCAAGCAAGACCTCACGAGAAAAGCCTAGGTAGTTTTCATAGGTCATTGATACAATCCTTCTTTCTTGATGTAGTCCAAGACTGGTTTTGGCAACATAAAATTCGGCGTCCGACCTTTGGCTACAAAATCACGCACCATACTAGAAGAGATGTCCATGAGAGGAACATCCACCCAGATCACCGGATAAGAAGTCCCCGCCTTATAGCGTGGCCGCTGGACCCCGACAAATTGCACAATCTCCACCAATTCATCGATGCGGTGCCATTTTGGTAAATAATCTACCATATCTGCACCAATAATGAAGTAATAATCTGTGTCTGGATCCCGTTCATTGAGCAAGAGCATGGTGTCGTAGGTATAGGAAATCCCTTTACGCTCGAGTTCAATCGTCTCGATCTCCAGACCTTCAATGCCTTCAATGGCTAATTCCAACATCTTGAGACGATGGTGCTCTGCAATCGTCCCCTTAGCATCGACATGCGGCGGCTCATACTCAGGCATCAAGAGCACCTTATCTAACCCTAATTGTTGGCGCACTTGATCCGCAACGACCAAATGGGCATTATGGACCGGATTGAAATTTCCACCCAAAATACCAACTTGTTTGCGTTTCTTGTCTTTGATCTCTGGCTCTAACTCTACCTTGGTAAAGGGAGTCAATAGTTCAATTGCCATAGGTTTGCTCTCCTCAATGTCTTAGATTTCTTTTACTTTGACTGAAATCTTCCGATTTTCTTTTTTGCTCGATTGTTTGAACAAGATGAGGATGCGTCCAATTTTTTGAACCGTATCCACACCGATTTCTTCTTCCAAGATTTCCGCTACTTCATGGATATTCTCGTCCGTATTTTGAAGGAGGGTGACCTTGATCAGTTCGCGAGCGTCTAGTGCTTGGCGAACACTGGTTTTGATTTGATCGTTAAGCCCGTTTTTCCCGATTTGGATAATCGGTTTGAGGCTGTGGGCTTGGCTATTGAGGAAAGCCCGTTGTTTGGATGTTAATGTCATGTTTTTACTTCCTTATTTTTTGATCGTTATTTTAAGTGGTAGGGACGACCGGAACTAATTTTTCAAAGATCTCATCTTTGAAAAATGGATTTTCTTACCTCAAAATGGAGCCTTGGTCTCCATTTTGCCCTTGCCAATCTATCGATTGGCAACTACACCACGGCAATAACGATCCCTATTTGAGCTCACTTCGTTCGCTCTTCAATTTCATTCTATTTCAAATTTTTAAATAATAGCTTTGCGACTTACGACGGCGACGCCTTCTGGTGCCCACACAGCTACTTTTGCTTTCCCATTGACGCGGATCCAGCCGAGTCCTGAGATGACGAGGTCTGTCTTGTCCTTGATGGTAAACTCATGGGAAACCAAGGGTGGAAATTCTTCTTTTTCCTTGCTGTTAGGGGGTGTTAGTAAGCTACCGACATGCTTGTCATAAAAGGCGGTCGCTCCTTCGAGTTTGGTCCGATGAAGCTTGAGTTCGTTATCAAAGAAGGCGGTGAAACCTTGCTTTTCTCCCTTGATAAAGTCAAAGCGTCCCAGACCACCCAAGAAGAGGGTTTGCTCTGGATTGAGCTGGTAGGTCTTGGGCTTGATTTCTTTTTTAGGGCTGACATACTTGAGGTTTTTCGCCGTCAAGTAGTGAGCCATCTGGTGGCGATGGATAATCCCTGGTGTATCATAGATGTAGGATCCATCGTCCAGAGGGATTTCGATCTTGTCCAGTGTCGTCCCTGGGAAGCGAGAAGTTGTAATAATATCCTTATCGCCTGTGATTTCTTGGATAATCGCATTGATGAGGGTCGATTTCCCTACGTTGGTCACACCCACCACATAGACATCACGTCCCTTGCGGTGCTGCTCAATTTTTTCCATCAAGTCCTTAATGGCACTCTTGTTTTGGGCAGAGGTGAGGACCACATCGACAGGACGCATACCTTCTTCATGGGCCCGCTCCATCAACCAGTGGGTCACCTTGCTGTCCTTGACAGACTTGGGCAAGATATCTTTTTTGTTCCCGACCAAGAGGACATCATTTCCTGCTACAAAACGGGGCAAGCCAGGAATGACGGAGCCATTAAAGTCAAAAATATCGACTACATTGACCACAAGAGCATCACTATCTCCTACCTCGTGTAGCAATTTCAGGAAATCATCATCTGTCAGATGCACATCTGTGATTTCATTGTAGTGACGAAGACGGAAACAGCGTTGGCAATAGACTTCGCCTGTTTCCAAGCCCTTTTCAAGAGCTGATTGGGGAGTATAGCCTAGCCCCTCTTTGTTTTCTGTCTGAATGGGGGCTCCACAGCCAATACAGAATAATTCTTCCATTCTTAAATTCCTTTTTTGTATACAATTGGACCATATTTTTCGGCCATTTGCTTCATGACACGGCGTTCACGCGCCCGGTTGATCTGCGTCTTGATCGAGTCATGCTCAACCAAAGGCTTGACCAAAATCGAACGAATGCCTGCACGATGGGCAGCCCGGATATCCGTCATCAGTTGATCCCCGACCATGACCACTTCATTTTTCTCATAGTGGAAACGTTTGAGGGCACGATCAATCCCAAAAGTAAAGGGCTTAAGCGACCAGGCTTCATAGTCAATATCAAATTTCTCAACAGCGCGCTTGACCCGTTTGGGACTATTATTAGACACCACGATAACCCGAATCCCGCCATCACGAAGGTCATGCAACCACTGGCGCATCTCAGGAGTCCCATCCGGATTATTCCATGCAATCAAGGTGTTATCCAAATCCACGAGGACTGCCTTGATGCCCTGTTTCTTCAAGTCTGCAACGGTGAGATCATAAGCTGCTTCCACCGCAAAATCTGGTTTGTAATTTTCGATTGACACGTTTTTCTCCATTTTTTATACTCCTTTCATTGTAGCATAAAAAGGCCCGTTTTGCACTCGCTTGACGACTAAAACAACGACAGACTCCTATCAGGTTAATTTCACTGCTCAAAAAATAGACAAAATCCTTACAAAGTTCCAAAAACATGGTATAGTAGAAGAAAAAGAACTCGGAATTTTTTATGAAACAAACAAGCTTAAAAGAGGTCTCTCCTCTTCTCCAGCGCATCATTAATTGGTCCTCCATCATTGGAGCTCTTGGGACCTTGGCCTTTTGTATCTGGGCCTACTTTGCTGGCATCCTTCAATCCAAGGAAACTTTGTCAGCTTTTATTCTCCAAGCAGGCATCTTTGGACCCCCTCTCTTTATCTTTCTTCAGATCCTTCAGACAGTGGTCCCTATTATTCCCGGCGCCCTGACATCTGTAGCAGGTGTTTTCATCTACGGCCATATTATCGGGACTATTTATAACTACATCGGCATCGTAATTGGTTGTGCTATTATCTTCCATCTCGCCAGAATGTACGGACCTAAGTTCGTCCAATCTATGGTCAGCCAGAAGACCTATGACAAGTACATCGGCTGGCTCAATGAAGGCAAGCGGTTCGATCGCTTCTTTATCTTCATGATGATTTGGCCGGTTAGTCCCGCCGACTTCATCTGTATGCTGGCAGGTCTGACCAATATGACCTTCAAACGCTACATGACCATCATCATCCTCTGCAAACCTATCACCCTCGTCATCTACACCTACGGCCTGACCTATATCATCGATTATTTCTGGCAAATGGTCTAAAGCATAACACCACCTCCTAAAGACTAGGAGGTGGTGTTTTTGTAGTTCTATGAATAGTTTATTACTCTCTATTTCGCAACCCAACCAATCGCGTCTGCAGGAGGATTGTCCACATCGATCCAGATGAAATCAATGCCGATTTCACCGTTTTTGAATTTAGTAAGACGGATACCATTGATTTCTAACTGAGATAATTTCTTACCCGTTAAGATCTCTCTGTCTTTTAACTGAAAGACCCCACGAAGAATCCAATTTCCAAGGATTTCTTGCTTATCAGTTGATTGAATGGCCTTCCCAGCTTCTTGGTTGATATAGGCCGTAATCACATCACCTGATGATAAAAATCGTAGCTTAAAGGTCCGTTCTTCTTTTGGGAGCACAAGTTTACTTGTACCTGTCTCAAACCTTCCAATATCTTTACCAAAAAAGTCCGGACGCTCCTCATGAAAATGTTTGGAGTCTGGAAGAGGAATATACACTTCACTGACTGGACGATACACCAGCTGTTCAATTTCTTTGATTAGTTTTTCATTCCCCGTCTCGTGTACAAAGCGAATCAAGTCTTCACGAATGGACTTCATCTGGGCTTTTTCTTCCTTGGTAGACCATTTTTTCAAGAGGATTTCTTCTAAAGAAAAAGTCACAAAAGCTAGTTCTTCTGGAGCCAGACTGTCTTTAAATTTTTCCTGAATCTTTAAAATCCGTGGCAAGCGATCCTTCTTGGCCAACTTTGATCCACCATTAAAGGCATTAAAACCAGAATTTTCTTCTACATTTCCATGCTTGTCTATGATCACCCACGACACCGTCTCAAGAATCTCAGTATCACTTTTTTCTGAGGTCAATAAGTGAAGATGTTCAAAGAGATAAAAGGGATCTTCGACATAATTCACATCCCAGGTATCAACCACAATCTCCTTATTCCTAAAGGTCATATGGAGCTGACTATCTGCAGCCGTATATTTGTAATCATGCTGGCCGTCCGTAAAACGGAAATTTGTCGGATTGTTTTTGGTCGTTGATCCTAGAATCTTGAGATGGTCTAAATCAACCGGCAAATAAGTTGTCTCTCCTACATGGATCTGAGGCTTGTGTCCTTTCGAGGTCGGCATCAAAACATGATAGACGGCTTCTACATGACTAGCATCATCATGAAATCCCTTTATAAGTGCTTTGGAGGATTCAATCCGTTGATTTCGCAAAGACGCAATCTCACGGGCCAGTTTTTCATAACGGGCATCATTTTCTTTATCAGCTGTTTCCTTGTCCGGTGAAATCTCAGCCTGAAATCGGATTTCACTCAACAGCTCATTCCAAGACTGCGAATCTTTCTTAAACTGAGCAATCTTTTGATCCCCTGAATCCAAACCAAAGGATTTAATCCCAACCAAATACTTATGTTGCTCATCAACGACAACCGAAGCATCATAGGAGGTATTAGCAATATCCTCACCAACCGCATGAAAAGCTTTTTGGAAAACAGTCTCTTGGAATTTTGAATTGACAATCGGAGCAACATAGCTTTCTCGATCATCAGAATCTTCACCTTCTGCTTTTTGAGAAAATGCTTCACTCAGACTAGCAAAATTGGTAATGAGAGTCTTATATTTCTCTTTTTGTTCTTTTTTTAAGTGTTCCCACATCTATTCATCCTCACTTCTTATTTAAGTATATCAAAAGAAGACTAGATTTTCACTAGTCCTCTTACTTATATAATTCGTTAAATAATGCTGTAAAACTCCAAATTCCCACGTTTTTTTACCAATCTGAAATAATCTTCATCTGATAAAATTGCAAGCCCATCCTCATAGGAGGCAATCTTCTTCTCTGCTTCCTCATAAGTGGAGACAAAATCTTTCACATAAGACTGACCTTCAAATTGACCATTCATCTTGGTGTAGATAATGGCAAATTTTCCTGAACGATCCAGTTGAGACGGCCCATTGCTCTCATTAAGGGCAAAAGCAATCCGCTCTGCAATGCGTTTAATCACAGGAACAACTACGCTATTTCCAGCTTGTTTGTAGAGCTGACCATTGGAAACCCCCTCAGGGATTTTAAAGGATTTAGGATAGCCTTGAACATTAAAGGTTTCTTTGGGAGTTAACTTCCGAATCTCGCCACTGTCTGTCAAGATCAATGGAACATTGTGTCCACCTGTTCCCATATTGGCTGTCAAGGTAGGGACTACACCGTTTTTGTTTTCACGGACATACTGACGACGCCATTGATAAACCGTATCTTGACTAGTCACTTCAAACTTCAACTGATCGTAGAAATTTTGTTTCCCTTCTCGATAATAGTAGGCCTCATCAGGCTTGGCACCAAAATCAATGACATCAGCCAAGGTCGTTGTTAGTTTGATTTCCTCTGGGAATTCAAATAAGTCGTAGGCTTCTTTAGTATCAAAACCAACAATGTAGATCCGCTCACGGTTTTGTGGGATATTTCCATAGTCTTTCCCATTGAGTACCTTCCACTTGATGAAGTAGTTGTTCTCAGTCAAAGCCTCACGAATAACCTTGAAGGTATTGCCATGGTCATGACCGACCATGTTTTTGACGTTTTCGATGAAGATGGCACGAGGTTTACGTCCTTCAATCATACGAAGCAACTCAAAGAAAAGATCGCCACGATCATCATCAAAGCCCTTGCGATACCCCGCAATACTAAAGGCCTGACAAGGGAAACCTCCCATAATGACATCCACGCGCTCAGCTGGAATTTCTTCCGGCTGCACCGCATGAATATCACGACTATCCAAATGCGTATTTGGATAATTTAAACGATAAGTCTGACGCGCATACTTATCAAATTCATTGGCATACACCACTCTGAACTCGTTGGTCTGTTCAAATCCCAACTCAATTCCCCCAACACCTGAGAAGAAAGCTGCAATGTTGTACTTCTCAGGTCGGCTCGAACTTACAGAATTTGTCATGTAGTAACCTGCTTTCTAAAATAAAAGATATATGGCTCTATATAGTTTATAAAAAATATTGTTCTAATTCAAATTTTTCAATTCCTTGCTTTGAAAGTATGTACTCTCTTAAATGTTGATTTGCTCTTGGATTATAAAAATCATCAAACTCTATGTTTTGAATTTGGTTATCCTTTTTTAGCGTGTTATATAGATTTTTACTTAATCCTAGTTGCGAAATTTGCAACTCTTTTATGTCATTTGTTCCAAACATAAACAAATTATACAAATCATCAGAGATAATATTAAATTCTCTTAATGAATTTACTAATAAACCAATTTCAAAATCTACAAATTCATCATCGATTTGGAGTTTAATAATGGCGATGTTATACATATCATATTCTCTAGTTTTATAGTCATTTAAATCTATATAGACTTTTGCCCTGGAATCATTATAATCATTCGACTGATATGCCTTTTCTCCAAATTGGCTACCAACATATTGCATTAAATTTTTTTCATGATCCGAAGGAGAACTTAAAATATCTTTCCAATATGATACTAAATTATTTACTCTATCCTTTAGAGGAGAATAGGCGCTTGGAATAAAACCTGAATAATAATTAATCGTAGGTTCAAACCGCAAACGTTTGACATTGTTATTCGGATGAAAATACCTATAGTCTATATCTCTATCGACACCTTCAGAAACAAAATTATCAAAAAAAACTTCCTTAACTTTAAGCAAAATTTCTTTGTAGACATTATCAGCATTATGGATAATTTCTGTCTTATTTATAATTTTCTCTAATTTTATTAAACCTAAATCAGTATAATTTAATAGTTGCTGAGCTCCAGATCTCGTGAGACGAGAAATAAAACTAGGATTATCAAAATCATTAACTATATTACTTTCTAAAGCTAAAATTTTCTCAGAATTTTCTAAATTAGATCTATTTACTACAGAATTTTCTAACAGTGGATTTTTTACAGAATCCTTAATATTACTTCGTAAAGATTCAACTGTTTTCTTTAATTGACCATTTCTATTTTGAGGATAGCTATCAAGTTCCACAAAGTGTACAGGAACTAAGATTTTATTTAGTTCACCATTATTTGAAAAAATCTCATTCAATCTATTGACTCTACCAACTAAGTTTATTAGTTCATTAGTAGCCGAAAAACCTGAAATAAAGAATAAAGAGTCGATAGGCATATTCATACCAGCGAGAATAACTGAATTGGCAATTAAATGTTTAATTGAAGTATCATCTCTAAAACATTTTAGAAGATAATTCCTTATATTATTTGGTAGTCTACCATGTAAATATAGAATTCCTTTTGATAAAAATTCAATTAGCTTAAATTTAGGATGAACTATATACTTCAATTCTTCAATTAAATTACCGAGTGAATTTGGTAACTCATCATACTCAGGTAATTGGTCAAATAATTCTTTAGCGTAATGTTCTATATAAATAGGCCTATATAAATAATGCAAATTTTTTTTGTAATTTTTACTACAGTTAACAATATATTTTAAATTATTTTCCGTATTAGGTAATTTAAAAAAGTAACCCAGATATTGCTCGAAGACAAATTGTTCATTGGAATTACTAACATATCTTATATCTAAAACCTTCAAATTATTGTTAATTTTATACTGCTCTATATCCCCTTCTTCATCTTTTAACAATAAATTCTTAACATTTTGAATTAGAGGTGAAAAATAGTATATATTTAGTCCAGGATTTAGTTTCTTGTTGAGTTTAAGTAATCTTGCTAATAATAGGCTTCTATTTGCATGTTTCAAACCGAAATCAAAGTTAAACAGTTCATGCGCTTCGTCTATATAGAGAGAATCGAATATTAAGTGTTGTTCAATTAATCGCAACGCTCTCTCCTGTGTAACAATCGCAAGTACTCGTCGATCAGAATCATTATAATTCTGTTCATGAGTTATAATTTTCCTATTTAATTCTCTTAACTTTTTTGCTTCTCGGAGTACTTGGTCAATCAACGCTTTAGTAGGTACTATAATTCCAATATTGTCCAACTCATTATTTTTTAAAATATGTTGATAAATTATTTCGCTTTTTCCATATGATGTTGGAGCAATAAAAGCAAATGTTTTATTTCCTGAAGTAATGATTTCCTTAGATACTTTATCTTGTTCAAACGTGTTCATTTTATCACCATTTGAGAATTGAGCAAGTTTTAAATCCGAAAGAAAATAATTCAATATTCCTTCATCTACCAAACCACTTTTTAAAAGTTTTCGTGCAATTGGATAATAACCAAAATTAACTGAAAAATCGTATAGAGCTCTGTAATCTTTGATTTTAAAGCATGTTCTAACAATAATTGAATACGCAAACTCTATATAATAACTTCTGGATCTGTTTTTTTCAAATTCTTCAATAAATAACAATGATATTGCAAATAAATATTCTGCGTCTCGATTAGTTAATTTCTCTTTTATAAACAATAATTCTAAGATTGTATTTACAATCTCTTCTCTTTTAGAGAGTGTTGTCAATGTACTTTTTCCATCGCTACTCATCAATGATTTCCTCTAAGTATTCCAAAAAAATTTCAATAGTTTGTAAATTAATTGCGATAATTATTTCATCTTTTGATTGATGATTTTTTATAAAATTATTTAAGGTAGAAATCTCAAAATTAATTTCATTAATATGATGGTTCCCTCTCTTATCTGGTATAATCGTCGATCCTATAATAACGTTATTATCCTCAATTTTAAAATAATTTCCATTTGTATAATCTGTTGATAATTCCGCAACTTTTTGAACTAAACTATGTGGTGATTGAGCAATCTTTGTATGATTATATGCATTCCGCCACGGATTATTGATTTTTTCATTTTCACCAGATAATTGCTTCTTTAACCCATTGTATGCTCTATATACTGTATTCCTATGACTGTTATTATGTCCTATCTGACTAGATTTACTCTCTAACAACCAGAATCTTTCCCCCTCAAGTACAAGACCGTCAAACCCTTTTTTAGCAGAATTTTCTTCTAAATTTCTAAAGCAATATTCTTGAGAAAAACCTTTCGTTCTCAATAAACATATGACGACTAATTCCGCTATTGCTCCATTTCTTTTGTTAATGTCAATTCTTCTAAGATAATTTAGCAATTCTCTTGCTTCTTCCTTCAAAGATAAGGAACTTTCACGTCCCGAAATAATCGTTAACAAATTCTCTTTAATAAAAGTTTTATCCGTTTCAGATAACTGTTCAATAGCTAGTCTTAAGTAACGGTAATTCTTCTCACTACGTTCAAACTCAATATCTGATATAGACAATTTAATAACCTACTTTAACACTTTATTTTCCATTATACCAAAAAAACACGGCATACCGCCGTGTTTCTAGGTTTATTTCACCAACTTCTTCATCTCATCAATACGTGCAACAGTCGCGTCGTATTTCGCTTGGTAGTCGGCTTGTTTGTCGCGTTCTTTTTGGACGACTTCTGGTTTGGCGTTGGCTACGAAGCGTTCGTTAGAGAGCTTCTTACCAACCATATCCAGTTCTTTTTGCCATTTGGCTAATTCTTTTTCAAGACGAGCCAATTCTTCTTCAACATTAAGAAGGTCAGCAAGTGGCAAGTAGATTTCTGCGCCTGTGATGATGCTTGACATAACCAAGTCAGGCACTTCGACATCTGCTGCAATTTCCAAGTGTTCTGGGTTTGTGAAGCGTTTGATGTAGTTGACATTATCATTAAAGAAAGCATCGAGCTTGCTGTCGTTTGTCTTGATCAAGATAGTGATTGGTTTACTTGGCGCTACGTTCACTTCTGCACGTGAGTTACGAACGGAGCGAATCACATCTTTAAGAGCTTCAACGCCGGCTGCTGCTTCTTCGTTTTCAAACTCTGGACGAACCACTGGGTATTCCGCAGTCACGATTGTTCCTTCAGAGATTTGACCGTAGATTTCCTCAGTCACGAATGGCATGATTGGGTGAAGGAGACGCAAGATTTGATCCAAGGTGTAAAGAAGAACCGAACGAGTGATGACTTTTTCGTCCTCATTGTCGCTGTATAGCACTTCCTTAGTCAACTCAACATACCAGTCCGCAAACTCATCCCAGATGAAGTTGTAGAGGATGTGACCAGCCACACCGAATTCAAACTTGTCAAAGTTTTCAGTAACTTTTCCAATAGTTTCGTTGAGGTTGTGGAGAATCCAACGGTCTGTCACGTTACCTGCTTGACTAGCAGCGACTTTAGCCACATTTTCACGTGCTACATCCAAGGTCAATCCTTCATTGTTCATAAGGATATAGCGAGAGATGTTCCAAATCTTGTTAATGAAGTTCCAAGACGCATCCATTTTCTCATAAGAGAAACGCACGTCTTGACCTGGTGCAGAACCGTTTGAAAGGAACCAACGAAGGGCATCAGCACCGTATTTCTCAATAACATCCATTGGGTCAATCCCGTTACCGAGTGACTTAGACATCTTGCGTCCTTGCTCGTCACGAATGAGACCGTGAATCAGAACGTTTTGGAATGGCTGACGGCCTGTGAATTCCAATGATTGGAAGATCATACGAGATACCCAGAAGAAGATGATGTCGTATCCTGTTACCAAGGTTGATGTAGGGAAGTAACGTTTGAAGTCTTCTGAGTCGACATCCGGCCAGCCCATAGTTGAGAATGGCCAAAGGGCTGAACTAAACCAAGTATCCAAGACATCTTCGTCTTGTTTCCATCCGTCACCTTCTGGTGCTTCTTCACCAACGTACATTTCACCCTCAGCATTGTACCAAGCAGGGATTTGGTGACCCCACCAGAGCTGACGAGAAATTACCCAGTCATGGACATTTTCCATCCATTGAAGGAAGGTATCGTTGAAACGAGGTGGGTAGAATTCTACCTTATCGTCTGTGTCTTGGTTAGCAATGGCATTCTTAGCTAATTGATCCATCTTCACGAACCATTGCGTAGACAAGCGTGGCTCAACCATAACTCCTGTACGCTCTGAGTGACCAACTGAGTGGGTCATCTTCTCAATCTTAACAAGGGCACCAATTTCTTCTAACTTCTTGATAACAGCCTTACGAGCTTCAAAGCGGTCCATGCCGTTGAATTCGCCAGCCAATTCATTCATGGTACCATCATCGTTCATAACGTTGACTTGCGGAAGATTATGACGTTGACCAACCAAGAAGTCATTAGGGTCATGGGCAGGAGTGATCTTCACCACACCAGTACCAAATTCAGGGTCTGCGTGTTCGTCCCCTACGATTGGGATTGGCTTGTTCAAGATTGGCAAGATAACATTTTGACCAATCAAATCTTTATAACGGTCATCATTTGGGTTAACCGCTACAGCAGTATCCCCAAACATAGTCTCAGGACGAGTTGTTGCTACTTCAAGAGCACGTGAACCGTCTTCCAACATGTAGTTCATGTGGTAGAAGGCACCTTCGACATCCTTGTGAATCACCTCGATATCAGAAAGGGCTGTACGGGCTTTTGGATCCCAGTTGATGATAAATTCACCACGGTAAATCCAACCTTTTTTGTAAAGCTCTACAAAGACCTTACGAACCGCTTTTGACAACCCTTCATCAAGGGTAAAACGCTCACGAGAATAGTCTACAGAAAGCCCCATCTTGCCCCATTGTTCCTTGATAGTCGTCGCATATTCGTCTTTCCATTCCCAGACTTTCTCAAGGAATTTTTCACGACCCAGGTCATAACGAGAGATGCCATCTTCAGCCAAACGCGCTTCTACTTTAGCTTGAGTGGCAATCCCAGCATGGTCCATACCAGGAAGCCAAAGCGTGTCGAAACCTTGCATGCGTTTTTGGCGGATGATGATATCCTGTAAAGTCGTATCCCAAGCGTGACCAAGGTGAAGTTTCCCGGTTACGTTTGGTGGTGGAATCACGATGGAATAAGGCTTAGCCTTTTGATCGCCTGAAGGCTTGAAAACATCCGCATCAAGCCATTTTTGGTAACGACCAGCCTCAACCTCGGCTGGATTGTATTTAGGTGAAAGTTCTTTAGACATGTGTGTGTCCTTTCTAGTTATTTCTTTTTAATGTTGATTTTGAGCTTCCCACTCACTCTTTAGCAAGCCGTATCTCAAATCATCACAGCGGTTGCCTTGAGCATCTTTGCGGTCTCTTATGCGAGCTTCGAGGGTAAAGCCAAGCTTTTCCGCGACTCGTTGACTCTGAAGGTTGTAACCAAAGCAAGACAATTCTATCTTGTGAAGGTTCAATTCTTTAAAAGCTAGATCAATCAAGGTACGCGCTGCTTCGGGTACATAACCCCGGCCCCAATAGTCTGGGTGCAAGGTATAGCCAATCTCCAGCACATCGTCTTCGTGGCGATGGTTGAAGTCAACAGAGCCAATGATTCTATCGGTTCCTTTGACCACAATGCCGTAACCAGCTGGAAGATTTTCTTTTTGATTGCGATCGGGAATGATATGCTCTAGGTAATAGATCTCGTCTTCCAAGGTCTTGACGGGTGGAAAGCCTGCTGGGTAAGAGACTTCTGGAAGACTGGCGTAAGCATGGATATCCTCAGCATCAGCCACTGTTCGGACTCGTAAGACTAGACGCTCCGTTTCGATTCGTTCTGGCAGTTCAGCTCTTGTCATTCTTCTTCCTCGCTTTCTTCATAAAGCTCCCCATGGAATCAACTCGATCATCTAGATAACGATAAACGCGCTGATGACCGTCCCCCATAAAGTAAGTCGGTGCAAAATGGTCATTTTTAAAATGCCCCTTGTCATCTAAGAGCTCTGGATCAGCCAGACGGTCTATAATCTTGGCAAAGATATGGCAGATGCCATCTTCCTCGATAATTCGATCTACCTGGCAATCCAAAACGACTGGACAAGCCTCCAAAATCGGAGCCTGAGTCCGTTCAGAAATTTCGTAGTCTAGCCCTAAGTGATTCAACTTCTCCCGATGGCTGATAAAACCAGCCTGCTCCATCTCAAGCATAAAGTTTTCATCAGGGATGTTCACGCTGAACTGTTGATAATGCTTAATCTGGTCAGCCGCATTTTCCTCAGCACCAACCCCTATGACGAGCCAATCTCCCAGGCTATAAGAGGAACTGCAGGTCGTGATATTGTGCCCAAAGTTCTGGTCCTGATACCCTAAAATGAAAATCGGAAAACCATAGTAGAGTTTACTAGTGTTAAAAGATTGTTTCATGACAAGCTCCTTCAGCCAGGGTTGCAAAAGAAAAATCGCCCCTGTCAGATTAATGACAGGGACGAATGTGTTGATCCGCGGTACCACCCAATTTCGGGCAGATGCCCGCATCTTTAATCTTCTTGTTTCACTTTTATGACGTCGTGAGCTCGTCTTGGTGTACTTCAGTACAACCTGCAACTCGCCGCCTAGTCCTAAAAGGAAACAAAAAGATTTGTATTTCATTTTTTAATTTCATCCATTAGCAACTAGTTTTGACACATTTGTGGACTTCTCAGCACCGCCACTTTCTGTAAAATGTGGGATTCAAAACACCTCTAATAGGTTCATTTTAGCAAGTTTTCCTGGAAATAGCAAGAAATCATAAAAGCGATTATTTAAATTTAACGCCTAGTTCTTTCAATTTCTTGATTGTAGCTGGGCCGATTCCTTTAAGGGCCAACAACTCTTTTTCTGTCCAGTTTGCGAAGTCCGCAACAGAGCGAATACCTTCATCATAGAATGTTTGCGCACGATCAAGTGCCACACCTTCCAAACTTGCAGCAAATTCTTCCACTGAAGAAGCCGCTTGTTTCACTTCTTTCGCCACTGCTTTTGTAGCTTTCTCAACCTTTTTAGGTGTTTCTTTCACAGCTGCAGTTACAGTTGCGACAGCTTTTTTCAAAAGATGTCTATTTTGATGTTTGTATTGTTTCGCACGGTTTACGTTCTTCTTTGCCATTTTTCCTCCTAAATTCAGTGATCAATTCCTAAGGCAACAAGGTTTCATCACTATCATTCCATTCAAAAATCCGTTGATGTCATTTCAACTTTTTTATTGTATCACAATCCCCTAAAAAATCAAGTCATTGCTCAATTTTCAGGTAAATCTAGCTAGTAAAACGCCTTCAATAAGGTGTTTTTAATATTTTCTTTCACCAAAGAGGCCATCTGGTAAATCATGAAATCCTTTTCCAGCATGGAAATTTTCAAACTTCCCTTGCAGGAACTGATAAGCGTCCAAACGGCTTTCATAGCGAATCATGGCGATTTTAGCTCGTTCATCCTGGTCTTCCTCAAAAACCTTCTTACTCTCTTCGAGAGCCATTTCATTGATCATGACTTGGGTCTTGATCCACTCCTCAAACTCCTTCATAAACTCTGTTTCGTAACTCATCTTTACTCCATTCCTCTATAAAAATCCGTATCGATCTCTCGATAAGGTTGAATGTCCTGAACATATTCCAAGACACCTTGGAAGTCTCCAGCTTCATCACGCACGGCTGCATAGGTAACATGGACAAATTTCCCACGCGATTCTGATTTGAACCACATTTCATACTTGTCTTTTTTCCCTTCACGAAGCCCCTGCATGATGGCTTTGACCTTCTCCAAATATTTCGGTGGGTGACACAGCTCAACATTGCGTCCTACCTGCGATGGCGTCCTCTTAAAAATCATTTCCTCAAAAGGCGCAGCATCATTGTAATATTGGAAAATATCATCCTTATTGACAAAGGTGATCTCCATTGGTAACTGGTTCAAGATTAAATTCGCTTGCTCCACCGATAAAAATCCATGACCAAAAGCTTGTGGCTGCTTGCGATCGAAGCTCTCTTCTTTTTTCTTAGGCGTGAAGGTAATGGTCAATTGTCCCTCAGGAGTCTCAATGACCTGACGGTGCTCTTCTCCATTTGAAGAAGGAAGCGGTTCAGTTGAACCTTCTGACTCTTCAGACGCTTCCTCCTTGAAGTCCACGCGTTTTGGCACCCATTTCTCACTTGGGAGAATAATGGCATAACCATAAGCATCACTTTCTTCTGCAATGGAGAGCCAGTCATCCTGGGTAAAGGACTCCAGCAAAATCATCAAGAGGATCGACTCTTCCTTGAAGATCATGCCCTCAAACTCTTGCGCAAAGGCTTCAAAGCATTCCTTGACTTCAGAAATACTAGAATCCGGTAATTTCTTGGCCACATCCAAAGCTTTCGCAAAGAGTTCCCGAATCTGGTCATCTACTCCCCACATCACTTTTGGTGGGGAATCATGCCCATATTTTTCCATAATCGGAAACATCAACTCTTCCTTTCGACGGTAATGCCGGTCAAATTGACCCACCAAGCCCAGCTGACGTAACAAGCCCTTATGAATCTCCTGAATCATCTCAGGATCCTCAGTTGTCTCATAATTGTCTAGCAAGCGGCGTACCCGCATCATAGCCGCACGAAGGGCTAAGTTCTCCTGTTTAAAGATTTGAACAGGATGACCAGGGTGGTCGGTATCTGCTACTTCGACCCCTTGAACCGCATTCTTAAAGAGATTGGCATGGACATCACAAAGCTCCATAACATCTTCAAAAGTAACCCCTGCATCGGAGTTCATCAGTTCATGCTCCATAAGAGAGATTTCAATCGCAGAAACCCCTGCAAAGGTCGCATCAAAGCGCTCCTGAACCGACTCAGGGGAAGCTCCATGATGAAGCTCTAATAAGATATCTCTTAAGACATGAATTCGTTCATCACTCATTGATCTAGCCCCACTACTTCATAGCCATTGGCCTCTAGTGTTCGCACAATCTTCTCCATAGGAGTACCTTCTAATTTTGATCCTTGTTTTAAGGAAACCTTGCGCCCAACTGTATTTCGCATGATCGGATTGGCTAAGGGTTTAAAGCCCAACTCCACCAACAAATCCAATACCTCCGGATGTTGATCAATAACTTGAGCAACTGGAATCGATACATCAATAACATTGTCCATTTATTTATTTCCTCTACTCATTCCCTTTATTTTCTCTTTGACGAGCCCGTTCTTCTCCCCACCAAAGAGGCATCAATTCACCTAAAGTAATGGTCTTACGACTCTCATAATCCACCATAAATTCTAGATGACGATTCTCAGCATCTAGCTCAAGGAGAAATTCACGACAGGCCCCACAAGGCATCCCAGAACCTTCTCCATAAGGAGGTTTGTCTCGAAAAGCAATAATGCGCTTGACCTTGGTTTGTCCTGATTGTTGATACATGTTGAAGAGGGCTGCTCGTTCGGCACATAAATGAAAGACGCCACAGGTTCCTTCCATACAAAAGCCCGTAAAAATCTGACCATCTGCAGCCTCAACAGCAGCAACCACATGTCGAGCATAGACAAAATCTGAAACCTCGTGAGGCGCATAGAGAGCTTTCGCCTCAAGATAAAGTTTTTCCCAAATATCCATTCTTCTTTCACTTCTTCACTAATTTCACAACTGCTTCTGTCCGTGCAGTATGGGGGAACATGTCCACTGATTGAATGTATTCAACCTGATAAACCTTCGTCAAAGCCACTAGATCCCGTGCCAAAGTCGATACATTACAAGAGACATAGACCATCTTTTCAGGTGCATAGTGCAACAAGGTCTCGATTAATTTTGCCCCCAAGCCCGTATGAGGTGGATCTACGATCACAGCATTAGCCCGATAGCCTTCCTGGTACCAGCGAGGAATGATCTCTTCTGCTGTCCCAGCCTCATAGTGGGTATTCTCAAATCCCATCCGTTTAGCATTGTATTTGGCATCTTCAATCGCTTCAGGAATAATATCCATCCCCCGAACACTTTTCACTCTATTAGCAAAGGCAAACCCAATCGTTCCAACCCCACAGTAGGCATCAATAAGATGATCCTCTGGAGAAACATCTAGAGCCTTGACAGCCTCACTATACAATACTTCAGTTTGTTCCGGATTCAACTGGTAAAAGGCTCGAGGAGACAGGGAGAATTCATAATCCAAAACACCTTCCAAAATGGCCTCTTCTCCCCAAATAATCTGTGTTTGTTCGCCATAGATTTCACTGGAGCGAGACGTATTTTTATTAACAGCAACGGTGACAATCTCAGGGTGTTTCTTAACCAAGTCTTCCACTAAATCCTTTAAATTAATCTGCCGACTAGTGACCACAATGATCTGAACCTGACCAGACTTCCGAGCTCGTCTAACCATCATAGTTCTGACACCCAGTTCTTTACGCTCATCAGCAATCGGAATCTGGTAGTAAGTCAATAAATCCGCAAGATCATTGGCAATCGCTTGAATAACCGGATCTTGGACCAAACAATCTTTTAATTCTACCAAATAATGTGAATTTTGAGCATAGAGGCCCGCCTTGACTTGGCCCTTGAATTTCCTTGTTTGAAATTGCAATTTGGCCCGATAGTAAAGAGGCTCCTGCATTCCGATTGTCGGCCGAATAGCATACTGTTCAAAGCCTTCAGGCGAGAACTTTTTCAAGGCCTGTTGCAACAAATCTGTCTTAAACTCCAGCTGCTTGTCATACTTCAAATGCATGATTTGACAGCCCCCACAGGTCTCATAGATATCACACATGGGCGTCACACGAAACTTAGACGCCTTATTCACAGATAAGAGTTTGGCTTCCGCAAAATTTTTCTTGACACTTGTAATTTGGCAGAAGATATCTTCTCCCTTTAAAGCACCTGGCACAAAGACAAGTGTTTTTTTATAAAAGCCAATCCCTTCACCGTTAATTCCCATTCGTTTAATTTTCAAAGGAATTTTTTGTTTTACTTTAACGTTCATATCCCTATCTTAACACATTTTTCGGTATAATAAAAACATGAAAATTACAAAACTAGAAAAGAAAAAAAGACTCTACCTCCTGGAATTAGACAATGATCAAAAACTTTATATTACAGAAGACACCATCGTCAAATATTTCCTTTCCAAAGATAAGGAAATCAGTGAGGAGGAATTAAAAGAAATCCAAGAGTTTGCTCAATACTCCTATGGTAAAAACCTGGCCCTTTACCATCTTTCTTTTAAAGCTCGGACAACAAAAGAAGTCCGAGACTACCTGACAAAATATGACATTGAAAGTGACATTATTGATAAAGTGGTCCAACACCTAAAAGAAGACAAGTGGTTAGATGATCGTCAATATGCAAGAAACCTGATAGAGGCTAACCTTCTCAGTGGCGATAAGGGCCCTGCCTTATTACAACAAAAAATTCAACAAAAAGGGATCTCAAAATCTATCCTTCAAGAAATTCTTGCAGACTATGATTTTTCAGAAGTGATCGACCGTACCGCAATAAAACTCGTAAAAAAATACCAAGGGAAATATCCGTTAAAAGCTATTGAAACTAAAATCATCCAAGGACTCATTTCAAAAGGCTTTACATACAATCAAGCAAAGATAGCATTCCAAAATCTCGAGCTCGAAACAGATGAAGAAACAACCAATGAGCTCATTCTAAAAGAGTTAGAAAAACAATACCGTAAATACAGTAAAAAATATGAAGGCTATGACCTCAAACAACGCTTGACTCAGGCACTAGCCAGAAAAGGCTACGACTACAGTGATATAACGTCAGCCATTAGAGAATACTTAGATTCATAAACCAAATTGAAAATTAAATAGAAAAATAAGAAAAAATTTGAAAAAATATGATACAATATAGAGGATATACTTAGATTGTAGAAAGTTGGTAAGTTATGAAACTACCTAAAGAAGGCGACTTTATTACAATTCAAAGTTATAAACATGATGGCAGTTTACACCGTACATGGCGTGACACCATGGTATTAAAGATAACTGAAAATGCAATTATTGGAGTAAATGACCATACACTTGTGACTGAAAGTGATGGTAGACGTTGGATCACACGTGAACCAGCGATCGTATATTTCCATAAAAAATATTGGTTTAACATCATCGCCATGATCCGTGACAATGGTGTGTCTTACTACTGTAACCTAGCAAGTCCTTTTCACATTGACCAAGAAGCCTTAAAATATATCGACTATGATCTCGATGTCAAGGTCTTTACCAATGGTGAAAAAAAATTGTTAGATGTTGAAGAATACGAGCAGCACAAAGAAAAAATGCACTATTCAGATGACATCGACTTTATTTTAAAGGAAAATGTTAAGGTTCTAGTAGATTGGATAAACCAAAGCAAAGGTCCTTTTTCTGAGGAATATATCAAAATTTGGTATAACCGTTATGTTGAACTGCGAAATAAATAAAGTTGGAAAGAGCGAAAGCTCTTTTTTCTTATAAATTAATAAAAAATAACTACAAAAAAAGTCTAATGTCAACCATTAGACTTTTTCGATACACTATCGGGAAGACAGGATTCGAACCTGCGACACCTTGGTCCCAAACCAAGTACTCTACCAAGCTGAGCTACTTCCCGATCTAAAGCTACTGCTTTATGCACCCTAGAGGAGTCGAACCTCTAACCGCCTGATTCGTAGTCAGGTACTCTATCCAGTTGAGCTAAGGGTGCTCGTTCCTATTCAATTATTACATAGCCTTGCGACCATGCACCCTAGAGGAGTCGAACCTCTAACCGCCTGATTCGTAGTCAGGTACTCTATCCAGTTGAGCTAAGGGTGCTTCTTTCAACCTTTGTCTATGCCGAGGACCGGAATCGAACCGGTACGATCGTTACCAATCGCAGGATTTTAAGTCCTGTGCGTCTGCCAGTTCCGCCACCCCGGCCTCCTCAAGCGAACGACGGGATTCGAACCCGCGACCCCCACCTTGGCAAGGTGGTGTTCTACCACTGAACTACGTTCGCATTGCTTTCTTTATATAAAAAAATGCCGGCTACATGACTTGAACACGCGACCCTCTGATTACAAATCAGATGCTCTACCAACTGAGCTAAGCCGGCTCATTATTATTCTCTTATGCGGGTTAAGGGACTTGAACCCCCACGCCGTAAAGCGCCAGATCCTAAATCTGGTGCGTCTGCCAATTCCGCCAAACCCGCAAAATATGACCCGTACTGGGCTCGAACCAGTGACCCATTGATTAAAAGTCAATTGCTCTACCAACTGAGCTAACGAGTCTTAAAATAATTTTCATTATTTTAACGGTCCCGACGGGAATCGAACCCGCGATCTTCGCCGTGACAGGGCGACGTGATAACCGCTACACTACGGGACCTATGGGAGTTAACGGGATCGAACCGCTGACCCTCTGCTTGTAAGGCAGATGCTCTCCCAGCTGAGCTAAACTCCCAAATGGTCGTTTAACTCACTGGATCCCTGTCGTGCACTGACTTACGTCAGTTTCGACAAAGTCGAACTTGCGTTCTCCTTAGCTGAGCTAAACTCCCAAATGAGCCTAGTATCTACTAGGCTCAATCTCTTGCTAAGCGACTACCTTATCTCACAGGGGGCAACCCCCAACTACTTCCGGCGTTCTAGGGCTTAACTGCTGTGTTCGGCATGGGTACAGGTGTATCTCCTAGGCTATCGTCACTTAACTCTGAATGATTAAACATTCAAAATTGAACATCTATATTCTAACAAGTTAACCTTACATTGTCAATATCTTCTGACTCTTTGGATAAGTCCTCGAGCTATTAGTATTAGTCCGCTCCATTGCTCACACAACTTCCACTTCTAACCTATCTACCTGATCATCTCTCAGGGCTCTTACTGATATAAAATCATGGGAAATCTCATCTTGAGGTGGGTTTCACACTTAGATGCTTTCAGCGTTTATCCCTTCCCTACATAGCTACCCAGCGATGCCTCTGGCGAGACAACTGGTACACCAGCGGTAAGTCCACTCTGGTCCTCTCGTACTAGGAGCAGATCCTCTCAAATTTCCTACGCCCGCGACGGATAGGGACCGAACTGTCTCACGACGTTCTGAACCCAGCTCGCGTGCCGCTTTAATGGGCGAACAGCCCAACCCTTGGGACCGACTACAGCCCCAGGATGCGACGAGCCGACATCGAGGTGCCAAACCTCCCCGTCGATGTGAACTCTTGGGGGAGATAAGCCTGTTATCCCCAGGGTAGCTTTTATCCGTTGAGCGATGGCCCTTCCATACGGAACCACCGGATCACTAAGCCCGACTTTCGTCCCTGCTCGAGTTGTAGCTCTCGCAGTCAAGCTCCCTTATACCTTTACACTCTGCGAATGATTTCCAACCATTCTGAGGGAACCTTTGGGCGCCTCCGTTACCTTTTAGGAGGCGACCGCCCCAGTCAAACTGCCCGTCAGACACTGTCTCCGTAGATGATGAACCTACCGGGTTAGAGTGGCCATAACACAAGGGTAGTATCCCAACAACGCCTCCATCGAAACTGGCGTCCCGATCTCAATGGCTCCTACCTATCCTGTACATGTGGCACAGACACTCAATATCAAACTGCAGTAAAGCTCCATGGGGTCTTTCCGTCCTGTCGCGGGTAACCTGCATCTTCACAGGTACTAAAATTTCACCGAGTCTCTCGTTGAGACAGTGCCCAAATCATTACGCCTTTCGTGCGGGTCGGAACTTACCCGACAAGGAATTTCGCTACCTTAGGACCGTTATAGTTACGGCCGCCGTTTACTGGGGCTTCAATTCATACCTTCGCTTACGCTAAGCACTCCTCTTAACCTTCCAGCACCGGGCAGGCGTCACCCCCTATACATCATCTTACGATTTAGCAGAGAGCTGTGTTTTTGATAAACAGTTGCTTGGGCCTATTCACTGCGGCTGACTTAAAGCCAGCACCCCTTCTCCCGAAGTTACGGGGTCATTTTGCCGAGTTCCTTAACGAGAGTTCTCTCGCTCACCTGAGGCTACTCGCCTCGACTACCTGTGTCGGTTTGCGGTACGGGTAGAGTATGATTAACGCTAGAAGCTTTTCTTGGCAGTGTGACGTCACTAACTTCGCTACTAAACTTCGCTCCCCATCACAGCTCAATGTTACAGAATTAAGCATTTAACTCAATTCACACCTCACTGCTTAGACGTGCACTTCCAGTCGCACGCTTTAGTTAGCCTACTGCGTCCCTCCTTCACTACATACTCTAGTACAGGAATATCAACCTGTTGTCCATCGGATACACCTTTCGGTCTCTCCTTAGGTCCCGACTAACCCAGGGCGGACGAGCCTTCCCCTGGAAACCTTAGTCTTACGGTGGACAGGATTCTCACCTGTCTTTCGCTACTCATACCGGCATTCTCACTTCTATGCGTTCCAGCGCTCCTCACGGTACACCTTCTCCACACATAGAACGCTCTCCTACCATACCTATAAAGGTATCCACAGCTTCGGTAAATTGTTTTAGCCCCGGTACATTTTCGGCGCAGGGTCACTCGACTAGTGAGCTATTACGCACTCTTTGAATGAATAGCTGCTTCTAAGCTAACATCCTAGTTGTCTGTGCAACCCCACATCCTTTTCCACTTAACAATTATTTTGGGACCTTAGCTGGTGGTCTGGGCTGTTTCCCTTTCGACTACGGATCTTAGCACTCGCAGTCTGACTGCCGACCATAATTCATTGGCATTCGGAGTTTATCTGAGATTGGTAATCCGGGATGGACCCCTCACCCAAACAGTGCTCTACCTCCAAGAATCTTAATGTCGACGCTAGCCCTAAAGCTATTTCGGAGAGAACCAGCTATCTCCAAGTTCGTTTGGAATTTCTCCGCTACCCACAAGTCATCCAAGCACTTTTCAACGTGCCCTGGTTCGGTCCTCCAGTGAGTTTTACCTCACCTTCAACCTGCTCATGGGTAGGTCACATGGTTTCGGGTCTACGACATAATACTAATCCGCCCTATTCAGACTCGGTTTCCCTACGGCTCCGTCTCTTCAACTTAACCTCGCATCATATCGTAACTCGCCGGTTCATTCTACAAAAGGCACGCTCTCACCCATTAACGGGCTCGAACTTGTTGTAGGCACACGGTTTCAGGTTCTATTTCACTCCCCTCCCGGGGTGCTTTTCACCTTTCCCTCACGGTACTGGTTCACTATCGGTCACTAGAGAGTATTTAGGGTTGGGAGATGGTCCTCCCAGATTCCGACGGGATTTCTCGTGTCCCACCGTACTCAGGATACTGCTAGGTATAAAGACTATTTCGAATACGAGGCTCTTACTCTCTTTGGCTGACCTTCCCATGTCATTCTTCTATAATCTTTAAGTCCACATTGCAGTCCTACAACCCCGAGGAGTAAACTCCTCGGTTTGCCCTCCTGCCGTTTCGCTCGCCGCTACTCAGGCAATCGCTTTTGCTTTCTCTTCCTGCAGCTACTTAGATGTTTCAGTTCACTGCGTCTTCCTCTACCTATCCTTAACAGATAGGAGTACTAGCCATCAGCTAGTGGGTTCCCCCATTCGGACATCTCTGGATCGTCGCTTACTTACAGCTCCCCAAAGCATTTCGTCGTTTGTCACGTCCTTCTTCGGCTTCTAGTGCCAAGGCATCCACCGTGCGCCCTTATTAACTTAACCTTATTTTTGGTCTTGCGACCTAAACTCTTTAAATATTTACAGCGTTTCGGTTTATTTTCTTGTTACTATTTGATATAGATATTCAATTTTCAATGTTCAATCTTAACACTCCTTAAAGTGTTAATGGAGCCTAGCGGGATCGAACCGCTGACCTCCTGCGTGCAAAGCAGGCGCTCTCCCAGCTGAGCTAAGGCCCCACAAGACCTCTCAAAACTAAACAAGACCAACGTACAGGTTTCCTTTTCCTTAGAAAGGAGGTGATCCAGCCGCACCTTCCGATACGGCTACCTTGTTACGACTTCACCCCAATCATCTATCCCACCTTAGGCGGCTGGCTCCAAATGGTTACCTCACCGACTTCGGGTGTTACAAACTCTCGTGGTGTGACGGGCGGTGTGTACAAGGCCCGGGAACGTATTCACCGCGGCGTGCTGATCCGCGATTACTAGCGATTCCGACTTCATGTAGGCGAGTTGCAGCCTACAATCCGAACTGAGACTGGCTTTAAGAGATTAGCTTGTCGTCACCGACTCGCGACTCGTTGTACCAGCCATTGTAGCACGTGTGTAGCCCAGGTCATAAGGGGCATGATGATTTGACGTCATCCCCACCTTCCTCCGGTTTATTACCGGCAGTCTCGCTAGAGTGCCCAACTAAATGATGGCAACTAACAATAGGGGTTGCGCTCGTTGCGGGACTTAACCCAACATCTCACGACACGAGCTGACGACAACCATGCACCACCTGTCACCTCTGTCCCGAAGGAAAACTCTATCTCTAGAGCGGTCAGAGGGATGTCAAGACCTGGTAAGGTTCTTCGCGTTGCTTCGAATTAAACCACATGCTCCACCGCTTGTGCGGGCCCCCGTCAATTCCTTTGAGTTTCAACCTTGCGGTCGTACTCCCCAGGCGGAGTGCTTAATGCGTTAGCTGCGGCACTGAGTCCTGGAAAGGACCCAACACCTAGCACTCATCGTTTACGGCGTGGACTACCAGGGTATCTAATCCTGTTTGCTCCCCACGCTTTCGAGCCTCAGCGTCAGTTACAGACCAGAGAGCCGCTTTCGCCACCGGTGTTCCTCCATATATCTACGCATTTCACCGCTACACATGGAATTCCACTCTCCCCTTCTGCACTCAAGTTAAACAGTTTCCAAAGCGTACTATGGTTAAGCCACAGCCTTTAACTTCAGACTTATCTAACCGCCTGCGCTCGCTTTACGCCCAATAAATCCGGATAACGCTCGGGACCTACGTATTACCGCGGCTGCTGGCACGTAGTTAGCCGTCCCTTTCTGGTAAGTTACCGTCACAGTGTGAACTTTCCACTCTCACACTCGTTCTTCTCTTACAACAGAGCTTTACGATCCGAAAACCTTCTTCACTCACGCGGCGTTGCTCGGTCAGGGTTGCCCCCATTGCCGAAGATTCCCTACTGCTGCCTCCCGTAGGAGTCTGGGCCGTGTCTCAGTCCCAGTGTGGCCGATCACCCTCTCAGGTCGGCTATGTATCGTCGCCTTGGTGAGCCGTTACCTCACCAACTAGCTAATACAACGCAGGTCCATCTCTTAGTGATGCAATTGCACCTTTCAAATCAATATCATGCGATATCGACTTTTATGCGGTATTAGCTATCGTTTCCAATAGTTATCCCCCGCTAAGAGGCAGGTTACCTACGCGTTACTCACCCGTTCGCAACTCATCCGCTCGGTGCAAGCACCAAGCTTCAGCGTTCTACTTGCATGTATTAGGCACGCCGCCAGCGTTCATCCTGAGCCAGGATCAAACTCTCATTAAAATAATTGTTTGTCTTAAACTCATTCTGTCACTGACAGATTTATTGTTTTTTTATTGTTCAGTTACTATAACCTTAGTTATAGCGCCCTGCACATTGGTTCGTCTTGTTCAGTTTTCAAAGGTCTTTGTCGCTCTCGCGCGACAACTATATTAGTATATCATGACCTACCCTTACTGTCAATACTTTTTCTTAAAAAAATTTATTTTTTTGAAAGTTTTTTTACTTTTTTGGTTTATATAAAAAAATCAGGAGCATAAATGCTCCTGATTCCTCTATAATTAATTGATGTTTTCGATCTCTTTTTTGATCTCTATTCTTTTACTTCCAATAGACCGATGTCTCCATCTTCTCTACGGTAGATCACATTTGTTGTGTTATCCTCTGCATCACGATAAATGAAGAAATCGTGTGCTAATAGATCCATTTGAAGGATCGCTTCATCTAAATCCATTGGTTCTAGATCAATTGTTTTTGAGCGAACAACTTTTTCTGTGGTTGCTGCTTCTTCTACAACTGCATCGGTAAACAATTTACCTGCACCAGATTTAACACGATTTTTCTTTTCGATTTTTGTTTTATTCTTACGAATTTGACGTTCAATTTTATCTACAACCAGATCAATTGAACCGTACATATCTTGAGAGACATCTTCTGCACGCAGTGTAATAGATCCAAGTGGAATGGTTACTTCTACTTTTGCGGTCTTTTCACGGTAAACTTTTAAGTTTACTCGAGCGTCTAGCTCTTGATCTGCCTGAAAATATTTTTCAATCTTTTCGAGTTTAGAAACGACATAGTCGCGAATGGCTTCTGTTACTTCTAGGTTTTCACCACGGATACTATATTTAATCATATTAGTACCTACTTTCTAAACATTATGTTTTTATTTATATGTATATTATAACGCTTTCATAAAGTTTTTGCAAATCTTTTTTTACCTTGCGATTGAAAATGTCTTTATTTCTTTCACACCTTTTTCAATTAGTAGGCGCTTCATTAATTCGATTGTTTTGCCCGTTGTGTAGATATCATCGAAGATTAGATATTTCTGCTTTTCTGAAATTTCTCCTTTTAATTGAAAGTGCTGAGTGGTTTTTAATCTTTCTTCTCTTGTTTTTTTTGATTGGGCTAAAGTGTCTTCTTTTTGGAATAGACTGTTGTACTTTATCTCTGCAAAATCTAGTATAGTCGATACTTGATTGAATCCTCTTTCCTGCTTTTTTTCATGGCTGATTGGAGTCGGTATTATCGTATAGCTTTTATACTTTTTCAAGGCTTTTTTGATTTCACATGCAAATACCATTCCTAATAAACGATCTCCTTCAAATTTATATCGTTTGAAATAGTCCTTCATTGCTGCATTATATCTATATAATGCTTCATGTTCTACCATATTCCCCTTTTGTATCCAGTATTCGCAATCTTTACATACTTTCTCCTCCTTATCTTTATAACATCTAGGACAATGGATTTCGCCAATTTGTTCGAAGCCTTCTTTGCATTCTTTACAAATCCATTCTTCTTGTTGATTCATAATTATAAGATCTATGAAATGTTCACCAGTTTTCAACTCTTTAGTACAAAGCAGACATTCTTTCAAAATCCAGCCTCCTGATTCATTTCCTTTATTTCTTTAATCGCTTTTTTCATTCCTCGTGTTATACCATCTGATAGAAAAAGTAGTTCACCTGTTGGTCTTTCTTTACTTCGACCGACCCTTCCTGAAATTTGTACGAGGGCACTTTTAGTAAATAATTTGTGATTACTTTCTAAAACAAAGACATCTACAAATGGAAAAGTCACTCCTCTTTCTAAAATTGTTGTCGAGACTAGCATGGTTATGGCTTTGTTTCTAAACTTTTCTACCATTCGTAGGCGGTCTGTTGTCTGTGAGGATACAAAACCTACTGTTTCTTTGGGAAAGTATTTTTTTAAGTTCTCAGTGAATTGTTGTCCTAATTCTATTTCAGATACAAAGATTAACAATGGGTAGTGAGTCTGTCTTTGTTTCTTGATCAGTTGCAATAGTTCGTAAGGGATTCTTCCTTTTTCAATTTTTTCTCTAATTTTCGGCACCCATTTTATTTCAGGGACCACTAGTGGGTTCCCATGAAATCTTCTTGGAAGACTATAACGAATGATTTCTTTTTTCTTAACCTTTTTATCTAGCTCATCTGTAGAGGTTGCTGTCAAATATAGGGTATTCCCCTCTTTTTTTATTGCATTCTGAGCTGCTTTATATAAGATTGGATTATCCACATAGGGAAAAGCATCTACCTCATCTATAATAAGGAGATCAAAAGCCTGATAAAACTTTAGCAATTGGTGGGTTGTAGCGATCACTAAAGGCGTTCTAAAATAGGGCTCCGATTCTCCATGAAGCAAAGAGATGGGGCAGGAAAAATCATCCTTCATTCTTCCGTACAGTTCGATACAGACATCGATTCTTGGGGTAGCAATACAGACTGCTTTTCCTGCCTTGATAGCTGTTGCTACAACCTGATACATCATTTCCGTTTTTCCAGCTCCTGTCACAGCATGTACCAAGGCATGTTTTCCTGCTTTAACTGCTTGGATAAGTCCTTCAGATACCTCTTGTTGATAGGAAGTCAAGGTCCCTTTCCAGTTTAGCACCTCTTGACCTTCAAAGTCTTGCTGTGCAATAGCATAAAGTTTTTGATCACTCCGGATCCTTCCTAATTGGATACAGGCTCTACAATACAGTACCTCTTCACTCAACTTCCACAGTTTTTGATCAATCATACTGCCACATCGAAAGCATTGGTACCTTCCATTCTGTTTTTCTATAGCTGGAAGTTCTTGAGCAATTTCTTTTAGATCATTTGTCATTTGACTCTCCGTTAAGAGTCTTCCATAAGAATCTTCTATCTTCATACTTATTAATTCGCAAAAGTTGGAGAAAATCATTCTTTTTTTGTAAAATAAGAATATGGAATATGTTACATTTAAAGAGAACGGCACTGTTCAAGAAGAAATCAAAAAATCAAAATTCATTTGTCATGTCAAGCGAGTCTCCTCTGAAGAGGAAGCAAGAGATTTTATCAATGCCATCAAAAAGGAACACTATAAGGCTACACATAACTGCTCTGCTTTCATCATTGGAGAACAAAGTGATATCAAACGGACCAGTGATGATGGAGAGCCTAGTGGAACCGCTGGGGTACCGATGTTAGGAGTTTTGGAGAATCATCGCATCACTAATAGTTGTGTCGTGGTTACTCGCTATTTCGGAGGTATTAAATTAGGTGCTGGCGGTCTGATTCGTGCTTATGCTGGAAGTGTGGCACAAGCAGTTCGAGAGATTGGACTGGTAGAAATCAAAGAGCAAGTGGTTCTTGGGATCACACTTTCTTACTCCCAATACCAAGAATTTGCTAATTTCTTAAAAGACCATCAATTGGCGGAACAAGATCCGATGTTTACAGATCAGGTAATGACAACGATTTTTGTGGATAAAGAAAACACAAACTCTATCACAGCAGCTTTAGTCGAATTTTACAATGGCAAAGTCATTATTGAGGATCACGGAATTCGTGAGGTTGAAGTACCCCTACTTTCTGTAGAAAAATAATCAAAGAAGCTATTGAACTGCACCCCAAAAGTTAGACAGAAAAAAATCTAACTTTTGGGGTGTTTTTATTATGAAATTAACTTATGAAGATAAAGTTCAGATCTATGAACATAAAAAACAAGGGCGAAGCTTCAAAGAGCTTTCAAATCAATTTGGGATAAACATTTCTAATCTTAAGTACATGATTAAATTGATTGATCGTTATGGAATAGAAATCGTCAAAAAAGGAAAGAATTGTTACTATTCTCCCGAACTAAAACAAGAAATCATTGATAAAGTTCTGCTTGAAAGTCGTTCACAAATAAAGGTATCTCTAGATTATGCTCTTCCAAGTGTTGGAATGTTGCATAATTGGATAGCACAATATAAGAAAAACGGGTATACTATTGTTGAGAAAACAAGAGGAAGGATACCTAAAATGGGACGTAAGCCAAAGAAGAAACCCGAAGAGATGACAGAACTAGAACGTCTTCAAGCAGAAAATGAGTACTTGAGAGCGGAGAATGCGGTTCTAAAAAAGTTGAGAGAACTCCGATTGAGGGACGAAAAAGAGCAAGAAGAAAAACGGAAATTGTCCGAGGATTGGTAACAGAGTTTGCTTTAGAGATTCTTCTAAAGATTATTAAGCTTGCCCGTTCAACTTATTATTATCATTTAAAACAGCTCGATCAAAGCGATAAGGATTATGATGTTAAAGTTGAAATTCAATCTATTTTTACTGAGCATAAAGGGAATTACGGCTATCGTCGAATGACTCTTGAATTGAGGAATCGTGGTTTTGTAGTGAATCATAAGAAGGTCCAACGTCTGATGAAGGTCCTTGGTTTAAGTGCTCGTATTCGTCGTAAACGGAAGTATTCTTCATACCAAGGAGAGATTGGTAAGAAAGCAGATAATCTTATTCAACGCCAATTTGAAGCAACCAAGCCAATGGAAAAGTGCTACACAGATGTGACCGAGTTTGCCATTCCAGCAAGCAATCAAAAACTTTATTTATCGCCAGTTTTAGATGGTTTTAATAGCGAAATTATCGCCTATAATCTTTCGACTTCACCGAATTTAGAACAAGTGAAAGCTATGTTAGACCAGGCCTTTACTGAGAATCATTACACAAATACAATTCTTCATAGTGATCAAGGATGGCAGTATCAACACCAGTATTATCATCGTTTTTTAGAGGATAAAGGAATTCAACCGTCCATGTCACGTAAAGGAAACAGCCCAGACAACGGCATGATGGAATCCTTCTTTGGCATTTTGAAATCGGAAATGTTTTATGGTTACGAGAATACATTTAAGTCACTTAACCAATTGGAACAAGCTATTGTAAACTATATTGACTATTACAACAACAAACGAATTAAGGTAAAACTAAAAGGACTTAGTCCTGTGCAATACAGGACTAAATCCTTAACTTAAATTATTTGTCTAACTTTTTGGGGTCAGTACATATCGGCAACGATAGTTTTTTTTTATCACACCCATAAAATTTCTATATTTTACATTCTTCTCGCAAGAGACTATACTTGTTAGTATCAAGAAAACCTAGAACTGAGGTATATTATGGCTATTTATGAAAATATTACAGAATTGATTGGGAACACTCCGATTGTCAAATTGAATCGTCTTGTTCCTGAAGGAGCTGCAGATGTCTATGTCAAACTCGAAGCCTTCAATCCTGGATCATCTGTCAAAGACCGGATTGCTTTGAGCATGATTGAAAAAGCTGAAGCGGATGGCTTGATCAAACCAGGTGATACCATTGTCGAAGCAACTAGTGGGAACACAGGGATTGGTTTGTCATGGGTTGGCGCAGCTAAAGGCTACAAAGTTGTGATTGTCATGCCTGAAACCATGAGTGTGGAACGTCGTAAAATCATCCAAGCCTATGGAGCTGAACTCGTTTTGACTCCTGGAAGTGAAGGAATGAAAGGCGCTATCGCTAAAGCTGAAGCAATCGCTGCAGAAAGAAATGGCTTCCTTCCTCTTCAATTTGAAAACCCTGCTAACCCAGAGGTACATGAAAGAACAACAGGACAAGAAATCGTTGATGCCTTTGGAAAAGATGGTTTAGATGCTTTTGTCGCAGGTGTTGGTACTGGTGGTACTGTTTCTGGTATTTCTCATACTTTGAAAAAGAATAATCCTGCTGTCAAAGTCTATGCCGTTGAGGCCAATGAATCTGCAGTCCTTTCTGGTGAAAAACCTGGACCACATAAAATCCAAGGGATTTCAGCTGGTTTTATCCCAAATACTTTAGACACTAATGCATATGATGGTGTTCGTCGCGTATCTTCAGAAGAAGCTTTCGAACTTGCACGCGCTATCGGTGGAGCTGAAGGATTCTTAGTCGGAATCTCAAGCGCAGCTGCTATCTATGCTGCTATTGAAGTCGCAAAAGAATTGGGTAGCGGTAAAAAAGTTCTTGCTCTTGCACCAGATAATGGAGAACGTTACCTTTCTACTACCCTTTACGAATTTGAATAATTCTCTATATTAAAAAAACTTCGGTAGGTTTCATCAACCTATCGAAGTTTTTATTTTTTTTCTTGTTTGCTAAAGAATACCTTTCCTTCTTTGACCCAGGTCGGCATCTGTTGAGCTAAGGGTGCAAAACCACTCTTGTGGCGGTCATTTGAAAAACGATGGTGTCGAATACTTCGTTGTGGTGTTTCTTCTAGTGTTCTCAGAGAGAGGCTAGCTTTCTTAGAATATTCATCAACATCGATGACTTGGACAAAGACTTTTTCTCCAATTGAAAGAATATCATGAATATTACTTACATAACCACTTCTAATCTCTGAGATATGAATCAAGCCTGTGACACCCGACTCTAGTTCGACAAAGGCACCATAAGGTTGAATGCCTGTAATGGTCCCTTCTAACTTATCTCCAATTTTCATATTAGTCCTCAATCTCGATGGTTTCAATCACGACATCTTCTACTGGCTTATCCATCATCCCGGTCTCAACAGCCGCGATCTCATCCAACACAGCAAAAGAAGCTTCATCCATCAATTGTCCAAATACGGTATGGCGTTGATCTAGGTGAGGAGTTCCCCCTTCTGTCGTATAGATTTCAGCAATTTTTTCAGGCCAGCCACCGCGGACCAATTCCTTTTTCGAATATGGAAGATGTTGATTTTGTACAATAAAGAATTGGCTGCCATTTGTGTTTGGTCCAGCATTTGCCATTGAAAGGGCTCCGCGAATATTGTACAATTCTTTTGAAAATTCGTCTTCGAAGCTCTTCCCATAGATGGATTCGCCACCCATACCTGTACCTGTTGGATCTCCCCCTTGGATCATAAAATCTTTAATAATCCGATGGAAAATGACACCATCATAATAGCCGGACTTAGCAAGAGCTACAAAGTTTGCAACTGTTTTTGGTGCTTGATCCGGGAACAATTGAATGTTCATCTCACCGTGATTGGTTTTGATCACAGCGACAGGACCGTCAACCGTAGCAAGTTCTAACTGTGGTAATGTCAATTCTTTTTCAACCATATTTAACTCCTCTAAGGCATAGAATATGCCATCTTCTTCTAAATTCTTAGTGATATAATCAGCTTTTTCTTGTAACTCTGGAGCAGATTTTCCCATTGCGATACTAATTCCAGCATAATCAAACAGTTCTAGATCATTTAATCCATCCCCAAATACTAAAACATTCTCTGGCTTCAAGCCCAAATGATTTACAAGATGAGAAACTCCTGAAGCTTTTGAAGCTTCAAAGCGAACAACATCTGACGAATGGGGATGCCACGAAACTAGGCGCAAATCCTCTTGCAAAGAAGGGGGCAACTCTAGCTCACTATCCTGTTCATCAAAGGTCCACATTTGGAAAATAGGTTCTTTCAGATGCAGATCTGGATCTACAGGTAAGTTGGGATAAATGATGTCAATAGCATCACTGATCAAGGGTGTCCGATTAGACAGGGCAGCTTGATGACTAGCCACTAACCCATAATCAATCTCAGATTTTTTGGCCCAATCTACAAAAGAAGAAACGATTGCTTCATTGATTGGTGATTGGTAGATCACAGTTCCTTTTGTATCTTCTATATAGGCACCGTTTAAGGTTACCAGAAAATCCGGCTTTAAGTCCATGATTTCAGGAACAACCCCAAAAATCCCTCTGCCGGTTGCAATCCCTGTTCGGATTCCTTTTTCTTTCAACTGATGAAAGACTTCTTTGACAGATTCTGGGATCAATCCAGTTTCTTTTGCACGTAATGTATCATCAATATCAAAAAAGACGATTTTAACTTTTTTGGCTTTATAACGTAATTTTGCGTCCACTTGTCTCCCCCTTATGATCATGCTCTATTATAGCATGTTTCCCTTTAAAAATCTTCTTGATTCACCAGATGGTGTCGGAAGGCATAGACGACTGCTTGCGTCCGATCACTGACTTCTAATTTGGATAAGATGTTGGAGACATGGGTCTTCACTGTTTTTAAAGAAATGAAGAGTTCATCTGCTATTCGTTGATTTTCATATCCTTTCGTCAATAAAGCCAGAATATCTCGTTCTCTAGCTGTCAAATCATCATGCAATTCAGCATGGTTCTTTCGTGACTCAACTTTTTGACTAACTTCTGTCTCAATTGCAAATTCTCCCTTTGCAACCTTTCTGACAGCCTGTAAGATCTCAGTTGCTGACGAGGTCTTTAAAATATATCCTTTTGCACCGGCATCTAAGACAGGGTAAATCTTTTCGTTATCTAAATAAGACGTCAAAATGACAATTTTAGCTTCCGGCCACTCTTTTAGGATGGCTAGAGTCGCATCGATTCCATTTAGCTCTGGCATCACAATATCCATGATGATGACGTCTGGTCTTTCTTTCAGCGCCAACTCCACCCCTTCTTGCCCATTTTTCGCCTCTAAGACTTTCTCAATATCGGTTTGCATGGACAAAAAGCTTTTCAATCCCAATCGGACCATTTCATGATCATCTACTAATAATACTTTCATACAGTTTCCTTTTCATTTTTATCTTTTACAAGGAGGGGAACACGAATATCTACAGCCACTCCCTTTTGAGGACTCGTTCTTATTTTAATGGTTCCCGCCATGTCTTCTACACGTTCTTGAATATTTTTCAACCCATAACTCAATCGTTCCAATTTTTCCTGCTCAAAGCCGATTCCATCATCTACCATCCGTAAATGAAGTTGTTTTCCTTCCTGATGCAAAAAGACATCCATTTGTTGAGCTCTAGCGTGTTTCAAGGTATTGCTGACAATTTCTTGGACGATTCGAAATAGATGTTCTTCCATATCTTTTGGAATGCTCACGTCATTATGATGGAAGACAACTGTTAGGTTACTCTTTTCCTTCAATTCTCTAAAAATCATCTCCATCCCTTCTACCAAACTTTTTCCTTCCAATTCTGTAGGACGAAGATGTAGGAGCAAGACGCGTAAATCATTTTGGGCTGTACCTAGAATATCCGATACACCATTGAGTTGCTGCTGGATCTGACTTTTCTCTAACTCAAGGGCCTGTGCTGCCACGCCAGATAAAATCATATTGGCTGCAAACAATTCTTGACTAACCGTGTCATGTAGATCACGCGCAATTCTCTTACGCTCGATTTCCACAATTTCTTCCTCATTTCGCATCACACGATTTTCACTTTTTTGTAAATTTTCTTCTAGTCGAAGCAATTTGCTGTCCAATAAATCTAACTGTTGATTCAATTCTTTGGGGGCAATTTCTTTTCGCTGTGAAGCAGTCAGGATCGCTTCTACCTTTTGTTGTACTGCATGAACCGTTACAAATTGCGTGATTTTAATAATTAAGATAACCAAAGCCGTCAATGCAAGCGTCAGACTAAAAATCAAAAATAGGAATGATTGAAGCAAGGAAAGATCTGAGAGAAGTTTGCCCCACTGAAAACTAACAAAATGGAAAATGGTATGACAAATGACCGCAACCACCATTAGGGAATAGAAATACAATAGGAGATAGTCTAATTTCTTCATGCGCGAATCACCTCAACATCCCCAACAATACCAACTAACACAATTTTTACAGAACGGTGCGATCTCCGATAATGTGCCGTTTCAATATCTATGGTTTCATTTCTCATTTTACGGACAGGAAGATCCAAAAACTTCAGATCTCCATACAGGGTGTTAATTTGTAAATGCAATTCCAAATCAATCGGTAAGATAATTTTTGTATTTCCAAACCCTTTCCGAATGATCACTACATTGTCCCAATTGCAAATGGCTACCTCCTCTAAATGGAGGGTGTCATTCCCAAAAACTCGGATCACATTCAGATCTCGATACCCTCGACTTTGCTTTGAAAAATGTTGTAAATCACCAATCCATCTAGTTTTTTCCTGACGAATTTTCGTATCCTCTTCAACATCAAACACAACTGCTTCATTTTCCTTATACATATAAGGGTAAGCGATCAATAAACCATAAACCACCGCAAATAAAATAGCTGCAATCACAAAAGGATTCAGCATCACGATAAAAAACAAGAGCACACTCAGCGCGATTAATAGAAAATTCGCTTTTTGTTTGCCAAAATAGTAATACAAAAGGAGCAAAAAGAGAACCATCAAGACAACAAATCTGGAAAAATCGATTGATAAAATGGTGATCGCTGCTAATGTTAACAAAACGGCTTCAACGAAAATAAAAATTTGTATTTTCCACATAGTCTACCTCATCTTTTCCTATTTTATCAAATTTTTCCTCATTTGACTTCCGTCTGTGGTTGGATAATAGCAGACAATCAAAAAGACTCAGAAATCCATCTGAGTCTTAGACTGATTTATGAATCTCCACCAGTTGCACTACTGCTAGAACTTTCTGTATCTGATCGTTCACCAGAGGATGAACTAGATGTATCAGAACTTGATGAGGCTTTCGTACTTGAAGAAGCTGTCACTTTAGGCTCATATACAGTCAAAACAATTCGTGTTCGGTTAATATCCACCGTACTCGAAACTTCTGGAGTTTGACTGACAATTTGACCTGCAGAAACAGATACTCCATCAGGGAGATGTTCTGTTTTTCTTAATTCGATATTGGCTTCTTTAATACCATAGATCTCAATCAAATTACTTCTAGCAAAATCATAAGTTGATCCAACATAGTTTGGCATTTCAATTGAAGTTGTTTCTTTCGCTACTTTCAAAACAATCTTAGTTTTTGAATTCAGAGAATATTGCTCTCCTGGAGCTGGAGTTTGTTCAAGAACTGTCCCTGCAGCATAATCGAAGGTCTCAACTTCTTCAATCGTGATCATTTTGCTTGATACTTTATAAGTATTTTTCAAATCTTCTTCTGCTTTTGCCCGTGTTTCACCCACGTAATTTGGCATTTCAAAGCTGTTTGGTCCTTTTGAAACAATCAAATCAATTCGACTTTGTTCTTTCTTTTGGGCCCCTGCATTTGGATTGGTTCGAATGACATAGCCTTCTGCAACCGAATCACTGTACTCTTCTTTCTCTTCACCGACTTGAAGGTCCTGTCCCTCAATAACCGCTCTAGCTTCGGCAATGGTTTTGCCGGAAACATCTGGAACTGTTTTATTGGCTGGGCTCATATACAACAAGAAAGTAAAGGCTGCAAGAACTAGAGCAATGGCAACAAACAAGACCTTGTAGCGCGCCCGCAAACGTCTTCTTGGCTTTTTACTTGGCGCCATTGTCTGCTGATCAGATAATGGTCGATTAGGATCTACTGAACTGATTTCACTGCGTACTTCAGAGATTGGAACAGGAGCCGTTTTTGGAGTTGGACTCACTTTTGGAAGAGTCTTTGTATCAGCTTTCGCTTGGTCTTCAAAAACCAGTTTTTTCTCATTTCTTCTCTCATAGGACAAGCAACTTGAAAGATCCACATACATCTCTGCCACTGATTTATAGCGATCCGTCAGTTTTTTAGCTGTCGCTTTGATCACTACATTTTCTAAAGCTTGTGGAACATTCTTATTTTCTTCACGAATAGATGGGAGTGGCTTTTGAAAATGCTGCAAAGCAATTGTGACTGCACTATCTCCATCATAAGGAATGTGTCCTGTCAACATCTCATAGAAAATGATTCCCATAGCGTAGATGTCACTTTGCACCGTAGCTTTTGAACCACGCGCCTGCTCAGGGGACAAATAATGAACCGACCCCAACATCGAGTTGGTCTGGGTCAAACTAGTCTCTGCAAAGGCCACTGCAATCCCAAAGTCTGAAACTTTTGCTGTTCCATCTGGTGTCAAGAGGACATTCTGTGGTTTTAAATCTCTATGGATAATGCCACGCGTATGGGCAAGACGCATAGCTAGAAGGATCTGCCCCATCAAACGAACAGCTTCTTCATTTGATAAAGGAGCATTTTCTTTGATATAGCGTTTCAAGTCTAAACCTGCAACATATTCCATTGCAAGGTATTGTTGTCCTTCTTCTTCGCCAATATCTGTAATCCGAACGATATTTGGATGGTCCAGCTCTGCCATCGCCTTTGCTTCACGCTGAAAACGCGCAACTGCAATGGGATCCGTCTGGTAATTCGTACGCAGTACCTTGACTGCAACTTCTTCCCCATCTAAAATCAAATCACGCGCAAGATAAACATCTGCCATCCCGCCGCGTCCAATTTGTTGGATGATTTTATATCGCCCGGCAAAAATTTTGCCGATTTGAATCATGCTGCGTCCTCCTCAGTAAAGTGGAGCAGTACAACAGTGATATTATCCAAGCCTCCAGCATTATTGGCAAAACGAATCAAGGTTTGAGCTTTTTCTTCCAGTGAAACATCACTCAAGACAATATCTCTGATTTCATCCGGGCCAATCATATTAGTTAAACCGTCACTATTGATCAAAATATAATCATCTGCTTCAACCGTCACCAAACCATAATCCGGCTCCAACTCATCTTTTTGGCCAATGGACTGAGTGATGATGTTACGTTGAGGATGATGGGCTGCTTCTTCCTCTGTGATTTGACCTGCTCGCAAAAGAGCATTTACAAGAGAATGATCACTGGTCAACTGCTGGTATTCGCCCTGACGAATGAGGCCAATCCGCGAATCTCCAACATGGGCATAAATCACTTGTCCTTCTACAAAAGCCAAAGCTTCCAGTGTAGTTCCCATTCCTTTGTGCTCATCATCTTGCCCAGCTAAATGGATCCGACGGTTCACAGCTTCTAAATGTTCTGCAAACCATTCCCGTACTTGATTAACCGTCTCGATCTCAGAAGAAACCCAAGCCGCACCTAGATCTGTGACTGCCATTTCACTAGCAATATTTCCGGCACGGTGTCCTCCCATACCATCAGCAAGTAAAACCATAGATTTTCCTGCCTTGTTTTTATATTGATTTGCATAGTCTTGGTTATTTGTCCGTCTTTGACCTACATCGGTTAAGATCGTAATATCCATACTGTCAGTTTCCTCCTGATATTATGAGATTCTCTTAAAACGACTGATAAAGAAGCCGTCGCTTCCATATAATTCGGGTGTAATAAGGATACAATCATTTTTAAGAATATCTTTTCTTTCGTGATCCAATGGGACTTGTTCGAAATTTGGATGGTTTTTCAAAAATTGGTCCACCACTTCAAAATTCTCTTTACCCATAATTGTACACGTACTGTACACTATTATACCACCTTTACGCACACTTTGACAAACACTATCCAGAATGGCCAATTGAATAGCTTGTAAAGATACAAAATCTGCACTCTCTTTATTGTACTTGATATCAGGCTTTCTCCGGATCAAACCAATCCCTGAACAAGGCGCATCCACCAAAATTTTATCGAAAGCATCAGGTCCAAATGTTTCAAAGACTTTTGTCGCATCTAACTTCTTTGTCAAAATTTTGTCCGCAACATGGAGCCGATTAGCATTTTCTTGAATCAATTTGAGCTTATGGTCATAGAGATCCAAGGCTGTGACTTTCCCAGTTGTGAGATAAGAAGCCAGGTGAGTCGTCTTTCCACCTGGCGCCGCACAGGCATCTAAAACCCACTCATCTCCTTGCAAATCCAAAGCCGGTGCCACCAATTGACTGGACTCGTCTTGAATAGTAATGCGCCCTTCTTTGAACAAGGAATGCGCTGCAAAATGTCCCTGTTCTTTCACGAGAGCGGACGGAGCAAGTAGAGAGGAGGTTGCTTCGAGTAGCTGAGCCAACTCTTCTTTTTCGTCCAGATCAATCACACGAATACTGGATTTATTACGCTGATAGAGACTCTTAAAAATAGCGCAAGCACGTTCTTCACCGTATTCTTCGATCAATGCTTTGACCAACCATACAGGTAGGGAATACTCTACCGAATAACGTTTGTTCTTTCGCTTGATCGTATCAACAGCTGGTAGCCCCTCGCGGAGGAGCTTTCTAAGAATAGCATTGACAAACTTCTCACTGCCTTCTTTACGACGTTTTGCTATCCGGACGGCTTCATTGACGATGGCATGATCGGGAATTCGGTCTAAATAGACAAGTTGATACAAACTCATCATCAAAAGATAATAGAGCCAAGGATCTAATTTCGTCCGGTCTTCAATTACGTGGGCGAGATACCACTCGAGTGTTATCTTCCGTGCGACAGTACCGTATACAACTTCCGTAACAAAGCTTCTATCTTTATCTGAAAGTTGAGAGTGTTCTAGCGCTTGATTTAGGGCAATATTAGAATAAGCTCCCTGTTCAAAAACCTCTTCTAACACTCGAACGATCTGTTCACGCGCATTCATTTGTTTAACTTCCAAAGTGATCTCCTACTTTCAATTGACGGCCAGCGCCATTCAAAAAGTCTGTGATGGACATTTTTGGTTTTCCTGCTGGCTGCACAACTTTGAGGGATAGCGCGCCTTCTCCTGCAGCGACCAGCAACTCTTTTTTGCTCAAAGCTATCACTTCTCCTGGATTTCCATTTCCTTCGCATAGCTCTGCTTCATAGACTTTGAAGCGTTGACCATTTAATAACGTATGAGCGACTGGCCAAGGATTCATCCCCCGAATCTGGTTAAAGACTTGGCGATTGGTTTTTGTCCAGTCCAAAACCTCTTCTTCCGGTAAAATATTCGGTGAAAACGTGACCAAACTTGGATCTTGTGGACTTGGCTTGATCTCCCCTGCCAGGTAAGCTGGCAAAATATCTAAGAGTAAGTCACGTCCAAGGAGTGCCAATTTTTCAAACAAAGTTCCCACATTGTCCTCATCTAAAATTGGGAGAGAACGAGCTGCAATCATGTCTCCGGCATCCATTTCCTTGACCATTTCCATAATTGTAACCCCAGCTTCTTCGTCACCATTGATCAGGGCATAGTGAATGGGAGCTCCACCTCTATATTTAGGCAATAAAGACGCGTGGACATTCACCGCAAACTGGAAGTTCTCCAACAATTTTGTCGGTAAAAATTGTCCAAAAGCAGCGGTCACAATTCCATCTGCATCTAGTGATAAGAGAGTTTCCATTTCTGGACTACCCGATAATTTCTCCGGCTGAAGAACCGGTAGTTGATGTTCCAAAGCTACCTGCTTCACCGGGGTCATTCGAATCTCTTTTTTGCGACCTACTTTACGGTCTGGTTGCGTCACAACTGCCAAAATTTCATAGCGCGAATCTGCTAACAATCCCTTTAAAACCGTCGCTGAAAAATCAGGCGTTCCCATAAAAATTAATTTTGTCATTTCTTTCTTCCTTACATAAAACTTTGAGGTTCATTATCAATACTGACACGTAGATCTTGGTTGCCTCTTTCTTGTGTAAATTCTAAGATTTGATTCAAGACCTGAGTCATGCCTTCTTCGAAACGATATTTCACAATGATTTGATAATGATACAAATTATGTGTGCGTGCAATTGGTTTAGGTGTTGGTCCTAAGATTTGGACCTGATCAGATAAGCCAGATCGGAGAATTTCCATGACCTGATGTGACTTCTCCATCACAATTTCCTCACTCTTATGGGATAGGGTTAACCCAACTGTGAAGTAATAAGGCGTATAGCCCAGCTGCCGGCGAATCTGCATTTCATAGGCAAAAAAACCTTCATAATCTTGGTCTTTGGCAAATCGAATCGCATAATGATTGGGGTTATAGCTTTGAATGATAACCTCTCCTTCTTTCTCTGCTCGTCCGGCCCTTCCTGCCACCTGAGTCAAGAGTTGAAAGGTTCTCTCAGAGGATCGATAATCCGGTAAATTTAAAGAAGTATCCGCATTCAAGACACCCACTAAGGTCACATTTGGAAAATCCAACCCCTTGGCAATCATTTGCGTCCCTAACAAAATATCCGCTTCTCCATTCCCGAAAGCATCTAATATTGCTGCGTGGCTCCCTTTTTTTCGGGTGGTATCCACATCCATGCGCAGAATTTTAGCTTCAGGAAAGATCTCTTGTAATTCATCATAGGCTTTTTGCGTTCCTGTCCCGTAATAACGAATAGAAGGACTTTGGCAATTTGGACAGTGTCGAGGAATCGCTTTACTATAGCCACAATAATGACAGTTCATGGTTTTAGTATCCATGTGGAGGGTCAGTGAGATGTCACAATTGGGACAAGTATCTACAGTTCCACACTCGCGACACATGACAAAGCTGGAATAACCACGGCGGTTCAACATCAAGACAACCTGCTCTTTTTTCTGCAAGCGATCAGCAATAGCTTCCACTAGAACCGGAGTGAAATTACCAGCTTCATTTTGGCCAATATAATCACGGAAATCAACGACTTTAACTTCTGGAATTTTGGCTGCCGGATTGGCCCGCTGGGTTAGACGAATTAATTCATAAACCCCTTTTGTTGCACGAGCTCGCGATTCCAAACTTGGGGTGGCCGATCCAAGAAGCAAAACTGCTTGATTGTACTGAGCCCTTAGGACCGCGACTTCCCTTGCGTGGTAGCGCGGATTACTATCTTGTTTATAGGATGCCTCGTGCTCCTCATCAATGATGATGGCTCCGATGTTTTTTAAAGGAGCAAAGATTGCTGAGCGCGCTCCAACGACTACCTTAGCCTCCCCACGTTCAACTTTCCGCCATTGATCATACTTCTCACCATTTGATAAGCCCGAGTGTAGAATGGCTACTTCCTGACCAAAACGCGAGATAAAACGGTCTGTCATCTGTGGTGTCAGGGAGATTTCAGGGACCAACATGATAGCTGTTTTTCCCTTATTTAGAACTTCCTGAATAATCTGCAGATAAACTTCTGTTTTCCCACTTCCAGTCACACCCTCTAATAAAAAAGGCTTTGATGTTTTCCCAATTTGAGAAACTACTGTTTCGACAGCTTTTGCTTGCTCTGAATTTAAAAGCAGAGCCTGGGTCTGTTCTTTGCCTTCATAATATGCAGCCGCCCGATTCACTTCTCGTTCTGTTATTTCTAAAACACCCTGATCAATAAAATAAGCCACTACTTCTCGTGAAAATTCCTGATACAATCCTGCTAAGGGTTGCTCCCCTTGCTCTAGTAACAGGCGCTCTTTTAATGCGAGCCTTTTTTTAGCTCTCTCTGATGGTTGAAGTTCTTTTAATCCTTCCAGGTTAACGCGATACCGTTTTTCTGTTTTAATTTGTTTCTTATCCTTGGCCTTGTATTCAAGTAGCAAATCCCCTTTTCTGACCAACCGCATCACTTGGGCTTGATCGGCCGCATCTAGAGAAGAAAAAGAAACTTCATTTTTTTCACCAAAAAGTTTCACTTTGAGAGTGGGATCTAAAGAAGGTTGAGGATACAAAATCTTATCATAACTTGAATTGAGGAGAGAAGGAAGCATGGTTTTTAAAATCGTAATCTTATATGAAAAAACACTTTTTCGTAATTGATCTGCCAACCAGAACTGCTCTTGATTTAAGACCGGAGTGTAATCCAAGACCTCCACAATTGCTTTTAATTCCTCGCTTGTGTCTGCCTCTTCTAAAACACCTACCACAATCCCTTGAATGAGGCGATTCCCTTTACCAAAGGGGACATGAACTCGCATACCTGCCTCTACCATATCCTCAAATTCTGATGGAATCTGATACGAATAGGGTTTATCTGTCTGCATCAATGGGACATCTACGATGACTTTTGCTATCACTTTTTCACCTCCAGCCTCTATCATATGAGCTTTACTTTATCACGGAACCCTTTAAATAGCAAAAAATAAGATTGAGAAGCCCCAACCTTAAATTTTTTCACCATCTTCTTTTTCTTTGGCAATTTGTTCCTTAATTTTGCGCTCTTCTTCTTCTTTGCGAATCCGCTCTGCTTCAATCCGACGACGAAGCGCTTCACGTTTTGCTTCTGGATCCGGGTGAACAACTACGTTCCCAGACTCGATTTCTTCAAGCGCTTGTAATGTTGATTTAACTGATTGGAATTCTTGAGTTGGCACTGCACCACTTTCCAATTCGTGGGCCCGTTTTGCCTCAAGAATGACCAATGAATATTTTGATGGTACTTTGTCAAGCAACGTATCAATAGAAGGTTTTAACATCATATTCCTATACCTAATTTCTAATTATTTATCTCTTCACAATAGTTTGTGTTTTTGGTAACATATCCAGATAATGGCCAATGACACGGTCTACACGGAAATGCTCTGCTTCGATCACACGTTTGACACGCTCTGCAGCAAGAGGAACCTCGTCGTTCACAATGGCATAGTCATATTCACGCATCATGGCGATTTCTTCTTTTGCTTTTTCAATCCGTTGCGCAATGACTTCTGCACTATCTGTCCCGCGACCCACTAATCGATCTTGCAATTCATCCAAATCAGGCGGAGTTAGGAAAATAAAAACTGCATCTGGAACTTTCTTCTTTACTTGAAGTGCACCCTGAACTTCAATTTCAAGGAATACATCGATTCCCTTGTCCAAGGTTTCATTCACATAGGTTAAAGGAGTCCCATAGTAATTTCCAACGTACTCAGCGTACTCCAACATTTGCCCTTGACGGATCAAATCTTCAAATTCTTCACGTGTACGGAAAAAATAGTCGACACCATCCACTTCACCTGGACGTTGTGCACGCGTCGTCATCGATACAGAATACTGAAACTGATTGTCCGAGTTTTCAAAAATTTCTCGTCTAACCGTTCCTTTTCCAACCCCCGAAGGGCCAGAAAATACGATTAATAAGCCACGATCCGCCATGATTTCTCCTTCAATGTCTTTCTATCTAGTGTAACAAAAATCGGCCTAATTTTCAACTGATTTTTTCATTCAAAAAGCTTGAGATGCTAGATCTCAAGCTTTTTGTTTATTTTGCGTAATCGACTGCACGCAATTCTCGAATAACGGTAACCTTAATGTTTCCAGGATATTCAAGATTGGACTCGATCTTCTCACGAATATCATGAGCCAAGATCGTCACTTTATCATCCTTAATTGCCTCAGGGCTAACCATAATACGGATTTCACGACCCGCTTGAAGGGCGAAACTTGTCTTAACTCCTTCAAAACTATTTGCAATTTCTTCAAGATCTTGCAAGCGTTTGATGTAGCTTTCAAGTGACTCACTTCGTGCTCCAGGTCGAGCTGCACTCAAGGCATCCGCCGCAGCGACAATGACTGCAATGACACTTTCTGGTTCCACGTCCCCATGGTGACTGGCAATGGTATTGACCACCACTGGGTGTTCCTTGTACTTCCGTGCCAATTCAGTTCCAATCTCGACGTGACTTCCTTCCACTTCACGGTCAATCGCTTTACCGATATCATGTAAGAATCCTGCACGTCGTGCCAAGGTAGCATTTTCACCCAACTCGCTAGCAATAATACCAGAAAGTTTAGCAACTTCAATGGAGTGACGCAAAACGTTTTGACCATAAGAAGTACGGAATTGCAACCGTCCCATAATTTTCATCAAATCTGGATGGAGGTTTGGCGCACCGATTTCATAGGCAGCCGCCTCACCGTATTCACGAATCCGGTTGTCAATTTCCTGGCGGTTCTTCTCAACCAGCTCTTCGATGCGGGCTGGATGGATCCGACCATCTTTGAGAAGGCTCTCCATTGTCATGCGGGCGATTTCACGACGAATCGGATCAAACCCTGACAAGGTCACCACTTCAGGCGTATCATCAATAATCACATCGACACCTGTCAAACTCTCAAAGGTACGAATATTGCGACCTTCACGACCGATAATCCGACCCTTCATACTATCGTCCGGCAAATGAACGGTTGAGTTTGTTTGCTCAGCAACAAAATCACCCGCCATTCGCTGCATAGCTTGCACGAGAATGTCTTTTGCGATTTTATCAGAACGTTCTTTCACTTCCAATTCAGCATCACGAATCCGTGAGGCAATTTCTTTTGAAAGTTGCTCTTCCGTCTGACTCAAAATAATGTCACGCGCTTCTCCTTGACTTAGAGCAGCGACACGTTCCAGTTCTTCTACTTTCTTGTGTTCAAGCTCTTCCAGCTGTTGTTCACGCGCATCAATGTGTTTAGTTCTATCTGTAAGACTTTGCTCTTTGTGTTCAAGAGACTGTTCTTTGCTTGTTAAAATGTCGTCTTTGCGATCAAGATTGCTAGCACGTTCTGCCAAACGGCTTTCTAATTGCTTCAATTCTTGTCGTTCTGACTTAAACTCAGCATCGACCTCTTCACGATATTTTCTGGCTTCTTCCTTTGCCTCCAAAAGTGCTTCTTTTTTAAGTGAACTTGACTCATGCTTCGCCTCTTTTAAAATCAAATCGGCTTCGCGTTCAGCCTGTCCACGTAAATTCGTTGCTTCTTGTTCAGCATTCAAAAGGGTGAGTTCCGCAGCTTCTTTTGAAGCTTTCATTTTAAGAGCAGTTCCCACATATCCAATGACTAAACCAATGACCGCGGCAAAAACACCTGTAATAACAAAATTCATGCTTTTACCCCAAATCTATTTAATTAGTTGAATTAAAAATTCTTTTACATTTTACCATAAATTACTAAAATTAACAATCTAAAAAAACAGGAAAAACCTTTTATATTTTTGCTTAACGCTTATTCTTTTATCGTCTTTTCTTTCATGGAACATCTGTGAGGAATTCATTTATTTCCACTTTGTTGAATCTGTTTTTTTATGCTATAATCAAGAAAAACAAAGAAGGATTTGAGTATGACAAAAGAAGTAATTGTTGAAAGTTTTGAATTGGACCACACGGCGGTGAAGGCTCCCTATGTACGCTTGATTGGGGAAGAAACTGGACCCAAAGGAGACATCATCTCTAACTTTGATATCCGTTTGGTGCAACCCAATGAAAATGCGATTCCAACTGCAGGGCTCCACACGATCGAGCACCTTCTTGCGATGCTTATTCGCAAACGCATCGATGGTATGATTGATTGTTCCCCATTTGGATGTCGCACCGGTTTTCATATGATCATGTGGGGACAGCATTCGAGTACGGAAATTGCTAAAGTGATTAAAGAATCTTTAGAAGAAATTTCATCAGTCAGCACTTGGGAGGATGTCCCAGGCACAACCATTGAGTCTTGTGGAAATTACAAGGACCACAGCCTCTTCTCAGCCAAAGAATGGTGTCGCTTGATTCTAGACCAAGGAATTTCTGACGATCCGTTTGAACGTCATATTGTTTAATACGAAAAAGGATGAACCTATGGTTCATCCTAGAATGTAGACAAACTATTTTAAAGTAAAATAAGCTAAGTGATTCTGCAAAAAAATAAAATTGAGTCCCAATTTTTAAATCGATTTAAGAAAATACTGAAACTTTCCGCTGTGAGAAAAGTGTCTGAAACAATAACGTTTCAGACACTCGGAATTATTGAGACCGTAGGCTCAATAATTAGTCATGGAACTTCAAAGAAGTTCGCTGACGTCCGTACTCACCTAAGGAAAGTTTTTAAGATGATTTTGTCTTCAATCTGAGATGAACCTCTGGTTCATCCTTTTTTATTGTCATTTTTCCCAAAAAGGGGATGTCTGATCAAGCATTAATAATCCAGAGCATCTGAATGACCTTTTCCGTTTCCTACGAAATAACCAGTCTTGGCATTGATACTAAAGAGATAGGTTCCATCTGGTTTGAAGAGGTTGTAATAGCCATTACCGTTAATGATATTGACACGCTCTAAAATGTATTGATTGCCAGTGATATGTCCACGTTTACGAGCAATATTCAATACTTTTTCAAGGATCCCATCACCAAATACCCAAGCTGGGTTATTGACATCATTGATAGCTGCTTGGTTATATGGCACACGACTCAAGTTCCGCTGAAGTGGGACACCATCGCTTGGAAGACCGTACCCTGAATAGCCTGGGTTTGCCGTTCCTGCACTACCTGTAGCAGCATTGACAGCTGGGGCCGTAGGCGTTGCTGCTTGAGCTGGGGCTGGAGTTGCATTAGAAGTATCTGTACCACCTGTCCCTGTCACTGGTGCCGGTGTCGCAACTTGTTGTGAACGTCCTTGCGCAACCGCCTCATTCAATAAGCTATCTAATTTTTCATTGCCTGTCTTTGTTTCTGCAAAGGTCGCATCACTTTTCGCTTTGGCAGTTGCATCAAGAACTCCATCTTTGATGACTGGAGAACTAAATTGAGAATTCACTTTTTGAATGGCAGAAACTTGCTTCACAAGGTCTTCATATTTTGTTTTAGCCGCATTATAATCACTGCTTCCTTCTAATTTGTCCAGCAGTTTCTTCAGATTTTCCAAGTCTCCGAATTTATCATTTTTAAGAGCACTTTTTGATTCATCTACAAAAAAGGCATCGTAGGCTTTGGTAAACTCTTCCAATTTTTGAGCCTGTGTTTCACTGCTACTTGATTTAGAAGTAGAAGATGACTTGCTAGATGAAGACGATACAACAGTTGTACCACCAGATTTTCCACGACTGTGCATCCAGTTATAGGTCACAAAAATGGCCGAACCGACAATCGCAAGACCTAAGGCAGAGTATAGAACCGCTTTGATTCGTTTGCCCGCATTGCTTGGTGTTTCCTCAGGAAGTTCCTCAGCTTCTACAATTGGTTCAGTTGGTGTGGGGCCAAATTTAATCTTAGCAGGTAATTCAGTTGAGATAGCATCCATTTCAGGCCTTTGTTCCAAGACTGTTTCCGTTACTTCCGGTGCCTCCACTGCTTCAGCTACTTCAGCAACTGTTTCTGAAGCTGCCAACTCTTCAGCTTTAGCCAATTCTTCTTTGGCCAAAATTTTTGTATCGTATTTTTCAGCTTCAATTTCTGCCCGGTGTTGTTTGATGTATTTGTCTAAGACATTATCACCTTCAGTTACACCTGCTTCGATTTCTTCTGCCTTTCGATTGGCCTGCCCAATCGTCATCTCTTTAGCATCTTCAAAGTCTAAAATTGATTCTGTTTCTTGCTCTAATGGCTTTTTATCCTTCTCTGTCATAAAAATCCTTTCTATGCCTTTATCTGCCGTTTTACTCGTTCCCCAAAATATTGGTAGAGATCAACTTTTAGGGTTCCGTTAAAAAGTTTTCGTTTTTTATCTGCTTTACTACCGAATTTAGATTCAAAACCTTCATCACTGGTTAGGATGAATTTACTCCAGGTTTTGAGAGGTGCAAATACGTGCCCCATTTCAGTATACAATTTCGTCACACCCTCATCATCGGATAAGCGTTCTCCATATGGAGGGTTGGAGATAATCACCCCGTTGATCTTATCTGAGTGAAGATCTTGGACTCGCATTTGTTTGAAAGTAATGTCACTGCTAACGCCCGCTTTCTGTGCATTTTCTTTGGCAATCTCAACCATCCGTGCATCGATATCGGTTCCCATAATATCCAATTCGATCTCGCGATTGATTTTTCTGCTTGCTTCTTGACGGACTTCATGAATCAAGCGATCATCCATCCAGTTCCATTCTTCAAAAGAAAAGGTCCGACGTAAACCAGGTGCCATATTTCTCGCAATCATCGCCGCCTCAATACAAAACGTTCCAGAACCACATGTCGGGTCAATCAAGGGTTTATCTGGATACCAGTTTGACAGCATAAGAATTGCCGCTGCCATATTTTCCTTAATAGGGGCTCCCCCTTTTTCAGTCCGATAACCACGTTTGAAGAGGCTACTACCAGTGGTGTCAATCAAGACGGTGGCTTGGTCTTTAAGGATTGATACTTCGATCTTAAACTCTGCCCCATTTTCCATGAGAGGAACACCTTCTGGTCGGGCATAGTGTTTTTGTAACTTTTTAACCACTGCTTTTTTCGAAATAGCCTGAACGCTAGGTTCATTATGAAGCTTTGATTTGACACATTTAGCCTTAGAAATAGGAAAACGTGCTCCTAAAGGCAAATAGTTTTCCCAATCCAAAGCAAAGACACCTTGAAAGAGTTCTTCGAAGGTTTTGGCTGGAAAAGTCCCAACCACAATTTTCACACGATCAGCCGCGCGCAACCAGAGGTTGGTTTCTATGATTGCTCGACGGTCTCCTTGAAATCGAACCCGTCCATTTTCAACCTGGCAATCGTAACCGAGATCGCGTAGTTCTCGACCAACAACAGCCTCTAGGCCAGCAGCGACCGTTGCAATCAATTCAAATTGTTTTTTCATCTTATTCCTATCACTTTAAAAAAGGAGGTTGAGATCTCTCTCCACCTCATCAACCTATATGCAATTTTCTATAAGCCATGTTTTGTTCCAGAAATGACTAGGTACCATTTCCTTCGATAATCATCTGTCTACTGTTTCCAGTCAGAATGCTATGTTCGTTTCCACGCATTCCATGCCCCGACCAAAGTTTGGGTTGCTAGCTTGAGGGGTTTACCGCGTTCCACTTTTTAGGTTTCCCTAAAAACTACGTCACTGTGGCACTTTCAGAGTTACTAGAGCATATCCTTAGACTTAGCTCCTTCACTCGCCGTAACTTGAATACCAAGTCCCTAGGCTTATGGATTCACCTAGCACAAACACTACAGGCATCACAGCCTGTGCTAGCATGGACTTTCCTCATGAGAGCATTCTCTCACGCGATTATCCAAAAATTGCACGATCTATGGAATTAATAATCGCGATCTACGATCTGTTTCCCAAAAACTTCTTTTTCCAAACGATTAAGACGTTTGAGAATATCAAAGTTCGTCGCTGTTGTCACTTGCGGGAATTCTTGCGTAGCAGTGCTAGCAATCGGAGATGTTTGTGGTGTTTCCTGTGCTTTTTGGGCAAGTTCTTCACGAAGGCGGGCGTTTTCTTCACGCAATTCCTTCACCAAAGCAGCATAGGTTTCATAGTCTTTTATGACATCATCCAAAAATTCATTTACTTCATCTTTATTATAACCACGAACTTCTCGTTTGAAATCTTGATCAAAAATATCTTTCGCAGTAAAAATAATACTCGCCATTACTCTCTCCAATCTAGTTCATCATCTCAATTATATAAAAAAATGGTAAGAAAAATCAAGGTATAACACTTAGTTTTCGTAAAAATTTTCAGCAAGTTCATTTAAGTCATCAAAACTTAATTGTTTGACATAAAATGGTTCTTTTTCTACCATCATTTTGTAAAGATATTTTAAATTGGTTTCATTTTCTGGATCATAAAAAACATAAGCTCCATCCGCGTTATCTATCAAAAACTGATTGTATTCTTTTAGTTGACCCGGATTGCTATAGTGGGGATAGGCATATTTCACGAAATCCACCTGTTTGAAGCGTGCTAATAATTCCTGATTGCTTTCATTCCAATTTTCGCCAACATTCTCAAATAGGAAGATCGTCGCCATTTGAAAATCGTAATCTTTTTTTAATGCAAAGGCGACCTCTAGTACCCAAGCCTCAAATCCCAAATTACCAGAAAAGACCAGCCATTTCACTCCTTCTTCAAATAGACGACGAAGATCTCTTTCAATGGCTTTTTTGATAATGGTCAGTCGAGGGTCTTTATTGGAAAAGACTCCCACATCAAAACTCTTATAACCTGCAACAAGTATGGTATTCATTTTTTCCTCATTATTCTAATTTATGATATAATAGAGTGATGTAATTGTACCAATAAGGAGAACTATGGTCAACTATCCACATAAAGTAGCCAAAAAAACCTTGGTCTCTACACAAAGGAAACATCCAGTCGACTTTGCGAATCGTGGGATGACATTTGAAAAAATGATCAATGAAAGCAATCAATACTATCTTTCTCGAGGTCTAGCAGTCATCCATAAAAAACCAACACCGATTCAAATCGTGAAAGTGGATTATCCACGTCGCAGTCGGGCAAAGATTGTTGAAGCCTATTTCAGGCAAGCCTCAACGACGGACTATTCTGGAGTATACAAGGGACGCTATATCGATTTTGAAGCGAAGGAAACACAGCAAAAGCAATCCATGCCGATGAAAAATTTTCATCAACATCAAATCGATCATATGGAGGCAGTTGTTCAGCAAGGCGGTATCTGTTTCGTTCTCTTGCATTTTGCAAAGTTGAGTGAAACCTACTTACTTCCTGCTCCTGCATTAATTCACTATTACAACATCGATCATGGTAGTAAATCCATGCCCCTCTCCTATATTCAGGAGCACGGCTTTCTAGTAGATAAGAATCGTCTTCCAAGCGTTCCTTATCTTGATATTATCGAACAGAAACTTCTAGGCGGTATTTAAATGAATAAACAAACAGTCATTCAATGGTTGAAATATGTTGCCATCGCAGCCATTTCATTTTTCTTACTTTTATTTGTCCTCGGTGGACTGATATTTAGTTACTATGCTATGAAAGCACCAACCTTGTCTGAAAAAGATTTGGTTGCAACAACATCTAGTAAGATCTATGACAACCAAAATAACTTGATCGCGGATTTGGGAGCTGAGAAACGAATCAATGTCACAGCCAATGAAATCCCTACTGATTTGGTCAATGCTATCGTTGCGATTGAAGACCACCGTTTCTTCAATCACCGTGGGGTCGACATCATTCGGATCGGCGGTTCCTTCCTTCACAACTTACGAGGAGGAAGTCAAGGTGGGTCAACCTTGACGCAACAATTGATCAAGTTAACCTATTTCTCCACTTCAGCCTCTGACCGTACCCTCTCTCGTAAGATCCAAGAAGCTTGGTTAGCAACCCAACTAGAAAAGAAAGCAACCAAACAAGAAATCTTGACCTATTACGTCAATAAAGTATTTATGGCGAATGGGAACTACGGAATGCAGACGGCTGCGAAAAGTTATTACGGAAAAGATCTAAAAGATCTTTCGCTCCCTCAATTAGCACTCCTTGCAGGAATGCCCCAAGCACCAAACCAATACGACCCATACTCCCACCCTGAAGCAGCACAACAACGCCGAAACTTAGTATTAAAAGAAATGCTCGATATGAAGACCATTTCTAATAAACAATACGAAGCAGCGGTCAACACACCTGTTACAGATGGTCTACAAAGTCTTAGTTCTTCAAGCAGTTATCCCGCCTATATGGATAATTACCTGAAAGAAGTGATCGAACAGGTCGAAGAAGAAACGGGCTACAATGTATTGACGACAGGGATGGATGTTTATACTAACGTTGACACTGAAGCCCAAAAGAAATTGTGGGATATCTACAATACAGATGAATATGTCAACTATCCAGATGATGAGTTGCAAGTAGCTTCTACTGTTATTGATGTCAATACTGGTAAAGTCATTGCACAACTTGGCTCTCGTCACCAATCTAGCAACGTTTCCTTTGGTACAAACCAAGCCGTTGAGACTAACCGTGACTGGGGTTCATCAATGAAACCAATCACAGATTACGCACCAGCTCTTGAACATGAGGAATATACCTCTACAGCAGCTACTACAACAGATGCGCCATACAACTTCCCTCATTCATCAACGCCTGTCTACAACTGGGACCGTTCATACTATGGTAGCATGTCCATTACCTACGCAATTCAACAATCTCGTAACGTGCCTGCGGTGAAGGCCCTGGAAAAAGTTGGTCTTAAACAAGCTAAGAAATTCCTCAATGGATTAGGGATCGATTACCCAGAAATGGTTTACGCCAACGCTATCTCGAGTAACACTAGCGATTCTAGCAACAAATACGGAGCCAGCAGTGAGAAAATGGCAGCTGCCTATGCTGCTTTTGCCAATGGCGGTACCTATTACAAACCATCCTATGTTAGTCGGGTTGTCTTTAGTGATGGCACAACCAAGGAATTTGAGTCCGAAGGAACTCGTGCAATGAAAGCAACAACTGCCTACATGATGACAGATATGATGAAGACAGTTCTCTTGTCTGGTACCGGTACAAATGCTGCCATTTCGGGAATCTACCAAGCTGGTAAGACTGGTACATCAAACTATGATGATAACGAGGTCAATAAGTTAACAAAAAATACAGGTTATTCAAGTATTGCGACACCAGATGAATTATTCGTAGGATACACACCTGAATATGCTATGGCCGTCTGGACGGGTTATTCCAATCGCTTTACACCAGTATTGGATAATGGAATACAGGTCGCAACGGATGTCTACCGTCAAATGATGCTCTATCTTGCTAATAATAATAACTCTGGTCATACGGATTGGACGCAACCAAGTGGACTGTATCGAAGTGGTTCTTATCTCTACTTAAACAATGGTAAGAACAACTACAATAACTACTACTATGAGCCAAGTTATTCCACTGATCAGTATTCGTATGAAGAACCATCGTCTAGCTCTTCGAACGAAGAAAATCAATCTAAACCATCTGAGCCTTCTTCGCAAGACTCTAACAATCATAACGAATAATAGAATGGAGAAGTCGGGCTTTTGCCCGGCTTTTTTTAAAACAATGGTTAAAAAACCAGAACGAATAAAATCTGATTTATTTAGTTAGACTTCCCAGCTTTTTTATTTTTGAGTATATAAAAAAAAAAGAGCCTTTCGGCTCTTATTAGAATGTAGACAAACTATTTTAAAGCAAAATAAGTTAAGTGATTCTGCAAAAAACAAAATTGAGTTCCAATATTTAAATCGATTTAAGAAAATACTGAAACTTTCCGCTGTGAGAAAAGTGCTTGAAACGTTATTGTTTCAGGCACTCGGAATTATTGAGACCTTAGACTCAATAATTAGTCATGGAACTTTAAAGAAGTTCGCTGACGTCCGTACTCACCTAAGGAAAGTTTTTAAGATATTTTGTCTTCAATCTGAAAAGAGCCTTTCGGCTCTTTTCTATATCATTATTTTGCTAAAGCTCCCATTGGATCCCACGGTGCTAGGACAATTGGTTCTGCTTCATAGGCTGCTAATTCGTCTGCTGTTAGGAATTCTTTACGAACCACGATTTGATAGGTATATTCATCCATCCAAGCATCAGAAGCCACAAAGTAACCATCTGTACCGACCTTGTCTCCCCATGAATTTTCAACCTTCCATTTACGAGGCTGACCTGCTTCGTCTAAATCAACCCCTGTCAAGACCATAGCGTGTGTCATGAGACTTTCTGCATAGTCCAAGCGACCCGCCTTGTCTTGTGTCAAATGAATGTCCATGCCTGCTTCAAAATCGTAGACATCTGTTGCCAGGATTCCGGCTTTACGGTTGCTGACTTGGCCTACATCTGAACCAAACCAGACAGTTTCTCCTGCTTTCATTTGAGCAATAGCTAATTCTTTCAATCGATCCATTGGAACATTTAGGTAGCGGACTGGACGGCTACCAACCACATTGCCCAGCATATCTACGGTGTAAGATTTTCCATATGGCTTATCTGTAGTTGGGGCATTGATAATGGAGACGTAATCGTCTAATTGAAGGTCTACATATTTTTTGTAGAAGCTTTGTGGAGTTAAGCCACTTTCGGTATGGAATTGGTTGTCCTTATCACGGTATGAAAAGTCAAATTCACGCGGAGGCAATCCTAAAGACATAGCCAAGAAGTTAAAGATTTCTTGCAACAACGCTTGTTTCTTGCTCGCAACTGCCTCACTATCTGCGCCTGAGTGAATCAAGTCACGCAAGATTTGCGCATCTTGACGCAAGAGTTTATTGAGGTAGGTGTTCAATTCCCGGCTATTACTTGAAGAAATCGATTCCGGATAAACTGATTTTGGAACCACTCCGTATTTCTCAAAGAGGGATACCACCATATCCCATTGACCACCATCTTGTTGTGGGGTTTGTAGGAGAAAAGCCACCTTACGGCTGGTCAATTCTTGATCTGCTGTAGCAATCACTTGCTCCAAAAACCAGTTTGATTTTTCATACTTATCCCAAAAGAAAGTATGTGCTTGAGACAATTCAAAATCCTCCAATTGGAAGCTTGAAATCATCTTGTGACGGAAGGTATTTAAAGCCGCAAACATCCAACAACGTCCAGATGCTTTTTGGTTTGTCACCTTATCCTTGGTCAAATCAAGTGAAAAAACTGGTGTATTTTCTACTGCACTCTTGCGCGTTTCAAGCGATGCATGGATCCCATTGTGGGTAACAGCATTTTCAAGAGCCGCATATTTCACATTTGCTTCATAATTAGCATAGAGCTGGTCTGTAAATTCTTTCGTTAATTCTGACATAGCAATCTCCTTTTTTCATTATTTACTATTATAATCCTTTGAGCAGAATCTTCAAGTAAAAATCACCCTATAGAGAGGGATTCTGTTTAGAATAGATGATTTTATCCCCACAATATCCTTTGCGTTGAATGGCATGAGGGATGGTTTCTACATACTGCATTCCTGCCTTTTCCATGACTTTCCCTGAAGCAGGATTTAAACTGACATAAGTGGCTTTGATTTCTTTAAATCCGACTTTGTTCAATAAGAAATCCAAAACAGCTATGACGGCTTCTGTCATGAATCCCCGCCCCCAGAATTTCTTGCCAAGGATATAACCTAGCTCGCATGATTGACTTTCCTGGTCTTGAGAAACCACACTAATATCTCCAATTACCTGATCCAGTGATGTTTTCAAACAAAGCGCCCATTTATAAGTATCTGGTTTACGATACTGTTCGATCCATCTTTTGATCGATTCTCTGGTTCTCTCAGTAGATGCATGGGCATCCCAAGTGACATATTTCAGGGTTTCAGGATCCGAAGCCCAATTTTCAAACATCGCTGGTGCATCTTCCAAAACGAAAGGCCTCAAGTATAAATGCTCTGTCTCTATGACAAGACTTCCAAGATGATTCATAGATTGTCTCCCTTCATTTTTTCATGCAACTTGAACGTTGCAAGTTGGTTACTTTAATCTAGAAGAAAAGGACGGATGAAATCGCCCTTCTTTTTGATGCTTTTCACAATATTGTATGGTGAGACTACGAAATCGAACTCTGCGAGTTACCGATTTCTGTCTCGTTTTCCTATTTTAAGACTCGGGCTAAAAAGGTCCAGTGGACCTTTTTACTCCCAGAAATGATCAAATACTGTGATTGGCAGGTGGCGTTTGTGTTGGCCTTTGTACCACCATTTTTCAATAGTGGCTTGAGCTTCTGGGCTCACTTGTTTGCCTTCTAGGTAATCATCGATTTCATTATAGGTGACACCCAGCGCTACTTCGTCTGCTATTCCTGGTTTTTCTTCTTCCAAATCTGCAGTTGGGATTTTCTCATAGAGAGCAGGATCAGCTCCCAAGGCTTTAAGCAATTGTTTTCCTTGGCGCTTGTTCAAACGGAAAAGGGGTAAAATATCTGCACCACCATCTCCAAATTTTGTGAAGAAACCTGTAATATTTTCCGCTGCATGGTCCGTCCCAATAACGGCTCCACTCCGCGCACCTGCTAAAGCATACTGAGCAATCATGCGACTGCGAGCCTTGATATTGCCCTTGTTGAAGTCGGAGATATCCGTTCCTGTTGCTTCGACAGCGCGTTCCATGGCATCAACTGATTCCTTGATGTTAACGACTAGGCTGACATCTGGCTGGATAAAGGTCAAAGCTTTTTGAGCATCTTCTTCATCTGTCTGTACCCCATAAGGAAGGCGAACAGCAATAAATTGATAGGAGGTATCTCCTGTCTCTGCGCGCATTTCTTCTATGGCTAATTGAGCTAACCGTCCAGCAAGAGTCGAATCTTGTCCTCCTGAGATCCCTAATACAAATGTTTTCAAAAAAGGATGTTTTTTTAGATATCTTTTTAAGAAATCAACCGAGCGGCGAATCTCTTCCTGAGGATCAATGCTAGGCTTGACACCCAATTGTTGGATAATCTCTTCTTGCAAACTCATTTTGCTTCTCCTTCTCCATTAGCTTTGTTACGCATTTCCTCGATCAGGTCCATCTTGTCCTGCCAAATATCTTTCGCCAAGTCAACTGGGTAATGCTGTGGATTAAGGACACGCTTGTATTCATCCCACAATTGATCGTAATTTTTACGAGCATATTCTTGAATTTCTGATAATGGTGGTAGTTGATAAACCAATTGACCCTCTTTAAAAATATCCACTAAAAGAGGAATAGCTTCAAAGTTTCGGACCGTTTTATTAATGTAGGTATAAGTTGGATGGAACATTTTAAGTTCTGTCAGTTGTGAAACATCTACTCCATCATAAGTGATGTAGTCCCCTTCTGACTTACCTTTTTCACGGCTCGTAATCCGCCAGACTTGCTTTTTACCTGGAGTAGAAACTTTCTCTGCATTATTGGAAAGCTTGATGGTATTGATCATCTCTCCTGCTTCGTTTTCAACAGAGACAATTTTGTATACCGCTCCAAGCGCTGGTTGATCATAGGCTGTGATTAGCTTGGTTCCCACACCCCAAACATCAATTTTTGCTTTTTGCATTTTCAAGTTGAGGATGGTATTTTCATCCAAGTCGTTAGAAGCGTAGATTTTAGCATTTGTAAACCCAGCCTCATCTAATTGCTGGCGAACTTTTTTAGAAATATAGGCAATATCTCCTGAATCAATCCGAACGCCTAAGAAATTGATCTTCTCTCCCATTTCACGCGCTACCTGAATAGCTGCTGGTACCCCAATACGAAGGGTATCATAGGTATCGACGAGGAAGACACAATCTTTATGGGTTTCCGCATAGGCCTTAAAGGCTTGGTAGTCATTTCCATATACCTGTACAAGAGAATGGGCATGGGTTCCTAAAACAGGGATTCCAAAGAGTTTTCCTGCCCGAACATTACTAGTCCCATTAGCACCTCCGATGACTGCCGCACGAGTTCCCCAAATCGCAGCATCCATTTCTTGCGCGCGACGTGTCCCAAATTCCATCAAAGGCTCATCTTCAATGACCGAACGAATGCGTGCAGCCTTTGTGGCTATCAAGGTTTGAAAGTTGACTATATTTAAGAGGGCTGTTTCCACCAATTGACACTGAGCCAGAGGACCTTCGACCTGGACAATTGGTTCATTGGCAAAAACTAAGTCACCTTCTTGAGCCGAGCGTACTGTCAGTTCCAATTTAAGATCACGGAGATATTCCAAGAAGGCTCCATGATAACCAAGTGACTCTAAATAGGCAATATCGCTCTCAGAAAAACTCAAGTTTTCCAAATATTTCACAATTCGCTCTAAGCCAGCAAATACAGCATAGCCGTTTTTAAAAGGCTGTTGACGAAAATACACTTCAAATACAGCATGTTTATTGTGGATACCTTGATCAAAATAGACCTGCATCATGTTGATTTGGTATAAATCAGTATGCAACGTTAAACTGTCATCTGGATACATATGAATACCTCTTTTTTTAGATTTGTTCTATGAATTCCTACCATAAAATTAGTACCATTATAGCACATTTCAGCCCTATTGAATACTGAAAGGAAAGCACGAAAAAAATCTGAGGCACAAACCTCAGATTTTTTAAGCATTAAAAGTTTTCTGTGATATATTTATAAACTTCTTGGCCAGCAATCGCACCGTCTCCGACTGCTGTCGTCACTTGACGTAGGTCTTTTTGACGAACATCACCAACCGCAAAAATACCTGGGACTTTGGTTCTCATATGATCATCCGTCACCACCCAGCCATTTTCATCTAAAATACCAAGTTCCGTCGCAAAATCACTGACAGGATCTAAACCGACATAGATAAAGACACCACCGAAGGCCTGCTCTCTAACCACTCCTGTCTTCACATCTTTTAAAAGGACAGACGTTACTTTTTGTTCACCTTTAATTTCTTCAACAACCGTATTCCAAGCAAAGTGAATTTTATCATTGGCAAAGGCACGGTCTTGAAGAACTTTTTGGGCACGCAACTGATCACGACGATGGGCAATAGTCACTGTTTTTGCAAACTGCGTCAAAAAGACAGCTTCTTCTACCGCAGAATCGCCACCACCAACGACCAAGAGATTTTCATCTCTAAAGAAAGCTCCATCACAAACAGCACAGTAGGAAACTCCTCTACTGTTCAGCTCCTCTTCACCAGGGACATTCAATGGACGGTGGTTAGACCCTGTTGCAATCACCACGGTTTTAGCTTCAAATTCCCCATCATCTGTGACAATCTTTTTGGTTGCTCCGAGGTCTTCGATGCGCTCTACCTGACCAAACAAATGTTCCACACCAAGATTTTCTAAAGGCTCAAACATTTTTTCAGCCAAGTCTGGGCCACTAATATTCGCATAGCCAGGATAGTTTTCAATGTCAGACGTATTGTTCATTTGACCGCCTGGAATTCCTCTCTCAATCAATGCGACCTTTAAATTGCTTCGTGCTGCATAAAGGGCAGCAGTCATCCCTGCAGGACCTGCTCCAATAATCACTGTATCAAACATACTCAACCTCTTTCTGTTTTGTTGTAACCATTATAATTCTAACACGGTCTTTTTGCAATTATCGTGCTTGAAAGATAAACAAAATCCCTATGACCGCAAAGGTTAAAATAGGAATCGTCATGATATCAATTAAGAGGATATCATACAAATGGGCTTGTCGTTGCTTGGCTGTTTTATCTTTCTTCTTAAGGGCACGGTAGCCAATCCAAATACAAGAAGCGATCCCAACTAAAATCGTTGTCGTCACTAAACTTTGTAAATATAAGGACAATAATTTATTTAACATCACGACTCCAAATATTTTTACATTTTCAGAAAACAAACCCAGCTAGCATCGCCAGCTGAGTCTTACCTCTCCTCTATTATATCAAACATAGGTCCGTTTGTAACTAGCAAAGAATTCTTTTGTCCGTTCTTCTTTTGGATGTTGCATGATTTCCTCTGGTGTTCCAGATTCAATAATCCGTCCTTTATCCAAAAATAGGACCTTATCTGCTACTTGCGCTACAAAAGACATATCATGGCTGACCAGTACCATGGTTTGTCCTGATTTTGCTGCATTGGCAATGGATTTTTCAACTTCTCCAACCAATTCTGGATCCAAGGCCGAAGTCGGTTCATCCAGCAAAAGAACCTCTGGTTTCATGGCCAAGGCACGGGCCAAAGCCACCCGTTGTTTTTGTCCACCTGAGAGGTGACGAGGATAGTGATTTTCACGATCCGATAAACCGACTTTTGCCAGTTCTTCTCGAGCAATTTTCGTTGCTTCTTGATCGGATAGGCCCTTCACAACAATGAGCCCTTCTTTCACATTTTCAAGGGCTGTTTTTCTACCAAACAAATTAAACTGTTGGAACACCATGGCCAATTTTCTTCTTAAGGTTAAGATTTGATCTTGGGTAATGTGCTCAAAATCAACTTCGAAATCATCAATCTTAATTCTACCACTATCTGGTGCTTCCAAATAGTTTAAACTGCGTAAGAAGGTTGATTTACCAGCTCCCGAAGACCCGATTAGGGCCACGACTTCCCCTTTTTGAATTTCCAAACTTAGATTATTTAAAACCTTTTGACCTGAAAATGTCTTTGATAATTCTGAAATATAAATCATTAGATCCGGACCTCCTGATCTGGTAAATCAATTGCTACGGGAGTCTCAATATCCAGTCGACGTTCAATGTGACGGCCTAGTATTTCAATGAGAATATTCACAATCCAGTAAACAATCGATACCGTGATAAAGCGTTCAAAGTACTTCAAATCGCTCCCCCCAATAATCCGTGCTTGGGCAAAAATTTCAACCACACTGGCACTAAAGGCTAGCGAGGTCCCCTTGGTCAAGCCAATGAGAGAATTGATTAAGGTTGGAGTTGCAACGACTGCTGCATTGGGAATAATAATCCGGCGATAAACTTGACGGTTGGTCATTCCAAGACTACGCGCTGCCTCAATTTCACCAGGATCAACCGATAAAATGGCTGCCCGGATGGTCTCACTCGCATAAGCTGCCTCATTAAAGGCAAGAGCTACAATTGCAAATAACTCAGCTGGAATGGCATTAATATTAAAAGCTGTTCCATAAGACTGATTGATCGCTTTTAAAATAAGAGGAATCCCATAATAGGTCAACATCAACTGAACCAACAAAGGAGTCCCCCGTAAAAAACTGACAAAAACAGCTTGAATCGGGTAAAGAATTCGTACACGATTAATTTTGACCAGAGCAAAAATCATGGCAAAAATAATCCCAAAAAATGCGCCTCCTAGGGCTAATAAAATCGTCACAGGCAATTTCCCTATGACAGCCGGAAATGCATCCAATACGGCTCTCAAACTAAACAGCTTGCTATCTGGAACGTGTTTTAAAAAGTCAGCATACCAGTTGGCAGTTAAAAGATTAGTTGTAAACATTTTTGTTACTTCCTTTCTCGAACATAAACATTCTATCACATTCACTATCGGAATTCCAAAAATTGCTACAGAAATAGAAAAATGATAGACTACTCAAATTTAGTCTATCATAATTTTAGACAAGTTCCTAATAGTTTTTCTTTATGGAGTTCATAAAGAAAATCTATGTTTTCTTCTGAACATTTGAAAGAAGGGGTTAGAAAGTTTGACGTTTGGCCTTTCTTTCTGCCCGACCACGCGCACGGTTTTCAGCTCTTTTAGCTTTTCTCCGCTTTTCATCAACTGCCCATTTGATTTTTTTCTTGTAGCCTGGTTTGATTTTTTTCTTTTTCTTCTTCACCAGACCAATCATTTCGATATCAAGTTTCTCTTGCTTCTTCTCACGATTCGCCCGTCTATCCCGATCATAGGTATCTTCAATAACCCCATTTTTCAACACTTTCGGTACGAAACGAATGCCCATTTTTTCTAGTTCACGGATATCTGAATCATCACTTGGTTGATAAAGAGTAATAGCGACACCTGGCAGGCCATTGCGGCCTGTCCGGCCGACACGGTGAACAAAGAAAGAAAGATCTTGAGGAATGGCATCGTTGATGACATGACTTACCCCTTCGATATCAATTCCACGCGCCGCCAAATCTGTCGCTACAATGTACTCAAAATCAAGATTTTTAACCTGATTCATGATCCGTTTCCGTTCACGTGGTGGGATATCTCCGTGAATCTTCGCCACTTTGAGTCCCTGAGCTACTAGATAGGCATGGAGATCATCTGCTCTCGTTTTTGTATTAACGAAAATCATGGCCAAATAAGGTTGCAAGGTCTTGGTCAATTGGTAAATTTGCTCATTTTTATCCCGACCCTTGGTCGAAACCAGCCAATTATCGATGGTATCTGAAATCACCGTCTTGGTCTTAATTTGCTCCATAACAGGGTTTGAGAGATATTTTTTCAAGAAAGGCTGTAATTTTTGTGGAATGGTAGCTGAAAACACCAAAAACTGCAGTTGTTGAGGTAGTCTTGAAGCAATCTTATCTACGGTAGACAAAAATCCCATATCCAGTGTCATATCTGCCTCATCTACCACAAAGGTATGAGCCTTATGAATAGCCAGATCACCGGATGCAACTAGATCATAGATCCGACCTGGAGTTCCAATCACGATATGCGGCTGTTTGACCTGCAATTTTTCAATCTGACGGTTTTTATCCGTTCCTCCAACATAATTTACAATCCGAATTTCTTTGTCAGAATGACTAGCGATTTGACGAGCAGCATGGTAAATTTGCGTTGCCAACTCCCGACTAGGAGCCGTGATGACCGCTTCAACTTGCTCACTGTCTTCATTTAAGGTTTGAAAAATCGGCAAGAGGAAAGTATGGGTCTTCCCAGAACCTGTCTTTGACTCTCCAACCAAATCATTTCCATCTAGGACAATCGGAATTAGTTTTTCCTGTACTTCGGTTGCTTCTCTAAAATTTATTTCTTTCAGTGCCTCTTGAATATAGGGCTTAAAATTAAACTCTGTAAATTTCATTTTCTCAGTTCCTTTCATGATCTCTATTATTATATCAGAAAAGCTGTCTTCTTGCCTCTCTTATGAGTCATTTTTCCTAACCAGCGAAGTCTCTCTGAGTCAGTAAAAAAACGATGGGAAAGCCCACCGTCGTTTTATAGGTAGAGAAGAACTAGAGTCACGACACTTGTCACCAAGGCAATGCTCCACATAAAGGCATCCACTTTCCATTCTGACCAGTTTTGCCCATTGCCAAAAAGGCCACCCAGTTCTAAATGATGGTGGAAAGGAGTCATTCGGAAAATCCGACGTCCTTCCCCGTACCGTTTCTTGGTCCATTTGAAATAGGTCACTTGTAGCATCACTGAACCTGTTTCAATGACATAGACCAGACCAATCAAGAGCAACGTCCACTCGACATGCAGAGCCATTGACAAGGCTGCAAGCATCCCTCCAAGAGCAAGACTACCGACATCGCCCATAAAGATTTTAGCCGGCTTGTGGTTGAAGACAAAGAATCCAAGCAAGGCCCCAATCATACTCAAAGTCACAAAGAGAATGTCCCATTTTCCTTGCATATAGGCAATAAAGGAATAGGCACTCAGGCTAATAGCAACGGAGATGCTGGCTAATCCATCAATCCCATCTGTCAAATTGACCGCGTTTGAAAATCCAACCAACCAAAACAAAGCAAAGAGAATGTAGAAATGGCCCAAGTAAAGATCGTAACCAAAGACATTTAAAAGGCTTCCTGCACCGTGGCGTTCAGAAAAAATATAGAAGATGATTCCACCAACAAGTTGAAGGGCCAATTTTTGTTTTGGATTGAGACCTTCATTAATCTTACGAAAGACTTTTAAAAAGTCATCCAAAAATCCAACAATTCCATATAGAATCAAGATAAATAGAATCAGTTGAACAGGGCGCGTGAAATTTCCAGTCAATACGGTAACGACAAAACTAACTAGAACGGCTGTAATGAGAAATACAACTCCACCCATTGTCGGAGTGCCAGCTTTCGCTTTGTGTTGTTTCACATCTTCGTGCATTTGTTGCCCGGAAATATGAGCACGATGGTAAAATCGAATAAAGGCTGGAATAGCAGCCACTGTTAATAGAAACGATACAAGGATCGTAGCAATATACATCTTAGTCTCCTAATGTTAACGTAATCTTTTTAGTTTTATTGAGTGAGGTGTTCATTTTGACACTTTGTTTGGTTACTTTCTTTCCACTACCTTTATAGGTAATCTCAATTCCAGTCCATTCTCCAAAGATGTCCGCATTTTTCTTTGTCCAACCATACATATCCGGAACCGCATCAAAGTCTTCTGTCAATAACAATACTTGCTGATTGGCTTTGACTTTAGAGCCTACATCCACAGACATCTTGCGGATATTTTTCCCAGTTCCTAGGACAATTGGTTGCACCAAATTGCGACGCAATTCCTCTGAATAAGCACCTGGGCTCAGATTTTGTTTCAGATTCAACTCCTTAGAGAGAGTTTCTACTGAAGGGATTTTGTAGGTCGTTTCTTTGGTCACATCATCCAAAGTTGGTGCCTCTGATGTCAAATGCAATTCGTCTTTTAAAGCAACTGCATCTTCCAAAATAGGATTAACCAGCTCTTCCCAGCTGGTCGCTGAGAATTTCACTTCTGGTTGTTGGACCGTCACATACATAATGAATTCAGGATCTTCTGCAGGTGTCATGGCTACAACCGAGTTGATATAATCATTTTCTCCTTGCAAGTATCCTTGATCTGTCGCCATTTGGGCAGTCCCTGATTTCACCGCAACGTTTTGACCGGGTACCTGAATGATGGGTCCATCACTGTACAAGGTTCCATACTCTGGATCTGTTCCGACGGTGATCATATAGTTCCGTGTCTGTTGTGCAGCTGATCCTGAAACTGGTTTTCCAACAACTTCTTTTTTTGATTTGCGGGCTGTGTCTGATTTTTTATCGTAAATAGCACTAATAAACTTCGGCTCCAACATTTGCCCATCATTAGCGATGGCACTAAAGGCCCGCAACATCTGCGTTTGGGTGACAGATATCCCTTGTCCAAAGGCAGACATAGCTTGAGTAACATAGTTATCACCCGGAAGGCTTCCAAAACTCTCATCGCCCATGCCAAAACGGGTAGAGAGACCAAATTTGAAGCGGTGGAGGTAATTCATCCAGACGTTATTTCCCATCTTCTGCTCTAGCTTGGTCATCCCAATATTACTAGAATAGGCAAAGCCCTGAGCAATGTTCATATAGCGTCCATCCATCAAGCCCATATTGACATCCCAGTCACGAATCGTCGCATCTTTTACTTGTAGTTCGTTACTGTAGTATACTTCATTATAGGCTGGGAAGGTTCCATGATCAATCGCCGAAGCTAATAACATGACCTTCATCGTTGAACCCGGTTCATATTGACCTTGATAAAGGATGGTATTCCAGGTTTTCAAGTTTTTCAGATCCAACCCTTGTTTGGTATCCGCATTATAGGATGGACGTTGCGTTGTCGCCAGGATTTCTCCAGTTTTTGCACTCACAAGAGTCGCACTAACATACTTTCCTTTTACTTTTTCTTGGAAAACATCCATTCGCGTCTCAAGGTAGGTTTGTAATTCTGCTGAAATGGTCGTATAGACATCTTTTCCATCTTCTGTTTTGACAGAAACCTTATCTGAACCAGGAACGATATTCCCGTTTCGGTCTTTGTCATAGGTGATGACTCCATTTTGACCAGCGAGAATACGATCGAGGGATTTCTCCATTCCTGATTGCCCCTTCAAGGTTTTATTCCCCTCTTTATCTTCTTGAAGAGAGGCCTGCCCTATAAATTGAGAAGCAAAAACTCCATTTTTATAGCTCCGATTTGGACTAGTTGTAAAAGCAACCCCTTCAATTTTCGCCGCTTCCATGGCCTCACGGATGGCCGTCATATTGCTATAAGTTATGCCGTTTCCGTTCGACCCAAAAGAAACCTGTTTCAATTTCTTTTGCGACAACTGTTGAATGACGTAATCCTCATCCATCCCTAAGTACTGCTTAAAGATTTCTGCTACTTTTTTAAATTGGCTCTCTTCTACATAAAGGATTTTCCCAGTTGCCGATTTGTACTTTTTATCAATAATGGCATAAACATTATAGGTCGTCGCATCTTCAGCAATTACTGCTCCATTTCGGTCGTAGATCGTTCCACGTTTTGCAGGAACAATGACCGTCTGCTCATGGACTTTTTTTGCTTGATCCGATAAGGTCACACCAAATTTTTTGTCAGTCCCAATGATCATTGCAAAATTAATCAGAAAGAGAAAAAAGAGGAAAATCGCCAGTACACTGAGATTTTTCCCAACTTGTTTTCGGTTCTGATCCGGCAAGCGACGTTTCTTTATCGAATACCCGATCAATAATTTTTTGAATTTATTCATCACTACTTGCACTCACTGTTTTTCGATTTTCTTTTTGCAGCTTCATTCCTTGGGAGCTAGCCAACTGTGATAAGCGGTCATAACGTGTTAATTCATTGACCTCTTGACGAACATCTGCCAATTCCGTCTTCTTGGCTTCTAGTTCCGTATTCAAATCCGTCAATTCACTTTGAACTTGTAAAATCCGTGTCTGCATAAAGACGATACTAATGGCTAAAATCACAGCTGTTAAGACAATCGACCCATAAAAAGCCTTTTCTACTCTAGAGAAACGGCGAAAGCGGTCTTGCAGTACCTGTGTTCTTGTTCTCTCATCTCTTGCTGCCATATCAATTCCTCTTACTTGTGTATTTTTCGAGCAACCCGTAGTTTTGCTGAATGGGATCGATTATTATCCTCAAGCTCTTCATCACTTGGCAAAATAGGTTTCCGGTTGACCAACTCCATCTTTGGTTTCAAATCATCTGGAATAAAGGGAAGTCCCTTTGGAACCTCAACCGTCGAAGCTTCTTTAAACAATTGTTTGGTCAATCGATCCTCTAACGAATGAAAGGTAATCACAGAAATACGACCATCGAGGGCCAACAAATCCATGGCTTGCTGAATCGATTCATCTGCAGCTCCCAGTTCATCATTGACTTCGATACGAATGGCTTGGAAAATCTGTTTAGCAGGATGGCCCTTTTTCTTGAGCTCCTTAGCTGGTTTAGCAGATTTAATAATCTCTGCTAATTCAGTCGTCGTTTCAATCGGTTTAATTGCTCGTGCTTGCTCAATTTTCCGCGCAATTTGCTTGGAAAATTTGTCCTCTCCATATTTGAAAAAAATACGGACTAGATCATGGTAATCGTAGCTATTTACGACCTCATAAGCCGTTAAGGAAGCTTCTTGATTCATCCGCATGTCCAGAGGCGCATCTTTCTTGTAAGAAAATCCGCGTTCCCGTTCATCTAACTGAGGACTAGAGACACCTAGGTCATAACAGATTCCATCAATTTCAGTCACACCCAATTCGTTTAGACGTTCCTTCAAATGACGAAAGTTATCCTTAATGAAGGTCACCATGCCTTTCTCAATGAAAGGTGCCAATCGAATCTTAGCATTCTCAATCGCATGCTGATCTTGGTCAAAGGCATAAAGATGGCCCGATTCATTTAATTTTGTTAACAAATATTCGCTGTGGCCTGCCCCACCCAATGTGGCGTCTACATAGATCCCATCTGGCTTAACATCCAGCATATCGATCGTTTCATGAAGCAAAACCGTTACATGATGAAATTCTTTACTCATATCTTTACTATTTTACCACAAATAGGACCAAGATGCACTCCTGAAAGAAAATTCACTAACTAATCCTATCGGACCTTTTCGGATCCTACAAAATACCTAGAAAGGCTTTATTTCACTTGTTTCCTCTAGAATTTATGATACAATATTCTTATGAAAATAAGAAAACAGATTCTCATCCCACTTTTATTGGTCGATGCTATCGCTCTTTACTTTTTTCTAACCACTATTGAGGCTTGGATTTTTTGGCTTGCTGCCCTGATCCTAGTTGGCTCACTTTTGTGGCTCAAAAAAACCATTCAAAAACAAAAAACAGAGATGGAAGAAAACTAATTTCTTCCACCTCTGTTTTTTTCTAATCCCCCAAGAAATTTCTTACCAAAAGGAAACTAGCTCTGAAATAATAAAGAGAGTGGGACAGAAATCGGTAATTCGTTAGAATTCGATTTCGTCGTCCCACCTCCGCACAGTTGAGTAGGGCTGTAAAAGCTGATGAAATCAGCGTAGTAGAGCCCACTCAACCACTGCGTCTTGCTCGACAATCCAAAAACAATTGAGTGGCTAGGACTTCTGTCCCACTCTCTTGCGGTTTATTGATTATGTTTCCAATTGCTGTAAATCCCAAAAAGAATGATCCAGATGGTTGCTCCAATCGCTCCAATGTATGTTGATTCTTGCAAGAAGAGACAAACGAATACAAAGAGGAAGAAAACAATGGTCAATGGATTCAACACTTTATAGGCTGGCATGACAAAACCATCTGGCATAAATTCTTTCGATTTACGGTACTTAAGATGGGCAAGCATAGTCAAAATGTAAATAGCAATGTAGACACCAGAAGAAGATGCCGTAATCAAGGCAAAGGCATCTGAGACACCTGGCAAGACATTGATAAAGGCTGAAACAGCAACCACAATCGCAGAAAAAATAATCGCCCGACTTGGAATTCCCATACGAGATAAGCTATTCAGTTTCAAACGATTCATCACTTTACTGTTTGGTGTTTCTTTTGCAATCTGGTACAAGTGACGCCCTGTTGAATAGAGAGTAGAATTCAAGGAAGATGCCGCAGCTGTCAGTACAACAAAATTAATCAATCCTGCTGCCCACTTGATTCCTACCATCTGAAAGACTGTTACAAACGGTGACTTATTGACAGGAAGCTGTTGCCAAGGGAAAATAGCCATAATCGCCAACAAAGCTCCTACATAAAAGATCACAATCCGGATTGGAATTTCTTTAATAGCTTTTGGCAATACTTGTCGGGGATTAGCTGTTTCAGAAGTAGTAATTCCAACAAATTCGATCGCTTGGTAAGCAAAGAAGACCATTTGGAAGGCCATGACGAACTTGACCCAACCATTTGGAAACATTTGAAAACCATTTGTAATGTTACTTAAGCTAGCGTGTCCAGCTGGTGTTTCAAAGTTCGTCGTCACCATAAAGATCCCTGTTGCGATCAGGGCTAAAATCGTGACAATCTTGATCATTCCAAACCAGAATTCAACCTCTCCAAAAACCTTCACAGCGATCAAGTTTACACAACTTAAAAGCGCTAAAAAGATAATTTGAATCTGCCAGGCTGGCCAATTTGGAAACCAAAGCTGGACATAGTTGGAAACAGCGGTGATCTCTGCCATTCCCAAAAATACCAAGGAGACCCAATAGGACCATCCTGAAAAATAACCCCAACCTTTTCCTAGATACTTGGTGATAAAGTTGATAAAGGTGTGTTGATCAGGATCCATATAGAGCATTTCTCCGATCGCCCGCATCATCAAGTACATGAAGGCGCCAGTCAGCATATAGACTAAAATAATAGAGGGACCTGTCAAAGAAAGGGAACGACCAGCTCCAAGAAAGAGCCCTGTCCCGATGGTTCCTGCAATAGCGATCAGCTGAACATGCCGATTTTGCAGACCACGAACCATCCCATTTTCGGTTTCTTGACTAGGATGATGTTTTTTTGACATATGATTACTCCAATTCTTTTTCTGTACATTTTCAGAAAAGTATACTTCAAATTTTCACACAATCTACTATACCATGTTTTTAAAAATTGGTCAATCTAGTCCAGAATATTCTGAATTTTATAGATTAAAAAGAGTGCTGGAGTCTCTTCCAGCACTCTTTTGCTTATGAATTAGGGTCATCGAGGCTACGGCCATGCAAACCTTTTTCCCGTTGCACTTGGCGTAGTTTCTCAGGTGTTACATCGTTACCTTCTTCATCCACAATTTTGATCCCTTCAATGTGGTGACGAACCGAACGACGATAACCTTCAATATATTCTTCACGAAGTTTTGCTTGCTCCACTGTTTCTTCTGGCGTCAAACCTTCTGTTTTTTTCTTTTTAGCAAGCTCATTGATTCGAGCGATTTTTTCAGGTGTCATAATAAAACCTACTTTCTACCTGTCATCAGGTACTTATTTTGTGTTCAATTGATTAAAGGCTGCAACAGCATTAGCTTTCGCTACAAGGCCTGCAAGAAGGGCCAAACGGTTGTTTTTAACAGCCTCATTTTCTGCCATCACCATGGTATTGTCAAAGAAAGCATCAATGACTGGGCTAAGAGCAAAGAGTTGAGCCAATTTATCACTAGCTGAACCAGTCAATTCAAGCTCTTCAATCGCTTTAGAAAGGGCTTTTTCTTGATCATTTTCAAAGAGACTAGCATCGACCGCTACTGAAGCATCTGCTTTTTCTGCCAAGTTAAAGGCACGAGAGAGGGATTCAACAGCTGCCTTGTAACCATCCGTCTTCGCAGCTTCTGAAAGAGCTTCAGCTGCTTCCAGCATATCTGCCACGACAAAGTTTGAACTAGCAAGAACAGCTTCTTTGATATCTTTTGGTGTGCGTCCCATCATCTTGTCCACGCGCGCCTTGATGAAGTTGAGCACTTCTGCTTGATTGTCATATGAAAGACTATCAAATGAAAGTCCGTAGAGGCTGTCAATCAACTCATCCATAGGGATATGCCAACCAAAGGCATCCAAGATACGAACAATCCCTTGTGTTGCACGACGAAGCGCATAAGGGTCATTTGAACCTGATGGAATCAAGCCAACTGAGAAGAAGGAAAGGAGGGTATCCAATTTATCTGCAAGGGCAAGAATGGCACCAACCTTAGTCTCTGGAAGGGCTCCGTCTGCTGAATCAGGAAGGTAGTGCTCACGGATAGCTGTCGCAACCGCAGCATCTTCACCAGCGAGGAGGGCGTATTTTTCACCCATGATTCCTTGCAATTCATCGAACTCTCCGACCATACCCGTCAAGAGGTCAAATTTGTAGATTTCAGCTGCACGAGCAACGGCTGCTGTTTCTTCAGCAGTCAAACCAGCTTGTTCAGCTAGTGAAGCGGCAATAACACCAGCACGGGCCATGTGTTCTGAAAGGGAACCAATTTTTTCATGGAAGGTCACGTTTGCCAATTTAGCCACGAGGTCTTCAATCTTGAGTTTTTGGTCTTCACGCCAGAAGAATTCACCGTCTTCAAGACGTGCCACCAAGACTTTTTCATTTCCTCGAACGACATTTTCCAAGTGCTCAGCGTTCCCATTACGGACGGAGATGAAGTTTGGTTTAAGCTGACCATCAAGGTCACGTACAACAAAGTAACGTTGGTGCGTTTCCATTGAGGTCACCAAGACTTCTTCTGGAACGTCCAAATATTTAGTGTCAAAACTTCCCATAAAGGCAGTTGGGTATTCGACCAAGTTCAAGACTTCATTCAAAAGTCCTTCTTCGATTTGGACTTGAACACCTTGTTCTGCTTCGATGGCTTTGATTTGCTCACGAATCATGTTTTCACGTTCTTTGCTATCCGCAATCACGTAAACGGTACGAAGGTCTTCTTCATAAGAATCCGCATTAGTAATTTCTACTTCATGTCCAAGAAAACGGTGTCCACGGCTCACACGACCTGAATGGATATCCAAGAAGTCAAGGTCGAGCGCTTCGTCGCCCAAAAGAACGATCAAGGTGTGAACTGGGCGAATGTATTCAAATGTGTTGTTAGCCCAGTGCATGCTTACAGGGAAGGTCAATGAAGCAAGCACTTCTGGAACGCCAGCCAAGACTTCTTTGGCAGGTTTACCAGCTTCGTGTTTCGTGACATAAACGTACTCTTCACCTTTGACTTCACGGAATTCGATATCATCAACCGTCAAGCCTTTCCCACGGACGAATCCTTGAGCCGCTTTTGAGAAGTTTCCATCTGCATCCAAGGCGATTTTCTTAGAAGGTCCTTTAAAATCTTCAGTCAAATCAGATTGTTGATCTGCTAAACCAATCACACGGACAGCTAAACGGCGTGGTGTTGAGAAGGTTTGAATGCTTTCGTATGAAAGACGGTTGTCATCCAAGAAGGCTGCCATTTTCTCACTGAGTTGTTTTTCACTTGGTGTGACAACGTAGGCTGGCAACTCTTCAAGTCCAAGTTCTACTAATAAGTTTTTTGTCATGTTTTTTCTCCGAAAAATATCTTTTTTTCCAGTTTGCCTTATGTGATTGGCACGCAAGCAACCGACTGCGTCGTTTCATTGCTAAAATCGGAGCCTAAGGTCTCCAATTTTGCCTGGTATCGTTAGTTTCTCTAACGATACCTCTATCACTGCGGCAACTGGTTCTGTAGGATCCCTCTATAACCCAATCCTATTTAATATACTCTCTTTATTCTTCCTCTTCTGCTAGGAGTTTGGCGCGTGTGGCTTCGTCAAGAAGTGGGTAACCGAGTTTCTTACGTTCTGCAACGAAGGTCTTAGCTACGACACGGGCCAAGTTACGGATGCGGGCAATGTAACCGGCACGTTCTGTAACGGATACTGCTCCACGTGCATCAAGCAAGTTGAAGGTGTGTGAACATTTCAAAACGTAGTCATAGGCAGGGTGAACAAGGCCTAATTCCAAAGCACGCCCTGCTTCTTTTTCAAATTTTTCGAAGTTTTCAAGAAGCATATCTTGGTCAGAAACTTCAAAGCTATATTTTGAGTGTTCATATTCTGGTTGAAGGAAGATTTCTCCGTATTTAACGCCTGGAGCCCACTCAATATCATAAACTGAGTCTACTTCTTGGATGTAAGAAGCCAAACGTTCCAATCCGTAAGTGACCTCAGAAGTTACTGGGCCAGTTGCCAAACCACCAACTTGTTGGAAGTAGGTGAACTGAGTGATTTCCATACCGTCCAACCAAACTTCCCAACCAAGACCAGCTGAACCAGTTGATGGATTTTCCCAGTTATCTTCAACGAAACGGATATCGTGCTCCAAAGGATTGATCCCCAATTTTTCCAATGACTCAAGGTAGAGCTCTTGGATGTTTGATGGTGATGGTTTCATCACCACTTGGAATTGGTGGTGTTGGTAAAGACGGTTTGGGTTTTCCCCGTAACGACCGTCCGCTGGACGACGAGATGGCTCTACATAAGCCGCATTCCATGGCTCAGGACCAATGGCACGAAGGAAAGTGTAAGGACTCATGGTTCCCGCACCTTTTTCATTATCATAAGCCTGCATGAGCATACAACCCTGGTCATTCCAGTATTGTTGCAAAGTAAGGATGATTTCCTGGAAAGTCAATTTTTTAGACATTATTTACTCCTTTTTCTATAATTTCTTGCGACACGAGTCTGTCTCGTTGATCATACGAGGCAAGACGAGTTAGTACTGCGTCTAGCTCAGGCACCTTAATGCTGAGCGTTGGGCAGTCCGACTGTAAGGAGGTATCTGCCACTAACGCAGTGAAAGGTTAGTTTTTTTGACATTGAATACTCCTTATTCATAAAGTTTCTTGTGACTTAGGATACAAAAAGAACCGTGTCTCTACTCCTAAGTCTATGACCTAGGGGCGTTAGAAACGCGGTTCCACCCTAATTTATTACTTCATTTTATTTTACTTTACTCAGCTTTTTACTGAGAGAAAGCGCCACTTGCTTACCTTGCTCTACTTGGCTCTCACTATCCCAAGCTCGCTAGAAAAACGCCGTAAGCCCTTCTTTCTTGACTAGTATTATAGCAGATTTTTAGTGACTTGTAAATTAAAATCCGCATGAAACAATCGTTTCATACGGATTTTAGGCTAACAAACAATGTTGTTTTTCTTATGGACGTCTTGCAGCTTTTGGTTTTTTACCATGAAGTTTTTTCTTGGCATTCTTCAAGGCTGTCAAAGCATCTTTCACATCTTGTTGGCTTGCTCCTGGATTTGAAAGGATGGTTTGTGCATCCTTGAAGGCTACTAGGTAAGCTTCTTTTTCTTCATTTCCAGCATAGATGAATTTCGCATTCTTTTCTTGGAACTTCAATTCTTCCTTGATGTATTTTTCAAGACTTGAAAAATCAGTTGCTTTCCCGTTTAATTTTCCTTCTGCACGGCTAAGCTCAGCAAGTGCTTGATTGATTTGTTCTTGTTTCACAGTTGGATCAACTGCAAGCAAGGCTACTGTTTGGAAAGCACGATCGTAGTCGCGACGTACTTTTTCTTTGGCATTGGCATAACGACCAGTTTTTGTCGTAGCATCGTAAGCCTGCATAGCTTCTTTCAAGGCCGCAACGTTTGAATCTTTCCCATCCAAAGCTTGGCTGGCAGCTTCAAGACTAGCTAGAGCTTGGTTGACTTGCTCTTGACTAACCTTGTTGGTCAAGGCTGCTTGGGCCGCTTGCAAGGCTTGATCATAGGCTTCCTTCTTATCCGCACTGGCATTGAAGTATTGCGCTGTCTTTGTAACATCTGCTTGGTTGTTCAAAGCAGCTAAGAGATCCACTTTTGAGATCACTCCAATACGGTAATTGTTGTTGCGCCCTGCGACAACTGAAATCACTGGTGCTTCCTCAGCTAGTTCATAGCCTGTAGGAAGAGTTGCAACCAAGGTATATTGACCAGTTGCTACAGATTTACCAAAGCCATTTTTACCATATTTTTCAGCAGGCAAGACAAAGTTTTCACCATCTGCCCCTTTTAATACAATCGTAGCCGCTTTTGAAACCGGTTGATCAAAGTTGATGCTAACTGGTGCATATTCTAAAGTATTGGCAAGAAAAGCGATCGTTTGGAAACTATTATCCTCTGTCAAATCAAATTCTTGCGTCAAGCTGCTGACAAATTTCACTTCTGTACGATCATACGTAAAGATTTCTGCAGTATAATGACCAAAGTTCAAGAAGTTAATATCTTTTGTCTTATCAACTGATACGTATTGACCATTGCTATCTTTGATTCGGTAAACATACATAGTATCCAAATCTTTGTTCGTTTTAGCGTCACGAACTGCAATTTGAACCCGACCACTATTTTGATCCCGAACTAAATCAGCTAGTGAAACATAATCTACGTTACCCGCAAAGTCTTCTACATAGTAGTAGATATTCTTCTTATCGATATTTTCAGGAAGATCGAAGCTACCATCTGCATTGGCCTTGATCACATGGTAATTTTCAAGCGCACGTGTACCATTCTTATCTTCACTGGTTTGGACCATTGTCCCCTGATCATCGAATGGAGTCACGTAGACGAGTTTTTCAGTTAAGATACCACCATCGCCAACATCTTTGGCTTTACGTGCTATAAACTGTTGAGCCCCATCCTTGAAACGGATATATCCAGATGTGATCACTGGTTTTTGAGTATCGACTTGAACCTTGAAGGTTGTTGATTGCTCCTCAGCTCCAGGAACCATTGGGGTGTAACGAATGACATAATCATATACACCATCTGCTACTGCTTTCCCATTTGCATCGGTACCGTTCCAAGCAGTATTATCTAGTGTGTAACTGCGTGGGTTCTTTTCATTGCCATCAAAGAAGTTCTTACGATGATCAGATGGAGTTCCTTCCCACAGCGGATTTTTATGTTCCGTATCGCTTGCTGCGTAGACAGTTGCATGAAGGTTTTCAATGTTTCGAAGAGCAACCGTCTTGTATTCAACGAGGTCTTTATTTCCATCTTCATTTGGTGAAATGGCAATGCGAACATTTCCATTCTCATCTAGTTGAAGAGCATGAGTTCCTTCCGCATTTTCTTCAATACCAAGAACGGTAATCCGACGACCATCACGTTTCCCTTGTGTAAGGAGAAGGTCATTTTGAAGGGTGACGAGCGCAGAAACATTCGCACTCGATGAGATATTCAAATCTTTTGGAACATGATAGTAGAAGCCATCTTTTCCTTCACGAACTAAATCATAGATTGGTTTTTCAACCGCTGGAAGGTTTTGGAATTCTCCCTTGAATCCCATAAATGGCAAGCTAACCACATCCCCATCATCTGCTGGATCGACAAAACGAACAAATCCTTCAAGGAAATAGCCATTTGGCATTTCTTTGCTTAATTCTTCTGTGAATTTACTTGTGTCGACTTTCACTGTAACTGTTTCAGAACTATGTGCTTTCACGGTTACTTCAGGCCAAGCAGTTTCTGTTAATTTACGTGGACGAAGGGTAAATTTACCATCCTTCACTTCATCTGTGTCAGTATTCACCAACATTTTCAAGGTACGATCGGTATCTGAAATATTGTGAACCGTCACATTAAATGTAAAGCTATCTCCAACGTTACCAAGAGTAACGCTTGGATAGTTGTTTTCACCAGTCACATACAAGTCTGTTGAAACGGCTGCAGCTGTGTCTACAACCCCTGCTCCTTGTTGACGTGGAGAAGTATAAACACCGGTTTCTTTATTAACATGTGGTTTAGCCGTAGACATAATCAAGGCTTTGACAGTTGCAGAAACTTGTTCTGGAGTCAATTCTGGGTGATGCTTCACAAGGTATTCTTTGACCAAGGCGGCGACACCTGCCACGTGAGGTGAAGCCATACTAGTACCACTCATATCCCCGTAGGTATTGTCATTCAAAGAAGAGAAGATATTCCCACCAGGTGCTGTGACATCTGGTTTCAACTGACCATCTGTTGTCACACCCCAGCTTGAGAAATCAGACAATTGGTCTGCTTCTGGAGATGGACGGTTAGCCATGGTATTGTTAAAGACAACTTTGTAAGATCCAGCTTTAAGAGCTTCCCCATAGCGTTTTGAAATGAAGACAGATGGAATTTTCTTAGCATCTCCATCAATTGCCATTCCAAGATTAGATCCTTCTACATTATTGTAAACCATGGCCCCTACTGCACCATGATGGAGGGCATTGGCAATCTTTTCTGAGAATGGAATTTCCCCGCGTTGGATAAGCGCCAATTTACCGGTAAGATCTAGATCTTTGAAATCATCTTCTTTCCCAAGACCAACTGATACATACTCATATTCTTTACCTTTTTCAAAGTCTGTATCTGTTGCAGATTTACTGTAGTCAAACTTCCCGTTATCTACTTCTGCATTACCTTCTAGACCTTTGACTTCGAAAACCTCTGTGGTAATGATTTTATTATTGATTGAAGCAACAGAAATAGAGTCCTCTACTGTTGATGGGTTTCCGACCAAGCCGTAATCTGGATTTTCTGCAGCTGGTCTTGAATAGCCATTCCCAAAAGTATTGCTATTTCCTGCAGAAATTAAGACAGATACGCCTTTAGCGCGCGCTCGTTTAATGGCATCCACAATATCTGAATCCGCATTGACCGTAGAACCAGTCGTAGAGCCAAGACTCATGTTGATAGTATCTGCACCAAGAGCTACAGCATCATCAATTGCTTTTACATAAAGAGCAGATCCCGTTGTTTTTTGACGATCTGAGAAGACACGCATAAACATAACTTGCGCTTCTGGTGCTACACCATAAATCTTTTCTCCGTTGCCTGCTACTTTATCAGGATTCCCCGTCGCAATCCCTGTAACGTGCATCCCGTGAGAATCTCTTTCAGCCTCTTTGATATTATCTGTACCATCAAAATAGTCATAGGCATAGACAACTTTGTCGTTGTACCATTTACCGTAATCAATTCCTGCTGCTTTCTTAGCAGCTTCGATTTCTTCTTGGTTTTTAAACTTAGCTTTTGAAGGATCGGTAATCCGAAGAACCTCGTGGTTCACATCCAAACCAGAGTCGATGACGGCGACCACCATCCCTTCCCCTTTATAGCCTTGCTTCCAGGTTTGGGGAACAGTAATGATTTCGTCACTTCCAATACTTTGAGGCTTTTCAGCCACATCATGACGCTCAGTGGTTTCCGAACTTGTCGCAGTAGCCACTTCTGTCGCTTTTTCTACAGATTTTTCTACAGGTTTTTCCGCTACTTCCAGTTTTGTTTCTGGGACAGTGGCTGTCTCTTTAGGAGCTTCTGCTTTTTCAACAACAGTAGCTTCTTTTGTATCAACTGTCTTTGCTGCAACAGCTGCGTCTTTTGTAACTTCAACTTTCTCACTAGCAACTGCTGTACTTGCTTCTGTTGCTTGTGAATGCTCTTCTTCAGCAGGTGCCTGTTGAGTAGTTGCTACAAGCTGTGTTCCAGCACTCGTTTGGCTCGCCGCTTGTTCTTCTGCACTCGCTTGTGCAGATCCAAATACCAAAACAGCCCCTAATAAAACTGAGGCTACACCAAATTTGTATTTTCTTAATGAAAAACGTTCTTGTCTATTCATAGAAACTCCCCTTTTATTTTAATAGTAACTATTATAACGCAAAATTGTCTGAAAATTCATTCAAAAATGAATTGTAACACAAATGTAATATTCGCGAATGTTACTAGTTATTGATTTATTTTTGTTCGGAAAAATGTTAGTAAATGCGGAAAAGTATTATAGAACATCTGTTTTTTGTTAGAGCTTTAAAATTATTTAATCATTGAAAGGATTTTAAAAACCGAGAACAAAACTGTCCTCGGTTTTCATTAATGAATAGAAATGCTCTTTTAAAAATCTTTGGTGTCCGGATCTGGTGCACCTGCTTCAACCGGAAGATGGCGAAGGAGTTCCACATCATCTGCCGTCAATTCAAAATCAAAGCAATTTAGATTACTTGCAATCCGCTCAGGCGTAACCGATTTGGGCAATGGAAGGAAGCCTTCTTGCAAACTCCATGCCAGGGCTAGTTGAGCGACAGTCTTTCCATATTTGGCAGCCATTTCTTTTACTTGTTCATTTTGGAACAATTCTCCTTGGCCAAAAGGTCCCCAAGCTTCTAGTAAAATACCATCTTTGCGACTTGCTGCAATGGCTTCGCTTTGGTAAACCCCAGGGGCTAAACGAATTTGGTTCACAGCCGGTATGACGTGAGCTGTTTCAAGGAGGGCTTCCAAATGATGAGGCAGAAAATTGCTAATACCAATAGCCCGAACCTTGCCAGCAGCTAGCATATCTTCCATTGCTCGCCAAACCTCAGCATTTCGTTTTTTCCAAGCATCATTTTCTCGAAGGGGCTTTGGATTTGGCCAATGAATCAAATAAAGATCGACATAGTCCAAGCCCAGCTTTTCAAGAGACGCTTCCAAAGCAGCTTGAGCATCTTCATAGGTATGATTCGTATTCCAAAGTTTGGTGGTAATAAACAAGTCTTCACGCTTAAGACCACTATCCTTGATCGCACGCCCTACACTCTCTTCATTTTGATAAATCGCAGCTGTGTCAATATGGCGATAACCTGCTTTTAAAGCAGCTAAAACAGCTTGATAAGCTTCTTCTCCATCCGCTGCTTTCCAAGTTCCAAATCCCAATACAGGAATCTCCACTCCATTATTTAAACGATAATGATTCATTTTTTCTTTCCTTTCTTCGATTTCGGTTTCTTAGGCCCTCGAAGCTTGAGCTCTGGCTTAAAAATATTCTTCTTGGTTGGCTCCATCTTCTTGCTATAAAAACTATAAACTAAAAATGCCCCACCAACGATCACAATAAAGATATTTTTTCTTACAATACCATAGAGCAAGAAAAAAATTCCCATCAATAAAAAACGTATATCAATTGCCTTCATAAGCTACCTCACATTTCAATTCCCATTATAGCATGAAAAGACAGCATTCACAAAATTGCACTACCATTGGTAAAAAAAAGCCCCTACAGACTGTTTAAAACCTATGAATACGTCACTAAAACCTCTCCAGCTATGACCTAGAGAGGTTTTACTCTATCTTTGATTCTTGAGTCTAGTTCGTAGCCTGGTAACGTTTGACCCCATCGAGATAGGTCGCCACCAGATCCAAATTTTGGTCAAGCACGATGAAGTCTGCATCATATCCTTCACGGATTTGACCACAAACATCATCAATATGGACTGATTTTGCCGGATTAAGACTGGCCATCATCACTGCCTCATGAGGGTTGGCAATGCCCCACTCTACAACATTTTTTATTCCATCTTTCAATTTCAAGATTGAGCCAGCCAGATTGCCAGTTGATTTCAAACGCGCAGTCCCTTCGGCGACCACAACTGGGAATTCCCCAAGCATGTAGTCCCCGTCTTCTAAGCCCCCAGCTGTCATACAGTCAGTAATCAAGGCAACATTTTCTTTCCCTTTTTGCTTCATCAGGATATCACAAGCTAGTGGATCAACGTGATGACCATCACAGATCAACTCTGCTGTAGTATGAGGCAACTCATACATGGCACCAACCATACCGAGTTCACGGTGCGTCAAACCACGCATACCATTGTAGGCATGCACCCAGACACTCGCACCTGCATCAACCGCTTTTTTAGCTTCTTCAAAAGTAGCATTGGAGTGTCCCAAAGCGACAGTCACTCCTTCTCCTGTAATGGTCCGAACAAAGTCTTCTACCCCTTCACGCTCAGGAGCAAGGGCAATCTTATTCAACAGACCATTGGCAGCTTTTTGCCAAGCACGGAATTCTTCCATACTTGGATCCTTCATATAAGCTGGATTTTGAGCTCCCTTGTATTTTTCTGTAAAATAAGGTCCCTCAAAATAAATACCGCGAATCTTAGCGCCTGTTGCTTCTTTGTAGCGTGCACCGATATTTTCAGTTACCGCCAAAAGCTGTTCGTAAGAGGAAGTCAAGGTCGTAGGCAAAAAGCTCGTAACCCCTGTACTCAAGAGACCTTCACTCATGGTATGGAGAGTGCCTTCGATATTATTATCCATAACATCTACCCCACCAAAACCGTGAATATGGGTATCTACCAGGCCTGGGGCAATGCTATAACCAGAATAATCCAGCACATCCGCACCTTCTGGTAAGCTTTCCACATGTTTTCCAAACTTGCCATCAACGAGTTCCAAATAACCTCCGCGGCGAATTCCATGTGGGTAATAAAATTGATCTGCTTTAATATATGTAGACATAAAATCGTCCTTTCCATTGTAGGAACTGTGTTCCATTTATATTCATACATATTATATCGCTTTCAGTTCCATTTGTAAATGGTCTAGACCTATTTTTGAGAAGGATCAAAAAAAAACAGAGTAAGCTTTCAACTTACTCTGTTTGACTCTTACTTAAATTTGCTCGATTTGTACTTTTTCGGCGAGATTCATGGCATGGTCTGCAACACGTGTATAGTGAGAAATAATATCAATAAAGTTCACTCCGGCTTGTGGCGTACATTCGCCTTGGTTCAAACGACGAATATGAGTTTTCCGAAGTCTTTTCTCCAACTTCTCAATTGCCTCATGACGTACTACCAGTTCGTTTGCAAGAGTCACATCATTGTTCTCAACAGACTTTAATGCATCCTCCACGAATTCTTGAGTCTGGCTATAAATATCTTCCAACTCAGCCAAGGCAGCTTCTGAAAAAACGACTTTCTTGCGAATCAAATAATCGGTCAGATTGATCAAAGATTCCGCGTGATCTCCAATTCGCTCCAAATCCCGTGAGGAATCCAAAATATTGGTGAGAACTTCACTTTCTCTCGGACTCAAGGCTTCACTCGACAAACGAATCAAATAACGAGTCAAATCCTCATCAATAGTATTGATGGCTTCTTCTGTCTTATGACCTTTTTCAGCTGTTTTTTCATTTTGATGAAGAATAAATTCATAAGAAAGACTAAAGGCTTTTCTTGCATAACCACCCAAATGAAGCAATTCTTTTTTCGCGTTCCCAAGAGCAATCGAAGGCGCTTGAGTGATCAAGTTTTCATCCAAGTAGAGTGGCTCATATTTGACAACCTCATCCTCACCAGGAATCAGTTTGGTTACAAAGTATGCCAAAGCTCCAATGAATGGGAATTGAATGATGGTATTGGTTATATTAAAGGTTCCGTGAGCAAAGGCTATGGTCATTTCTGGGGATAAATGAAGAGTCGTTTCAAACCATTGAATCAAAGAGGTAAACGGAACAAGGAAGACAAGACAGATAATGGTTCCGATAACATTAAAGGCTACATGGGCACCTGCCACACGTTTGGCCGCAATATTAGCTCCCAAGGAAGCAATGATAGCTGTAATGGTCGTTCCGATATTATCACCAAAGAGAACTGGGAGGGCTCCTTTCAGGTCAATCAAATGACTAGCATAGAGATTTTGCAAGATACCAATGGTTGCAGAAGAGGCCTGAATCAAAAGTGTTAAGCCTGATCCAACAAAGACACCCAAGATAGGACTTTTACTTAACTGCACCATATAGTCACGAAAGACTTGCAAATCTTTAAGAGGTTCCATAGCCCCACTCATCAAGTTGAGGGCAAAGAAGATACCACCGACACCAAAAACGATTCGTCCAACATTATTAACCAAACGATTTTTGGTAAAGAAGAGACAAACCGCTCCGATAAAGAGCATGGGAAGAGCGTAGTCTCCTAATTTAAAACCAATGATAAAGGAGGTAATAGTCGTTCCAATATTGGCCCCCATAACAATACCAATAGCTTGACGGAGGGTTAGAAGTCCTGCACTCACCAGACCGACCGTAATCACTGTAACCCCTGAACTCGACTGAATCAAGGCAGTCATCCCAATCCCTACTAGAACCCCTAGAAAGGGATTACTCGTATATTTATCAATATAGTAGCGAAGTCGATCTCCTGCAGCCTGTTGCAAGCCTTCTCCCATGGTTTTAATACTATAGAGAAAGAGCCCCAGGCCTCCCAAAAAGTTAAATACAATTTCCTGCCAGTTAATCGACATGTTCATTCCTCCAAATTTGAGATCAGAAATAAAACTCCTCTCCTATTGTAAAGGATAATTTCCAATCACACAAGAGATTTCTGTAAATTTCTATTATTTTTTGAAACCGTTTTTTCCTTCTGTTTTATTTTCCTCGTTTTAAGAGCCAAAAAAAGAGGGTGGAAAATTTCCAACCCGAGACTGTAGACAAACTATTCTTTTTTATAAATCTAATAAATTCTATAAAAAGAAATGTTACTCGTTAGAGTGATTCAATCATCTACTGAAACTTTTCGTCGTGAGAAAAGTACCTGAAACTTAATAGTTTCAGGTACTCGGAATTATTGAGACCTTAGGCTCAATAATTAGTCATGGAACTTCGAAGAAGTTCGCTGACGTCCGTACTCACCTAAGGAAAGTTTCTAAGAAGACTTTGTCTTTCAATCTGGGCGTGGAAAATTTCCAACCTCTCTAGTCTTTGTTCAAATTGCGTAACATCTCATCGATCTTGTTACCGTATTCGATAGACTCGTCTTTGACAAAAGTAAGATCCGGAATCTTGTACAGTTTCAAATTCCGACCTAATTCACGCTTGATGGTTCCTGTTGCTTTTTCAAGGCCTGTCTGAGCCTTTTGATTGTCTGAAGCCAAATCACTCATAATTGAATAATACACTTTGGCCATAGACAAATCACCTAGCATTTGAACATCCGTAATAGTAACGCCTTGAACACGCGGGTCACGGACTTTCTTTTGTAAAATCTCATTGACTTCACGCTTGATTTCCATCCCTACTCGATCTGTCCGAAAATGACTTGCCATAGGAACTCCTTTCTGCTTTGTGTTTAAAAACTAGGAAATCAGAGAAAAGTCCTCTTTTTTCCTAGTCAGCCTCTTATTTTTTAATTTCTTCCATGATGTAGGCTTCAATGGTATCGTCTGTCTTGATATCATTGTAGCCTTCAATCATCAATCCACCTTCACGACCATTTGTCACTTCTTTGACATCATCTTTGAAGTGTTTCAAGCTTGCAAGAGCACCGTCATATATCACGACACCGTCACGAATGACACGAACCTTGGAATCACGAGTGACCTTACCACTGAGGACCATAAATCCACCGATGGTACCCACTTTAGAGACTTTAAAGGTTTCACGAATAACCGCTTCCCCGATAATTTTCTCTTCAAACTCAGGATCCAACATTCCCTTCATGGCATCTTCCATTTCTTCAATCACTTTGTAGATGATTGAGTGAAGACGGATTTCTACCTCATCAGCCTCAGCTTGTTGACGCGCTTGTGGCGTAGGGCGAACGTTAAATCCAATGATGAAGGCATTTGAAGCTTCCGCAAGGGTCACGTCTGATTCGTTGATGGCACCAACTGCTGAGTGAACGATGGTAACCTTGACACCTTCTACTTCAATCTTTTGAAGAGAAGCAGCAAGAGCTTCAACCGAACCTTGTACATCAGCCTTGATAATGACATTAACAGATTTCACTTCACCAGCCTTCAAGGTATCAAAGAGATTTTCAAGGCTGACACGGTTGGTCGCTTGACGTTGTTTCATCAGCGCACGTTTCGCACGTTCTTCACCGGCTGCACGCGCAGATTTTTCATCTTCATAAACCGCAAAGTGGTCACCCGCCATTGGTGCTTCGTTCAAACCAGTAATTGAAACTGGAGTAGATGGTCCAGCCACTTTCACGCGGCGTCCAAGATCGTTTGTCATGGCACGAACACGTCCAAAGGTATTTCCGACAACGATTGGGTCTTGGACGTTCAAAGTACCTTGTTGAACCAAAAGGGTTGCAACCGCACCTTTTCCTTTATCCAAGCGCGCTTCGATAACGGTACCGATGGCACGAACAGTTGGATCTGCCTTGAGTTCTTGGATTTCAGCCACAAGAAGGACCGTTTCCAAGAGTTCATCGATATTTTGGTTGAACTTAGCTGAGATTTCTACAAACTCAGAATCACCACCCCAAGCTGTTGACATAACTCCATGCTCTGCCAATTCACCGATGACACGCTCTGGATTAGCTCCTGGTTTATCAATCTTGTTAATAGCCACAATGATTGGAACATTAGCCGCTTTTGAGTGGTTGATGGCTTCGATAGTCTGTGGCATCACCCCGTCATCTGCTGCTACAACCAAGATGGTAATATCGGTAACAGATGCACCACGAGCCCGCATAGAAGTATAGGCTGCGTGTCCAGGTGTATCCAAGAAGGTAATCTTCTTACCATTTTCCACGATTTGGTAGGCACCGATATGTTGAGTGATTCCTCCCGCTTCACCTGTTGCTACACGTGAATTACGAAGGGTATCCAAAAGGGTAGTTTTACCGTGGTCAACGTGTCCCATGATGGTGACAACTGGTGGACGCTCTACCAACTCATCTGGATTCAAATAACCATCTTCAACGAAGAAGCGTTCGATATCGGCATTGTCCACTTCAACCTTTTTCTTGGCTTCAATTCCATAATCCACCATCAAGAGTTCAATCGTATCTCCATCCAGCGATTGATTTTGAGTCGCCATGACTCCCATCATAAAGAGTTTCTTGACGATTTCAGCCGGTTCACGCTTGATGCGTTTTGCGATTTCGGCAACCGTCATTCCATCCGTATACTCAAATTCACTTGGTAATTCATGGAATTTACGCTCTGTTACTGGTTTTGGAGCATCATTACGGTTGTTCTTTCCTTTTTTATTTTTCTTATTGTTATTCCAGTTACTATTTCTCTGATTTCTCACTTGATTTTGACTATTTCGATTCCTTTGTTGTTTTCTTGGACCATCTTCTTCACGATCAAAATCATCGCGTTTCTTATCTGGTCGCGCTTGTTTCTTACGACGTGTATCGACTTGAGCTGGAGCAGCAGCAACAGCTGGTTTTGTATGGTTCTCAACAGCTGGCTCCTGTACAGGTGCTTTCACTTCTGGTACTTCTACCCGTTTCCGGCGCTGTTGACGTTCTTGTTCTGCTTTTACAGCTTGTTGTTTGTAGCGATCTTCACTTCCACGTGCGTATTCAGCATTTTGTTCAGCTTTCAGTGCTGCTGCACGCGCTTTGAAATCAACTTTTGGTGCCACTTGGGGCTGTGCACCACGTCTTTGATCTGGTCGGTTATTACGACGATCAAAACCTTGATTACGCTGTTCATTTCGCTCTTGTGGTCGTTGATTTCGGTTGTCACCATGACGCTGATTGTCTTTGCGATCGCGTTTTGGACGATTGTCTTGTTGTTTCCTACGTTCAGCCTGCTCTTTTGCACGCGCTTCTCGTTCCGCTTTAAAGTTACGACTCTTTGGTTTAGCAGCTGGCGTTACTGATTTTGTCTCAGTTGCTCCTTCTTTTTTGACGGGCGCTGCTTCTTTTTTCTCTGCGACAGCCGTTGTCTTGGCAGCCACTTCTGCTACTTTCTTTTCGACTGTTTCTTTTTTCGCTGAAAAGCTCTTGATCAACTTTTCAGCAACATCAGTATCGACACTAGATGCATGACTCTTGACGTCAAAACCTAATTCTTTCGCTCGAGTGACGACTTCCTTACTTTCCTTGCCCAATTCTTTGGCAATTTCGTATAATCTTTTCTTAGACAATTGCTGTCCTCCTCTTCTATTCCATAAGAGACCTCATTTTCTTTGAAAATCCAGCATCTACAACAGCGACGACCTTACGGGCACGTCCAATTGCAGTGCTTAATTCTAGTGTTGAAAACACGGTAGATACTTGAACCTCATAATAGTGACCCTTATCTGTCACCTTTTTTGTCAGGTTACTAGCTGCATCATTTGCCAGAAAAACTAATTTTGCTTTTTCTTCCTGGATTGCTTTGATCACGAGTTCTTCTCCAGAAATGAGTTTTCCTGCTCTTTGCGCCAAACCCAACAAATTACTTATCTTTTGCTTATTCAAGGCCTAACTCTCTTCTCTTCACCTTATGATCTACATAAGCGATCAATTCATCATAGAAAGCTTCTTCCACTTCCATATTAAAGCTACGATTAAAAACTTTCTTTTTCTTAGCAAGTGCCGCTTCTTCATTGTCTAGCTTGATGTAAGCACCTCGACCATTGGCTTTGCCAGTTGGATCGATAAAGACTTGTCCTTCTTTATTTTTGACAATGCGGAGCAAATCGCGCTTATCAATAATTTCATTTGAAACGACAGATTTTCTTAAAGGGATTTTTCTTGTTTTTACCATTTTCCCTCCCTCTCTTAATCGACTTGCTCTTCGTCACTTTCTACTTGGTCTTCAAAAGTTTCCTGAGCTGCTTCCATTTCTTCGAACTCACTAGCAGATTTGATATCGATGCGGTAACCAGTCAAATGAGCTGCTAAACGAACGTTTTGACCACGACGACCGATGGCAAGAGATAATTTGTTATCTGGGACCACAACGAGAGCATGTTTGCTATCTTCATCATCAAAAATAACTTGGTCCACTTCTGCAGGAGCGATCGCATTGTAGATAAATTCAGCTGGATCTGGAACCCATTCAATGACATCGATGTTTTCTTCTGTTGGAACCATACGGTCTAATTTTTGATCGTATCGAGCTGGGTGGAACTTGCTGGTAATCTTTTTAATATTCGATCCACCACGACCAACGATAGTCCCAATCGCATCTACGTTTGGATTATGGCTGCGAACCGCAACTTTTGTACGATCTCCAGCTTCACGCGCTACACTCATAATCTCAACAGTTCCATCATAGACTTCAGGAATTTCTTGTTCCATCAAACGTTTGATCATTTCAGGATGGCTTCGACTAACAAAGACATTGACACCACGTGGATTATCTTCTACCTTGTAGACAAAGACTTCAATCCGATCATGAGATTGGAACACTTCTCCTGGAATTTGATCTTGCTTAGACAATTGAGCTTCGATCGAACCAAGATTGACATAGATAAAACGATTATCAAAGCGCTCCACTGTTCCACTCATGATTTCATTTTCATGTTCTTTATAAGTGTTATAGGTGATGGTGCGCGTTTGCTTACGCATTTTTTCCATGATCGTTTGTTTAGCAGATTGAGCTGCTACACGACCAAATTCAGCTGGTGCTTCTTCAAACTTGATCTTGTCCCCCAACTCATAAGCAGAGCTAATGGCTAAGGCATCCTTCAAGCTGATTTCTAAGCGACTATCAAAGACTTCATCCACCACTTCACGAACCGTATAAACACGGAAATCTCCAGTTTTTTCATTGAATTCAATCGCTGCACTTTCTGATTGTCCATAACGACGGCGATAAGCTGAACGCAATGATTCTGTGACGGCTTCAATGATATCTTCTTTTTTGATCCCTTTGTCTTCTTCCAAAATGCGGAAGGCTTCTAGCATTTCTTTACTCATGTTTTTCTTGCCTCTATTATAAAGGCATCCTTTCTTTCATTCTGTTACAATTTTACAGCCAACCTTGCTTTGGACACAAGGTTATAAGGAATTTCTACAGTTTTCTTTCGTGTTTTATCCATATACTCAATGGTCAAAACATCCTCTTCAAAACCTACCAAGTTCCCCTCAAAAACCTTTTGTTTTTCAACAGCCTTATACAAGCTGATATTGACATACTTGCCAACAGCTCCCTCGAGTGCTTCCTTGGTTTTCAATGGTCTCTCCAGGCCAGGACTGGTAACTTCTAAAAAGTACTGTTCTGGAAATGGGTCTGGTTTGATTTGATCCAATAGCGGGCTAATGATTTCTGTCAAATCCGCTGTATCATTCAGTGTGATCCCTTCTGGTTTGTCTACGAAAATGCTTAAGACGTAGTCACCACCCATTTTGCCATATTCAACATCGACCAATTCAAATGGTTCCTTTATAGCTGCCTGAATCACTTCTGTTACTAAGTCAACAATCGTTGCGATGGTTGCCACCTCCTCATAGATAAGAGGCGAAGATATTTCCCCGCCTCTCCTTTTCTATTCATTTAAGGTATTATAACACGATTCCCCAATGATTGCAAGGAATATGCTAAAACTGTGCTTCTACACGGTAAATGACCTGTCCTTTACTTGAGAACTTTTTCTCATATTCCGTCATGACATTCCCCTCAAAATCACTAGCATGAAGGTCTAGCCAGACACCCTTCAACGTCATACCATACTGTGAAAAGCTCACCAAACTGTATTCAAACAGACCTCGATTATCTGTTTTAAAGTGAATCTCCCCATGTTCTGGAAGAATTTGCTTGAAGGTATCCAAGAAGGTCTTGTATGTTAAACGACGCTTCTCATGACGTTTCTTAGGCCAAGGATCTGAAAAATTCAGATAGAGTTGATCAATTTCCCCATCTTCAAAATAGTTGGTCAAGCTATCTCCGTCTACCCAAAGCAATTTAATGTTAGGAAGATCAGCTTCTAAGACCTTATCTAAAGCATAACTCAAGACCGATTTTTGAATATCAATTCCAATGTAGTTGATCTCTGGATTGGCCTTAGCCATCCCAGTAATAAAGGCCCCTTTTCCGCTACCCACTTCGATATGAATAGGATGGTCATTTCCGAAAATCTCGTGCCACTTTCCCTTGGCATCTTCTGGATTTAGGACCACATATTGCGGGTTCGCTTCTAATAATTCAGTCGCTCCCTTGCGATTTCTAACTCTCATATTTCCTTTCCATATTTCAACCGGAAATTGCGCAGAGCATAGATCTCGCGATTGACATTTTCTAAATCATTATTTTCATAGTATTTAGCAATTTGGCACAAGAAAGAGTATTGACCAAACCAATAGAGTTTATCAAATACTTTTTGATTGTACTTGTAGCCATAATAGCCTAACCAATCGCGCCAATTAGAATCTGGGATATAGTGACTCAAGATATGCGCCACATCCAACATCCGGTCTGTCAAACGAACAGAGTCCCAATCGACTAGATAAATCAAGCCGCTCTCTGTCTCAATCCAGTTACTATGACGAACATCTCCGTGGACGATCGTCGCATAATCCTCCCGAAAGGCAGGCACTGTCTTACGTAAATTCTTTACGACCGATTGGATATAGTGGTTCTGACGTAGGGCAATTGGCAACCGGTTACTCCACGAATTGAGCAACTCTAAAGGAGATTCCACCGGATAGCCAAGTTTTTTCAATTGGGTCATCAAAGGTCTAGAACGGTGCAATCTCGTTAAAATATTGACGACTTGTTTTTTCGACATCCCATTAGGCGTGAGAATTTCTCCATTCAACCATTCTTGGGCACTCATCACATTTCCATCTGGCAAGCGTCGACTCCATAACAATTGAGGAGCAATCTGTTCTTTTGCTAGACCCGCAAGGATTGGGGTCGTATTCATTTTTACAAAAACGCGCCCACCATCTGGGTAGGTCCCCATGTAGGCCTTCCCACTCTTCCCAGGAATTGGGGTGAGGCTTAGCTCTTTTTCATTCGAGTCCATCTTTTCCTCCGTAAAAAGTTTCCAATCTATTTTACTAATTTTAACGATTTTCGTCAACCAAGCGCGCCATCTTAAATGGAAGATAGAGTAGGATTAAAGCAACTGTATAAGCCAGTAGACCTAACAACAGGACTTTATCTGAAATAAAGACCAGGCCAATTCCCCCTTCTATCACCGTTATCATCCCCATGACCAGCTGAATCGTTTTGTTCAACCCTGCCTTTTTACTGCCCTGTTTCATCGGGAAAAGAAGGGTCAAGGGTTGGTAATCAAAAGCACTGTAAAGCCCCAGTAATTGAAAAATAACCAAGTAATTGAGCAAGGCTACAAGGGCAATCACTACGAGAGGTTGGGGAATAAAAATGATAGCGAGAATGGAAAGAGCCAAGAGTCGGAGAGTCATAGAGAAAAGATCTCCATTCCGTAGGAAGGAGCGCATATATAAGTGAAGCCACGTATTGCCATGTGTTTTGGGAAGAAGCCCTAAGAAACCATCCAAGTAAGCTCTTCTTTTGACACTGTTGGTAATACCTTTTACCGTTGTAAACAAGGCAAAGAAACGAAGAATCAATTGTTTCCTTGCATTCTCACGAGCAATGACCAAGGTCCAATTCAAATTTCCATCCTGGTAGAAGCGGGCTTCCTTCCAGCTAAAAACAGCCCCTTTAGCCAATCCTAAGACAAGGATATAAGCTACAATAGCAAGGTTACCCAGCCCCGTTGCCAGAAGAAGAGGCACAAATAATAGAAGGACAAAACTTTGAATCAAAAACCAAAACACAAAAGACTTCTTGGCCTGCCCTTTGATATAACGTTTCACTTCCTCTTCCTTTACTAAAAGGAATAAAGCATCGGGCTTCTCTAAGTAGGTCGCAATGGAGCCTATCGGAACCAAGAGGAGCAAGCCAATCATGAGACTCCAGCGGATCAGGCTTGTATCTTTGGGGAGATCTTGCAAGAATTGGCTGTATTGAACCGCCAAAAATCCTATGAAAATCAGCATAAAGAGGACGAAATGATCATTGAGAACATAGCGGCTATATTTTACACATTGAGTTCGAAACGTTTCTTGCCGTTTTTTCATCAACTCTTTCATGCTGTTTCCTCTTCTGTCAAGGTCATGTAGATATCATTTAGACTTGCTTTCTCATCCCCAAAAGTTGAGCGCAGCTCGTCCAAGGTCCCTTTTGCTCGGATCTGACCCTTATGTAGGATCACAAAACCATCACACATCTTTTCAGCCGAATCCAGAACGTGGGTACTCATCAAAATCGATTTTCCTTTTGCTTTCTCATCGGCCAATAACTGAATCAAATCTGCAATCGCAACAGGATCCAATCCCAAAAAGGGTTCATCGACAATATAAAGACTTGGATCCACTGCATAGGCACAAATAATCATGACCTTTTGCTTCATCCCTTTTGAAAACTGGGTCGGGAACCAATCTAATTTTTCAGCCAAACGGAATCGTTCCAACAAAGGCTGGACGCGCACCATGACCTGATCCATGTCTAAATCATAGGCCATAGCTACGGTCTCGATATGCTCTCTCAGGGTTAATTCTTCATATAGGCTAGGGGTTTCTGGAATATAGCCGATTTTTTTACGATAGTCAGTTGGAGCTTCTTGAAGACTCAAGCCGTCAATCCGTACTTCCCCAGCATAAGGATGCAGGAGACCAATAATTTCATTAATCGTGGTTGACTTCCCAGCTCCATTTAGTCCAATCAAACCAATCAGTTGGCCGTCCGGAACTGAAAAACTCACCTCTTTCAGGACAGGGATGTTGACATAGCCCCCTGTCAACTTGTTGATTTCTAACATATTTTCTCCGATTTCTGGTATAATGTTCTTATATTATAACAAAATTTAGTCTAAATGAGGTGTATTTATGGTTGACGATTGTATTTTTTGTAAGATTATAGCTGGCGACATTCCTTCCTCCAAAGTCTATGAGGACGAGGAAGTCCTCGCATTTTTGGACATCTCTCAGGTTACACCAGGTCATACGTTAGTAGTTCCAAAAAAACACGCTCGCAACCTCTTAGAGATGGACGAAACCGCCACAGCTCAACTATTTGCACGTGTTTCTAAAGTTGCTAAAAAAGTAGAAGCTGCTACCCAAGCTAAGGGAATGAATATCATCAGCAACATGGAAGAAGTTTCTGGACAAACCGTATTTCACACACATGTCCACATTATCCCTCGCTATTCCGATCAAGATGAGCTTGCCATTTCATTTACTGAACACGAGCCTAATTTTGAACAACTAGCAGTTCTCGCAGAAACCATCAAAAACAGTTAAAAAGGAGGCCATATGAAACTCAAAAATCTCTTTTGGTTTGCAACAGGAGCTAGCATTAGCTACCACCTAGTAAAAAACCGCAAAGAAATCAAAACAGAGGTGACTGAATCCAGCCAATTGATCAAGGGAATTCAAGATAACCTAGCAAAAATCCAACGCAATCTGGATATTATCCAAGACCAAAAGACCAATCTTCAAGAATTGGTAACGGATTTCCAATACAAGACCAAACTATTTAGTCAACAAGCAACAGCCTCTCTAAAAGAAATTCAAGACATCTGGCAACCAAGTAAAAACGATTGAGAAAACTCAATCGTTTTTTTCTTATTCTGAAGGTACCGTAGGTGTCACACTGCTCGACTCTGTAGCTGCAGGAGCAACTGGTGTTACTGGTGCAACAGAACTTTGAGGCGTCACCACTCCCGTATCCTGGGTCGATGGTACAACTGGTAGTTGGTTAAACTCTTGGTAAACAGGTGCTTCCTCAGATGATGCCGCTGGCGTATCATTTTGAGAAGAAGTATTCTTCAACTCTTCATCTCCATCTAATAGGTAAGCATTGGTTTTCAATGTTTTAATTTCTTTCATCCCCAAAGCTTTGCGGATGATATTTTGAATTTTCAAGAGATGTTTTGAAGTGACAATCTGATAACTTCCGCCATCTGCTAAGGTGGCATCTTCTCCTTTCAACTGGTACTGATGAATCGTTGAAAGGGCGTCTTTATATCCTAGCAATTGAAGAAGACTGTTGCTATCAAGTGAAATGTTGGTTTGCATATTGTCACTAACAGACTCAATGATTCCTTTGTAGTGACTCAAACTATTGAGGCTTAAAACTTTCTCAACAATCTTTTTGATCACTTCACGTTGACGTTTTTGACGTCCATAGTCTCCTTCTGGGTCTTGGTAGCGCATACGTGAATAAACGAGAGCTTGGTCCCCATTAATCTCCTGACGTCCTGGTGCAATCTTAGCCGTATATTCTGGCTCATTTTCCTCGATCGAGATATCGAAGTCAAATGGATTGTTAACCGTGATGCCACCAACCTTATCCACTAATTGAACCAGCCCCTTCATATTGATCATGACATAGCGGTCAATATGGATATTCAAAAGATCTTGAATGGTCTTAATGGCTAACTTCGCACCACCTTGAGCATAAGCTGAATTCAATTTTGCTTGGACCGTTTGACCATCTGAAGTAATATTGGTTAGGATATCTCTTTCCAAGCTTGTCATGGTTGTTTCTTTTGTTTGAGGATTAACAGTCACCAAAATCATGGTATCACTATTTCCGGCCCAAGGATCTTCCCGAGAACCGCTACCTGTATCAACCCCCATCAAAAGGATAGTCATCGGCTTGTTTTCTGCAATAACATTGGTCTCATTTCCAAAGCCCTTATAAGTCTTACTGAGGGTCCCTGTTGTTTGATTGAGGATAGTGAGGCCATAGGCCCCGATCCCAATCACTGTTACCGTCAATAAGCTCAAAAACATCAAAATAATTTTTTTAACCATTTAGAATCTCTCTCTAATCTATCAGTTTCCCCATAAGGTAAACATCTAAGAATTCTCCTTCAGCTGAACAAGCTCCACGAGCTTGGCAACCTTCGATCTCAAAACCTAACTTTTTATACAGGTGAACCGCTCGTTCATTGCGCACTTGGACATTCAAGACTAGTTTCCTAAGAACACCGGTCGAGTGCGCCCACTCGATCCCTTCTTCCAACAAAATCTGTCCAAGCCCTTGATTCCAATAAGCTTTGCGAACCACAATAAAGACATCACCAATATGCCGAACAGACCGTTGAGAAGCTGCAGTGATATTTAACAAAGCTGCCAGTTCCTGATCTAAAAATAGCAAGAGGCAAATCCGGTTTTCCGCCATCTCTTGCACCATCAGAAATTGCTCCATGTCTGCTGGAGACATGCCAATTCCAGCTTCATCTAGCGTCATGTAATCTGACTCTTTCCCAACTTGATTTAAGAAATAAACGACAAGAGCCGCGTCTGCACTGTCAGCTTGCCGAATTTCCACTGTCACTTCCTTTTCCTTAGTCATCGGTTTTTTCCACCTGCTCAAAGGATGCTAGTAAAGCTTCCGCACGCGCTCCATGAGCCTCAAAAGCCAACTCTCGCCCATCTTCCAATTTTCGGATAAAAATTTTTAGATAAGCATCCGAGAGACTCGGCTCAATCAGCTCTCCCCATTCAATAATGGTCGCACCATCTCCAAATAGAAAATCATCTAAATCAATAGAATCTGGATCATTCCCAATCCGGTAAACATCCAAATGGTATAAAGGCAAGCGACCTTCGTATTCACGAACAATGGTATAGGTCGGGCTCTTAATCATCTGATCAATCCCTAACCCCTTTGCAATTCCCTTGGTAAAGGTCGTTTTTCCTGCTCCTAGATCCCCTGATAAGATAATCACGTCTTGCTTTTCTAAGAGTTTTCCTAGCTGTTTTCCTAGAGCGATCAGCTCCGTTTCATTGTGACTAATCATTTCTCTATTATACCAAACTTTTTAAAAATCTGCTCTTTCTTTTAGCAATTGTTCGACTCCGGTTTGTTTTTGAGAAAAAGGAATCAAAGAAAACAGGAAACTCTCCCATTCATTCCCTCAATCCATCTAAAAAGGAATGGGAGACAACTCCCATTCCTTTTTGGCACTTTTCTGATACTTAATTCAAGGCCATACTAACGTAGTTTAAAATAAAGAGAACATCTAAAATCCAAATCATGCTGTGCACTTCTTTGGCTTCTCCTTTAACCACTTTCACTAAGCTATAGGTGATAAATCCAGCAGCGATCCCTTGTGTAATCGAGTAGCTGAAGCCCATAAAGATAGAGGTGAAGAAGGCAGGAACTGCTTCTGACATATCTTCCCAATGGATATTTTTCAAGCCACTCAACATCATGATCCCAACAACAATCAAAATTGGGGCTGTGGCAGCGGTCGGTACAATCGCCAATAAAGGACTAAAGAGACTTGAAATAGCAAAACAGATCGCTACAACCAAGGCTGTCAGACCAGTGCGTCCACCAGCTCCAATACCAGCTGCAGATTCAACATAAGTCGTTACGTTTGAAGTTCCTGCAATAGCTCCGACTGAAGTCGCTACAAGGTCTGAATAGAGGGCCTTATCTAATTTCGCTGATTGATGGTTTTCCCCATTTGTCGCAACAATCCCAACTTTTTCACCCGTACCGATTAAAGTTCCAATTGTATCAAAAATATCCGTCAGGGAGAAGGCTAAGATGGCCATTAAGGTCTCAGGCAAACGAGACGTATTGGAAATCAACGAACCCAATCCTTTCGATCCCAAAGCTTGACCAAAGATCGTGCCTAAATCATTAAAGGCAGCTCCTAGATGGTTACTTGCAAAGTCAATTTTAGTGATATCAACAACATGGATGAGAATTCCAAGCACAGTCGTTACTAAGATAGAAAGGATAATCCCTCCCTTAATCCCTTTGACAACAAAGAAAATAGTAATCGCAAGACCAACAAGAGCCAAGAGGACAGCTGGATTGTTAAAATCAACCAATCCTGGAACAGCAGATGCATTGGCTGAGATCGTTGCATTCCCCTTATCTGCTCCTTCCCCGACCACTGTATAAGTATGAGGGTCAATCGTGAATTTCAAAAATCCTGCATTCTTAATCCCAACATAGGCCAAGAAAATCCCGATCCCCGCTGAAATAGCAGAGCGTAGAGCTGTCGGAATTGATTCGATGATCATTTTCCTTACTTTTGTTAGTGTGATAATTAATGAAATCACACCACAAATGAAGACCATTCCTAAAGCCTCTTGCCATGAGTAGCCCATACCAAATACAACAGTAAAGGTAAAGAAAGCGTTCAAGCCCATCCCTGGTGCTTGTGCATAAGGCAAATTGGCATAAAAAGCCATCATCAAGGTTCCGACAACCGATCCAATAATCGTTGCAAGGAAGACCCCTTGAGCTGGCATCCCTGTTTGTGACAACATTTGAGGGTTTACGAAGAGGATATAACTCATCGCAAAAAAGGTTGTCAAACCAGCAAGAACCTCTGTACGAACAGTGGTTCCATGTTCTGAAAGTTTAAAAAACTTATCCATTTCAGAATAAACTCCTTTTTCATCATTCTCGCTCCCAATCAATTTGCGAACGTTATTTCTATTCTACCAAAAGATCTTTCGTCTTTCAAGAAATCCCGCTTCTCTTCTCGATTTTTGAGCGCTTTTCCGATTTTTCTGATATAATGGTCTCATTCTTCTCGAAAGGAACTGAAATATGCATAAAAAGATGATCGCTCTAGATCTAGACGGCACTCTCTTAAATTCCGAAAGCAAATTGAGCGACTTTACCATTGATACGATAAAAAAAATTAGTGCTCTTGGCCATAAAGTCATTATTACAACAGGCCGCCCCTACCGTATGGCACATACCTATTACAAACAACTAGAGCTAGATACTCCGATGATCAATTTTAACGGCTCCCTTACGCATCTACCTGAGAAAAAATGGGCAGATGAACAATGTTTGACTTTAGATAAAAAATACCTGTTAGATATGGTAGCTAACCGAGACACTATCCAAGCGGACTTTATAGCAGGCGAATACCGCAATAAATTCTTTATTACCGATCCAAATGAGCACGTTGCAGATCCTAAATTATTCGGGATTGAATCTTTCCAACCAGAAAATCAATTCAATCCCGAGCGGGTAACGAGCGACCCAAACTGTATTCTCTTTCAAACGAAAGCGGAAGACAAATATGCTCTGGCAGATGAAATGAATCGTCATTATGACTACAATCTGTCTATCAATACTTGGGGTGGTCCCTTAAATATTCTGGAATGCAATCCCAAAAATGTGACCAAAGCATCTGCTCTGACCTACCTTCTAGATAAACTCAATATGGATCAGAAGGATTTGATTGCCTTTGGAGACGAGCACAACGATACCGACATGCTAGCTCTCGCTGGTCATGGATACGCTATGAAAAATGCCAGCTCCGTCCTTCTCCCTTATGCAGACTCCGTCACAGATTTCACAAATAACGAAGATGGTGTCGCGCGCCAACTCATTCAATTATTCTTATAATAGGAACAGACATGAGCTATCCCCTCATGTCTTTTTCTGCGCCAAATCCTTAATCGGTTAATCAATACCGCCCTTTTTTTCCATTTTTTTCATTGCCTCGTCATCTAGTTTGTGATATTATTAACATAGTTATTAAAGAAGCGCTTTCAAAAATTCTAAACCGCTTCTCGTTCACTTAAGGAGGAACAAAATGAAAGCTGTTGTTGTAAATCCAGAAGGTACTGGTGTTGAAATCGTTGCAAACAAAGACATGCGTCCACTTGAAACAGGGGAAGCACTTGTTCAAATCGAATACTGTGGTGTCTGCCACACTGACTTGCACGTTGCTCACGGGGACTTCGGTAAAGTTCCAGGCCGTGTTCTTGGACACGAAGGAATCGGTATTGTTAAAGAAGTTGCTCCAGATGTCAAGAGCCTAAAAGTTGGGGATCGTGTCAGTGTCGCATGGTTCTTCGAGGGATGTGGAACTTGTGAATACTGTACAACTGGTCGTGAAACTCTTTGCCGTACTGTAAAAAATGCTGGTTACTCTGTTGATGGAGGGATGGCTGAACAATGTATCGTTACTGCAGATTACGCAGTGAAAGTACCTGAAGGATTAGATCCAGCCCAAGCATCTTCTATTACGTGTGCAGGTGTTACCACTTATAAAGCCATCAAAGAAGCCAAAGCTGAACCAGGACAATGGATTGTTATCTATGGAGCTGGTGGACTAGGAAACTTGGCTGTTCAATATGCTAAGAAAGTCTTCAATGCACATGTCATCGCTGTCGATATCAACAATGATAAACTAGAATTGGCGAAAGAAGTTGGTGCAGACTTTGTCATCAACGGTCGCGAAGTTGATGATGTCCCAGGATTGATTAAAGAAAAAACAAATGGTGGAGCTCACTCTGCTGTCGTAACAGCTGTTTCTAAAGTAGCTTTCAACCAAGCAGTAGATTCTGTTCGTGCAGGCGGCCGCGTGGTTGCAGTTGGTCTTCCTTCTGAAATGATGGACCTCAGCATTGTGAAAACTGTATTAGATGGTATCCAAGTCATTGGTTCTCTTGTAGGAACTCGTAAAGACTTGGAAGAAGCCTTCCAATTTGGTGCAGAAGGCTTGGTAGTCCCTGTCGTTCAAAAACGTCCAGTAGAAGATGCAGTCAAAGTCTTTGACGAAATGGAAGCTGGAACCATTCAAGGACGTATGGTACTTGACTTTACAAACTAAACAACTGAACCTACAGGACTAGCCCAACTGGGCTAGTCTTTTTGAGTGCTCTCAATCACTCTATTTTACAATTTATTATATATTTATTTTTTATTTTTGCGGATATAGATCGATTGTTGGAATATTTTATTGAAATTCAAATCCTATGAAACCTACATATCATTGATTTCTTCTGCCATTATCAACTAATAAACAAGAGCCATTCAATAGCATTCAATTTTTATTTACCGATAATTTAATATAATAAATCAATGTTTTTACATCGAGATTTTGATAGAAAAATTGACTTAAGTGTGGAAACGATTTATAATAAAGTAGCTTAAAGTTTTATTAAACTGAAAGTCAAACAAATTTTATAAGGAGGAATGTCAATAATGAGTATTGGTATCATTATTGCTAGCCACGGTGAATTTGCAGCTGGAATCCACCAATCCGGCTCGATGATCTTTGGGGATCAAGAGAAAGTTCAAGTGGTTACGTTCATGCCAAGTGAAGGCCCGGATGATCTCTATGCTAAATTTAATGCAGCTGTTGCCGCATTTGATGCAGAAGATGAAGTCTTGGTTTTGGCTGACCTTTGGAGTGGTTCTCCATTTAACCAAGCAAGTCGCGTCATGGGAGAAAATCCAGATCGTAAATTTGCGATCATCACAGGATTGAACCTTCCGATGTTGATTCAAGCTTATACAGAACGGTTGATGGATGCAAATGCCGGCGTTGATCAAGTCGCTGCAAACATCATCAAGGAAGCAAAAGAAGGTGTCAAAGCTCTTCCAGAAGAATTGAATCCTGTTGAAGAAGCTAGTACAGCCACTGCTGCTCCTGTAGCCCAAGCTGCTATTCCAGAAGGAACGGTTATCGGAGATGGAAAACTCAAGATTAACCTTGCCCGCTTAGATACACGTCTTCTTCATGGACAAGTCGCAACTGCTTGGACACCTGATTCAAAAGCCGATCGGATCATTGTTGCTTCAGATTCTGTTGCTAAAGATGAACTCCGTAAGGAATTGATCAAACAAGCGGCACCAAATGGTGTGAAAGCAAACGTTGTCCCAATTCAAAAATTGATCGACGTTGCAAAAGATCCACGTTTTGGAAATACCCATGCTTTGATCTTATTTGAAACACCTCAAGATGCTCTTCGCGCCATCGAAGGTGGTGTTCCGATTAAAACCTTGAACGTTGGTTCAATGGCCCACTCAACTGGTAAAACCATGGTTAACAATGTGTTGTCAATGGATAAAGATGACGTGGCTACATTTGAAAAAATGCGTGATCTTGGAGTTGAATTTGACGTCCGTAAAGTGCCAAATGACTCTAAGAAAGATTTGTTTGACTTAATTAACAAAGCTAACGTTCAATAATCGATTACTTACGAAAGGATTTTAAACATGTCTATTATTTCTATGGTATTAGTGGTCGTTGTTGCCTTCTTAGCAGGTCTTGAAGGTATCCTTGACCAATTCCAATTCCACCAACCCCTTGTTGCTTGTACCTTAATCGGTTTGGTAACAGGTAACTTGACTGCTGGCATTATGCTTGGTGGTTCACTTCAATTTATTGCACTTGGCTGGGCAAACATTGGTGCCGCAGTTGCACCCGATGCTGCCCTTGCATCTGTCGCTGCTGCCATCATCATGGTACTTGGGGGAGACTTCAGTACAAAAGGAATCGCTGTCGCTCAAAGTGTCGCTATTCCACTTGCAGTTGCTGGTCTTTTCTTGACCATGATCGTCCGTACCCTTTCCGTTGGTTTGGTTCACACTGCCGACGCTGCTGCTAGAAAAGGGGATATCAAAGGTGTAGAACGCGCTCACTTTGTGGCCCTTCTTCTTCAAGGTCTTCGTATCGCCATTCCTGCAGCCCTCTTGTTGATGATTCCTGCTGAAACTGTCAAAACTGCTCTTGAACAAATGCCAAAATGGCTCTCTGATGGAATGCAAATCGGTGGTGGTATGGTTGTAGCCGTTGGTTATGCCATGGTTATCAACATGATGGCGAGCCGTGAAGTATGGCCATTCTTTGCCATCGGTTTTGCTCTTGCAGCTGTTAGCCAATTGACCTTGATCGCCCTTGGAGCAATTGGTGTTGCCCTTGCCTTGATCTACCTTACTCTTTCTAAGAAAGGTGGCAATGGAGGTGGCGGTGCCGCTACTTCTAACGATCCAATTGGCGACATTCTCGAAGACTATTAAGAAAGGTGTGACACTATCATGACTGAAAAATTACAATTATCTAAATCAGATCGTCAAAAGGTTTGGTGGCGTTCAACCTTCTTGCAAGGTTCTTGGAACTATGAACGGATGCAAAACTTGGGTTGGGCATACTCATTGATCCCAGCTATCAAAAAACTTTATACGAAGAAAGAAGACCAAGCGGCTGCTCTTGAGCGTCACATGGAATTCTTTAACACTCACCCATACGTTGCCGCTCCTATCATCGGGGTAACGCTTGCTCTTGAAGAAGAAAGAGCAAACGGTGCCGCTATTGACGATGCTGCCATCCAAGGGGTTAAAATTGGTATGATGGGTCCTTTGGCGGGTATCGGAGATCCAGTCTTCTGGTTTACAGCACGTCCTATCCTTGGTGCCCTTGGTGCATCACTTGCTGCGTCTGGTAACATCCTTGGCCCACTCATCTTCTTTATCGCATGGAATGCGATTCGTATGGCCTTCTTGTGGTACACGCAAGAACTTGGTTACAAAGCAGGTTCTGAAATTACCAAAGATATGTCTGGTGGGATCTTGCAAGACATCACTAAAGGGGCTTCTATCCTTGGGATGTTCATGCTCGCTGTCTTGGTAGAACGTTGGGTATCTATTAAATTCGTCTTCAATGTTTCTTCTGTCAAATTAGACGACAAAGCTTATATCCACTGGGATAAACTTCCTGAAGGATACAAGGGTATCCAAGAAGCCTTCGCTCAAGTTGGTTCAGGCCTATCTCAAACACCTGAAAAAGTTACAACTTTCCAACAAAACTTGGATTCATTGATTCCTGGTTTGATGGGATTACTTCTTACTTTTGCTTGTATGTGGTTGTTGAAGAAAAAAGTATCTCCAATCACCATCATCATCGCTCTCTTTGTAATCGGTGTACTAGCACACGTTGCTGGCTTGATGTAAGCAAAGATCAACTAAAAAGAAGGTTTCGGCCTTCTTTTTATTATGATATAATGGAGTGAACAGCAATACAGGAGGATCTCATGGCTCAATCATTGAATAAAACCGTTGAATTCCATACTACAGGGGTTTCTTACCTTGGAGTGGGGGGAAAGGTTGGAAAAATCCTAGTCGGGAATGCCGCTTTTGAATTTTATGCGGATGCAAATGTAGAAGACTACATCCAAATTCCCTGGCAAGAAATCGAGCGAATCGGAGCCAATGTATCCGGACGTAAAATTAGCCGCCATTTTGAAATCTATACCAGAGAATCAAAATTTCTCTTTGCTTCAAAAGACTCTGGAAAAATTTTAAAGATTGCTCGGGAACATCTAGGAAATGATAAAATTGTCAAACTTCCTACGTTGATCCAAATCATCACGGCTAAAATTAAAAATCTATTTGCAAAATAGAATCTTTTCTTGTATAATAGACGCAAACGGATAAGTAAGTTAAGAGGTTCTTTCAGAAAGTCTGCGGTTGCTGCGAGCAGATAGAAATCTTAATTGAAATTCTACCGTTTCTTTAAAATACAATATCGAATCAAGTGCACACCTGTGAAGTTGGATGGAACCGTGGCTCTGCCACTCCAACACTCTAACAGGTGTGTTTTTTGTTAAAGGAGAAGCTATGTTAGATATTAAACGGATTCGTACAGACTTTGATGCAGTTGCAAAAAAATTGGCAACACGTGGAGTAGATGCGGCTATTTTGAATGAAATGAAAGAAATCGATGCCAAACGTCGAGACATCTTAGTCAAAGTAGAAAATCTCAAAGCAGAGCGCAACACCGTATCTGCTGAAATCGCACAAGCTAAACGCAACAAGGAAAATGCAGATGATAAGATTGCTGCCATGCAAACCCTCTCTGCAGAAGTCAAAGCATTGGATACAGAATTGGCTGAAATCGATGCCAAATTAACTGAATTCACTACTACCCTTCCAAATATCCCTGCTGATAGTGTCCCTGTTGGAGCAGATGAGGATGACAACGTTGAAGTTCGCCGTTGGGGAACTCCTCGCGAGTTTGACTTCGAACCAAAAGCTCACTGGGATTTAGGTGAAGACCTTGATATCCTTGACTGGGAACGCGGAGCTAAAGTCACTGGTGCTCGTTTCCTCTTTTACAAAGGACTTGGAGCTCGCTTAGAACGCGCTATCTACAACTTCATGTTGGACGAACATGGCAAGGAAGGCTACACTGAAGTCATCCCTCCTTACATGGTCAACCATGATTCTATGTTTGGTACTGGTCAGTATCCAAAATTCAAGGAAGATACTTTTGAACTTAGCGATACCAATTATGTCCTCATTCCAACTGCTGAAGTTCCTTTGACGAACTACTACCGCGATGAAATTCTTGATGGAAAAGACCTTCCAATCTACTTCACCGCTATGAGTCCATCATTCCGTTCAGAAGCTGGTTCAGCTGGTCGTGATACTCGTGGATTGATCCGTTTGCACCAATTCCATAAGGTTGAAATGGTGAAATTTGCTAAACCAGAAGAATCATATGATGAATTGGAAAAAATGGTTGTCAATGCTGAAAATATCCTTCAAAAACTGAACCTTCCATACCGTGTGGTAGCTCTCTCAACGGGAGACATGGGCTTCTCAGCTGCCAAGACTTATGACTTGGAAGTATGGATTCCAGCGCAAAACACCTATCGTGAAATCTCAAGCTGTTCCAATACAGAAGATTTCCAAGCTCGCCGTGCGCAAATCCGTTACCGCGATGAAGCAGATGGCAAGGTAAAACTCCTTCACACTTTGAACGGTTCTGGATTGGCAGTCGGACGTACCGTCGCTGCTATTCTTGAAAACTACCAAAACGAAGACGGTTCTGTGACCATTCCAGAAGTCCTTCGCCCATACATGGATGGCGCAGAAGTCATCGCACCAAAATAAAGTTTAAAAAAACTGAGTCTTGCAAATTGCAAGCTCAGTTTTTTAATATTTACGAAAACGTTGGTAGCGTTGCTCCAGAAGCTCTTCGAGAGGTAAAGCTTGTAAAACCTTTAACTCTTCCTGTAATTCCTTCTTCACTTGAGCCAGTAGTTCTCCATTTGAAAATCCATGCTCGGGAATCACCTTATCGACAATTTCCATATTTAACAATTCGTGAGAAGTAATCTTCATCAACTCTGCTGCTTCCATGGCACGACTTCCATCTTTCCAAAGAATAGAGGCAAAACCTTCTGGACTCAAGACTGCATAGATGGAGTTCTCAAGCATCCAAACCTTATCTGCTACAGCAAGAGCCAAGGCACCACCAGAGCCACCTTCTCCGATGATAATCGCGATAATTGGAACTTTTAGATCACTCATTTCCATGAGGTTGCGGGCAATGGCTTCCCCTTGTCCTCGTTCTTCAGCTCCAACACCAGGATAAGCACCCGCTGTATTGATAAAGGTCACAACTGGACGGCCAAATTTCTCTGCTTGCTTCATGAGGCGCAAAGCTTTTCGATAGCCTTCTGGATGTGGTTGTCCAAAATTACGTTTTAGATTATCCTGAAGATTTTTTCCTTTTTGGATCCCAACGACTGTAACCGTTTGATCGCCTAAGCGTCCAATCCCACCAATCACCGCACCATCATCACGGAAGTTTCGATCTCCATGCAATTCGATAAAATCATCAAAAATTCCTTGAGCAAAATCAAGAGCAGTCAATCTTCCTTGGTCACGTGCTTCTTTAATAATCTGTGTTATTTTACTCATGTTTACCTCCATGAAGGGCCAATAATTGTCCAACTGTTGCTCGGATTTGGCTTCTCTCCACGATCAAGTCTACAAATCCATGTTCTTGTAGAAATTCTGCTTTTTGGAAATCATCTGGCAATTTTTCACGCACAGTTGATTCGATCACGCGACGACCGGCAAACCCGACCAAGGCCTGACTCTCTGCCATGATAATGTCACCTTCCATAGCAAATGAGGCTGTCACCCCACCAGTTGTCGGATCTGTCAATACTGTCAAATAGAATAATTTTTCTTTGGAATGACGTTGAACAGCCGCAGAAATCTTTGCCATTTGCATCAAACTCACGATTCCTTCTTGCATCCGAGCACCACCGGAAGCGGTAAAGAGAACAACTGGCAATTTTTCTTTTGTCGCAAATTCAAATAAACGAGTAATTTTTTCGCCTACTACAGAACCCATTGAAGCCATGATAAAGTTGGAATCCATGATCCCAAGCGCAACTTTTTGACCTTTAATCAAGGCAGTTCCAGTCAGGACAGCTTCATCCAGTCCTGTCATTTCCCGCACTGCTGCTAGTTTCTTCTTATAATTTGGGAAATTCAAAGGATCTGTCGTTTCGATTCCTGTAAACATTTCTTCAAAGCTAGCTGGATCCACTGTCAGCGCCAAGCGTTCTTTAGCAGAAATACGGAAGGTATAGCCACAATTCGGGCAGACACGCTCACTACCTAAATCCTTTTGGTAAATGGTATGTTTACAACCTGGGCATTGTGAAAATAGTTCATCAGGAACTTCAGGTTTTGGCTGAGGCTCCTTCCAGGCTGACCTATTCGGATTGATCCGAATATATTTATCTTTTTTAGAAAATAATGCCATTACTTACTCCTTATAATATGCTACAGTATCTGCAGCATTACTATAAAAGCCTGAAACTGTGAAGATGATGTTCATACTTCCCTCACAACTCCAGGCTTTTTCATCATTCCTTATTATAATTTGGAAGGAATTGTTCCATCAAAAATGCAGTGTCGTAATCACCAGCGATCACATGCGAATCTGAGATCAAATCCAACTGGAAACTACTATTGGTGGTGACACCATCGATTTCCAACTCATAAAGAGCACGCTGCATTTTCATCAGTGCATCAAAGCGATTTTCCCCATGGACAATGATCTTGGCAATCATACTATCATAGTATGGTGGAATCGTATAACCAGGATACACAGCAGAATCCACACGCAAGCCAACCCCACCACTTGGAAGATAGAGATTAGTGATCTTACCTGGGCTTGGTGCAAAGTTGAAGGAAGGATTTTCCGCATTGATCCGGCATTCAATCGCATGGCCTTTAATGACAATATCCTCTTGAGTAACGGATAATTCTTGTCCAGCTGCGATTTTAATCTGTTCCTTAACGATATCAACTCCTGTTACAAATTCCGTGACAGGATGCTCTACTTGCACACGGGTATTCATTTCCATAAAGTAGAACTCACCCTTGCCTTCATCATACAAAAATTCAATCGTTCCAGCATTCTCGTACCCAACTGATTCAGCTGCACGAACAGCAGCAGAACCAATTTGATTACGAAGAGTTTTTCCAATAGCAATCGAAGGGGATTCTTCTAGAACTTTTTGGTTATTTCGTTGAAGAGAACAATCGCGTTCACCTAAGTGAATGACATGTCCATGCTGATCCGCTAAAATCTGTACTTCAATGTGGCGTGCCGGATAAATCACCCGTTCCATATACATGGCACCATTCCCAAAAGCAGCTTGAGCTTCTGAGGAAGCAGATTCAAAAGCAGCAACCAAATCTTCTGGTTTTTCAACCTTCCGAATTCCCTTACCACCGCCTCCTGCAGATGCTTTCAACATCACAGGGTAACCAATACGCTCTGCAATCTCGAGGGCTTCTTCAGCAGTATACACTTCACCATCTGATCCAGGAATAACAGGCACTCCTGCTTTGATCATCTGTTTACGAGCATTAATCTTATCCCCCATCAAATCCATGACTTTAGCAGAAGGACCAATAAATTTAATGCCCACTTCCTCACACATGGTCGCAAATTTTGAGTTTTCACTTAAAAATCCAAAACCAGGGTGGATAGCTTCTGCTCCTGTTAGAACAGCTGCAGACAAGACAGCACTCATATTCAAATAAGATTCTGTTGATTTAGCAGGGCCAATACAGACTGCTTCATCCGCTAGTAAGGTATGCAAGGCTTCTTTATCAGCAGTAGAATACACCGCAACCGTCTCGATGCCAAGTTCACGAGCCGCACGAATAATGCGTACTGCAATCTCACCACGATTGGCGATTAAGATCTTACGAAACATAGATAGGCCTTTCTTAATTTCCAATTGCAAAAGTAAGCGTTCCTGAAGCTGCAAGCTTACCGTCTACTTCTGCTTTCGCTTCAACAACAGCAATTGTTCCACGACGTTTGACAAAAGTAGCTGTCATCACCAGTTGATCTCCTGGAACGACTTGTTTTTTAAACTTCACCTTGTCCATCCCTGCATAAAAGACTAATTTTCCTTTATTTTCAGGTTTTGACAACTCTAGTACACCTGCTGTTTGTGCCAAAGCTTCCATGATGAGAACACCTGGCATAACAGGATATTGTGGAAAATGTCCATTAAAAAATGGTTCATTAATTGTCACGTTCTTAATGGCAACAATCGTATCTTCGCTTGTTTCCAATACGCGATCCACCAAAAGCATTGGGTAACGATGCGGCAAAGCCTCACGAATAGCATTAATATCAATTGTCATTTGATTCGAACCAATCCTTTTCCAAATTCAACCATTTCTTCATTCGTTACCAAAATTTCAGTGACTACCCCATCTTTAGGTGCTGGGACTTCATTCATCACTTTCATGGCTTCGATAATCAAGAGTGTTTGACCCTTAGTAACTTTGTCTCCTACAGATACAAAGGCTGATTTATCCGGTGCTGGCGACAAGTAAGCCACCCCAACCAATGGACTTTCAACCACATCACCTTCTGCAGCCTGAGCTGGAGCAGCAACTGGTTCAGTCGCTACAGCTGGAGTTGCTGGGGCTTCAACAACAGGGGCTACTACAGGAGTTTGAGGAGTTGCTACCACTTCAACTGCAGGAGCAACCGGTGTAGCCGCAACTGAACTCGTTTGGTTTTTACTCAAATTCAATTCTTCGCCATTATTTTTATATGAGAATTCACGCAAAGTTGACGCATCAAATTGAGCCAACAAATCTTTGATTTCAGAAATATTCATGAATTAACCCTCCCAACGTTTAAAGGCCAGAACAGCATTGTGTCCTCCAAAACCAAAGGTATTTGAGATAGCATACTGAATATCCGCTTCTTGACCTTCACCATAAACAACGTTTGCTTCGATATAGTCAGACAATTCTTTGGTACCAGCAGTTTTTGGTACAAAGCTGTGACGAATCGCTTCGATGGTAGCAATCGCTTCAACCGCACCAGCAGCACCAAGCAAGTGTCCTGTAAATGATTTAGTAGATGATACAGGAACTTCTTTACCAAGTACAGAAACAATAGCTCCGCTTTCACCTTTCTCATTGGCAGGTGTAGAGGTACCATGCGCATTGACATAATCGACATCTTCAGGTTTGATACCAGCTTCATTAATAGCCAATTTAATTGCTTTAGCCGCACCTGAACCATCTGGTGTTGGTGTTGTCATGTGGTAGGCATCACAGTTTGAACCGTAACCAACTATTTCAGCTAAAATATTAGCACCACGTTTTTGGGCATGTTCCAAACTTTCGATGACAAGAACCCCTGCACCTTCCCCCATCACAAAACCATTGCGGTCTTTGTCAAATGGAATAGATGAGCGTTCTGGGTCTTCCGTTGTTGAAAGGGCCGTAAGGGCATTGAAACCACCGATACCAATCTTAGTAATCGAAGCTTCAGCACCACCTGCCAAAACAACATCATGCATACCAAATTTAATTTCACGGAAAGCTTCACCAATTGCATCATTGGCAGAAGCACAAGCTGTTGTCACGGATTTACATACCCCTTGAGCCCCAATCTTAAGTGCGATATTTCCAGCACCCATGTTTGAAAGAGCTTTTGGAATAAACATTGGTTGGATTCTCTTCATCCCACGTTCATGCATCCGGATAATTTGATCTTCCAATTCTTGCAAACCACCGATACCAGATGATACAATCACACCTACACGATCGCGGTCTTCTTCTTCCATGTTCAAGCCTGAATTTTCAATAGCTTCCATCGCAGCATAGATTGCATACAATGAGTAAGTATCCATACGATTTTGATCTTTTTTCACGAAATATTTATCGAATGGGAAATCTTGAATTTCACCAGCATTAAAGACTGGAATTTCAGAAGCATCAAATTTCGTAATGGGCTTGATTCCAATTTTTCCTTCATGAAGGCTATTCCAGAACTCCTCTGGTGTATTTCCGATTGGTGAGGTTACACCGTAACCTGTAACAACAACACGATTTGTAGACATATATATTCTCCTTTTGTCGGATGGATATTTAAGTAAGTGATTTTCGATCAGTAAGCATTCATTATTGCATAGTCATGCCGCCATCAATGGCAATTGTTTGACCAGTTAAATATTCTTGACCTGCCAAGAAAGCCGCAACTTCTGCCACTTCTTCAGCTTGACCAATTCGTTTCATTGGCACTTGAGCTAGCATGGCATCTTTCATTTTCTCTGGAATAGCGTCTGTCATATCTGATTCAATGAAACCAGGTGCAATGGCATTCACACGAACGCCACGAGCCGCAACTTCGCGCGCAACGGATTTGGTAAAACCAATCAATCCAGCTTTTGAAGCTGCATAGTTCGCTTGACCAATATTCCCCATTAGACCAACAACAGATGACATATTGATGATGGCACCTTGACGAGCTTTAGACATCGGTTTTAAGACAGCTTGAGTCATATTAAAGGCACCGGTCAAGTTGATTTTCAAGACCCGTTCAAAATCTTCTTCAGTCATTTTCAACATCAACTTGTCGTTTGTAATGCCAGCGTTATTGACCAAAACATCAACACTTCCAAGCTTTTCAATTGCTTCAGCCACCATACGTTGCGCATCTTCGCCATTAGAAATATCTCCAGAAATACCAACAACAGTCACACCATAGTCAGCAAACTGTGCAAGCAAGTCCTCAGAAATTTCAGAACGTCCATTTAGGACAACATTGGCACCGAGACTCGCAAATTTATGAGCCACAGCCAATCCAATTCCGCGTGTTGAACCTGTTACAAAAACATTTTTATTTTTAAGTTCCATCTTTACCTCGTTTTAAGCATTCAGAAGTGCATCTAGACTAGCCTGATCTTCGACGTTATGAGTTGGAAGAGTTTTATCAATTTTCTTCAAGAATCCTGACAAGACTTTTCCAGGTCCGATCTCGATGACCTCATCTACACCAAAGTCTTGAATCGTAGCAATTGAATCATAGAAACGAACCGGTTCTTTTACTTGACGGGCCAAAAGTGCTTTCACATCTTCTGACTTCATGATAGTCGCTTCTGTATTCCCAACTAAAGGAAGATCAAAATCATTAAATGATACTTTTTCTAGTTCAGCCGCCAATTTTTGACTAGCAGATTCCAGTAAGGCTGTGTGGAATGGACCTGACACATTCAAAGGGATCAAGCGTTTGGCACCTGCTTCCTTCAATAGTTCCACAGCATAGTCCACAGCCGCAACCTCACCACCAATCACAATTTGTGCTGGCGTATTGTAGTTAGCTGGTGTTACTACACCCTTTTCGGATGCTTGTTGACAAATCTCTTCGATCAAACTTGGATCTGTATTCATAACAGCAACCATTTTCCCACTTCCAGCAGGAGCTGCCGTTTCCATGAATTCACCACGTTTCGCAACCAAAGCTACTGCATCTTCAAACGAAAGAGCTCCAGCCGCAACTAAGGCAGAATATTCCCCCAAAGAGAGGCCGGCAACAATATCAGGAGTGATACCATTTTCTGCTAAGAGACGATAAATGGCTACTGACGTTGTCAAAATAGCTGGTTGAGTATAGCGTGTCTGATTCAGTTTTTCTTCGTTAGAATCAATCAATTCACGCAAATCATAACCTAGAATACGACTAGCCGTATCAAATGTCTCTTTAACAACGGGATAAGCCGCATACAAATCGCTCGCCATGCCCAATTTCTGAGCCCCTTGACCAGCAAATAAGAACGCACGTTTTGTCACTATCCTAATCCTTTCGACGTTTTTAGACGTTTACATCTGCCCAACGAGCAGCCTCTTTTTGAATTACCTTGGCTGCACCATAATAGATATCTTCTAGAATTTCAGCACAGGTTTCTTCCTTGCTCACAAGACCAGCAATTTGACCTGCCATTACAGATCCATTGTCAACATCTCCATCAACAACGGCATTGCGAAGAGCACCTGCCCCTAATTCTTCAATTTCTTCTTGAGTCTTCTTACCTGCCAAGAAATCTTTTTCAGCTTGGTTATAGGCAGAAGCCAATTTATTCTTGATCGCACGAACAGGGTGTCCAACAACTGATGCTGAAACTACCGTATCAATATCTTTCGCTTTCAAGATTTTATTCTTAAAGTTTTGGTGAGCATTAGATTCTTTAGCAACCACGAAACGAGTTCCCACCTGAACAGCTTCGGCACCTAACATAAAGACAGCTGCAGCACCGGCACCATCAGCGACACCTCCAGCACCAATTACTGGAATAGAAACAGCTTCAACCACTTGACGAACCAAGGTCATGGTCGTCAATTTACCAATGTGACCTCCAGCTTCCATCCCTTCTGCAATCACCGCATCGGCACCCAATTTTTCCATCCGTTTTGCAAGGGCAACAGATGGAACAACAGGAATGACAGTGATCCCTGCTTCATGGAAACGATCCATGTATTTCCCAGGATTTCCAGCACCAGTTGTAACAACCTTTACACCTTCTTCAATCACCAGGTCAACAATGTCATCCGCGAATGGGGACAAAAGCATGATATTTACACCAAAAGGTTTATCTGTAATAGACTTCACTTTATCAATGTTAGCCTTTACAACTTCTTTTGGAGCGTTCCCGCCACCAATGATTCCAAGACCACCGGAGTTTGATACTGCTCCAGCCAAATCACCATCAGCGACCCATGCCATCCCACCTTGGAAGATTGGATATTTAATATTCAATAGTTCAGTAATTCGTGTTTGCATTATACCTACCTCTTTTTTCGCTTAAGTAATAGTTTGAGTTTAAAAGATTGTTTCTTTGAGCCTCAAACTATTACCTAAACAAGAGAGAATATCTTTCGATACTCTCATCTATCATTATTTTGTTTTTTCTTCTACGTAAGCGACAAGGTCACCAACTGTAGACAATCCTTCTTCAGTTTCGATTTGGATGTCAAAAGCATCTTCAATTTCAGAGATAACTTGGAACAAATCCAATGAATCTGCTTCTAAATCTTCGAATGTAGACTCAAGAGTTACTTCTGATGGTTCTTTACCAAGTTCTTCAACGATAATTTCTTGTACTTTTTCAAATACTGCCATGATAGGCCTCCTTAAAAAATAATATATAAATTTTTAAAATGTGTTTCCACATGTTTAACTAAATTGAACAAGAAGTGTGCCCCATGTCAAACCTCCACCGAATCCTGTTAGAAGAATTTTTTGACTTCCATCCATCTTGATTCGATGATTCTCGACACACTCCGATAATAGAATGGGGATACTAGCAGCACTAGTGTTCCCATATTCCATCATATTTGCTGGGATTTTCTCTCTAGAGACACCCAGCTTCTTTGACATCTTATCTAACATTCGGTCATTCGCCTGGTGTAACAGAAAATAGTCAATCTCTTCTGCTTCCATAGAGGCGTCTGCTATCATTTTTTGAATACTTTTCGTGACATCACGAATGGCAAAATCAAAAACTGCCCGTCCATCCATCGTCAGATATCTTCGATCAGAAACTTCCTCTGAATATGGGGAAGAGAGACCCAAATAGCAAGACTCAAGACTAGTACCTCGGCTACCATCCGTAAAAAGATTTTCAGCCAAAAACGATTTTTGGTCACTTGCTTCAAGCAAGACACCACCAGCTCCATCTCCAAAAAGGACTGAAGTGGAACGGTCTGACCAGTCTAATACTTTTGAAAGCGTCTCACTACCGATCACAATTCCTCGCCGGTACATACCTGAAGAAATGTATTTTTCAGCAGTGGCTAATGCAAATACAAATCCGCTACATGCTGCAGTCAGATCAAATGCAAAAGCTCGAGAAGCTCCAATATTAGCTTGTACTCGGGCTGCAGTTGATGGCATTAAGCTGTCTGGAGTAATCGTAGCAACAACGATGAAATCAATTTCCTCAGCATCTAAGTTTGCTTTTGCTAATAATCTTTGTGCAACAATTGTTGCTAGATCACTTGTCGTCTCATCTTTTGAAATGTGACGCCGAAGGATACCTGTCCGACTACTGATCCATTCATCACTTGTATCCATGATCTCAGCCAAATCATCATTTGATACGACTTGGTCAGGTGCATAATGAGCAACTTGACTAATTTTAGCAAAGACCATTATTTAATTTCCTCCAAGAAACGATACAGATTTTGCAATCCTTTTTGCATCACTTTCTTCTCTTCGGGACTCATATCTCCAATAATCTGGTTGACCATCCGTTTATGGAATTGCTGATGAAGACGATAAAGTAGACGACCGTTCTTCGTTAAACTCAAGTGTACAACCCGGCGATCAACTTCCGATCTTCTTCTTTCGATATACCCTTTGCGCTCAAGATTATTCAAACTTGTCGTGACAGTCCCCAAAGTCACCATCAACTCCCGTGAAATATCACTCGGGGTTGCATTCGGTGTCGAACCAATCACATCGATCGTATGCATTTCTTTAATAGAAACATCTTTGAATCGACTTGCTCTTAGGCTCGACTCCTCAATAACCAAAACATTATTAAAGATGGATGTTAAATAGTCGTTAACTAATTGGTAATTCAAAACTCCACCTCCTAATTTTACTTTGATAGTCAAATTTTATCAAAAATGAAAATAATTTGCAAGCTTTTTTTCACAAAACATGGAAAAGATACAAATTTATTTTCCTTTAAATTGTGGCCGACGTTTTTCAGAGTAGGCAATAACCCCCTCTTTAAAATCTTCTGTAAATGCTAGTTTCTTTTGCAAATTTAATTCAAGATTCGCATATTGGTCCCATTCTTTCAAGAAGGCTTCCCAAACCATTTCTTTCATAGCAGCATAAGAATTTGAAGATCCTCTTCTTAATTTTTTAAGCAATTGATCAACCGTTTTCTCAAGTTTTTCAGATTCACAAACGCGGTAAGCTAGGCCATACTCCAATGCTTTTTCTGCAGTCAAAGCTTCACCTGTCATTACTAAATGAGTAGCCCGAGACATACCAATAGCTTTTCCTAATAAGAATAACCCACCCGCATCCGGTGCTAAACCAACCCCAACAAAGGCTTGGATAAATTTAGTACGATCACTAATAATACAAAAATCAACAGCTACTGCAATGTTAGCAGCTGCTCCAGCAACCGCTCCATCTGCCACCATAATAACCGGTTTTGGCAATTGCTTGATTTTCTTTGAAATCGTATTAACTAATTCGGCAATTAAAACAAGAGACTCGATGTCATCCGCATCGACTGCGCGTTTCATTTCGCTCAAATCTCCACCAACTGAAAAGATTTTCCCTTCTGCTGATAGAATAATGAATTTTACTTCCTCATTTTTTTCTGCATCTTCCAGGGCAGCTAAAATTTCCTGACACATTGGAATGTTAAAACCATTGGATACTTCAGGACGATTTAAAGAGATTGTCGCGAGGTCGTTTTCGACAGAATACAAAATTGTTTCAAACATCACAGACTCCTTTTGTTTAAATATAAAATATTTTGATATTAAAACTTTTGAATTATAACATATCATACCACAAAAAAGTAAAATAGTAAAATATATCTATAAGATGTAACAAAATTGTAAAATTTGAATAATTACAATTTCTCTCCTCTACAGAATCAATTATTTTATGCCCTATCTGTAAATACATTGTATCAATAACTGAACTTTGGTATAATGTATTAATGAAACTATTAAGGAGAAAATATGAAAGTAACTAAATTCGGTGGAAGTTCTCTAGCATCAGCTTCTCAATTAAAAAAAGTACTTGATATCATTAAAGATGATCCAGAAAGAAGATTTGTAGTTGTATCAGCTCCAGGCAAACGCAACGCTGAAGATACAAAAGTAACAGACGCTCTGATCCGGTATTATAAAGAATTTACTTCAGATAAGGATGTCACACAAACACAACAGTGGATTATTGAACGTTATCGTGCCATTACAGAGGAATTGGGTCTCAAAGATTCTATTATTCAGGAAATTGCTGAAGATATCTATGATTTAACAAATTTACCTAAAAAAGGGAATCCATTTACATACGATGCATTCCTAGCAGCAGGTGAAAATAACAATGCTAAACTCATTGCTGCCTATTTCAATCAAAATGGATTAGAAGCAAGATATATCCATCCAAAAGAAGCAGGAATTACGGTCACTGCAGAACCTTCCAACGCTCGTATTTTACCATCTAGTTACGATAAAATTGAAGAACTAAAAGATTCAAGTGAAGTGATTGTCATTCCAGGTTTCTTTGGTGTTACTCAAGATGGCGACATTTGTACATTTTCTCGTGGTGGATCTGACATTACAGGATCGATCATTGCAGCAGGTGTAAAAGCAGACTTATACGAAAACTTTACAGACGTAAATGGTATCTTTGCAGCACATCCAGGTATTATTAAACACCCACATTCTATTCCCGAATTAACCTACAAAGAAATGCGTGAATTAGCCTATGCTGGTTTTTCAGTCTTGCATGATGAAGCACTCGTTCCAGCATACAGAGGTAAAATTCCATTAGTTATTAAAAATACAAATAATCCAGACCACCCTGGAACCCGCATTGTTTTGGAACATTCAAATGATCATGTGACTGTTGTAGGAATTGCAGGTGATTCAGGATTCGTTAGTATTAACACTACAAAATACCTTATGAACCGTGAAGTCGGTTTTGGTCGAAAAGTCCTTCAAATTTTAGAAGATCTCAATATCAGTTGGGAACATATGCCAACAGGAATCGATGACTTGTCCATCATTTTGCGTTCTCGTGAACTGACTCCAATCAAAGAACAAGAAATTTTAAAACAATTAACGCAAAAGCTCGAAGTTGACACAGCCGAAATTGAACATGATCTTTCCATCATTATGATTGTTGGTGAGAAAATGAAGAGTCAAGTGGGGGTTACTGCCACTGCAGCCAAAGCACTATCAGAGAATGAAGTGAATATTCAAATGATCTCGCAAGGTTCTAGTGAAGTTTCCATCATGTTTGTTGTAAGTAAAGATCAAGAAGAAAAAGCAATTAAAGCCTTATATCAAGCATTTTTCCCAAATAACTAAATAGAGAAAAGCTCCGTTAACTAAACGGAGCTTTAATTAACATTAAAATGAAAAGTAAAAAAGAGATCAATTACTTGATCTCTTTTATTCTATACTCCGCCAGTAGGACTCGAACCTACGACATCATGATTAACAGTCATGCGCTACTACCAACTGAGCTATGGCGGAATCAAGCTAAGCGACTACCTTATCTCACAGGGGGCAACCCCCAACTACTTCCGGCGTTCTAGGGCTTAACTGCTGTGTTCGGCATGGGTACAGGTGTATCTCCTAGGCTATCGTCACTTAACTCTGAATGATTAAACATTCAAAATTGAACATCTATATTCTAACAAGTTAACCTTACATTGTCAATATCTTCTGACTCTTTGGATAAGTCCTCGAGCTATTAGTATTAGTCCGCTCCATTGCTCACACAACTTCCACTTCTAACCTATCTACCTGATCATCTCTCAGGGCTCTTACTGATATAAAATCATGGGAAATCTCATCTTGAGGTGGGTTTCACACTTAGATGCTTTCAGCGTTTATCCCTTCCCTACATAGCTACCCAGCGATGCCTCTGGCGAGACAACTGGTACACCAGCGGTAAGTCCACTCTGGTCCTCTCGTACTAGGAGCAGATCCTCTCAAATTTCCTACGCCCGCGACGGATAGGGACCGAACTGTCTCACGACGTTCTGAACCCAGCTCGCGTGCCGCTTTAATGGGCGAACAGCCCAACCCTTGGGACCGACTACAGCCCCAGGATGCGACGAGCCGACATCGAGGTGCCAAACCTCCCCGTCGATGTGAACTCTTGGGGGAGATAAGCCTGTTATCCCCAGGGTAGCTTTTATCCGTTGAGCGATGGCCCTTCCATACGGAACCACCGGATCACTAAGCCCGACTTTCGTCCCTGCTCGAGTTGTAGCTCTCGCAGTCAAGCTCCCTTATACCTTTACACTCTGCGAATGATTTCCAACCATTCTGAGGGAACCTTTGGGCGCCTCCGTTACCTTTTAGGAGGCGACCGCCCCAGTCAAACTGCCCGTCAGACACTGTCTCCGTAGATGATGAACCTACCGGGTTAGAGTGGCCATAACACAAGGGTAGTATCCCAACAACGCCTCCATCGAAACTGGCGTCCCGATCTCAATGGCTCCTACCTATCCTGTACATGTGGCACAGACACTCAATATCAAACTGCAGTAAAGCTCCATGGGGTCTTTCCGTCCTGTCGCGGGTAACCTGCATCTTCACAGGTACTAAAATTTCACCGAGTCTCTCGTTGAGACAGTGCCCAAATCATTACGCCTTTCGTGCGGGTCGGAACTTACCCGACAAGGAATTTCGCTACCTTAGGACCGTTATAGTTACGGCCGCCGTTTACTGGGGCTTCAATTCATACCTTCGCTTACGCTAAGCACTCCTCTTAACCTTCCAGCACCGGGCAGGCGTCACCCCCTATACATCATCTTACGATTTAGCAGAGAGCTGTGTTTTTGATAAACAGTTGCTTGGGCCTATTCACTGCGGCTGACTTAAAGCCAGCACCCCTTCTCCCGAAGTTACGGGGTCATTTTGCCGAGTTCCTTAACGAGAGTTCTCTCGCTCACCTGAGGCTACTCGCCTCGACTACCTGTGTCGGTTTGCGGTACGGGTAGAGTATGATTAACGCTAGAAGCTTTTCTTGGCAGTGTGACGTCACTAACTTCGCTACTAAACTTCGCTCCCCATCACAGCTCAATGTTACAGAATTAAGCATTTAACTCAATTCACACCTCACTGCTTAGACGTGCACTTCCAGTCGCACGCTTTAGTTAGCCTACTGCGTCCCTCCTTCACTACATACTCTAGTACAGGAATATCAACCTGTTGTCCATCGGATACACCTTTCGGTCTCTCCTTAGGTCCCGACTAACCCAGGGCGGACGAGCCTTCCCCTGGAAACCTTAGTCTTACGGTGGACAGGATTCTCACCTGTCTTTCGCTACTCATACCGGCATTCTCACTTCTATGCGTTCCAGCGCTCCTCACGGTACACCTTCTCCACACATAGAACGCTCTCCTACCATACCTATAAAGGTATCCACAGCTTCGGTAAATTGTTTTAGCCCCGGTACATTTTCGGCGCAGGGTCACTCGACTAGTGAGCTATTACGCACTCTTTGAATGAATAGCTGCTTCTAAGCTAACATCCTAGTTGTCTGTGCAACCCCACATCCTTTTCCACTTAACAATTATTTTGGGACCTTAGCTGGTGGTCTGGGCTGTTTCCCTTTCGACTACGGATCTTAGCACTCGCAGTCTGACTGCCGACCATAATTCATTGGCATTCGGAGTTTATCTGAGATTGGTAATCCGGGATGGACCCCTCACCCAAACAGTGCTCTACCTCCAAGAATCTTAATGTCGACGCTAGCCCTAAAGCTATTTCGGAGAGAACCAGCTATCTCCAAGTTCGTTTGGAATTTCTCCGCTACCCACAAGTCATCCAAGCACTTTTCAACGTGCCCTGGTTCGGTCCTCCAGTGAGTTTTACCTCACCTTCAACCTGCTCATGGGTAGGTCACATGGTTTCGGGTCTACGACATAATACTAATCCGCCCTATTCAGACTCGGTTTCCCTACGGCTCCGTCTCTTCAACTTAACCTCGCATCATATCGTAACTCGCCGGTTCATTCTACAAAAGGCACGCTCTCACCCATTAACGGGCTCGAACTTGTTGTAGGCACACGGTTTCAGGTTCTATTTCACTCCCCTCCCGGGGTGCTTTTCACCTTTCCCTCACGGTACTGGTTCACTATCGGTCACTAGAGAGTATTTAGGGTTGGGAGATGGTCCTCCCAGATTCCGACGGGATTTCTCGTGTCCCACCGTACTCAGGATACTGCTAGGTATAAAGACTATTTCGAATACGAGGCTCTTACTCTCTTTGGCTGACCTTCCCATGTCATTCTTCTATAATCTTTAAGTCCACATTGCAGTCCTACAACCCCGAGGAGTAAACTCCTCGGTTTGCCCTCCTGCCGTTTCGCTCGCCGCTACTCAGGCAATCGCTTTTGCTTTCTCTTCCTGCAGCTACTTAGATGTTTCAGTTCACTGCGTCTTCCTCTACCTATCCTTAACAGATAGGAGTACTAGCCATCAGCTAGTGGGTTCCCCCATTCGGACATCTCTGGATCGTCGCTTACTTACAGCTCCCCAAAGCATTTCGTCGTTTGTCACGTCCTTCTTCGGCTTCTAGTGCCAAGGCATCCACCGTGCGCCCTTATTAACTTAACCTTATTTTTGGTCTTGCGACCTAAACTCTTTAAATATTTACAGCGTTTCGGTTTATTTTCTTGTTACTATTTGATATAGATATTCAATTTTCAATGTTCAATCTTAACACTCCTTAAAGTGTTAATGGAGCCTAGCGGGATCGAACCGCTGACCTCCTGCGTGCAAAGCAGGCGCTCTCCCAGCTGAGCTAAGGCCCCACAAGACCTCTCAAAACTAAACAAGACCAACGTACAGGTTTCCTTTTCCTTAGAAAGGAGGTGATCCAGCCGCACCTTCCGATACGGCTACCTTGTTACGACTTCACCCCAATCATCTATCCCACCTTAGGCGGCTGGCTCCAAATGGTTACCTCACCGACTTCGGGTGTTACAAACTCTCGTGGTGTGACGGGCGGTGTGTACAAGGCCCGGGAACGTATTCACCGCGGCGTGCTGATCCGCGATTACTAGCGATTCCGACTTCATGTAGGCGAGTTGCAGCCTACAATCCGAACTGAGACTGGCTTTAAGAGATTAGCTTGTCGTCACCGACTCGCGACTCGTTGTACCAGCCATTGTAGCACGTGTGTAGCCCAGGTCATAAGGGGCATGATGATTTGACGTCATCCCCACCTTCCTCCGGTTTATTACCGGCAGTCTCGCTAGAGTGCCCAACTAAATGATGGCAACTAACAATAGGGGTTGCGCTCGTTGCGGGACTTAACCCAACATCTCACGACACGAGCTGACGACAACCATGCACCACCTGTCACCTCTGTCCCGAAGGAAAACTCTATCTCTAGAGCGGTCAGAGGGATGTCAAGACCTGGTAAGGTTCTTCGCGTTGCTTCGAATTAAACCACATGCTCCACCGCTTGTGCGGGCCCCCGTCAATTCCTTTGAGTTTCAACCTTGCGGTCGTACTCCCCAGGCGGAGTGCTTAATGCGTTAGCTGCGGCACTGAGTCCTGGAAAGGACCCAACACCTAGCACTCATCGTTTACGGCGTGGACTACCAGGGTATCTAATCCTGTTTGCTCCCCACGCTTTCGAGCCTCAGCGTCAGTTACAGACCAGAGAGCCGCTTTCGCCACCGGTGTTCCTCCATATATCTACGCATTTCACCGCTACACATGGAATTCCACTCTCCCCTTCTGCACTCAAGTTAAACAGTTTCCAAAGCGTACTATGGTTAAGCCACAGCCTTTAACTTCAGACTTATCTAACCGCCTGCGCTCGCTTTACGCCCAATAAATCCGGATAACGCTCGGGACCTACGTATTACCGCGGCTGCTGGCACGTAGTTAGCCGTCCCTTTCTGGTAAGTTACCGTCACAGTGTGAACTTTCCACTCTCACACTCGTTCTTCTCTTACAACAGAGCTTTACGATCCGAAAACCTTCTTCACTCACGCGGCGTTGCTCGGTCAGGGTTGCCCCCATTGCCGAAGATTCCCTACTGCTGCCTCCCGTAGGAGTCTGGGCCGTGTCTCAGTCCCAGTGTGGCCGATCACCCTCTCAGGTCGGCTATGTATCGTCGCCTTGGTGAGCCGTTACCTCACCAACTAGCTAATACAACGCAGGTCCATCTCTTAGTGATGCAATTGCACCTTTCAAATCAATATCATGCGATATCGACTTTTATGCGGTATTAGCTATCGTTTCCAATAGTTATCCCCCGCTAAGAGGCAGGTTACCTACGCGTTACTCACCCGTTCGCAACTCATCCGCTCGGTGCAAGCACCAAGCTTCAGCGTTCTACTTGCATGTATTAGGCACGCCGCCAGCGTTCATCCTGAGCCAGGATCAAACTCTCATTAAAATAATTGTTTGTCTTAAACTCATTCTGTCACTGACAGATTTATTGTTTTTTTATTGTTCAGTTACTATAACCTTAGTTATAGCGCCCTGCACATTGGTTCGTCTTGTTCAGTTTTCAAAGGTCTTTGTCGCTCTCGCGCGACAACTATATTAGTATATCATAACCTTACCTTACTGTCAATACTTTTTTCCAAAAAATTTTATTTTTTTGAAAGTTTTTTTGAATAAAGAAAATAGAGAGGGAATCCTCTCTATTTATATTCTTGTCTGTATTTGTTTTCTTCAGCTTTGTTAGCCCATACATAATGACCTGGTTTAATTTCAACCATTTGTGGTTTATCTTCAGAGTAATCATGTTGTTCTGGATCGTAGATTTTTAGAACTTTTTTACGTTCTAGAATTGGATCTGGAATTGGGACCGCTGAAAGTAGGGATTGGGTGTATGGATGGATTGGATGGTTAAATAGCTCTTCAGTTTCTGCCACTTCTACAATAACCCCTTTATAGATAACTGCAATACGGTCAGAAATGAAGCGTACAACTGACAAGTCATGGGCGATAAAGAGGTAGGTCAAGCCTAATTCTCTTTGGAATTTTTTCAAAAGGTTCAAAACTTGCGCACGTACTGAAACGTCAAGGGCTGAGATTGGTTCATCCGCAATGACAAATTCTGGTTCCATGACAAGTGCACGGGCAATACCGATCCGTTGACGTTGACCACCTGAGAATTCGTGAGGGTAACGTGTCAAATGTTCTGCAAGAAGTCCAACTTCATGCATAATATTTTTCACTTTTTCCTGACGTTCTTCTTCACTGTTAAACAAATGGTGGTTGATCAAACCTTCAGAGATAATATAATCAACTGTTGCACGTTCATTCAAACTTGCTGCTGGGTCTTGGAAGATCATTTGAATTTTACGGATCAACTCTGATTTTTCACTATGAGAGTTTTTTCCGTTGATCTTGCGACCGTCATAAATAATTTCTCCAGCACTTGTATCATTCAGACCGATGATCGCACGTCCAATTGTTGTCTTCCCACTTCCAGATTCACCAACAAGCGAGAAAGTTTCTCCCTTATTAATGAAGAAGTTGGCGTTCTTTACAGCAACGAATTTTTTACTTCCTTCACCGAAGGAAATTTCTAAATCTTTAATTTCAACTAATTTTTCAGTCATTTCCTTCCTCCTATTCTGTAATGTGAGTGAAGCCCATTTTTGAGCCAATCTTTTCGTGAAGGTTTTCGATTACTTCTGGTTTATGAACTGTTGGTGCATCTGGATGGAGCAACCAAGTCTTAGCCCAGTGAGTATCGGTCACTTTGAAAGCAGGTGCCTCTTCTTCAAAATCAATCTGCATTGCATAGTCTGAACGAAGTGCAAAGGCATCTCCTTTGATTGGAGCATACAATGATGGCGGAGTCCCTGGAATAGAGTAAAGATCACCATCTGAGGTTGACAATTGAGGCAAGCTTGAAAGCAAGCTCCATGTGTATGGATGTTTTGGATCATAGAAAATTTCTTCTACTTTACCAAACTCAACAATTTCTCCAGCATACATAACGGCTACTTTATCTGCAATACTTGCAACCACACCTAAGTCGTGGGTGATAAAGATAACTGTAAATTGGTATTCTTTTTGAAGGGATTTCAACAAATCAATGATTTGCGCTTGAATGGTTACATCAAGGGCTGTTGTTGGTTCGTCACAGATTAAGATATCTGGACGGCAGGCTAAGGCGATGGCAATAACGATCCGTTGACGCATCCCACCTGAATATTGGAATGGATACTCATCAAAACGACGTTCAGCATCTGGAATTCCAACTTTCTCCATATAGTCCAAAGCCATTTCTTTGGCTTCTTTAGCTGTTTTCCCTTGGTGTTTGATAATGACTTCTGTAATTTGTGATCCAATTGTGTTGATTGGGTCCAAACTTGTCATTGGGTCTTGGAAAATTGTAGCGATCTTAGATCCACGAATATTTTCCCAATCTTTATTCGATTTTAAATCTGTCAATTCTTGACCACGGTATTTAATCGAACCTTTGGCAATACGGCCGTTATCTTCTAACATTCCAGTGAACGTTTTTGTCAAAACTGATTTCCCTGAACCTGACTCACCAACTAAGGCAAGAACTTCACCTTCTACTAGCTCAAGCGATACGCCACGAATAGCTGTCAGCACGCGATCGCGCACGTCAAATTCCACTACGATATCTTGAGCAGATAAAATAATATTGTTATTTGATGTCATATCTACTCCTCCTATCTATGTGTACGTGGGTCGCTGGCATCGGCCAAGTTTTGTCCGACGATAAAGAATGACAAGGATACTAAAATCAAAACAGTAAGCGGAATCCAGAATAGGTAGGCATTTGTAGTTACGTTTTGAGAATAGTCAGAAATCAAGCGTCCCAAACTTGGAACTGTGATTGGAAGACCAAGTCCGAAGAAGGAAAGGAAAGCTTCGTAAGAAATAAAGCTTGGAAGCAACTGTGATGTTTGCGTCACGATAACAGATACCAATTGAGGCAAAATATTTTTCGTAACAATTTTCAACGTTGGTGTTCCTAATGTTCGGCTGGCAAGGTTGTACTCCAAATCACGGTAACGCATAATTTGGACACGAATGGTATAAGCAATTCCGATCCATCCTGTTAAGGACATGGCAAGAATCAAGTTCCAGAAACCAGATCCCATTGAGTAAGTCAAGACGATAACGATCAACATAAATGGAATGTTTGAAATAACGTTATAAACTTCCATCATGATACGGTCGATAGATTTTGAGATCCCCCAAATTCCACCAACGATGACTCCGACAACCACGTTAATAACAGTGGCGATGAAAGAAATGATAATTGAATTCCGAGCACCAAACCAAACTCCATCAAAGAGGGATTTACCGTTATTATCTGTACCAAAGAAAGCTTTGGCACTTGGTGGATTCAAACGTGCTGAAAAGTCATTTACCTTACTTACGTCGTTGTAATCAAAATTTGAAAACATAGGATAGACAAAGCTCATCAAGAGAATCCCAATCAAAATAGCAAGCATAATGATAGTGGTTCTTTTTTTCAAGAATTGTCTAAATACAGATTTCCAGTATGAATACGCTGGAGCATCGATTACTTCAGAGGCAAAGTCATCGCGTTTTACAAACTGAAATTTATTTTTATCGATTGTAGCCATTATTTGCCTCCTTTCGTATTCGTTAATTTAATCCGTGGGTCAAGTACTGTCATCAAGATATCACCTAACATGGCAGCAAAGATACCAAGCGATGTGAAAATGAAGACAAGTCCGATGACCATGGTGTTGTTTGATGCTTTAATAGAGTCAATCAACATTTTACCCATACCTGGGAAAGCGAAGACTGTTTCAGTCAGCGTCGCACCTGAGATAACTCCGATAATAGATGTCGGAATACCCGATACCAATGGAACCATCGCATTTTTGAAGATGTGTTTTCTTGAGATCTCACGTTCTGACAATCCTTTTGAACGAGCAAAACGGACGAAATCTTGCGAGTGGATATCGATCATGTAACGACGAATCCAAACTGCGATAAATGGTGCACTCAACAAACCAAGAATCAGAGATGGCAATACATATGAACGCCAATCCTGTGCTCCAAGAACTGGGAATGAGTCTGGAAGCCCAAAGAAAGAACCTGCTAGACGCACAATGTAAACAAGGGCAATAGTTGGAAGAGACATCATAAATGTCAAAACAGCTGTCGAGATGCTATCAAACCATGAGTTCTTGAACAGAGCCATGTAAGATCCTAATGGGATCGCAATCAAGTAAGCAATCGCAATACCAATCAAACCAATGATTGAAGAAGATGCAATCATGGATGGATTCTCATAATTGCTCAAAGTTGCTGTATAAGCATCCCCTTTACCAAATCGACTGATATCTTGTGAATCTGCCTTACTTGGTGATTTGTAGGTACGTGAGTAGATATCGATGGAAGATGTCTTTTTACCTGTTGGGAAGTTCACTTCACTCTTCTTGGTTGTTCCTTGTCCTTGGGTAATTACTTGAAGAACTGGGGTATTAGAATAAGTTGGATATGAATTTCCAAGGTTTAAGGTTACAAAGTTTTGGTGTACATATGGGAATTGACCATTAAAGTACAAGAGGTATTTGTGTTTCGTACCAGAACCTACAACTGACCAACCAATAGATGGATCATTTTCAATACGGATATAGCGTTTGAGATTTGGGTTTGAGGCATCTTTCACCCAACCTGGATGATCAAATTGAATCAAATTCGCATAGAAGCTGATGACACGTTCAAAAACCGGAATTTCACGCACCGCATAAAAAGACTTACTTTCTGGGAAACGTTTCAACTGCCAACCATGACCTAATTTGTTAATGTATGCCTTATAGATCTTTTCATTAGCAGTCGTCGCATCAACTGTTACAGAAGAATCTTCTTTACTTGCTTTTTGTTGCAAGCTCTTTGAATCCATGTATTCCAAATAACCCATGCGATCGTAGACAGTATTTTCGTAGTTGATCTTCGAATCTTTTGTCTTCGCTACTTTATTGTAGTTGGGGTCATTTTTAAAGATGAGATTTCTCGGTGTTAGCGTATAGATAATCATGTAGGTTAATGTCGTGACGAGAAAGATCGACACTAACGAACGCAAAATACGCATAAAAACATATTTTTTCATATTTCATTCCTTTAATGTCCAAAAGAACTTTCTCCCCTAGAAGAGAAAGTTCTAATGAAAAGCAATAATTTAATTATTTAACGTGTTTTTCAAGATCTTGTTGAGCTTTTTTGTTTGACTCAGCTTTTTCTTTTTGCCATTTTTCACGTGCTTGTTCGTATTGTTTCTTAGTAACAGGTTCATCCTGAACTTCAACATATTTGAAGTATGCTGATCCTTTGTTACCTGTTTGAGATGATGGGCCAGAGAATGGTACCACTTTGGAAACAACAGTTGCTGCACCTGTACTTGACATTGTAGGAATTACCAAGGCACTATCACTCAACCAAGCTTGAGCAGCTGCGTATTTTTCATAACGTTTAGCTACATCAAGTGATTCGCTATTAGCGTCTGCAAGAAGTTTTGCATACTCATCCAAGCCAACTGCTTTGGCTGAAGCATTATCTACACCACCTGCAAAACCAAGGTAGACTTTTGTTTGGTCTTCTGATGATGGTTGAAGAGTATCAAGGTAAGTTGATGGATCATCATAGTCTGGGTTCCATCCAACCAATCCTTGAAGATCCCAATCTGCATCTGCAGCTGATGGAACATTCAATGTGATGTTCAACACTTCGTCTGAGTCCATCATTTGAAGGTCAAGAACGACATTGTCTTTACCAAGAGTATCTTCCACTGTTTGTTTCAATGATTGCATCCGTGAAACAAAGTTTGTAGAGTTTTGTGCTACTGGTACGTCAATATGAATTGGGAATTGAACGCCATCTTTTTGAAGTTCAGCTTTTGCTTTTTCAAGTTGTGCTTTTGCTTTGTCTTTGTTATAAAGACCATCTTGACCATCTGCTAGGTTGACACCTTTCCATTGATCACCATATGTGCTCAATTTATCTGCAACCACATCTCCAAAGTCTTTTCCATTTACTTGCACAAAGGCTGGAGCTGTGTAGGTATTACGGATAGCTGGTTTAGCAAATGCTTTACTATTTACTTGCGCTGAGTAGTTTTCACGGTTCAAGGCAAAAGTGATAGCTTGACGGAAATCTTTGTTCAAGATTGCTTTCTTAGTCGCAGTCTTTTCAGCATCTGATTTCTTAGCAGTGTGTTTGTATGATTGACGGTCAATGTTGAAACCAAGAACCGCTACCCCTGAACCAGCCGGTGTATTATAGATGTTGTCTTTGTATTTTTTAGATACAGTTGCAAAGTTTGAACTTGCCGGGAAAAGACGAGCAGCTGTATAAGCACCATCAGAGAAACCACGCGCCAATGAATCTTGGTCTGATCCATCATAATAAGTGAGTTTCACTTCTTTAAGGTGAACATTTTTCTTATCCCAGTAGTTGTCATTCTTTTCAAATACAACAGATGATTTTGAAGTGATTGATTTAAGAAGGAAAGGTCCGTTTGCAAGGATTGATTTCACATCGTTTGGTTGACCAAAATCATCTCCCTTACTCTTCAAGAACTCTGTGCTAATTGGGAACAAGATTCCGTTTGTTGTTTTAGAGTTCCAGAAGGTTTCAGGTTTATTCAATGTATATTGAAGTGTGTAATCGTCAACAGCTTTGACACCAACTTGGCTAAAGTCTGTAGTTTTTCCTTGTACATAATCATCCAAGCCTTTGACAGAACCTTGAACAAGTGAAAGGGTTTCAGATTTTTTATCAGCAGCGTGTTTCAAACCAGTTACGAAGTCTTTGGCAGTCACTTCACCATGTTCTTCACCATCTGCATCGTACCATTTAACACCCTTACGAATCTTGTAGGTATAAGTCAAACCATCTTTTGAAACAGACCAATCTTCTGCAAGTGATGGCACAAGATTTCCATACTTGTCATTTGCCATCAAACCATCTACGACATTTGTAGTGATATCATGTGTAGCAGCTTTAGAAGATACAGTGTAGTCCAAAGTTTGAGGATCATCTGTGTAGACATAACCATAGTTTTTGTCTTCACCTGAGCTTGCTTTACTAGTATTTGAACCAGAACATGCAGCCAACAATCCAGCTGCAAGGAGTGTTACTCCGGCAACTGCGAATACTTTACCTTTTTTCATAGGAATTCTCCAATAGTTTTTTTAGATTTGTTTAAGATTATATCACAAGTAGAAAAAAAAGTAAACTAAATTTTCTGAATATTTGCTTCAACCCCATCCAAAAACCTTGTTATGATTGACTTTTTAGCCTAATTGATGATTTTACGATTTTCCATTGATCATTTGTATGATACAATAGAGAGGACTAAGCAACGAGGAAACAACTGTGAAAAAATTCTTTCTTTCTTTTTTAACCTTCATGCTGCTGTTATGCAGTTTACCTTATCAAGTCGTTCTAGCAGATGATCTGGATCTTCCTGCTCAAAGCGCTATTGCTGTTGAAGCTGATACAGGTAAAATCTTATATGAAAAGGATTCAGAGAAAAAGCGAGATGTGGGGGGACTATCTACACTCTTGACCACTTATCTGATTTTCGAAGCCATTCATGAAAAAAAACTTTCTCTAAAAGATCCTATCAAATTGTCTGAGAAAGCTCTGGCCTTAAATGATATCGAAGGTGCTGGTACTCTTCCTATGGAAGCGAACCAATATACAGTTGAACAGTTATTGACTGCTCTTTTAGTTGGAAATTCTAGCACTGCTGCCTTGGCCTTAGCTGAGAAAGTGGGGGGCTCCGAAAAAAGCTTCGTTGAAAAAATGAAGCAAAAACTTGCTGAATGGGGCATTCAATCTCCTCATTTAATTAATGCTACCGGATTAAATACTCAAACCATCAGCGGAGATCCTGACGGGAAAGGAGACGAAAATCAATTGAGTGCTTATGATATTGCTGTCATTGCCAAGCACTTACTCCAGGATTTTCCTGAAGTGACCAAATATACTTCAAAACCCACTGCTCTTTTTTCAAACACGCAGATTGAAAACCCCAACCTGATGCTAGAAGGCATGCCGAATTATCGTTCTGGAGTTGATGGCCTACGGGTCAGCAACTCTACCAAAGGTGGCATCACCTTTGCTGCATCGACGACGCAAAATGGCATCCATATGATCACGGTTGTCCTAGGAGTGGAGGCAGTTGACGGTGATCCATATGCACGCTTTGTGGCTACTTCTTCTCTGATGAACTACGTGGTACGGACCTTTGTTTCTTCCATTGTCGTCAAAGAAGGAGATCCCTACGGAAAAAGTAAGGCAACTATCATGGATGGGAAGTCAGAGACTGTTTTAGCTGTTGCAAAAAAAGACTTCTATATCGTTGAAAAGCAAGGCAGTCAAGCAGAACCAAAAATTCAATTCAAGAGTGACCAAGAATCATTCCGAGCACCTGTCAAATCAGGCACAAATCTTGGAAAATTACACTACACTGATCCAGATAAAATCGGACGTGGCTACTTAGAAGATCAAGAACCAACAGTCGATATGGTAGCAGGAAGAACCATTGAGAAAAGCTTTTTCTTAAAGGTTTGGTGGAATGAATTTGTTCGTTATGTCAACGAAAAATTATAAGTAAAAAAATCACAATGGAGTCAAATCCATTGTGATTTTTGATTGATGAAAATGAATTATCCTACAGATCCTTCCATTTCGTAGCTAATGAGTCGGTTTAACTCAACGGCGTATTCCATTGGAAGTTCTTTTGTAAAGGGCTCTACAAATCCCATGACAATCATTTCTGTCGCTTCTGATTCAGACAAACCACGACTCATCAAATAATACAGTTGTTCTTCTGAAATTTTTGAAACCTTGGCCTCGTGCTCCAAAGCAACTTGTGAGTTGTGGATTTCATTAAATGGAATCGTGTCTGATGCAGATAAATCATCCATGATAATAGTGTCACACTCAATGTGAGAAACTGATTTCTTAGAGTTCTTGTTGAAAGTCACTTGTCCACGGTAGTCTACCTTTCCGCCACCCTTCGCGATGGATTTGGATACGATAGACGAGCTAGTGTGAGGGGCATTGTGGATCATCTTGGCACCTGTATCTTGGTGTTGACCTGCATTCGCAAAGGCAATGGACAACATGGTCCCACGCGCTCCTTCTCCATCTAGATAAACAGATGGGTACTTCATGGTTGTCTTCGCTCCTAAGTTCCCGTCGATCCACTCAACTGTAGCATCTTTTTGAGCTTTGGCCCGCTTGGTGACCAAGTTGTAGACATTGTCAGACCAGTTTTGGATGGTCGTGTAGCGCATATAAGCACCATCCAAGGCAAAGATCTCAACAATCGCTGCATGGAGGCTATTGCTTGAATAGGTCGGTGCTGTACAGCCTTCTACATAGTGAACACTTGCTCCCTCATCCACGATAATCAACGTGCGCTCAAACTGACCTGTATTTTCATTGTTGATACGGAAGTAAGTTTGAAGGGGAACGTCTACTTTTACGCCTTTTGGCACATAAATGAAGGTTCCACCAGACCAGACTGCTGAGTTTAGGGCAGCCAATTTGTTATCCGTTGGTGGCACTAACTTCGCAAAATACTGTTTGAATAGGTCTGGATATTCTTTTAGGGCAGAATCTGTATCGGTAAAGATAATCCCCAACTTTTCAAACCCTTCTTTCATATTGTGGTAAACCACTTCTGATTCATACTGAGCAGAAGCTCCCGCTAGGTAAGCACGTTCCGCTTCAGGAATCCCGATACGCTCAAAGGTTTCCTTGATTTTCTCTGGGACTTCGTCCCATGAACGGGCAGGTTTATCCGAAGGTTTTTGATAATAGATCAAATCATCAAAGTCAATTTCTGATAGATCGGCTCCCCAGGTTTGCATGGGCATCTTTTTGAAGGTTTCAAAAGATTTCAAACGGAATTCGAGCATCCATTCTGGTTCATTTTTTGCTGCAGACAATTCACGAATAACCGCTTCATTCAATCCCTTCCCGGTAGAGAGAATGGGTTGAACGTCATCGTGAAATCCAAATTTATATTCACCGAGATCAATTGGTTTCGGTTCGACTCTTTCTTCAGCCATAATTTCCTTTCTTTCTCTGTTTCTTCTTTTAATTATTTGCTACGTTCGATCGCTTTTTTGAGAGCATTCCAGGAGAGGGTTGCACATTTAATCCGTTGTGGGAATTTTGAGACTCCAGATAAGAAGGCTGCATCTCCCAACTCCTCTTGGCGAGGATCTGATTGGCCTTGGACCATTTCTGAAAAGACCTGTGCCAATTCTTCGACTTCCTCTTTTGTTTTTCCCATTACAGCATCCGTCATCATACTAGCTGAAGCCGTTGAGATCGTACAACCTGAATTCACAAAGGCAATATCTTCCACCCTGTCATTCTCATCAAATTTCACACTCAACTGGATCACATCTCCACAAGTTGGATTGTTGAGTTGGATCTGATCAACATCTTCAATCTGCCCTTGGTGATGGGGGTGTTTTGAATGGTCGGCTACGACCGCCATGTACAGCGAATCTAATTTAGAAAGTGCCATTGAAAAACTCCTTTGCTTTGATCAATGCCTCAATTAATTTATCACAGTCCGCTTTGGTGTTGTAGATATAAAAACTTGCTCTCGTTGTCGCTGGGACTTGTAGGTATTGAAGAAGCGGTTGTGCACAGTGGTGACCTGCACGAACGGCAATCCCTTCATAATCTAGTGCTGTTGCTAAGTCATGCGGATGGAGATCTCCTAGATTAAAGGAAATGACGCCAGAACGTTGGGCTAAGTCTTGGGAACCATAGATGGTCAAGCCTTCGATAGCCTGTAATTTTGGAAACACATAGGCAATCAGTTCTTGCTCATGCGCTTCTACCTGGTCCATACCCAGCTCTTCTAAGTAATCGATTGCTGCACCAAGACCAATTGCTCCCGCCATATTAGGTGTTCCAGCTTCAAATTTCCAAGGCAATTCCTTCCAAGAGGCAGATTGTTCGTAAACAAAGTCAATCATCTCGCCCCCATACTCGATTGGAGACATTTGCTCTAAGATTTCTTCCTTCCCATAGAGGACACCAATCCCTGTTGGTGCAGCCATCTTATGGCCAGAAAAAGCAAAGAAATCCGCATCTAAGTCTTGTACATCAATGGCCATATGAGGGGTTGATTGAGCCCCATCTACGACCATGATCGCTCCAACTTCATGGGCTAATCGAGCAATTTCCTTGATCGGATTGACCACCCCTAAGACATTCGAAGCATGGGTGATGGAGACAAATTTTGTCTTCTCACTAAGCTTGCTCTTTAAGTCCTGCATATCCAGTAAGCCATCTTTTAGATAGACATAGACCAGTTTTGCTCCTGTCTTCTTGCAGGCTTGCTGCCAAGGAATGATGTTGGAATGATGTTCCATGATGGAAATCAAGACTTCGTCCCCTTCATTTAGGACTTCTTCTGCATAGCGAGCTACCCAGTTGAGTCCAGTCGTTGTCCCTCTTGTAAAGAGCACCTCCTTGGTTGATGAAGCGTTGATAAATTTTCTGACTTTCTCACGCGCCGCCTCATAGGCTGCTGTCGCTCGTTCAGCCAAAGTATGAACTCCACGATGAACATTGGCGTTATCTTGCAAATAATAGTGATTAACTGCTTCAAGAACAGGTTTAGGTTTTTGCGTCGTTGCTGCATTATCTAGATAAACCAAAGGCTCATCGTGAACTAGTTGATCGAGAATGGGAAAATCTTGAGCAATCGTATTTTTATCTAGCATTGTTTCTCCTTAGCGTTGAGATAACTTTTCTTCGATGGTGGCAATCATTTCATCACGTACTTCTTTAACTGGAATTTCAACAATAACAGATCCCAAGAAACCACGCACCACTAAGCGTTCTGCTGTGTGTTGATCCAGACCACGACTCATGAGGTAATACATATCTTCTGGGTCCACTTGACCGATCGATGCAGCATGGCCTGCTGTGACGTCATTTTCATCAATCAAGAGGATTGGGTTGGCATCTGAACGTGCTTGATCCGATAACATCAAGACACGGCTTTCTTGCTGAGCATCTGCTCCTTTAGCCCCCTTGATAATATGACCAATTCCATTGAAGGTCAAGGTTCCTTTTTCAAGAATAACTCCGTGTTGCAAGATATTTCCGATCGAGTTGCAACCAAAGTTGGTCACGCGGGTGTCAATTCCTTGTACCTGACGACCGCTTGATAAGGCAACGACTTTCAAATCTGCATGACTACCGTTTCCAACCAAGTCACTGTCAAAGTCCGCAACCACATTTCCTTCATTCATAACACCGATAGCCCAATCAATGCTGGCATCCTGTCCTAGTTTTCCACGTCGACTGATGTAGGCTGTGACATTTTCACCCAGACGGTCAATCGCCGAAAATTTCACTTGGGCACCTGAGCGAGCGATCACCTCAACCGTCACATTCGCAGTTGCTGTTGCTGAGCCTTCACCTTTTGATTCTAGGCGTTCCAAATAGCTAAACTTGCTGTTTTTGCCTGCAATAATCAAAATGTGTTTATTAAAAGGTACATCACTATCACTATCCTGGTAGAAAACACCTTCGATTGGTTCTGAAATTTCGACGTTATCTGGAACATAAAGGACAGCCCCACTATTAAAATAAGCTGTGTGGTAAGCTGCTAGCTTGTCGTCATCGTATTTGACTGAAGACATGAAGTAGTCTTCCACCACCTTTGGAATTTCTTCTAGGGCAGTATGGAAATCTGTGAAAAGAACTCCTTGGTCTGCCAAGGCTTGTGGCACCTGTTCAAATACAGTTTGAGTTCCAACTTGGACCAATTTTAAGTTTGAATCGAGGGCTGTAAAATCGGGAACATTGGCAGAAGCCTCGCTTTCTGTGATCGTTCCATCGCCAAGATTCCAGCGGTGGAATTTGACGCGTTCAATCGCTGGTAATTCCAACTGATCAATCTTGTTAAAAGCTTTTTTTCGTAAATCCTGCAGCCAGCTTGGCTCAGCATGCAGTTCCGAAAAGAGGGTAATATTTTCAATACTCATTTTTTTCTCCTAATAAAGATACTATCTGTTTGATTTTTTGACAACATTAGATCACTTGTCATCAGGTTATAGTTCTTCTTTATAGTCGTAACCGAGTTCTTCTGCGAGTTGGGCATATCCTTCACGTTCCAAGCGTGCAGCCAATTCTGGTCCACCTGAAAGCACGACACGACCTTCCATCATCACATGAACGACGTCAGGAGTAATATAGTTCAACAAACGTTGGTAGTGGGTGATGATCATCGCTCCAAAACCTTCACCCCGCATTGCATTAACCCCTTTAGATACGACCTTAAGTGCATCGATATCCAAACCAGAGTCAATTTCGTCCAAAAGGGCAAATGTTGGCTCCAACATCAACAATTGAAGGATTTCATTGCGTTTTTTCTCACCACCTGAGAAGCCTTCGTTCAAATAGCGTTCTGCCATTTCTTCTTTCATGTTGAGCAGTTCCATCTTTTCATCCAATTTTTTGATGAAATCACGAATAGAGATCTTCTCGTCCTCTTCTTTACCAGCATTCATGGCTGCACGTAAAAATTCTGCATTGGTAATCCCTGGGATTTCTGAAGGGTATTGCATAGCAAGGAACAAGCCCATCCGTGCACGTTCGTCTACTTCCAATTCCAAGATGTTGACACCATCAAAGAGAATCTCACCTTTGGTTACTTCATAATTTGGGTTTCCCATAATGGCAGCTGACAGAGTAGATTTCCCTGTTCCGTTTGGTCCCATGATGGCTGCGATCTCACCAGTTTTTAGGGTCAGGTTTACACCTTTTAAAATTTCTTTGCCTTCAATTTCAACGTGAAGGTCTTTAATTTCTAATGTCGACATTGCATTCCCTTTCTTTTTACTTTGAAGTCTAGAAGGTTCTCAAAGCATCGATTCCTTCATCACAAAGTATTTTTTTTACCTTTCAAGTATATCAAAAAAAAGCCTAAATGGCTTTTCTTTTGATTAGAACTATTCTTATTTAGTTTTTTCTTTTCGTTTTTGACGAACTTCCTCCCGGTAGGAAGAATTCCCTATATAGCGCAGAAGATTTAACAAAGGACTGTGATGTGGCCCCAGAACCCCGATCAATTCTGCTAACAGCTCTACTCCAAACAAGAGCCCGATCACAAGTAGGACACCCCCAATGCGACTCGAGATGTTGAGCAAGAGAGAAATCAAGGAGAAGATCATCGAAATTCCATAGATCACAAGTACAGTTCCCCGATGTGTCAAGCCCAGAGAAAGAAGTCGGTGGTGCAAGTGATTGCGATCCGGTTTATAAAATTTTTGACCAGAAAGAGTCCGACGGATAATGGCTAAAAAGGTATCTGTAATCGGCACTCCGAGGATAATCATTGGGGTAACTACTGCAACAGCTGTCGCATTTTTCAAACCTTGCAAGGATAAGACAGAAATCATGAATCCGATAAACAAGGCACCAGTGTCTCCCAGATAGAGAATGGCCGGATGGTAGTTAAAGGGAAAGAAACCTGCGATGGACGCAACCAAGACAAAGATCGTCATGGTCAGAAAGAGATTGGGTACTGGAAGAAAGAAATAGGACACAATCCCCATTGTCACTAGGGAAATAATAGAGACCCCACTCACCAATCCATCTAATCCATCAATCAGATTGACCGCATTGGTAATAGAAACAATCCAAATCACCGTCAAAAGATACGATAGCCATGGTTCAAAATGAAGTAAGGGACCACCGAATGGAATCTTAAAATCATTCAGCCGAAAATCTGTCAAAAACCAGACCAGACTCGCTGCCAGCAGGATGCCGATCATCTTTTTCTTGGCAGACAACTCTTTTACATCATCGATCAATCCTGTGAGCGCGATAATCCATCCTGCGCCCACGACCGGCAAGGTATAGGATAGGTAACTTTTGATTGGTGCGGTGGTGGATGTCAGCATAGGAATAAACACAAGAGTCGCAATTGAAAAAGCAATCACGATAGACAGTCCACCCGCGCTTGGCATAGGCTTGGTATTGATCCGACGCGCATTCGGATAATCTACGGCATCAATCTTAAAGGAGAATAGGCGAACCAAGGGCGTCAATACCAAGGCAATCATAAAAGTTCCAATCAGCACCAGAACAAATTGCAAGGAAAAGGACATCATAAGCTAGCAACTTTCTTCAAATTCTCAATCGCACCAGACACCATTAATAAATGACCATGTTCCTGCAGAACTGCCCGTGTCACTTCTGAATCATCCGCATACTCCCGAATGATAGCAAGTAACCAGGTTGGATATTGATTTGGTTGATCCTCTGTATCGATCAAGACGGTTAAATAATAATCGGATCCCATTTTGTATAATTCAGAGGTATCCACTGGAAAGCTTACCGTTTTTGAAAAAGCAACTGCTTGCTGGATATTGGAAAAACGCAAAATGTAATAAATATACTGGCTTACTGGTGCTTCAGATGTCGAATCTTGTTCTTGATTGTCCCGCAACTCTTCTTGTTCCAAATGGTGAATGGCTTCTGCATCCCCTTTTGTCTTATCAGAGATTGTTTTTTCCAAGGTTTTGATAAATTCATCTGGCGTCATGCGCGACAACTCTTCCATATCAGGAAGATCTGACAAATCCTCAAAATCCAATTGTTGGTCAATTTTTGATTTGGTAACAAAAACATCCAATTTATCTGGTTTTGGTGTCACACGGAAACTCAGCATCCCGCTATCCAGGAAGCTTTCAGGCATTTCGAGCTCATCCAAAATAGTGTAGAAAAATTCTTCTGTTTTTTCTTGTGGGACAAGGAAATCAGCAATTTCCATCCCACGTTCTTCTAAGTCTTCTAGTTGGATTGTGATCTTAATTGTTGAATCACTAATTTGCTTCATCTTCATAGCATAACCTCATACTTCTAGTCTTACTATTATACTAAAAAATTGGATAGAATTCAAAAAAAGGATGCATCGAAAAGAGGTCGGGACAAAAGTCTCCAACCTCGAAAAATAATTTGATCGAGTTCAACCGATCTCTTAGAAAATAACACGGAAGAGTCCATACAATAGCAAGATGGAACCAAGAACGATCCGGTATTTCCCAAAGACGGTGAAATCATGATTTTTCACATAATCTGTCAAGAAGCGGATGGCGTACATGCTGACCACAAAGGCCACTCCCATCGCTACCAGTAGAATAAAGAGTTGCCCCAGTGCTAGTGAATGCCCGCCAAGAGCGAATTTCCCAACCTTTAAGAGGCTAGCGCCAAACATGGCTGGGATCCCCAAATAAAAGGTAAATTCTGTCACCACTGGGCGGCTAACACCATTGATCAAGCCACCTACAATCGTAGCACCTGAACGGCTTGTTCCTGGAAATAGCGATAAAACTTGGAAGAGTCCGATATAAAGAGCTGTTCGATAAGGTAGCTTATGCAATTCCGTTACTGCTGGCTCAACTTGTTCCCGTCTTTCCAGATAGATAAAGGCAATCCCGTAGGTGATCAACATAATCGCAACGGAAATCGAATTGTGGAAATGCGCCTCAAACCAATCATCCAATTTAAAAACAAAGACAAGCGGGAGCGTTGCAACCGCAACTTTTGCCCATAATTGCCAGGTCCGCCGTACTTCGATTGGAGATTTACCAGGTTTGAAGGGATACAATTTATCGAAATAAATCACCACAACCGCTAGAATCGCACCCAATTGGATCACGACATTGAACATCTCCATAAAGGCTGGATCTTGATTTTTAAACTGCACAAAATCCTGTAACAGAATCAAGTGACCTGTACTTGAGATCGGCAACCATTCTGTAATCCCCTCGACAATCCCAAAAAGAACCGCCTTGATTAATTCGATCAGAAACATCTTTTTCTCCTAAACTTACATTTGCTCTATTATATCATAATTCTATGGACTGGACCAGGCCTTCTAAACTAGAAGGGAAAGAGCGACCAAGACCATTCTCAGCGCTACTTAGAAGGCACCAAAGCCTCCTCCGCCTCCTCCGCCAGAGAAACCTCCTCCACTACCAGAGGAAACTGTGAAATGACTAGCTGTCGATGCTGTCGATCCATAAGTAGACATGGCATGACTTGAGTGGGTCACATCATGATAGAACGGGGTGTAAACGAAGGCGTTTAAGGCTTGATTTTCTAAATGAATATTCCGAAGTTTCATGACCTTTGTGACCTGATCAGCTACACCATACAAGGCCGCATAGACCAATAAGCGATTCCATAGGACCAGAGACTGCAACTCTGCATCGTTGAGGTGGGCAATCTCTTTCAACATCCGACCAAAACTATCCCAGTAATAGCGTTGCTCAGCACCCGCAAGATTGACAACCCCATCTCGTAGGCAGGCTTTAAAGACACCATTGAAGCGCACTGGCATAAACCAAAGTATGAGGATCCCTATCAAACAAGGAACAGAGAACCAACCCATCCCAAAGATAGCAAAGATTTCTGCTCCAAGGGCGATAAACCAAGCAGCCCAACCAAAGAAGAGACTTCGTCTAGCTTGCGCTTCTTCTTTTGCTTCTAAAGGGCGATAGTAGCTTGGCAAATGGAGATCTTCCACCTTGCGATGAACATCTCGGGCCACTTGGTTGACAGCCGTATCAAAACGAGCCTGAGCCTTACTTCCTAGTGAACGAAACGCATCTTGATCTGCTTTTTTAGCATGTTTGTATACATCATCACTAAATTCATAATTCTCAAAGAGACGGTTAACAGGACAGGAAACTTGATCCCCAAAAGCCATATTCATAAAGGAGCGTTCAAAATCATCCACATGTCCATGAGACTTTCTCGTCAAAACCACTTCATTTCCTTGTTGCTCGTAGACAATCACTCCACGATCCATCAAATCCAGCAAAGTGGCTTGAAGCATTTTTTCAAATGTAAATACCGGAGGAGTCGCCTTCTCTTTATTGGTAGGGGAAGCCTCATCTAGTTCAGCTGAATAAACAACCGAACTCATAATCAGAGGTGCAATGTCCTGTGGAATCTCATAAAGACGAGTATCGGTCGGGTAGGTAACACCAGGCCAAATCATTTTTTTGAACCGATTGCGACCCAAGAGAGAAAGAAGCCAGAGTGCAATAATTAAGGCTGGCAAGATCCATTTCCAAAACATGCGTGTCCAGTATTTTTCTTGTTCAATTTTGGCTTGGTTCTTATGAAATTCATCCAATTTGGTCAATCCTGTATTTCGACCAGAATCATACAAAGTAGATAAGTCTGACTTCAACCAGTATCCATACAACTCCACCGCTTTTCCCTTGCCTAAGTTATAGAAAGTAGCAGAATAGATTCCATCTTCTTTTTTTACAGTCACATCTGGTCCCATAAAGGCTGTATGGATATACAGTTCCGATTGGGCATTGGCTGGTGCGAACTTAGGAATGACACGAAATTGAACTTCATCCACCTTCTGATCGCCATCTGTGATTGGTTTCCAGTTTAACTGCAAGATATCCTTGTGTGAATAAAGAAGATTTTTTAATTTCCATGTGACTTTAATTTTGACTGTATCTGTCGCCACACCACTGTTATAAATTTTCACTCGGTAGCCATCACCTAGATTCGTAATCTCGGGTTCTCTTTGAAGATCACGGCCTTCCACCTCAACCTTTGGCGGCATCTCAATTGCGAAGCCTTGTGGCATATTCCCCGCCGTTCCTAGACTAACATACTGCCCTCTGTATGAATCTTTGAAATAATAGACCAACTCCTCCTCATAGGTGGCATCGTCCCAGGTGTCCAAGGTCAAGGTTCCACCATAGTACAATACATCATAAGAGGGGCTAGATGCATGGACGTTCTGACTGACAAAAAGGCAGGCCAGAAAGGCGAAAAAAACATACAAATACTTTTTCATTTGATCACGCTCCTTTGTATTATTATAGCATTTTTTAAATAAAAAGAGGAGCATGCTTGAAATGCAACCTATTTTACCGTACAATAGGAAGAGTTAAAATAAGGAAGAGGAGAAAAAATGAAAAAAACATTATTCGCGCTCTTAACAGGGCTTTTCATTTGCCTAGGCATCACACAGGTTGCTCATGCAGATGACTATTTACGAATCGGAATGGAAGCGGCCTACGCTCCCTTTAACTGGACCCAGGAAGATGATTCAAATGGAGCCGTGAAGATTGATGGTACCAACCAATATGCCAATGGGTACGATGTCCAAATCGCCAAAAAAGTTGCTGAGGATTTAGGTAAAAAACCTTTGATCGTGAAAACATCTTGGAACGGTTTAATTCCAGCACTCACATCTGGTAAAATCGATATGATTATCGCCGGGATGAGTCCCACTGCTGAACGTAAAAAAGAGGTCGCCTTCTCTAATAGCTACTATACCAGCGAGCCGGTCATGCTGGTCCGCAGAGACGGAAACTATGCGAATGCTACTAGTCTAGATGACTTTAAAGATGCAAAGGTTACCTCTCAACAAGGGGTCTACCTCTACTCGCTCATTTCTCAACTCAAAGGGGCAAAACAAGAAACCGCCATGGGAGACTTTGCCCAAATGCGTCAAGCGCTTGAATCCGGCGTCATCGATGCTTATGTTTCCGAACGACCAGAAGCCCTAACCGCTGAGTCCGCTAATTCAAAATTTAAGATGATCCAATTCAAAAAAGGATTTGAAGTTGGAGAAGAAGATGCGACCATCGCTATCGGGATGAAGAAGGGTGATACTAGACTTGACCAAGTAAATGCCGCACTAGCTAAGATTTCGTCTGAAGACCAAGTCAAACTCATGGATGATATGATTAAGAAGCAACCAGCTTCCAGTGATGCTAGTGATGATAAGCAGACATTCTTTAGCCAAATGATGAAGATTTTAAAGGATAATGGCCCACAGTTCTTACGGGGAACTGGAATGACCCTCTTAATCTCTATGACTGGAACTATCGCTGGGTTGATTATCGGTTTGTTAATCGGTGTCTTCCGAACAGCTCCAAAGGCTAAAAATAAATTCCTTGCTGGATGTCAAACTGCCTTTGGTTGGTTCCTCAATGTCTACATTGAAATCTTCCGTGGAACTCCGATGATCGTTCAATCCATGGTCATTTTCTATGGTTCCGCCCAAGCCTTCAACATTTCCTTGGATCGTACCTGGGCCGCCATCTTTATCGTATCAATCAATACCGGAGCTTATATGAGTGAGATTGTTCGTGGTGGGATCTTAGCAGTGGATCCAGGTCAGTTTGAAGCAGCGACTGCTCTAGGAATGACCCATGGACAAACCATGCGCAAGGTCGTCCTTCCACAGGTTGTTCGCAATATCTTGCCAGCAACAGGGAATGAATTTGTTATTAACATCAAGGATACATCTGTTTTAAATGTTATCTCTGTAGTTGAACTGTACTTTACAGGAAATACGGTCGCAACTCAAAACTACCAATACTTCCCAACCTTTACGATCATCGCTGTGATTTACTTCGTTCTCACCTTTACCATCACACGAATTCTTCGCTACATCGAACGTCGCTTAGATTCTGATACTTATACTACAGGTGCCAATCAAATGCAAGTCAATGAGGTGAAATAATGGCAGAAAAAATTCTTGAAATTCAACATTTAAAAAAATCTTATGGTCAAAATGAGGTTTTGAAAGATATTTCGCTCACGGTTGAAAAAGGAGAGGTGATCTCCATCATCGGGAGCTCAGGTAGCGGAAAATCAACCTTTCTTCGCTCCATCAATCTTCTAGAGACTCCTACTGATGGAGAGATTCTCTATCGTGGGCAAAATGTTCTTGATCCTGAGTATGATCTTACCCACTACCGCGAGAAATTGGGAATGGTTTTCCAAAGCTTTAATCTTTTTGAAAATTTAAATGTCTTGGAAAATACGATCGTTGCACAAACAACCGTCCTCAAGCGTGATCGTGAAACCGCAGAAAAAGTTGCCAAAGAAAACCTTGAAAAAGTCGGTATGGGATCTCAATATTGGGCTGCCCGTCCGAAACAACTTTCAGGAGGCCAAAAACAACGGGTTGCTATCGCACGCGCCCTCTCTATGGATCCTGATGCCATTCTCTTCGATGAACCCACTTCTGCCCTAGACCCAGAAATGGTTGGGGAAGTCTTGAAAATCATGCAAGACCTAGCAAAAGAAGGTCTCACCATGATTGTTGTCACCCACGAAATGGAATTTGCTCGCGATGTCTCTAGCCGGGTCATCTTCATGGACAAGGGTGTCATCGCTGAGCAAGGAGATCCGAAAGAAATCTTTAGCAATCCAAAAGAAGAACGGACCAAGGAATTTCTTCAACGCTTCTTACATTAATCTCTTGAAACAGTTTGCTTACCAGTATGGAAGCAAGCTGTTTTTGTATCGCTTCTGCTTTTGAGGCATCGAAAAAACCAGAGAGCACACTCTCTGGTTTTCAATTGGAACAACAAATTAATTTTCAAATTTTTGATGATTTTTGTCATAAAAATCAATCAATCCAAGTGCAGTTTCAAACGAGATGTTCTTTACTTTTGCACGTCCTTGAGCCAAGGCAATGATAGACATTTCACGGGCATTTGTTTCTTTGCTGATACGATACCCTGTAATTTTCTTATCACGTACCCATCCAACAACTGATTCTACTTTTTCAAAGTTCGATTTAGCCATGATCTTTCTCCTATATTATTATTTCCAATACTAATATAAATTTTTTTGCACATTTTGTCAACTAAAATCGCTGAAAATACGAACCTTTTTTAAAAAATGATAAAAAGTTTACTTTGCTTTCAGGGCTGATAATATTTGTGTACGAATGTTTTCAACGCCATCAGGGTTTGCTGGTAGGAAAATCGTATTATTCCCTTCTTTATCTGCAAAATTATTTAGGGTATCCAAGTACTGGTTGGTTAAGAGAATTGACATGATTTGTTCTTCGGTCAAGTCTACATTCGCACCTTTTAACTCTTTAATAGAGTCTGCCAATCCATCGACAATGGCCTTCCGTTGCTCGGCAATACCAACCCCGTGCAAACGGTCTTTTTCCGCCTCAGCTTCGGCAGCAGTAACGATCTTGATCTTGTCTGCTTCTGCCAACTCCTGAGCTGCCACGCGTTTTCTTTGCGCTGCATTGATCTCGTTCATGGATTGTTTCACTTCGGCATCTGGCTCAACTTTGGTGATCAAGGTTTTAACAATAATATATCCATAAGTTGACATTTCTTCTGCCACTTGTTTTTGAACTTCAAGAGCGATTTCATCTTTTTTCTCAAATAATTCATCCAAGGTCAACTTAGGCACAGAAGAACGAAGAGCATCTTCAATGTATGATTTAATCTGTGATTCTGGACGCATGAGTTTGTAGTAGGCATCCTTTACGTTGCTTTCGTTCACTCGGTATTGTGTTGCCACATTCATGGTAACGAATACGTTATCCTGAGTTTTTGTTTCAACCACGATCTCGCTCTGCAAGACGCGCAATTGAACTCGCGCTGCAATTTTATCGATACCAAAAGGCGCTCGCATATGAATGCCACTATCGCTAATTTTTTGATAACGTCCGAAACGCTCGATGATGGCAACAGATTGTTGCTTGACCACATATAGTGAGCTGATCACAATGAATCCTGCAACCATTAGCAAGAATAAAATAAAGATAAAAAATCCAGGCATAAAAAGTTCCTCCTTTTAATTTACGCATATCATATCACAAGTCTTCATAAAAAAGCAATATATTCCATAAAAATATATTGCTTAAATAGTTGATTGTTTCTGTATGATACTCAGACCAGCATATTATAGAGAGTTTCATTTCCGTTCAAGTTAATGAAAGACGGATCAAAACGCTCAATACGATTGACCAAACCTGCATAGTCATGCTTATTGGCTAAAGTAACCCCAATCAAGACAGGGCCTGTTCCTTTACTAGCACGCTTGATGTATTCAAAACGTGTAATATCATCATTTGGCCCTAAGATATCATTTACAAATTCACGAAGGGCCCCTGGACGTTGTGGGAAATTGACGATAAAGTAGTGTTTGACCCCATCGTAGATCAAAGCCCGTTCTTCCATCTCAGGCATACGGTTGATATCATTATTCCCACCTGAGATAATACAACAAATGGTTTTCCCCTTGATGTATTCGCGCAAGATTTCAAGGGATGCTACACTGGCCGCTCCTGCTGGTTCAGCTACGATCCCTTGTTTGGAATAAAGATCAATCAAAGTCTCTGAAATCAAGCCTTCATCGACCCCAACCAAAGTTTCCACATGTTGACGGGTCACTTCATAAGTCAATTGTCCCACTTTTTGCACAGCAATCCCGTCTGCAAACTTATCAATTTCTGGTAATTTGACTGGACCACCTGCTTCAAAAGCAGCCTTCATGGAGCGCGCTCCTTCGGCCTCTACCCCAATGACTTCAATCCGAGGATCTGTTTCTTTGATATAGGTAGAAACACCTGAAATGAGGCCTCCTCCACCGACAGGGACAAGGACAGCATCAAAGGCAATCGATTCTTTTCGAGCTTCCTCAAGAATTTCATAGGCCACTGTCCCTTGGCCAGCCTGTACATGTGGATCATCAAACGGGTCAATAAAGGTCCGTTTTTCTGAAAGAGTAAATTCTTGGGCCGCCTTAGCTGATGCATCAAAGGTATCCCCCACCAACTTAATCGTTACATAGTCCCCACCAAAGAAGCGGACTTGGCCGATCTTTTGTTGCGGTGTTGTAATCGGCATGAAGATGGTTGCTGGAATCTTCATTTCATTACAAGTATAAGCAACCCCTTGCGCATGGTTTCCCGCAGAAGCACACACTACCCCACGCTCACGCTCTTCTTTTGAAAGTTGAGAAATTGCAAAATACGCTCCACGAATCTTGAACGAACGAACACGTTGGGCGTTTTCTTTTTTCAAATAAATCTTTGCCCCATATTTTTCAGATAAATAGTGGTCGTATTCAAGGGGCGTATTGACAACGACTCCACTTAATATTTTATGGGCCTTGGCCACATCTTTTGCTGTTATCATTTCATACCTCTGTTGCTGTGTATTGATCAAAAAAGCAAGCTAGGGTGTCCCAACTTGCTTAGTCTTCTACAGACAATTAGTTGTAGATTTTGAAGGCGTCATCGTCGTTTTGACCAACGAATGGCATTGCTTTACGCAATTCAGCACCAACTTTTTCAATTTCAAGTTCTTCAGCTTGTTTGCGGAAGGCTTTCAAACGTGGGAAACCAGCATCGTGGTCTTCAACGAATTCACGTGCAAATTTACCTGATTGGATATCAGCAAGGGCAGCTTTCATGTTTTCTTTTACTTCTGGACCGATAACACGAGGACCAGTTACAAAATCACCAAATTCTGCAGTATTTGAACATGATTGACGCATTTTCTTGAAGCCACCTTCGTAGATCAAGTCAACGATCAATTTCATTTCGTGAAGGACTTCGAAGTAAGCCAATTCAGGTGCATAACCAGCTTCTGTCAAAACTTCAAATCCAGCTTCTATCAAGCTTGTCAAACCACCCATAAGAACGGCTTGTTCACCAAACAAATCTTCTTCTGTTTCTTCTTTGAAGGTTGTTGAAAGAAGACCAACACGTGCTGAACCAACACCTTTTGCCCAGTCCATTGCGATGTCTTTCGCGTTACCAGTAGCATCTTGGTAGACAGCGTAAAGTGCTGGTACACCAAATCCTTCAGTGTAAGTACGACGTACCAAGTGACCTGGTCCTTTTGGTGCCACCATGAAGACATCTACGTCTTCAGGAGCTTTGATGTAACCAAAGTGGATATTGAAACCATGGGCAAAACCAAGAGCTTTACCAGCGCTCAAGTTTGGAGCGATTTCATCTTTGTAGATATCTTTTTGGATTTCGTCTGGTGCCAAGATCATGATGATATCAGCCAATTTAGTTGCTTCTGCAACTGGGTAAGCTTCAAATCCATCTTCTTTTGCTTTATCGAATGATTTACCAGGACGCACACCGATGATGACATCATGACCTGAATCACGCAAGTTTTGTGCGTGTGCATGACCTTGTGAACCATAACCGATAACGGCGATTTTTTTACCATCAAGTGCTGGTACTTTAACGTCTTTTTCGTATTCCATTTGAACTGCCATAAGTAAAATCTCTTTTCTATTATATTATTTGCCTTTTTAAGGCGGGGTTAACAATGTTAAGGTGAGAATTAATCTCGAGTAAATCCGGTTGCACCGGTGCGGGCGATGTTTTTAATCCCATAAGGTCGAATAACACGAATGAGGGCTTCGCTCTTTTCTGCATTTCCCGTCATTTGAACGGTGATAGAGCTTGGGGCTACATCGACCACGGTCGCACGGAAAGGTTGAATAATGGCCAAGATTTCTGCTCGCTTCTCAGCAGGTGCAGAAACTTTCACCAGGATCACTTCGCGCTCCAAGTGTGGTTTATCAGTGATATCCCGGACACGGATCACATCCACTTGGCGGTTGAGCTGTTTGATGATTTGCTCTACTTCATCATGCGAAGCAACATCAATGATAATGGTAATCCGCGATACATTAGGGTTTTCTGTTGCGCCAACAGAGATGCTTTCGATATTGACTTGACGTCTCGACAAGACTCCAGTAAAGCGGTTCAGAACACCTGAGCGGTTTTGAAGTTTGGCTGTTAACATTCTACGCATTAAACTTCACCCCTAACATCTCATGATTACTCTTACCAGCTGGTACCATCGGCAAGACATGCTCTTTCCGAGAAATGTCTACTTCGATGAACATTGGTACATCTTCTGTGATGACTTCCAAATCCTTCTCCAGAGTATCAGGATTATCAAATTTATAATTCTTGATCCCGTAGGCTTGCGCCATCAATTGGAAATCTGGAAGGCTATCAAAGACTGACTCTGACGTCCGACCATCATAGAAGGCTTCTTGCCATTGACGGACCATTCCAAGCGAGTGGTTGTTGAGCATAACGACCTTGATCGGAACCTTATAAATATTTAAGATTGCCAATTCTTGATTGGTCATTTGGAAACCACCATCTCCGACAAAGAGAACAACTTCTTTATCTGGATTGGCAATTTTCGCTCCGATAGCTGCAGGAACACCGAATCCCATCGTTCCTAGACCACCAGATGTTACCAATTGGCGCTCATTTTGGTAAGGATAGTATTGAGCTGCCCACATTTGGTGTTGTCCAACGTCTGTGACGACAATAGCGTCTCCCTTGGTCAACTCTCCAATGCGTTCAATCACAGCTTGTGGTTGCACAACCCGTTCCTTCTTATCGTAAGAACGAACCCGGTTCTTATCTTGGGTCACCTTTTCGATCCACTTTTCAGTGTTATTATGAACCGTTGGCTCTGCTAGCAACTGTTGCAAGGCTTTCTTTGCATCGCCAACCACAGGAATGTCGACAGCAATGATCTTCCCAATCTCTGCAGGATCAATGTCGATATGGGCAACCTTAGCATTTTTAGCGAAAGTCTTTGGATTCCCTGTCAAACGGTCGTCAAATCGACAACCAACACTGATCATGAAATCTGTCTCTGTCATAGCGATATTGGCCGCGAAGGATCCATGCATTCCTCCCATTCCTAGGAAAAGAGGATGACTGGTCGCAATCGTTCCTTGACCTAAAAGACTGGTCACTACTGGAATCTGATAGCGCTCTGCTAGAGCAATCAACTCTTTTGCAGCTCCAGCGTAACTCACCCCACCACCAGCAAGAAGAACTGGTTTTTTAGCCTTACTCAATTGCTTCAAAATCTTTTTGATCTGCAATTCATTGGGTTCAATGGTAGGCTGGTAGCTTGGAAGCTTCACACTTGGTTCATAGATGAAATCTGTCTCTAAAGCAGACACATCCTTTGGAAGGTCAATTACCACAGGGCCAGGACGGCCGGTCGTCGCAATATGGACAGCTTCTGTGATAATTCGCGGAATATCTGCCGTCTCACGTACTTGATAGTTGTACTTGGTGATGGGCATGGTAATTCCCACAATATCTGCTTCTTGGAAGGCGTCTTTCCCGATCCCAGCACGATTGACTTGACCAGTGAAGACTAATAAGGGAACGCTATCGCTCATGGCATCTGCAATCCCTGTAATGGCATTGGTCGCCCCCGGTCCACTAGTGACGACTGCGACACCCAGCTTTCCAGTTGATTTAGCGTAGCCTTCAGCCTCATGCAAGCATCCTTGTTCATGACGACCCAAGATATGCTGGATACCCTCAAAGCTATAGATGGCATCGTATAAAGGCAAAACGGCTCCACCAGGATAACCAAAAATCGTGTCAATGCCCAAATCACGCAGGGTTTCAAGAACGAGCTCTGAACCGGTTTTTGCAGTTTCTAAGGTAATTTTCTCCATGTCTCTCCTTTCCAGTACTTTGTATATCAAATTAGCATGCTACTATCATACCATTTTTAGAAAATATTTCAAGTAAAAATAGTAAATTTTCTGAATTTTCTATCCAAATCCGAATGATGAGAGTTTTTCTAAAAATGCTAGGTCTATCAGAAAAAAAGTCTCTAGGAAACCCTAGAAACTTTTCTTCCTTATAACCAACCCTTTTCTTGGGCAATTTTTGCCGCCTCAGTCCGGTTTTCCGCATCCAACTTGGTCAGAATGGCTGACATATAATTGCGGATGGTCCCGTTTGAGAGGAATAAGCGATCAGCAATTTCTTGGTTAGAAGCCCCTTTTGCGACTTCTTTTAAAACTGCCTTTTCTTGAGGGCTTAGAGGATTGGGATGGGTCAAGATCCCTTCCATTAATTCAGGCGAATATTCTTTTTGCCCTGCTAAAACTGCATGAAGAGTCGCCATCAAATCCGTAATGCGGCGTTCTTTTAAGACATAGGCATCCACTCCAGCCTTGAGGGCCCGCTCAAAATAGCCCGGTCGCTTAAAGGTGGTAACGATGACGACCTTGAGCTGGGGTTGTTGACTTTTAGCCCATTCCAACACTTCTAACCCTGTTTTGATGGGCATTTCGATATCTAAAATCGCAATATCGACTGGATGTGTTTCGAGTAAATGAATAGCCTCTTGCCCATCGCCAGCCTGCAAGACATCTTCCACATCCTCTTGTAGGAGCAAGAGCTGGCAGAGCGCATCGCGCAACATACTTTGGTCTTCAGCAACTAATAAGCGCATCTTATTTCCTTTCTTGATAGGGGATCCGTATTTCTATCCGGGTCGGCTTGTGTTGATGACTGATCTCCAGCTCTCCTCCCAACAAGGCAATCCGTTCGCGAATCGAGTGCAGGTCTTTATCGGAGACTGTGGCAAAGCCGATGCCATTATCTTCTGCGACCATTTCCACACCTGTCTCGGTGGAGCGATAAGAGAGAAGGGCCTGCGTCGCTTTAGCGTGTTTGATCATATTGGTAGCTAATTCCAGAGATACCATGGCCAGAGTAGATTCTAGAATCGGCGAGATGCTGGCTGTATCAAGCTCATTTTGAATCTCAACTTTGATTTGAGCCACTTCCAGCATTTGCTTGACGGTTTCTAGCTCTCTTGCCAGGGTTCGCTGCTTCAAGTTCTCGACAATCTCTCGGACTTGGTGCATGGACTCTTGACTGATGGCTTGAATCTCTTGCACCTGCTCCTGGGCCTTCTCAACCTGACCCAATGCTAAGAATTGATCAGCTAGGTCCGCCTTGACACTGAGCATGGCAAAGGTGTGTCCTAGACTGTCATGCAGATCACGGCCAATCCGATGGCGCTCGTTTTCTGCCAACAAGAGATTGATCTGGGCGTTTTGCTTGGCATGGTCAGCTTTCAACTCTTCCATCATCTCCATCCGGACCATACTAAAGGTCATAACCGCGATAAACAAAGAGACGATCAGGACAAAAAGCCAATCATTTTCTCTCATCTCCCTATTAAATAACAAGGCTCCCAAAAGGATCAGTTGTGATAAAAAGGCCGTCCAAAGAAAGGGAGAGCGAAAATTGTGGACTCTAAAACGATAAACTAAAATATTGCTTAGATAATAGTAAAACCAACAAAAACCTGTCCCAACATATAAGGTATTTCCACCTATGTAAGCCAAAAGATACATCCAAAATATCCAGGTCAGTGTCCTATTTTCAGTAATGAGGATTCCAAGATAGCTCACCATAAAAAAGAGAGCTAAAAAGGAATGCCACCAAGGAATTTGCCCTAAGAAAATAGAAGCAAAGGGAAAGACCATAAAGATTAGGCCTACGTAAAACATATGGTGAATATGTTTGAGTTTTTCAATCATGAACGAACCTCAGAATGACGACGATAGATGATAACAAGGGCAAACAAGACCAGGGTAAACAAGGTTAAATAGACACTCGCAAAGACATTGACCTGCCCCTTGTTTAAAAAGGTCTTGATCAGTTCCATCAATTGATAGGTTGGCAGGCATTTGCCAATGGCTTGCATCCATTCTGGAAAGAGGCTAATGGGCATCCAAAGGCCACCCATGACAGCCAGCCCCATGTAAAGGAGATTGCCCGCGACCGACATCAATTGACTAGAAGGAAGCAGGGTCAAAACGAGGCCGATCGCTACAAAAGCTAGGCTTCCTAGGATGAGAATAAAGGCCGACAAGACCCAATCCTGGAGGGGCATGTCCACATGGCGCACCACATGGCCCACGGTAAAGACAACTCCAATCGATAGAAGAAAATCGACAAAGAGACCCACAACCTTTATTAAATAATATTCTACCATAGATACGGGGGTATGGCGCAAGACTTTTTGCCAATTGTTGAGTCGATCGGTTTCAAGAACTGTTGGAAAAGAAAAGATAGCCGTAGACATCATAGAAAATGCCGTCATGGAGAGGAGATAATCCCTCATAAAGTGAGCGGGTGCCCCTGGTGTGTCCTGGTACATCCCTGAAAAGAAGAGATAAAAGGCCGTAGGCATCCCAATTGATAACAAGTAATAAATGGCTTGGCGTTTAGTTAAATGCCACTCAACCACGCCAAGAGCTTTCATGCGTTTCATCTTCTCTACCTACTTCCTTTGTATTTTCAAAAATAGAATCCAATAAACTTCTATTGGTCACTTCAATCTCTTGGATTGAACAGCTTTCTTCTTGCAATCGCCTCCACAAACGATTGGCGTCCCGTGTCACAACCTGAAGGGCATCGGGTTTAATGACCACTTGACCAATGTCTTCCATCTCTGCCACTAGAGCTTGGTAGCGCAAAGGCAAGGTAAAATGTTTTTCTACCTCTTCGCTTCTCATAGCTAGTGGAGTCGTATCCCGAAGCAAATGCCCCTGATGCAAGACCAAAATTCGATCGGCTGTGTGCTCTACTTCCTCGATGTAATGGGAAGAATAGACAATAGTTACACCTTGGTCCTTTAAATGCCCGACGATTTCCCAAAAGCGTTGGCGAGTGGACGTATCCATTCCCGCAGTTGGCTCGTCCAAAAACAAAAGACTCGGACAACCAATCAAGGTTAGAACAAAGGATAAGAGGCGCTTTTGACCACCAGACAACTTACTAGCCAATTGCTTCTTTTGTTCCAGACTGAATCGCAATAGATCATCAATTTCTTCCCATGTTAAGGGGTTGGGATAAATAGAGCGAAAGAAGTTGATCAGTTCCTGCACGGTTAGCTTTTGCACGATGGCATTCTCTTGAGGGAGATAAGAGACACTAGCCTTTAACTGAGGATGACCAGGAGCTTTTCCCTCTACTTCAATAGTTCCAGAAGTCGCCTTCCTATCTCCCAGCAGACAGTTCATCAAGGTTGTTTTCCCAGCTCCGTTTGGTCCAATCAAGGCCAGACAATCCCCTCTCTCCACTGTGAAAGAAAGATCTTCTAGGATCACCTTTCCTTTGATACTTTTGTTCAAGTTCTCTACTCTAATGACACTCATGAGACTCTCCTTTCAACCAGATTTGACCAGCTGGAATGATGACAAAGACGACCAAGGTCACTCCCCAAACTGTTTGGAAAAACCAGCTAGGAAAATGGGCAGAAAACCAGCCCGTCATCATCTCAGTTGCCCAAAGGAGCAAACACAAAACAGCTACCAATCCAATTTCAAACTTCTTTTTCATTGCTCCATCTCCTTTTTAACAGCCTTGATCATTTTCAATCCTTCTTGAACCGCCCAGCTCATGATGCCAATCCCAGCAAATAATTCCCAAGGAAAATGGTAATAGAGACTATCATCCTTTGAAAAGATCAAATAGACGACCATCCCCACCACTGTTAACGTAAACACTTTATAGAACCATTGTTTCATTTTTCCTTACCTCTTACTTTCTGACTATATTATAGCGAAAGAAAATAACAGCCACTAGATAATTTTGTCACTCGCTCACATGACAAAAGTCACTAAAAAAAGCCAAGTGACTTCACTCGACTTTTTCTATTCTTCTTACTGACCTTCTTCTTTCATACCATGCAGTTTCAAGGCCTTGACCAAGGCATCTGCCTTCATGTTTTTCAAATCATTGAGACCAGCATCTTTGAAGTAAGAAATTTCTTCAAGAGACTTGGCGTCAATTTGGTTGAGGTCAATCACACTGGTTGAGAGCAATTTTTTTTCTGGTGTGACTGTGTATTCCAAACTAAAACCGGGAACGGTTTTTAGCTTCTTGTAGTCTTCATTTTGCTCCAGCAAAGCTTGAATGGCTGCTGTAAGTTCTTCAGGTGACTTCTCTGCTGCGATAGTTCTAAGTTGTTGGGGCAGATCAGCTGTCACTTCGATACGAAGGTTTTCAACCTTATCTCCCTTAGATTTGATGATATCCCGGTGTTTTGTTCCATTGATATCTCCTACTAAGGTTGTGGTTTTTTCTTCATTTTTTACTTCTTTTTTAACAGTGGAACTGCTAGATGAGCTAGCGGTTGTAGTTTTCTTCGTTTGGGATTGCGAACAACCAGTCAATACCAAAATGGCTAGCCCAAGGGTTACAAAAAATTTCTTCATTTTTATAACTCTCCTTTCACATACTGATACCAGTATAACATATCGCGTCTTTCTTGTCTAAAAACTCCACTGCTCAAACCATTTCCCCCTCTTTTCAAGCTCTTCCATTTGAATAAAAAACTGATGAATGTGAGACTTTTTGCAGAAACCTCTTTTTCTCACGAATAAAGCTTCCGTGTAGGGGTCACTTCAATCTCAATTCCTCTGAATCACGCTGATTTCATAGGGAATCTCCTCGTTTTTCTATATACAAAAAAAGGTTCCGAAAGGAACCTTCTGTTCAATTATTCTACACTAAACAAGTATGGGTAGACAGGTTGGCCACCTTGGTGGATTTCTACTTCTACATCTTCGTATTTTTCAGCAAGGGCTTGGGCCAATTCATTTGCCAACTCCTCACTTCCGTCTTCACCGACATAGATGGTCACAATTTCACTGTCTTCATCCAACATATGAGCGAATGTTTCTTCCAAGGTTTCCATCATATCTGGGTTTGAAACAACGATTTTGCCATCGACCATTCCAAGATTATCATTTTCATGGATTTCAAGCCCATCAATAGTGGTATCGCGAACCGCTGTTGTCACACTACCAGACACAACATCGCCCAATGAAGCGCTCATGCGTTCGTAGTTTTCTTCGATTGATTTGCTTTCATCAAAGGCAAGAAGACTAGTCAATCCTTGAGGGATGGTCTTGGTCTCAACAACTGCTGCAGGTTGCTCAATCACTTCTGCTGCAGATTGAGCGGCCATCAAGATATTTTTGTTGTTTGGCAAGATAATGATGTTGCGCGCATTCAACTCTTCAACTGCTTTGACAAAGTCTTCTGTCGATGGGTTCATGGTTTGACCACCAGAGATGATGTAATCAACTCCTTGCGCTTTAAAGATATCAGCCAATCCATCACCAGCAACTACTGCGATGATGGCATATTCTTTTTCTTCAACTGGTTTGGCTTGACGTTCTTCTTTTTCAACTTGCGCTTCGTGTTGGTTACGCATGTTGTCGACTTTCACCTTGACCAAGCTTCCGTACTTAAGACCTTCTTGCATGACAAGACCTGGATCTTCTGTATGGACGTGAACTTTGACAATCTCATCGTCATTCACCACCAATAGAGAATCCCCAAGGTTGTTCAAATAGTTACGGAATTCATCATAATCGAAGTCTTTGACATAGGTTGGACCTTGTTTCAAAGCGACCATGATTTCTGTACAGTAACCAAACTTGATGTCTTCAGTTGCGACATGGCCAGCGACTGACTTGTGGTGTTCTGCATTGATCATTTCTGACATGGTTGCAGGTGTTGCTTGGAACTCTTCAGAAGCGATGAATTCACCTGTCAAGGCTGACAAGAATCCTTCATAGATGAAGACCAACCCTTGACCACCAGAGTCTACCACGCCAACTTCTTTCAAGACTGGCAACATATCTGGAGTCTTCGCAAGAGCAGTTTTAGCTCCTTCAAGAGCGGCACGCATAACTTCTACTGCATCGTTGGTAGATTCTGCTTTTTTCTTAGCCCCGATGGCTGCTCCACGAGAAACCGTCAAAATGGTTCCTTCAACCGGCTTCATAACGGCTTTATAAGCAACTTCTACCCCAGATTGGAAGGCTGCTGCAAGTGCTGCTCCATCCAATTCTTCTTTGTCTTTGACACTTTGAGAAAATCCGCGGAACAATTGAGAAGTGATGACTCCTGAGTTCCCACGCGCACCCATCAAGAGACCTTTAGCGAAGATCCCTGCTGCTTCTCCAACAGTTGATGCAGAACGGTCAGATACTTCTTTGGCCCCATTTTCGATGGTCATTCCCATATTGGTTCCTGTATCTCCATCTGGTACAGGAAAGACGTTCAAAGAGTTTACATATTCCGCTTGTTTATTTAAGCGCGTAGACCCCGCTTGAACCATTTCTTGAAATAAACTTGTAGTAATATTAGCCACGATTATTCTCCCACAATCTTGATATTTTGAATATAGACATTCACAGTATCCGTAGTGATTCCAAGTTGATTTTCCAAACTAAATTTCACACGTTCTTGAATATTTTTTGAGACTTCGCTAATCTTTGTTCCATAGCTCAAAACAGTGTAAACATCAACTGCGATAGTTCCTGCTTCCGTTGTTTTGACAACAACACCTTTAGAGAAGTTTTCTTTCCCTAGGAGGGCTTGGAAATTATCTTTGATCGCATTTTTGCTGGCCATTCCAACCACACCGAATATCTCAGTAGCAGCACCGCCTACAACAGTTGCGATAACCTCATCAGTCAATTCAATTTGACCGTCCTTTGTATTGATTTTTACTGTCATAATTTCTACCTCAAAAGTATTTTATATTCTATTTTACCATAAAAGAGATCAACTGTAAAAGGGTAGGGACTATTCTTCTCCCACTGTGACAGCTGTCTCTAGAGAAAAAGAAAAGAACCTCTATGAGGTTCTATATTCTTTATTAAACGCGTTCTACTTTACCAGATTTCAATGCACGAGCTGAAGCCCAAACTTTTTTAGGTTTACCATCGATAAGGACAGTTACTTTTTGAAGGTTTGGTTTTACGGCACGTTTTGTTTGGTTCATAGCGTGTGAACGGTTGTTACCTGATACAGTCTTACGACCTGTGAAATAACATACTTTAGCCATTTCTGTGTTTCCTCCTATTAGATCTAATATAACGGATGTGCTAGCACCACATACCGTACTATATTACCAAAAAAAATCTCTCTTGGCAAGCTTTTGGCCAAAGTTTTTCATTTCCGACTTAAGAAAACGAATTCGCTCCCACATAGATAATTTCCAGATTTCCTAAGGAGACATCGCCTGTAATGTAGAAATCCTTGCTAGTAAGAGCACTTGGATTTTCCTGATGTTGGATCGCTGAGAGGGAATTATCCACATGAACATGGACACGCCAATCACTTGGTACATAGAGACTCAAACTTCCAAGGGAAACATCGACAACAAACTGGGCTGACGGACCTTCGATGCGGCAATTGTCAAAATAAACCGAAGCTTCTCCCATACTCACATCTGCACTTCCGTGAGTAAAGTGTTGGTCATTGAGATACTTTGTCACTGTTGAAAAAGTGACATCGATGTCATTGCTATCCGACTTATTCATGGATCCAGCAGAATAGGAAGCTAGGCGGGCTTTTGTTTTCTTAGAGGGTTTAAACAAAATATTGAGCCCAATCACTGCGAGAATCGAGGAAAGGATGACAACTGAATTGGACACCGGAAGGAAATGGTATTGCCCATTGAGACAAAAGAGGGCTAAAAGTCCATAGATGAAGCCCCAACCAAAATGGCGTTTTAAGAAACTAGAGAGGGATAGGACGGCAAGCAAGGTAACCCAAGCTAAGGTCCAGATGCTAATGTCCCATTTTACAAAATAGCCTTGTAAAAGGAGTAAGGCTGCTAAAAGGATTAAGAATACTCCAATTAATTTTTTTCTCATGATATTACCTCATTTCATTTAGTCGTTCTTTTAAGAGTTGATAGTAGCGTCTAGATACATGAACCTGCTTATGGGTCTGATAGAAATTGACCGTGCTGGTCCCTGAAAAAGACTTTTCCAGAGAATAGATCTGCTTTGCGTTGACAATGGTGGATTTGGATATCCGACAAAAAGCGATGGGAAGCAGCTCCTCCAACTCGTAGAGCTTCTGCTTGACCTCATAGGCCTCGTCCTTGGTGTGTCCAAAAATCTTCTCCCCATCCGTCTCAAAAAAGAGGATCGATGCCACATCCAGAAAATACTCACTTCGATCCTTGTAGAAGGCTAAAGGAGCGACTTTTTGTTCTAGGATTCTCTCTTGCAGCTGGGTCAACTCCGGGGTCAAGCGCGGAGCTCGAATCAAGATCTCAGGCTCATCCATTGATGGATCCAATTCGATTCTAACTTTCATAAAACTCCTTTCCCAACGTTTTGATAGTACCATTATAACAGCTGTTGAAAACAAAACAAGGGCTTTTCAGTAAGTGGCACGTTTTCCCCATCAAGAGGTAGTTTTTGAGAAGTAAAAAAGAGAGTGGGACAGAAATCGGTAATTCGTTAGAATTCGATTTCGTCGTCCCACCTCCGCACAGTTGAGTAGGGCTGTAAAAGCTGATGAAATCAGCGTAGTAGAGCCCACTCAACCACTGCGTCTTGCTCGACAATCCAAAGACAATTGAGAGGCTAGGACTTTTATCCCAGCCTCCTTTCTTTATTTATTACTTACCTTATCCGGTAAAAGAAAACTAAGACCTACGCAAGCAAGCACACCTGCTGTGATGACCAAGCCATTTGAGACCGGTAAAAGATCGTAAATCGCATTTGCGATCATCAGCGCAATCAAGGCACAAATAACACTTGCCTTGTAATCTTTTTTCAAGAGATTTTCAAGAGTAAAGAAAGCAAATAAGAGAACGGGAAATAAAGGCCAGATATTCACATCGATCTTTGGAAAGCCAACCATTCCCATTATCACAACCGCAAAAGCAGCAAGAATCAATGAAAGTCCAAGTAATTTTTTCATCATATACCTCGTTTTCAATATTCGGAAGTTTTTTTCCTTTGATGATTCTATGATAACAGAGAGCCCCTAAGGCAACAAGGACTTTTGACTAAGTGGTCAAAAATGGCGCCTATGCGGTCAAAAAAAGGAGCGAGACCGAACGAATATGTGATCACCATCATTCGTCGTCTTGTTCCTTTAAAGCAGTTTCTTCCTATGCCGATTGCAGGGATCGAACCTGTGACCTACGCGTTACGAGTGCGTTGCTCTACCAACTGAGCTAAATCGGCGATTACCTTCTTAGTATAGCACTCTGATAGCGGATGTCAAGCACTTTTAGTTGATCTTTTTAATCAGAATCTGACATGGATTCTGTGGATCCCATAAAGATGGAAAAATCTCTAACTTTTTAAATCCAACACTACGATAAAAGACATTGGTTCGATCGTAGTTCTTATTAGAACCTTCTGCTACAGTTTTTACTTGTAGATAATCAACAGTTTTAGCAGTCTCTGATTCTAAGGTAAAAAGCAACTGACTGCCAACCCCTTGCCCTTGAAAGTTTTTCTTCACTCCGAGACAGTCAATTTCAGCACAATCTTCACTCGAATATGATAAACTTATAAACCCTACTACATCACTTTCTTGATAAGCAGCCCAAACTCGTAAATCCTTAGCTCCTTCAATGTAGGCTTGCGTGCTTTCTGGTATTCCAAACCATTCTGGCAAATCCCTTAAAATCTCAGCGACAACTGCCATTTTTTGATCTTCACCCTTGACTTCTTTAATTACAAACATCATAAGTTCCTTTCTTGATTTTAGTCTTACTTTACCTCTTACGAACCAGCACTTTCGTAGGCATCCAATCCCCTGTTCCAAAGTTTGAGGGAAATAACAAAGAAAACAAGGGAAATCAGAATCAAACCACCAATATTAAAGAGTCCATCCTTGTCCTGCAAGAAATAGCTGGCAGGATAGTAGGCCGTAAAGGCAAAAGGTACAATAAAGCTAATTAACCAACGAAGGAGCGAATTGTAAATAGAAATAGGATACTTGGCAAAATCATTAAACATATAGAAAATGTAAATCATGGCACCTGACTGCTTGGTCCAAAAAGCGATGCTGGCTGTAGCAATTTTCAAGGAAGTATAAATCAAGGTCGCAAAAGGAATACAAACTAGAAAAATCAGGAATTTTGGAAGAGTCCAAGCAATGCTAGTCGCCGTTGTCGCTAGTAAAATTCCACCGACCAAAAGTTCACCCAAGGCATCAATCTGAAAGGTCTCAACGAGGATGTGAAAGAGAGGATTGATAGGACGAGTCAGATACTTGTCAAACTCCCCTTTTCGAACTAGTCGTTGACCTAAAGCCCAGAGATTGTCAAAAAAGAGATGATCTAGTCCCTTTGGAATTAAGGAAAATCCATAGATAAAGGCAATTTCTTGAAAAGTCCAACCTTCTAGGGAGGGAATGTGTTGAAAGATGACATTGAGAAACAAGAGGTTCAGGCCTTGAGTCAGAAAGACTCCCAACACACCAACCACAAAATCTACCTTGTATTCCATGATTTGCTTGATGTACTGTCTGATAAAAATCAGATGCATGCGTTGATATTTTTTCATACTAACCTCCCTGAATGGTGATAAATGACTGGACTCGTTTCCAAATCAACTGAGACAAGCCCACCATCACTATAAGCCAGAAAAGCTGAAGCAAAAGTGCTTGAAGAATCTGACTAGCATCGTATTTCCCAACAATAATCATGACCGGAGTGTAAATTAAGGATGAGAAAGGTAAGAAGGACAGAATATCTGAAATGACCTTTGGAAAGAAAGCCAAGGGAATCAAACTCCCAGACATAAAGGCCACTATGGAAGTCTTAAGTAGGTTGGAACCCCAAAGATTTTTAAATACAAAGGCTGAAAATCCAAAGCAGATATTAAAGAAAAAGTTAATCAGATAGGCCAGTGTTAAGCTAAAAAGATAAAGGGTAGTTAGTCCCAGCACTTCTACAATCCCTTGCCCAGATAAGATTTTCATCAAAACAATGACACTTAAAAACGGCAGTCCAACAGAGATAAAAATCAACCACTTGGAACCAAGCTCCGTAAATAGGTAAGAAGCCGCAAAATGCACTGGTCGCAACAAGCGCATGATAATGGAACCATCCTTGACCTCATCACCAATCATAAAGGAAGAATCCGACCTAGTCAGAAGATTAGTCACAAAACTCATGATGATGTAGAGGGTGATATCCGCCATACTGAAGCCCTGAATCAAAGGCTCCTGGGAAGAATCAAAGACAGCCTTCCATAGATAAAAAGCCACAAAAGCACCCATGACATCGCCAATCCGATAAAGAATAAAGTTGACTCGATAGCTAATCAACTCCTGAATCCCTGCATTGATAAAGGGTTTATAACGTCTCCACAATTTGACCATCTTAGAGCTCCTTTCGATAGAAGCGACGGATAATATCTTCAATATCCGTATCTACCATCTTCAAATCACGGACCTCAAAATCAGATAAGGTTTGCTTGATAATATCGGCCGACTGGTAGCGGGAACTATCGAATTCAATATTGAGAGTATTTCCTTGTCTATCAATGGACATATCAGGCAAACCCTCATAATGAGAGACTAGATGATTTTGACCTGGCGTCAGGTCAAAGGAGAGAGTCTTCATCTTTCCAAAGGTCTCCTTGAGCTGGCTAACCGTTCCATCAAAAATCTCTTGCCCCTTATCAATCATAAAAATCCGATCACAGAGTTGCTCAATATCACTCAGGTCGTGAGTGGTCAGGAGAATAGTAGTTTCTTCCTCTTGATTGATCTGGGTAATGGCCCGACGAATGTTATCCTTGACCGACACATCCAAACCAATAGTCGGCTCATCTAAAAAGAGAACTTTGGGATTGTGAAGCAAGGAAGCCGCAATATCCGCCCGCATCCGTTGACCTAGTGAAAGAGTCCGCACAGGATCCTTGATAAATTCCTTCAAATCCAAAACTTCATTCAAAAAGTCCATGCGCTTATGGAAAAGCGAGTCCGGTACATCATAGATCTCTTTCAAAACCGTGTAGGTCTCTTGCAGAGCCAAATCCCACCATAGCTGGGTGCGTTGTCCGAAAACGACTCCAATATCCTTGACATAATCTTGGCGATTGTCCTGTGGAATCTTGCCGTTAATCCGACAAAAGCCAGATGTGGGCTTCAAAATTCCTGTCAGCATTTTGATGGTGGTTGACTTCCCAGCACCATTTGCCCCGATAAATCCTAAAATCTGCCCTTTTGGAACTTCAAAAGTTAAATCCTTGACCGCTTCAAAGGTCTGCTTTTCAGGATGAATAAAGGAGCGTAAGGCTCCCTTTAACCCCGGCTCCTTAACTGTCTTCACAAAATTTTTCCGAAGATGTTGCACTTCTATCATTGCCATATCTATCTCCCTATCGTAAGAAGCAACATTGTATTTTTGACTACAAATATTCTAAATCCTTACTTTCTACACTTTCTCAATATTATTACAGAAGGCTTTATACCAACCTATTATAATCTAATAAAAATAGGAATGCAAGCGTTTGCTTATTGATTATGAAATGAGAGATTTCTCTCTTAAAATGAAACTTTTAATCAAAAATTCTGTTAAATAGTTTCCTTAAGACACCAAAAAAACCACCCTCACGGGCAGGTTTATTGTTAAGAAAAAGAATTTTTTTAATCGAAAAAATTAACGATTCTACTGTTAATCCTTCAGCATTTAATTATTACCATCAGTCTCAATGGATTTTTAAGTCCTCAATTATTCTCTAAAAATTCTTTAATGCGAGAAACAATAGCATTGCTTTGATAATGATAGAGGTCGTGAGGCACATCCATATAGACGACTTGAACATTAGACTGGTCGCTTGCAAATCTCTCTGCATAACGTTGCCACTCTGATTGGCTAAAGGTCGTGCCTTCACCGTTAGAAACCAGGAGTAAGGCTGGAATTTTCGGATTAATGCTAGATGGAACTTTCTTGGCATTTTCCTTTGCCAAACGGGATTCATGAAGCATGGCTTGTGACATCAACTGCTTATATGCTAGTAATTTATATTGTTGTCGTTCAGTTTCAGTCAAAGTTGGATTTTTAATATAAAAGGACTCAGGGAAATAGCGTAATAAGCCAATCTTACTGCTCCAATAAGCTACAGTAAGCAAGGCCTGATTATCCTTTAAATCCTCATAACTTGCTGGTAATGCCCAATCCAGGCCAACCAAGGCTTTCACTTCATCAGGATACTTTTCCTGCCAAGCAAGGCTCTCCAGGCTAGCCATTGAATGAGAAACAATCACATAAGGCCCCGAAACTTCGGCTTGAGACAAAGCTTGACGGGTCTCAGAAAGAACCGTCATCACATCTCTTGATTGATCACTATCTTCACTAAAACCATAGCCAGCCCGCTCTACGACGACTACTTTGTATTTTTTGGATAGGGAATCTGTTAGATTCTTAAAGTCTAATATAGGTGAAGCAATACCTGCACCTGAAAGAAATACTATCGTTTCAGATCCTTCTCCTTTAACAGAGACGTTCATTCGATGTCCATTGACCGTGACCTGTTGACCAATGGGAGTGAGTAGCTTACTTTCTCTTCGCAAACTGAATTGATGAAAGATAAATGTAGCACCTAAAAAGAGCAAAAGAAAAACAAAAACGATCCAGCTCCACTGTTTGAATTTTTTCATAGCCATATTGTACAAAAATTAAATCCCGGAAGCAACCTTCCCATACAAAAAAACAAGATCCACATGAGACCTTGCTTTCCTGTTTTTAATTAAGCTTTGCCTTCTGAACCGAATACGTCGATACGTTCTTCAACAGCTGCTGTAATTGCTTCGAAACCTGGTTTCAAGAATTTACGTGGGTCGAAGAGTTTCTTCTTGTCGTATTCTGCTTCGTTTGCATCATATTCACGTACGAATTGACGAGTAGCATTTGCAAATGCGATTTGGCATTCAGTGTTCACGTTAACTTTCGCAACACCAAGTTTGATCGCTGCTTGGATTTGATCATCAGGGATACCTGATCCACCGTGCAATACGATTGGGAATCCTGGAACAGCTTCAGTCAATTTTTGCAAGTGGTCAAGGTGAAGACCTTTCCAGTTTGCTGGGTAAGGACCGTGGATGTTACCGATACCTGCAGCCAAGAAGTCGATTCCTGTAGCAACCATTGCTTTAGCATCTTCGATTGGTGCCAATTCACCATCACCGATGATACCGTCTTCTTCACCACCGATAGTACCAACTTCAGCTTCTACTGAGATACCTTTAGCATGAGCTTTTTCAACGACATCTTTCGCCAATTTAAGGTTTTCTTCAACTGGAAGGTGTGAACCGTCAAACATGATTGAAGTGTAACCAGCTTCGATACACTCAAGAGCATCGTCGTAGTGACCATGGTCAAGGTGAATAGCAACTGGTACAGTAATACCCATTGATTCTACAAGGTTTTCAATAAGGGCTTTACATACTTTGTAACCACCCATGTATTTAGCAGCACCCATAGAAGTTTGGATAAGTACTGGAGCTTTCTTAGCTTCTGCTGCACGCAAGATAGCTTGAGTCCACTCAAGGTTGTTTGTGTTAAATCCACCAACTGCATAACCATTGTCACGAGCTGCTTGGACAAATTTTTCTGCTGAAACGATTGCCATTTGTTATAGGCCTCCTATAAATTTTTGTGGGGCTAATCCCACTTACATTGTTTATTTTATCACTTTTTAGATGAAATTGCTAGCTTTTCCTGTAGCTTTAAGCGATTTCTTCCGATAAATAGGACGGAATCTCCTATCTCCTAAGACTCTCATCCTAGCAAACAAGTAAAAGAAGGGGACTTACACCCCCTTCAATTCTCTTCTTTAAATTTTTTTAATGAAAGGAGAAAGGCAATCCCGCAAATCATAAGGGATACCGATGCAACCCATTGAGAATAGAAATAAGCGGCAAATAACTGACTGTCGGTAAACATTTTTCCAAGAAGTCCGTTTAGCAATTCCTCAAGAAAGGGAATATTCTCACACACAGCAAGGATTGAGGCAAGAAAGAGTATACTGCCTGCTATCAGAAAAAGATGAAGAATCCATTTTTTGATTCTTTTTTCATCTCTGAGCAGATACTTAGAAGCAATCGTCACTAAAAAAATGAAAACATTCCATATGTTTAAGGCGATAAAATATCTAAAAGTATCCTTGTATGCGCCTATCGCCATAGCTAAAATCAGGATAGGACCGAAAAAATTAATGGCACTTCCCAATAGTGCAAAGAGGCCATCGGCCAAAACCAGATACTTCTTCTTCATGTTCTCACCTCATCTCACACCTATTCTACCACAAAGAAATTTGAAAACAAAAAAAAGATAGCCGAAGCTATCTTGATCCGATGCGGAGAGAGGGACTTGAACCCTCACGACCTAAAGCGGTCACAGGATCCTTAGTCCTGCGCGTCTGCCAATTCCGCCATCCCCGCGATTGAGTACTTTACTAGTATATCAATCAACGACTTTTTTGTCAAGATTTTTTTCAAACTTTTTTCAGAGTTTGTCATTTTTTCACAAAAAGGGAGCAGGTCCTTCGACCTGCTCCCTTGATTTTTATTTGCTATCGTGGTTTTCAACTGCCGCTGTGATAAAGGCTGTGTAAAGTCCTTCTGGGCGGTTTGGACGGCTTGACAATTCTGGGTGGTATTGGCAAGCAACAAAGAATTTGTTTTCTGGGATTTCAACGATTTCGACCAAACGGTTGTCTGGTGAAACGCCTGAGAAGACAAATCCTGCTTCTTCGAACTGTTCACGGAAAGCATTGTTAAACTCATAACGGTGACGGTGGCGACGTTGTACCACTTCTTGATTGTCATAGGCAGCGGCTGCTTTTGATCCTCGTTTGAGTTTAGATGGGTAAAGACCGAGACGGAGCGTTCCTCCCATGTCTTCCACATCAATTTGGTCCCGCATGATATCGATAATTGGATACTTGGTTTCTGGATCCAATTCGGATGAATTGGCCCCTTCCAAGCCTAAAACGTGACGGGCAAATTCGATACAGGTTAACTGCATACCCAAGCAGACACCCAACATTGGGACGTCTTGTTCACGCGCATACTTGATGGCTTGAATTTTTCCTTCTGTTCCCCGTTGACCAAAACCACCTGGGACAATGATCCCATCCGCATCTCCAAGGAGTTCTGCCACATTTTCAGCTGTCACATCATTGGCATTGACCCAATTAATCTTGACCTCTGCATCATTGGCATACCCTGAGTGCTTCAAGGCCTCAACGACAGAAATGTAGGCATCTTGCAATTCTACGTATTTTCCAACCAAGGAAATCTTGACCTGCTTCTTGAGGTTCATGACCTTGTCGACCATTGCAGACCATTCTGTCATATCTGCTGCAGGAACATCCAATTTCAAATGGTCACAAACGATTTGGTCCATATTTTGTGCTTGCAAGTTCAATGGGATTTGGTACAAATGTTCCACATCAAGTGACTCGATGACAGCTTCTGGTGCCACATCACAGAATTGAGCCAACTTGTTCTTAATTCCTTGACCAGCTGGTTTTTCTGTACGGATGACCAACATATTTGGTTGAATTCCAAGACCACGCAATTCTTTCACAGAGTGTTGGGTCGGCTTGGTTTTCATTTCTCCCGCAGCCTTCAAGTAAGGAAGAAGAGTCGTGTGGATGTACATAACGTTTTCAGCACCAACATCTGCCTTCATTTGACGAAGAGCTTCAAGGAATGGAAGGGACTCAATATCTCCAACTGTTCCCCCGACTTCTGTGATGATGACATCTGAATCCGTCGTCGTCGCTGCTCGTTTGATCTTTTCTTTCAAGGCATCTGTAATATGAGGAATCACCTGTACCGTCGCACCCAGGTATTCTCCACGACGCTCCTTACGAAGGACTTCGCTATAAATTTTCCCTGTTGTCACATTTGAGTACTTATTCAAATTGATATCAATAAAGCGTTCATAGTGACCAAGGTCCAAGTCTGTCTCTGCGCCATCGTCTGTGACAAATACTTCCCCGTGTTGGTAAGGGCTCATCGTCCCTGGATCGATATTGATATAAGGGTCAAATTTTTGGATCGTCACTTTCAATCCACGATTTTTGAGCAAGCGACCAAGACTTGCTGCGACAATCCCTTTCCCGATGGATGATACGACACCACCCGTGACAAAAATATATTTTGTTGACATGTGCTTTCCTCTTCTTCTAATGTTGTAGAGGCCATTCCTCTTTGCAGAAAAAACAAAAATAGCTCCCTAATCCTTAGGGAGCTCCGACCTCAAAATGAGGTGCCCGAACAATATCTTACCGCAAATGGATTACTTTGTCAAATTGAAAATTTCATGAAAATGATTTTCGCTGTTTACACGACCTTTTCCACTCCATTTTGTGTGACGAGAAATTTCTCAAATTGAAGCTGAGGCATGCAAAGAGCAAGGTCCTTGTGGATTCGTTCTAGCGCTTCTAAACGCATCTCGACTGACGTCTCGGTATTTCCTTGGATGACAAAGAGGGCGTTTTGCGTAGTCTCCTCAAATTTGTAATGGTCACTATCGCGTACATCCAACCAAGCCAGAACTCCTTTTTGATCCCGGTAGACAGGATCTGTCGGTGCGACATGTTTTTCACTAGAAAGGATAGGGAGGAAGAGATCGTCTCTTTGACTCACTGTAAATTCAATCGGTCCCTCAATCTTATCTAGGTCATGTCCTCCAATTGCGAGAAAGGACTTCAGAGATTCGACATTATAGATATCGATGATGCTATTGATCTGAGGAAGAGCTCCTCGATGCTGGATGTTTCGGATGAGAGCAAGGACTGTTGGTGGATTTTTCTTGATGCTACGCCCTACTTTTTGCAAGAGGTCTGTATAGCCTTTGACGACAGGGGATGCCGCTACTTCTTCTGTCTGACACTGGAGCGCCCATTGTTCAACTGCTTTCTTCTTTTCAAGAAAAGAAGGGGGCAAGACTGCTTGGGGATCCACATTTCTAGCAATTCCGACCACAACCGTATCAATACCAAGAGCTACTAAACTTTGATCTAAACGAAAGTCCATCTGAACACCTCCTATTTGGGAAATACTTACATGTTCATTATACTCTAACTTGCCACCGTTTTCAATGCAAACAAAAAGAAACAAGGAACAATTGTTTTTTTTCAGAAGATAGATAAACTATTTTTATTGACATATAAGTCAATAAATTACTTGCAAACCATCCTCTACTTTTGAAAAATCAAAGGATATTCTGAAACTTTCCGCCGTGAGAAAAGTGCCTGAAACTTCATAGCTTCAGGCACTCGGAATTATTGAGACTTAAGGCTCAATAATTAGTCATGGAACTTCGTAGAAGTTCGCTGACGTCCGTACTCACCTAAGGAAAGTTTCTGGGAAAACTTCGTCTTCAATAAAAAAACAAGGAACAATTTCCTTGTTTCATATGATTTATTCTTCTTCCTCGTCTTCAGAATCCTCTTCTTCGTCGTCTTCTTCGCTTAATTCAACTTCCTCACCCAAATCATCTGGTACGATTTCATTGATTTCAGCATCGTAAGCTTCGACTTCACTCTTTTCATCGTCTGGATTTTCTTCATCATATGAAAGAGCTGGATCTGCTTCGTAAACTTCTTCGTCTTCTGGATCGTCGTCGTTGTAGTCGATCGCATCCTCGTCTCCATCCATGAAGGCATTGACACGTTTTTTCTTCCGTTTCTTAGGAGCTTCATCTTCGTCTGTTTCTTCAAGAGCGATGATTTCTTCGTCAACTTCATCGATGGCATACCATGAACGAAGACCCCATTTGTTATCTCCAAGTGGGATAAAGCTTCCATCTACATTCAATTCTGTGTAGAACAATGGAAGAGCTTCACGGATCTCGCTGTTTGATTTTTCAAGGTAATTTTGAATTTCATTTACAAGATCGCTAAAGTACATTTCATGGTCACGTCCGCGTAATTCTAAAATCGCACGCGCCACTTCAATCATAGAAAGTTCACTTTTTTCTTGTCCAGCAAATACTTCTAATTCCAAGGGTAAATCTCCTTATGTTTCATTTCCTAAATGGAGAAGGATCCGGTCTTAAACCTCATCCTATCCTCAATGATAGATTAAAAACTTCTCGTCACTAAATCTATCACGCATTTTATCGTTACACTCTATTGTACGATAAATTTCCCCTTTCGTCAAAGGAAAATTCCAGGATTCTCCATGAAATCAGAAAAGGGAGTGGGAAAGAACTCCAACTAGTTAAAAAGAGTTCGTTTTCCCACCCCCGCACAGTTGATTAGGTCATCTTTGGAGCTTAAAGGCGAACAAAGATGCCAATCAACCACTGCGTCATACAGTTATTTCTATCAAACATCAAAGGCTGGACAGTTGTTGCCCAGCCTTTTTATCTCAATTATTTTACTTTTGCTGTGCTTGTGATTACGTTCACTGCTTTCTTCACTGTGATGTCATGTTTCAACATTTCTGGTGAAAGAAGGTTGCGAACTTGTTCAACTGGCATGTTGTAATCTGCTGCCAATTGTTCGATTTCAGCGTTGATTTCTTCTTCAGTTGCTTCGAAGCCTTCTGCTTTCGCTACTGCTTCAACCACAAGGTTTGTCTTCGTACGGCTTTCAGCTTCTGCTTCGTATTGTTTGTGAAGATCTTCTTGAGTTGTTCCAGTGATTTGGAAGTACATTTCAGGTGAGATACCTTGACGTTGCATGTTTCCAAGGAACTCGTTGATTGAACGGTGTACTTCTTCGTGGATCATTTCTTCTGGAAGGTCAACGATTTCAGCGTTTTCAACTGCAAGATCGATTGCTGCTGCTTCTACTGCATCGTTGTATGCTTCTTCTTTAGCTGCTGCCAATTCTTTGCGGTATTTTTCTTTCAATTCGTCAAGAGTTTCAACTTCTTCGTCGATGTCTTTTGCCAATTCATCGTCAAGAGCTGGTACTTCTTTTGCTTTTACTTCGTGGATAGTTGTCACGAATTTCGCTTCTTTACCTGCAAGGTCAGCTGCTTGGTAGTCTTCTGGGAATGTTACGATCACATCAACTGTTTCACCAGCAGAGTGTCCAACCAATTGGTCTTCGAAACCTGGGATGAATTGACCTGAACCAAGTCCAAGTGAGAAGTTGTCACCTTTACCACCGTCGAATTCAACACCGTCGATAGAACCTACGAAGTCGATCACAACTGTGTCACCTTCTGCTGCAGCACCTTCTTTAACAACCAATTCAGCCAAGTTGTTGCGTTCGCGTTCGATACGAGCATCCACATCAGCGTCTGTTACTTCTTTAGAAACTTCTACTGATACTTCAAGGTCTTTGTAAGCACCCAATTTTACTTCAGGTTTTGTTACAACAGCTGCTGTCAATGTCCAGTCTTGACCTTTTTCCATAGATACAACATCGAAAGTTGGTTGTGCTACCACTTCGATTCCAGCTTCTTTAACAGCTGCTTCATATGCTGCTGGAAGAAGATCGTTCAAAGCATCTTGGTAAAGTGCTTCTTCACCAAAACGTTGGTTGAAGATTGGACGTGGAATATGACCTTTACGGAATCCAGGTACGTTCAAAGTTTTCTTAACTGACTCAAACACACGGTCCAAAGCAGGTTTGATTTGCTCTTGGCTGATTGTGAAAGTCAATACACCGTGGTTAGTTTCTTTGTTTTCAAATGATACAGACATTCTGTCTCTCCTTAAAATAATATAGTCATTCCTTATAATTTTACCACAAAACTTTGAAATTGCAAGTTTTAAAACGTTTTTGCCTCTCTTTTCATCCAAAAAAACTAGCCCTTAAAAGCTAGTTCTATTTATGATTTTCGGATAGGATCATCTAGGTAGAGAGCACGGGCGCCACCGATCAATTTTGGGCGACTGGCGAGGGCTGTGACATGGGCTCCACCTAGTTCACGCAAGATAGGGCGAATTGGAACTTGCACGTGTTTGACATGCATCCCTACTGAGGTATCTCCAATGTCTAACCCCGCTTGAGCTGTGATGAATTCCACTTCAACAGGATCCTTAAAATACTTGAAAGCTGCGAGTTGTCCGGCCCCTCCTGCATGGAGACTCGGAAGGACATTGACGATTTCTAGCTCCTTCTTGTCCGCCAATTCTCTTTCGACCACCAAGGCGCGATTGAGATGCTCACATCCTTGTACCGCCAGATAAATCCCTCTTGGATTCAACTCATCTAGCAAGGTCTGGACAATAGCTTCAGCAATGTCGATGTTGGAGGCCTTTCCAATTTGCCCTCCTGCAACTTCACTTGAAGACATCCCGAGGACTAGGAGCTGTCCTTGGTGGAGACGGCTTTTTTCCAAGACATCTACCAAGATTTCTTTTGTATCCTTCTTCAGTTGCTCCAGATCCATGAATTAGCTTCCTTTCTTTTGAAATGCATAATAGACCACATAGCCTAAAGCCATTCCAACAAAATTCTGGGCGAGGTTATTCGGAATGTCCGAGATAGCAGCACCCCAACCATTGCCTAAAAAGAGGGCAGAAGCTAGTGCGTAACCGCCTACCATCACGACTGTCGCAAGGAGCAAGCCTAGGTAACGAGCTTTGCCCTTGAAGCCAGCGAAATAGCCTTGTCCCCCGTGAAAGAGGAGGCTAAAGAACATCCACTGAGGATAGCCTGAAATCAAATCCAATAAGAAGGCTCCGACACCACCTACAATAGCACCTTCCTTGCGTCCAAAATAGAAGGCTGTGAAATAAACTCCAAGATCTAGCAGGGTGACGATCCCTGTAGGAGTTGGAAGTTTTGTATAGTAGCCGAATACAACTGTCAAGGCTGTCAAAATGGAAAGGCGGGCAATGAGTTGAGTTCGATTAGAGGTCATATTGTACTACTCCATACTGGTCTGAATGTTGAATCGCTTGGAAGACAAAGTCTTTAGAGACTTTAACAGCTTCAAGCGGTGATTTCCCTTTTACCAACTGGCTGGAAATGCTAGACGCAAAGGTACAACCAGCTCCTGTATTGTTCTTTTCTAAGACTGGCTCTTCAATAACAGTGAAGTCTGTCCCATCATAAAAGACATCGATGGCTTTTTCCTTGTTAAGACGATTGCCCCCTTTGACCACGACAGTCGCTGCTCCTAATTCATGGAGCTTACGAGCAGCCTCTTTCATATCATCGAGCGATTCAATCTTGCTTTGGGTCAAGATCTCAGCTTCTGGCAAGTTCGGCGTGATGATCGTCACATAAGGGAAGAACTTAATCAATTCATCTCGAAGAGCTGAAACTTCTACATCATGGCTTTCCTTGCAGACCAAGACAGGATCTAGTACCACAGGGATCTCCGCATGGGCTTTGACATAGTCCAAGGCTAAGTCTGCCACTTCAACATTTGGCAAAAGACCGAGTTTAATAGCAGAAAAAGGAACATCCTTGAGAGAGTTGAGCTGTTGAGCAAAGGTCGTCGGATCCACCGGAATCACTTCAAAACCGTGCTCCGTCATAGCGGTCAAACAAGTCACCGCTACAAAACCATGCTGTTTGTTAGTCGTATAAGTTGCAAGGTCTGCGTGAAGACCTCCCCCACTAAAAATATCATTTCCTGAAATAGCTAGAATCAATTCATTACTCATAACGGATCTCCTTTAAATATAAGCCATTTGGCGCTGCTGTAGGACCTGCTAGATTGCGGTCCTTCTTTTCTAAAATTAGATCGATCTGCTCGATCGGCATCCGATCATTTCCAATCTTCAACAAAGTTCCCACCATATTGCGGATTTGCTTGTAGAGAAAACCATTGCCCGAAAAGGTAAAGACAAGGCGATGATGTTCTGCATCCTCGACCAAGCGAGCCTCTGTAATCGTACGAACCTTGTCTTCCACACTGGTTCCTGAAGCTGTGAAACCGGTGAAATCATGGGTTCCCTCCAACTTTTGGATGGCTGCTTGCATCTTTTCCACATCCAAAGGATAAGGATAGTGGGTGGCATAGTGGCGCATCATGGGGTTCTTGGGACGACCATAATCCACGATAAATTCATAGGTCTTGCTGTGCTTCTTGTAGCGTGAGTGAAAGTCATCTTCTACTTGCTCCACTCGGATGAAATCAATATCCTCTGGGGTTTGGGTATCGAGGGCAAAGCGAAGCTTCTCCTCGTCCCGCGCTTGGGGGAGATCAAAATGAATCACCTGGCCAAGAGCATGGACACCGGAATCCGTTCGCCCCGCTCCATGAACGGTAACAGGGGTTCCTTGATTGAGGCGCGTCAAGGTCTTCTCGATTTCCTCTTGCACACTACGGGCATGCGGTTGGCGTTGAAACCCTGCAAACAAGGTCCCGTCATATGAAATGGTTGCTTTGTATCGTGTCATGGTTTTATTTTAGCAGGATATAGAAGGGGTTACAAGAGTGAAAAATTCAAACTGTCCGGGTACAGTTTTGCAAGTACAAAAAGAGGCTGGGACAAAAGTCCTAGCCTCTCAATTATTTTTGGATTGTCGAGCAAGACGCAGTGGTTGAGTGGGCTCTACTACGCTGATTTCATCAGCTTTTACAGCCCTACTCAACTGTGCGGAGGTGGGACGACGAAATCGAATTCTAACGAATTACCGATTTCTGTCCCACTCTCCCAACTTCGACCTGTTACAAATCTACTAGGTCTTATTCTCTTTTTTTATTTTTCAAGTCCATTCCTGTTGCTCCCAAGATCGCTCCTAGTAAAGCGAGTCCAAGTGCAGATTCCACTCCTGTTTCTGGAAGTTGCTTGTTAGAAGATACTGCTTCTGAACGAACCTCTTTTTCCACAGCTGCTGGAATTGGTGTTGGGGTATTTTCTGGTGCTACAGGTTGAGCCTTCGAGATCACTTGAGGTGTTGACTGATCTGGAACCCCTTTGTTCACAAGCACGTCTGACTTCACTGGTGCTTCTACGGAAGGGCTTGCTGGAGTCACAACCTCTTTGGTACCGACTTCAATAATTTCTGCAACCGGCTCTGTTGCAACTTCTGTAGCGATCACTTTTCGACTTTGATCAAGTGCCGAAACCTCTACATACTCAAGACCTTGCCCTTTAACCCCAGCCTGGATCACTCTGCGTTCTCCTTTAGCGAGATCTGGATTGGTCCGTTCCACAAGGTCAAAATCAAGTTCTTTCTCCACGATTTCAAGACTTGGTTTGTCTTCCACTAGGGCTTTGACGTCATTTTCAGCCAAGCTACCTACTTGCGTGATTGGCTTGAGCCCCGCAAGGGCTTGGGTCAGAGCAGCCACTTCTTGATCCACCTGATCTTGATGAGCACGGCTCACATTCCAATTCAAGCTATCTAAGACTTTCGCAAGTGCTGCGCGAGATTCTGGTGTGTAAATAGCTAGATCTGTTGGCACCGTAGCAACTGCTTTTCTAAGAGCAGTGAAGTCTGCCTTGAAATAGTCCTTGTTATGGTTGGCAAAAGCTTCCATAACCTGGAAGACTTCTTCTTCCTTGTATTCATTGGCCGGCTCATCAGCCCAAATTCCCAACATACTTCCGGTTGTCGGTAATTTGACATCAGGGTACTTGGTTGAAGCTAACTGTTCAAATGGAACAGTTTCTGTATTTTGGATAGCTTTTTCGAGCGGATAACTTTGATCACCTTTGTGGCCCAAAACATAATACCAGTCTCCGTTGGTGTTAAGGAATTTGTAGCCCTTGTCTGCTAGGTACTGCGGTGATGCGAGGTTATAGCCCCACCATCCTTTAGACCAGTATGAAATCAAGACGTCCTTGTCAAAAGCAACATCATCTTCATCTCCATAATAGAATCCATCGTTAAAGGCCATTGGCTGCAAGCCTTTTTCACGCGCCATCGCTGCAAGACTATTGGAATACTCCGCAAACTTACCATAGAGGTCATACCACTTGAGGTAGTACCAACCTTGCGCACTGGTAGCATCATTGGCATATTCATCTGTTCCGTAGTTAAAGATCTTAGACTTGTCTTTGAAGTAATCCATGTACTTGCCAATTAAGGCTTTGGTAAAGTTGACTGCTGCTTCATTGGTCAAATCCATGGTTGTTTTTGAAACCGTATCAAAGCTGGCTTGTGAATTTTCAATGCCCAATTTTTCCATGGCAACCAACAAAGCATCCATGTGGCCAGGACTATTGACTGCCGCAATCAAGCCGATTCCTTTAGCAGTCGCATAAGCATGGAGTTCATCCATTTCTGCTTGAGTCAAGGCTTGACCATTTGGATCATCGTAATAGGCCTTGGTGCCTTCTAAAATGGCTTTTTTTACATCATCACTGGCATAGGTTTTGCCATTGGCTTCCACCGTCATGTCATCGAGCACGAAGCGCATGCCATCGTTTCCAACAAGGAGGTGCAAGTCAGAATAGCCAAGCTCACTGGCCTTATCTACGATCCGTTTCAACTGATCCAGCGAGAAGTATTTGCGACCTGCATCGATCGAGATGACCTTCTTCATAGCAAGTTTTTCTGCCACTTCTTTTGCTGCAACTTCTTTCGCGTAGCTTTCCGTATACACCAAAGCATCTTGAGCTGCTTTGAGATGGTCGATCAAGGTTTTGGCCTCTGCTCGAGTGGTGTTTGCTCCTGCCCCTTCTAAAGCTTTTTTAGCTGCCGTAAAGGCTACTAGAGATTCCTTTGTATAGTGGTCCAAATCAGTTGGAGCTTCCGAAAGAGCTTTTTCAACGACTTCAGGATCTGCTACAAAGTAGTCCGCATTCTTGTCCGCGAAGGCATGCATGAGCTTAAAGAGAAGGTCTTTTTTGTAGGTTGCAGATGGCGTATCTGCCCAGGCAGCTACCATCCCACCGATGAAGGGCACCTTAGCCCCATCATTTTTTTGAACCACATCAATCGCTGACTTGGAAATTCCTTCGAGACCTTGATCAAGGTTGTACCAACCAGATCCAGCCTTGTCCCGTCCAAGCACATAATACCATGCATCATTGGTATTAAGAATCTGATGACCTAGTTCAGACAAGAGTTTTGAAGATGCGACATCATAGCCGTTCCAGCCACCTGTCCAGTAGGAGACAATGATATCCTTGTCAAAAGTACCATAGGAAGTATCGCCATTGTAGTAGATTCCATCATTGAAGGCCATTGGTTTCATCTTGTGTTTTTTCACAATAGCTGCTAGATCATTAGCATATTGGATGAATTTTTCATAGCCTTTTTCTGGATAGCCTTCACCTGGCCAATGCTTGCTAGCTTGGAGAACCTGCCAACCATGGGCATCTGTGGCATCGTTGGCATATTCATCCAAACCAATATTGAAAATATCAGCCTTGCCGCTGAAATAAGCTGCATACTTGTCTACCAAGGCTTTGGTAAAGTCTAAGGCTTTTTGGTTGTCCAAATCAACTGTCCGAGCTGATTTTTTAGTGCCAAAGTAATTAAAGTGAGGGTTTTCGATGCCCAATTGTTCCATGGCCTTCAGAATCGCATCCATGTGACCTGGACTATTAATGGTTGGGATGACGCCTACTTTCTTCGATTTGGCGTAGGCTAAAATATCATCCATTTGAGCCTGGGTCAAGGCTGTCCCGTTCGGATCATCGTAATAAGCTTTGGTCCCTTTTTCAACCGCATCCGTCACGGCTTGGCTAGAATAAGAAGTATCTCCCACTTTCAAAGACATATCATCCAGCACAAAGCGCAAGCCGTCATTTCCAACTAGAAGATGCAAGTCTGTATAGCCCGTTTTACTTGCTTCATCAATGATTTCCTTGATTTGGTCTGGTGAGAAGTACTTGCGACCGGCATCGATAGAAACAATCTTTTTCTTGGCTAATTTTTCTTCTTGGTCAGGATCTTTAGCAGGCGTTTCCGTCGCTGCTGTCGCTGGTTGAGCTACCACATCCGACGCTGCGACCGAGCTTGCTTCTTCGCGAATCAAACGGTCAAGATCTGATACCCGCAGTTCACGATCAGGCAGTGTCGGTTGACTTTGATCGACGATTGGGGCAGGAGCCGTTGGTTTTTCTACTGTTGGCTGAGAAGCTTCCTCATTAAGAGAAATCGTTGACTCACCTTCGCTTGGCTGAGTTGGAACTGTCGTTGAAGGACTGTCTGTAACGCTCGGCGTATCTGCCGCTACAACCTGAGCACCAGCAAAAAATCCTATGAGCACCGAAGCAGCTCCTACTGCATACTTGCGAATCGCATAACGTGGTTGATGTGATTTCATCAGGACCTCCTAAATTGTCTTTGTAATCGTTTTCTTAAATTTACCACGATATCTTAATAAATTCAATGAAGGTTCTCATTATTCTTTAATTAGGAGAGGAAGTTCTTGGATTCGATCCAAAATAAAACGAGCTCCTTACTCAAAAGGAAACTCGTTCATTCTTATAAATCATCTAAAGCATCTTTGACCTTGTCAAAGAACCCTTTTTTCTTTGGGTTGACCTTCAAATCACTTGCTTCCGCAAAGGCTTGAAGGGCTTCTTTTTGCTTGTCATTTAAACCAGTTGGGGTGACGACATTGACAGATACATATTGATCCCCCATAGCACCACCACGCAAGCTTGGAGCCCCTTTTCCACGGAGGCGGAATTTCTTACCGGTTTGGGTTCCTTCAGGAATGACCAAATCGACATCTCCGTGAACAGTTGGCACATGGACCGTATCTCCAAGAGCTGCTTGAACAAAGTTCAAGTCTAACTTGTAGTAGATGGTTGAGCCATCTCGTTCGAAACGATCGCTCGGCTCAACATTGACAACAACATACAAGTCCCCGTATGGTCCACCGTTAAAGCCAGCTTCTCCTTGACCAGCTAAGCGGATTTGTTGACCCGTTTCAACTCCGGCAGGAATCTTGACGTTCACGCTATGAGCTTGTTTTTCATGACCTGTTCCACGACAAGTCGTACATGGATCCTTGATTTCTTGACCACGACCATGACAGACATCACAGGTCACTTGACGTCGCATCATCCCAAGAGGGGTTTGCGTATCCACATTGATGACTCCAGAACCATGACAGCGTCCACAGGTCACCGGACTAGTCCCTGGCTTAGCCCCAGAACCATGACAGGTATGACAGCTAGCTTCCCGATGGTACTTGACTTCTTTTTCCGCACCAAAAATTGCTTCTTCAAACTTGAGATTGACGCGGTATTGGAGGTCATCCCCTTGACGAGGTGCATTTGGATTACGACTTGCACCGCCACCAAAGAAGCTAGAGAAGATATCTTCAAAGCCACCAAAACCAGCACCATCAAAGCCACCAAAACCACCTGCTCCGCCATCGAAGCCACCATTGGCACCCGCAGCACCATATTGGTCATAAGCAGCCCGTTTTTGCTCGTCACTCAAAGTCTCATAAGCTTCTTGAACTTCCTTATACTTTTCCTCAGCACCAGGCTCCTTGTTGATATCTGGGTGATATTTTTTAGATAATTTCCGATAGGCTTTCTTGATCTCATCTTGAGATGCATTCTTTGAAACGCCCAAACGGTCATAAAATTCAGTATTGTTCATACAAGATACTAAGAGCGAACAGAAAGCGACTGAAATTTAGGAAACCGACAAGAAATCCTGATTTCTTAGGCGGTTTATCTAATTTCCAAGCTTTCCGCTCGAGTTCAATTCCCCGAACGCTCTTTGTTCCTTTCTTTCATATTGAGTAAGAATTTCTGGAACCCGTGTTCAGTTACGAACACTCTTTGTTCCTTTCTATAATTTTCATGTACATCTTTAGAGGCTGTTTTCTATACTTTGCTTCACTTGATCAAACTCTTGGTCTGATAGAGTAAATATCAAATCCTCTTCTGAGTAGTCGTTTCGTTCTTTAAAATAGTTGTCCGTATTCTCTGCCAAGCCTAAACTTAGAATCACTTTCCTTGCAAACTCTTGATGGGCAAAACCGATAGCCGTAATGATCTGTTTATCTTGCACAACCACTTTCGGTTGGAAATTCTCACGTGGAAGAAATTCAAAATAATCAAAGAAGTTTTGCCAAATTCCACCTGTAAATTTCGTATCGTTCAGCAAACCTGCTTTCGCTAATAAAAGAGGCGCTGAAGAAATGGCTGCAATGAGGATATCTTGCTCACCAAGGTCCCTCAAAAACGAAATCAATTTCTCATCCTGTAGAGCAGGCCCTATATTGACCATTCCTGGCAAAATCACACAAGAATACTCTTCTATACAGATTTGATCTAGTGTTTTGGTCGGTTGACAGAGCAAGCCATCCTCAGAGACCACCATCGAATGATCTGAAGCGACATAATCAATCGTGACATCAAAAGACAGAGCTAAAGTACTTGTTAAAGCGGTTATCTCATAAAGAGAAAAATTAGGATAAATGATACAAAGTACTTTTTTCATAGGCAACATCCTCTATTTTACCGAAAAACAGAGGCTGGGTTGCAACCTCTGGATTTCTTCTTATACTTACTAGTTTAAGTTTTAAAAATCAAACTAGTAATGCTGAATTGAGCACGCCCTAACCTCTTGGTGAAAAAGATAAATCTTTCTAGAAACTAAAGTTTCTGCGTCAGATTTCCTATTTTCACTGTGAGGTTTTAACGGGCTTTGCATCTTATTTTTCTGTAAACTCTCCGTCTACGACATCATCGCCTGCATTTCCTGATGCTTGTGCGCCTTCTGCTCCTGCTTGGGCTTGTTGCGCTGCTGCAGCTTGTTCGTAGAGTTTAACAGCCAATGCTTGCGCTTTTTCGTTCAAGGCTTCAAGTTTTGCTTTCATTTCTTCAAGGTTACCTGATTCTTGAGCTTTCTTAAGATCATCAAGTCCTGCTTGAGCTGCGTCACGTTCTGCATCAAAGCCTTTGCCTTCAGTTTCTTTGATTGTCTTTTCAGTCGCAAAGATAGCTTGGTCTACTTCGTTACGAAGGTCAACTTCTTCTTTACGTTTCTTATCTGCTTCAGCGTTTGCTTCTGCATCTTTCATCATGCGATCGATTTCTTCGTCTGTCAAACCTGAGTTTGATTGGATAACAATTGTTTGTTCTTTTTGAGTTCCAAGATCTTTCGCCTTAACAGATACGATACCGTTCTTATCGATGTCAAATGTAACTTCGATTTGCGGGATACCACGAGGTGCAGCTGGGATATCAGTCAATTGGAAGCGTCCAAGAGTCTTGTTATCTGCTGCCATTGGGCGTTCCCCTTGAAGAACGTGGATATCAACGGCTGGTTGGTTATCTGCTGCAGTTGAGAAGACTTGTGATTTAGATGTTGGAATCGTAGTGTTGCGATCGATGAGTTTTGTAAATACTCCACCCATTGTTTCGATACCAAGTGACAATGGTGTTACGTCAAGAAGGACAACGTCTTTCACATCACCAGTGATCACACCACCTTGGATCGCAGCACCCATGGCAACTACTTCGTCAGGGTTCACTGATTTGTTTGGTTCTTTACCAGTTTCAGCTTTAACAGCTTCTACAACGGCAGGAATACGAGTTGAACCACCGACAAGGATGACTTCGTCGATATCTGACAAGCTCAAACCTGCATCTGAAAGGGCTTGGCGAACTGGAGTTTTCGTACGTTCTACAAGGTCACGAGTCAAATCGTCGAATTTCGCACGAGTCAAGGTCATTTCCAAGTGAAGAGGTCCAGCAGCGCCTGCAGTGATGAATGGCAAGCTGATTTGAGTTGAAGTCACACCAGAAAGGTCTTTCTTCGCTTTTTCAGCTGCGTCTTTCAAACGTTGAAGCGCCATCTTGTCTGTTGACAAGTCGATACCATTTTCTTTCTTAAATTCTTCAACCAAGTAGTCGATGATTTTTTGGTCAAAGTCGTCACCACCAAGTTTGTTATCCCCTGCAGTTGCCAATACGTCAAAGACACCATCACCCAATTCAAGGATAGATACGTCGAATGTACCACCACCAAGGTCGAATACCAAGATTTTTTCTTCTTTATCAGTCTTATCCAAACCATAAGCAAGGGCTGCTGCAGTTGGTTCGTTGACAATACGTTCTACTTCAAGACCAGCGATTTTACCAGCGTCTTTAGTTGCTTGACGTTGAGCATCGTTGAAGTAAGCTGGAACTGTGATAACTGCTTTGGTTACTTTTTCACCAAGATAATCTTCAGCGTAACCTTTCAAGTATTGAAGAATCATAGCTGAGATTTCTTGTGGAGTGTATTCTTTGCCGTTAGCAGAAACTTTTTCAGAAGTTCCCATCTTAGATTTGATAGAGATCACTGTATCTGGGTTTGTGACTGCTTGACGTTTTGCAGCGTCACCAACGATGATTTCACCATTTTTGAATGACACAACAGATGGAGTCGTGCGGTTTCCTTCTGGGTTTGCGATGATTTTTGATTCAGTTCCTTCAAGAACTGCCACTGCTGAGTTTGTTGTACCTAAGTCAATACCGATAATTTTAGACATATGTTTTTCTCCTTAAGTTTTATCTTCTTTTTTTCTTTTTGATACTCTTCTTAAGTGGCGACGCCGTCAGAGCTTGACTTCGTCAATCTCTTTGACTAAACTTTGAGCCTAATGTCTCAAAGTTTGCGAAGATAGCGCCACGGCGAAGAGTATCGCCTTTGGTTCGCTTCGCTCACTATTGGTAAAGCTGAACCATTGTTTATCTTTCTTTCATAGTTTAGTGTCGTTTCGGACAAGGTTTCTATTATGTTACGACACGAGGAGTCGAAATCGATATTATTTCGACGACGAGTTAGTAAGGAGGCTAGGCAAACGCCATAGCGATTGCCGTTTTCTGACGAGTTGCTTTAGCTACCGTCAGAATTGCCTAGTTATAAACCACTACCATGGCTGGGCGTAGGATGCGGTCATGGAGTTTGTAGCCTTTTTGGAAGACTTGTGCGATGGTGTCTGCTGGATGTTCGTCATCTGCAGGCAAGGTTTGGATGGCCATGTGGTAGTTATGGTCAAAGGCTCCGTCCGCTGGAATTTCTTCAATTCCTTCTTCTTTCAGAGCATGTACCAAACTTTCTTGGACCATTTCTAAGCCCTTCTTCACATCATCTGTCAATCCTTCTACGGCAAGGGCACGTTCGAGGTTGTCCAGTGATGGTAAGATCGCTTTTGCCAAATCTTGGCTACGGTATTTTTGTAATTGTTGACGTTCTTCATTAGCACGGCGCTGAATATTTTGCATTTCTGCATGAGCACGAAGGTATTTGTTTTCAAATTCTTCGGCACGCGCTTGTGCTTCTTCTAACTCAGAAGGTTGGTTGCTTTCCTCTACAACTTCTTCAGTTGTTTGGGCAACTTCCTCTTCTTTCACGTCTTCTTTTTTGATATCTTCTGTCAAGGCATACACCCCTTTCATTTGGTCTTAATTTACTTCATAATGGTTGCTATTGAGGTAACGGTAGTAATCCGTCAACTTCATGACCAGTACTCGGCCGATAACATTGACCAGGCTTATCACACGCCTGTAGTCCATCTCTACGGGACCGATCACATGCATGAGGGCCATCCCACGATAAGGAACTAAGAACTTGTGACTAATCACTGTCACATTTTTCAAGGCCTTCTCTTGGGATTCCGCAACCAGGATCTGGGTCATTTGGTCTTCTGGCATTCCCCCTCGCAACTCCAAGGCCACATGTTGGGGATTGTCTAAGAACTGATAGGTCTGAAGATCGGCGTAGGTTAATGATGAAACCTTTCCTTCTACAAAGACCAGTTCTTGAAACAGTTGCGAGAAGACGTAATCAAAGAGATCCAGCACATTGTCTGTCGTCTTGAAATAGCGCTGTACAATCTGTGGAATCTCCGTCCGCAAGCGGTAGTGGATATCCAAAACTGTATTTCCAATGAAGCGTTCTTGAACCAGCTGATGGAAGATTTCCAAGTCACTGGTTAAGAAATTCTTTGGAATGGCAAACTGGACGGTGACAGGCTTTGATTCATCCAAGGTCAGAACTGCTAAGGCATCGTGATTGGATAATGGAACAATTTCAAAACCAGTCAAGCGCTGACGTGTCGGTTCAACATCCTGAATCACTGCGGTGTAACCCGTCATCTGGGCTAGTAACTTGGCCGTAGCATCCAAGATATCGTCTAACTTAAAGGCTTCGAAATCAAAGGCTTTCACCACCTGGTAGACATCTTGCTCATCAATCAGCTCTAGATCAAGCGAGTTCTGAACAAAATATTGGAAACCAGCTCGGCTAGGCAGCCGTCCACTCGAAGTGTGGGCTTTTTCTAGTAAGCCTTGCTTTTCGAGAGCAGCCATGTCATTTCGAATGGTCGCACTACTGGATTGAATGACATCTTGTAGCGCTTTTGAACCGACTGGTTCGTGGGTCTTGGTAAAGATATCGACAACAAGATTGAGAATCTCATTTTGACGTTCTGTAACCATGACCTCACCTCTCTTTCATTTTTTAGCACTCTAAACACTCAAGTGCTAAACCATGATTCTATTATACACCCATCCAAAAGAAAGTCAAGAGAAAAATCCAAAAAATTAGCACTCTTTTTTCAAGAGTGCTAAAAATCATTCTTAAGACCTAGAGAAGTAAATCTCCTCTTATTTGCCAGCTTTTTTCAATAGCTGAATATATTCTTCCAATACTAGCTGATGCTTGGCCATATACTGAGCATTTTCTACGCCAACATAACGGAAATGCCAATTCTCAAAATTCACACCCGTGATGTTGCTCTTCCCATCTGGGTAGCGAAGCACAAAGCCATATTGCGGTGCGATGGCAGCCAGCTGCATGCCCAACTCATCACTTTGGCCAGCTTCGACACTCATATCAATGGCAAGTCCTGTCTGGTGTTCACTCGCACCAGGGACCTGTACCTGGGTCTGCACCTGCTTTTCAGCTTCTTCGTGCGAAAGGCCGCTAGCCTCTAGTTGCGCAACACGCTCATTATAGAGCTCTGTTTGCTCGGCCACACTTCGATAGCCTGATATCAAGGTTTCTTCTGGGGCAATTTTTCGAGCCGCTTCTAAAAATTGACGAGTTGGTTCTACAATCCGACTATCCACTTTGATAGCATCCACATCTGTCAATTGTGGGTTCAACTCAGGCTTCACATTATCACGATTGACCAAGATCAACTGCCAGTCTTTTGTCGAAACGGCTGGTAAATCTGATTTTTCTTTCTTTTTCTTAGAAGAAGAGGGAGTCGTTACAGCTGTTTTTTTAGCCTTCCAAAACTGAAGCCCTGAAAACAAGCTTGGCTTCGCTAAGTAAGCACCAATTCCCGATCCAAGGACCACAAGAAGAAAGAAACTCAATAGGTAAGGCCACCATTTCTTACGTTTTTTTCGTGCGCGTCTATACTTATTCGTCATGACCATCCTCTAGGAGTTTTGCTCCAACCTTACGATAAGATAGATCCCCAATCTTTTCAATATGAAAGGCGCTATCTTCATAAGACAAAACCGTTACGCTTCCGTTGTCCAAGACTAATTCTTCGACCGCTTTTGGATCGATGAGATAAATCAAGGTCGTAATCGTCATGCCATGGCTAACCACAATAGCATTACCACCGCCAGCTGCTTCGACCTCTTTTGCGATAGCTTCAAATCCTTCTAGGATCCGGCCACTCAAGGTTCCCCAGGATTCAGCCCAACCAGTGGTATCCACTTCGACGATTCCTTCTGCTAACTCCATTAGGCTCAACTGATGGAAATCATCGACCTTAAAGACACGAGGTAAGACCCCCATAAAGAGATCACCATCATAAGCACCGTCAAAACTACCAAAACACCACTCGCGGATCCGTTTGTCATAACGATAAGGGATTTTTCCTGTCAGACCAAGTTCTTGAAGAATAATTCCCATAGTTTGAATGGTGCGTCCAGAATCACTCGAAACAGCCTCTTCAAAAGAAAGCCCAGCTTCCTTGAGACCAAGTCCTAATTCTCGAATTCCACGCTCTCCTGCTTCTGTCAGCGGAGTGTCTGACCAGCCCTGTGCCCGCCCAATGGTATTAAACATGGTTTTTCCATGATGAGCAATATATAATCTGGTTTTTGTCATTGTATTACCTCCGTATGTATCTCTTTCATTATATCATTTTTTGCAAAAAGAAAGTAGGAAAGCTCTTACAAGTTTTGTGAAAAAGAAAAGGCCATGACCAAAGGGTCAGCCTTTCATTATGGACTAGGATTCTTGCATGCTTTCACCGACCTCACGGTAACTGCTATCTCCAACTTCCTTAACCGTCAATTTTCCATCTTCATATTCTACAAGGGTAGCACTACCGTTTGAAAGAGGCAGATTGAGATTTGGTTTTCCTTCGATCAAGCAAACCAAGGTCTGAATGGTCCAACTATGGCTGACCACCAAGGCATTGCCTCCACCATTTTCTTCTACTTCTTTGGCAATAGCTTCAAAACCTTCTAGAATTCGGCTTTTCAAAACTTCCCAAGGTTCAGCCCAATTCGCTGTGTCCACTTGGCAAATGCCATTGGCCAAGTCTTCCAAGGTCAAAGTCTTATAGTCTTCTACATCCAGCACGCGCGGCACGACACCGTGAAAGAGTTCCCCACCGTAGGCCCCATCAAAGCTACCAAAACACCACTCGCGGATCCGTTTGTCAAAGCGATAAGGAATCTGGTCTTTCAAGCCCAATTCATCAAGAATGATCCCCATTGTCTGAATGGCACGGCCTGAATCACTGGAATAAGCTCGAGTAAACTCCAAACCGGACTCACGCAAGCCGATTCCTAGAGCTTGAATCCCTCGTTCTCCTTCTGCTGTCAAGGGTGTATCGGACCAGCCTTGAGCACGGCCAATGGTATTAAACATGGTTCTCCCATGACGAATCACAAATAATCTTGTTTTAGCCATCTTGTCTCCTTTTGCAAGAAAAAAGTCTGGAGTTTCATCATCACAGACTTTTCTATTTTCTACTATTATACTAGATTTCTCTTAGTTTTTAAAGCTATGAACCGGAGCTGGAATTTGACCACCACGGGCAATGAAATCAGCTGACGAAGCCTTGTTGACCTTCATTACCGGAGCAGACCCAAGAAGTCCTCCAAGCTCTAACATATCGCCTTCCTTGCCATAAGGAATGATGCGAACCGCTGTTGTCTTTTGGTTGATTACCCCGATAGCAGCTTCATCTGCGATCATGGCCGCAATGGTCGTAGCTGGAGTATCAGCTGGGATGGCAATCATATCCAGACCGACGGAACAGATAGCCGTCATGGCTTCCAATTTTTCCAGGTTGATATGACCCGATTGAACCGCTGCAATCATCCCTTCATCTTCTGAGACCGGAATGAAGGCACCTGACAACCCACCGACTTGGTTACAAGCCATGATACCACCTTTTTTCACTTGGTCATTGAGCAGAGCTAGCGCTGCTGTAGTTCCATGGGTTCCTACTACTTCAAGCCCCATGGCTTCAAGGACACGGGCAACCGAATCCCCAACAGCTGGTGTTGGCGCGAGAGACAAGTCTACAATTCCAAACTCAACACCGAGACGTTCACTAGCCATTTGACCCACTAATTGCCCAACACGGGTAATCTTGAAAGCTGTCTTCTTGACTGTTTCAGCCAATACATCAAAGCTTGCTCCCGGAACTTTTTCAATCGCCCGTTGGACGACACCAGGTCCTGAAACCCCAACGTTGATGACAACATCCGCTTCACCGACACCGTGGAAGGCACCCGCCATAAAAGGATTATCTTCTACTGCATTGGCAAAAACTACGAGCTTACCAGGCCCCATTGGATCTGCTTGGGATGCTTCTTTAATGATACGGCCCATGTCTCGGACAGCGGTCATATTGATCCCCGTCTTGGTCGATCCAATATTGACTGAAGAGCAGACAAAATCTGTCTCCGCAAGGGCACGAGGAATCGAATTAATGAGGATTTCATCCCCTTTTTGGTAGCCTTTTTGAACAAGGGCTGAGAAGCCACCGATAAAGTTAACCCCAACTTCCTTCGCTGCACGATCCAGCGCCTTAGCAAAGGGTACATAGTCTGTCGCATTGGTTGCTGCACCGATAATGGAAATCGGAGTGACCGAAACCCTTTTATTGACGATAGGGATCCCAAGTTCTGCCGCAATCTCGTCCCCCACAGCCACCAAATCTTTGGCCTTTGTCACAATCTTATTGTAGACTTTTTCCGCTGCCTTTTCGATATCCGGATCAATACAATCTAGAAGCGAGATCCCCATGGTGATGGTCCGAACATCGAAGTTCTGCTCCTCAATCATGGCAATGGTTTCTGTTACCTGTCTAATGTCCATAAATTCTCAACCCCTATCTTACAAATTGTGCATAGCATCAAAAATCGCTGCGCTTTGGATATTGATTTTCACATGCAGAGACTGACCGAATTCTTCCAACTCTGAACGAAGCTGTGTGAAATCTTTTTTCTCATCTGACGATACGACCGCCATCATGGTAAAGTATTCATCCAATACAGTTTGAGAGATATCATCGATATTGAGTCCTAATTCTGCTACTTTCGTTGCAACACCCGCTACGATTCCTTTTTGGTCTTTACCAACGACTGTAATAATTGCTTTCATTTCACTGCTCCATTCTATCTATTTGCTTCCATTGTAGCACAATCCCCTTAAAATCGCCCTTCTCAACTGGGAACGTTCGTATATTTTTATGTGTATAAAAAAATAAAGAGGCTGGGACAAAAGTCCTAGCCTCTCAATTGTTTTTGGATTGTCGAGCAAGACGCAGTGGTTGAGTGGGCTCTACTACGCTGATTTCATCAGCTTTTACAGCCCTACTCAACTGTGCGGAGGTGAGACGACGAAATCAAATTCTAACGAATTACCGATTTCTGTCCCACTCTCTCTATTTTGATGATTCAGTTTCATCCTTTAAGAGCTCTTTCTTCACGCGCACCGTACTCTCATACTCAGCCCCAGCTAGACGGTCAAAGGGAAAGCGACGATTGAGTAAGACGATGGCAAGAGTGAGAATCAGGTACAATAAAAGCATAAAGAAGAGCAATAAAATCATGGACAGGGTTAAGAGGGAATTGTCCGTCAAGTCGCTATTCAAGAGCGAAATCAAATAGAACAACCCTTGAGGAATCAGATAGAAATAACCTACTACTAGGATTCCCCGCCAGATGGTGCGAAGCCATTTTTGCTTGTCAAAATGCAAGCGGAATTTCAATAAAGCCATTCCCAAGGTTTTGCCCCGCCACAAGGGAATCAAACCAAAATAAACAGCCAAAACCGCTACATAAGGAATCGTCTCCAAATGCTCGATTACCTCGTAAAGCAAGGATAGCATCACAAAGTCGATCAAGAAGGCAAGACCCATCCGAAAACCAGATACTCTGGTCCCTACTCGGAAAGAATGTTCGTCAATTTCGTCTCGTGTTGGCAATAACCAAACCAGGAACCAACCGAGCAAATAGCCCACTCCACCACCGGTGGTATTTTGAATAATATCATCGACATCTGCTAGGCGGTAAGGACCCGGATACAGAAAATAGAGACCTGATAACTGGGTCAGCTCCAAAAAGAGACTAAAGAGGGCTGTCAGAAGAATCGTTTTCTTAAAACCACACTTAAAATAATAGCGCAGATACATCCCAAAAGGAATCAACATCAGGACATTAAAGGCAGGCACATAAAAAGTTGGATGCTTAAGGGCTTGAATCCAAGTACCAGTCTGCGCTAAATCAAAGGGGCTCTCCTTGAAAAAATCCACCACAAAAGCAAAGGGATGGAGATTGACCATTTCCGAGTAGCTAGTATGAATCTTACTTGGATCTGGCAGAGGCAAGATCACCAAGAGATAGACCGTCATCAAGTAAAGCATAAAAGAATAGAAAATCAGCACCCGCAATTTATTGACCGAACCATATTTTCGATAATTCAAAATCATGTAGGGCAAGGTCAGCAAAAATGCCAGGAAAGGAAAGAGCTGAACAGCCGTTTTAATAGTAGAGATATACCCCATTGTGTCTCCTTTTTTTCGTTATAAAATCACCCTTTGCACAATGACAAAAGGTGATTTCTTCATTGATATAGAATATTATACGGCCTGGTAGAGGAAGAGTCAAGGAAGTACGATGAAAACCTCACTAAGTAGCCGTCTTAATGGTTAGCTTCTCCCCTTCAAGACTTTACTTCCGATAAAGACCAATAGATAACTCACAATCCCTGAAAGATGCAATAGTGTTGAGATCCATCCGGTGATTGCTGGTAAGAGCATGAGGCCAGATAGAAAAATTAAGAATAGATAAAACAGTTTTACGGTGCGTGAAAATTCTTTCCACACGTTTGGCAGGAGCATGACTCCACCGGTTACAAAGGCGTATCCTACAGCAGAGATCCCTGTTGCCTGAATGTCTTGCCCCTGGGTTAAGAGGTGAAAAACGATGGAAGGAAGGACTGTCGCCGTCACAAAAACAATCAAGACTTGTCTGGAGCCTCTTTTTCTTTCTAGCAGTCCTCCGAAAGGAAGGATCATGAGTCCATTTAACAACAAATGGACCCATAAAAACCAGATAGGTGCGCCTTTACTACCGTGCATCAGGGTCCCACTGACATATTGCCAACCATAGACCGGCTTCGAATGAAAGGCCAATAGGTCATACATAGCATCCCCATTAAAGGAAGTCAATAGACCAAGCAACAAACAGATTAGAGCTAAAGTGCTGATAATAGGGTAGGTTGTGAGGATTCTTTTCATATTTATCTTCTCTTTTTCAAAAAACAGCGTTACGATGTTTCCATTCACGATTATTATACCATTTATTTCATTGGAGACAGAAAAAGTTTTTTGCTTCTTTCATTTCAAATCTTTGCTGTAAAAACGAAATATCGTGACTGATTAGTCGCTCACGATTTGCCTTCAGATCAAAAATCGATCCTGCTTTCAGAATACCGTAGCGAAAATTTGACTTTCCATTTCAGAAGGCATATACTTATATTAATCTGAGCTAAATAGTTTTAATTTTTTAAATGAACTGTCTTAAATTCAGATTAAAAAACTATTTACTTAACGGAGGTGACGCTATGTCATTAGAAGAAAAATTGAACCAAGTGAGGGGTTCTGTTAAAGAAGGCTTCGGTAAATTAACCGGTGATACAAAAACAGAAGCTGAAGGCACTGCTGAAAAAGTTGCTTCAAAAGCAAAAGAAGTTGCTGAAGATGCAAAAGAAGCTGTCGAAGGAGCTATCAAGGGCGTTAAAAATATCTTTCATAAAGACGACAAATAGTCTTTAACATCCTAGACCCACTCTATTTTCTACAGTCATGTTTGACCGTGGAAGATAGGGTGGGTTTTATTTGCTTCAAATTCAGTTATACAAAAAGAACACCCCGAAGGGTGCTCTTTGTAAGTATAGTAATTCTTTCGAATTAACATTTTGCGTGCAGTGGTTGCCATCCATTCAAATATCGCTTCGCTTGTTTTCTTGGGGCAACTGTGCATAGCATATCTCTATGCGACTAAAGTCGCTAGAGCTATCCTAATTGCGCACCGCCAGTTCTCATACAAAAAACACCTTGCAAGATGCAAAGTGTTTTCGTTTGTATTCTGCTTTCCAGCAACGAATTAACGTTTAGAGAACTGGCTAGCTTTACGAGCTTTCTTAAGACCTGGTTTGGAAAGTATGAATTTCAGTTGGACTAAAAACAGCGTAATATCAAGACTTTTCTCCGCTTTTATAAAAGCTTTTTTCCAATCAAATTCAACTAATTTTATCCGAATGGTGTGGATTTTACCCCCAAAATTACAGAGAATGGAGCTGATAAACACTAAACGTTCACACCATTAGTTAAATGATTTTTTGTTCATCATTTTTCTTAGATGATAGAACTTCTAATTTATTTCTTATTCAAGCAAAAACAACCTGCTATAAGTAAGAAAGAGGAAGATACAAGAAAAACACGGCGTAAAAACCGATTCAGTTCATTGTCCTCAATCCTTGTCTGCTTCATTTTCTTTTACGAGATCGTTTTGTGAATCTTTTTCAGAGAGTTTTTGATCAATATACTTGTCAATGTTTTCATAAAATTCCTTGGTCGCTTCACTATCTAATGTTGGCGAGTTCTGAACTTGATTCACTTTCAATTGAACAGATTGAATACCGTAAGAGGCTGGTTTTTGGTGGAGTGTTTCTAATTCTTCTTCTGAAATCGGATCTCCAACAACCGTCAAGACCAATTCATTGTTACTTGACTTGTAGACTTGATTAATAACCGTATAATTGGCGAACTCTTTTCCTACAAACTGTTTGATCCCTTCTTTGCGCGCTTGTTCTATTGTCAGAGTAACTGCCGAATAGCTAGCTGGAAGAATCAACAATACAATCAAAGAAATCAAGCCAATTCTCATTTTAATGCTCAGCTCTTTAAATGAAGTTAAAGGAGATTTTCTCATCAAAATTCTTGTTCCAACAATGTTGGCTAGCATGATAAAGACACAGTTGATCAAGAAAAGATAGAGAGCCCCCAATAAAAATCGTACATTCCCATTAGCTAAACCATAGCCAGCAGTACAGATAGGCGGCATCAAAGCTGTAGCAATGGCTACTCCTGGCACGATATTGTTTGCTTCTTTTTTCCTTGAACCGATCACACCAGCAATCCCACCAGCAATAGCAATGAGAACATCCCAAATGGTTGGAGAGGTTCGTGCGATCAACTCGCTACTTGCATAAGACAAGGGAGAAATCCAGAAATACAGAGTCGAGACAAGCAAACTGACCAACACTTGAGTCAATAAAACCTCTAGAGATTGCTTGATTAAACGCGTATCAAAAATAGCTAAACCGAATCCCAGTCCAACAATCAGTGTCATGAGAGGTGAAATTAACATGGCTCCAATAATAACAGCTGTTGAATTCATATTTAGACCGATAGAGGCAATAAAAATTGCACACATCAAAATCGCTGTATCTCTCAATCGAACATGAAGGTCATCGTATAATTTCTCACGGTATTCCCGTGTTGAATAATTGGCAGTCATTTGTCCTCTCCTCTTTCCTTATTTAAATCGGTATAATAATTAATAATAACAGCTGATAAACAGCCAAAAAATATGAGCCCATAAATCGTCAAGAAGACACTGGTAATCCTTCCAATCAAGGTCACAGCTAGGAGATCCCCGTAGCCGACAGTCGTCGAAGTCACAAAAGCATACCAAAGACCGTCTCCGTAATTTGTGATAGCAGGTTCAACTAGGAAAAGCACGCCTCCTGACCCAAAAACAAAGGTCACAAAACTCAGAGCAAACCGAGTAAAACCCGTAACCTGTATAATATGCCATAACATTTTTAAACGTCTCATTTGTTCTCCTTATTCATACTAGCTCCTGACCGAGCCGTTTTTTCCAATAATCAAAGTGAAGATAGGACATGATCTCCATCAGAGAAAGATAGACAAACTGATAGATCTGATTTAAGCTGATTATCAACTGATATTGTTTGAAAAATGACTGGAAGAAAGACCAGATATGACTGTCTTGAATCAGTCCCTTCTTAACATCAGACAGGATATTAGCTAAAGCTCCCAAGGACTGAAACGGTAAATCCTTGACATTTATATAGATCCGGTCCACCACATCATTCAGACTGGTATCTTGGATGGCATGAAATTCTCCAAAGAGAACTCCTGCCGCTCCAAGAGTAGAAACAAATTCCACCAAATAATTTCTGAGGAAATTTTCTCAACCTTTTCCCATAATGTGTTTAGTGCCATCCATAACGATCCCAACCAGAAAAAGGAAAGAAAACAAGCAAAGAAATTTTGCCGTAAATCCCAAAAAGCTTCAAGACTTGGTGTTGTTGGTTTTTCTAACTCTAAAATCAAGATGGTCATAATAATTGCTAGAACAGCATCTGTCAATACAATTAATCTGTCTTTCTTCATCGGATTGCATCCCCTTTCTTTTTTGTAACATTCTATCTTATCGCATAATATTGGATATTCTTTCATAATCCGACTACAAACAAAAATAAACCAAAAAGTCTGTCCCTATTATGCTATATTTAACTCTAGAAGTATTCATCCATCTAATTAATAAATATATCATATTTCACAATAAATGAATACTATCAAAGATTCATCCCCTTTCACTTCATCATTTAGTGTTGCTTAGATTTATCAAAAACAACCAAATTTGTATTAATTTCAAGTATCACCTAGTTACAAAAATTTGGGGTGAACAGAAAAAGCATCCCGTATTTTTGATACGAAATGCTTTCAATAAGTTTAAATAAGTTTTAACGTTTACTAAATTGTGATGCTTTACGAGCTTTTTTCAAGCCTGGTTGGAACATCTCATATTTGAATAGATTTCAATATCCGCTTAAAATCAATGTTTTCCCACATTTTCAGAAAACAGAATTTCATCTAATTTGAATAACTTTCAGTTGAATGGTGTGAATTTTACCCTAAAAATACATAAATTGAGCTAGATTTTACCAAAAAGTTCACACCATATATAGCAACAATCACTATCAAAAAATAGCTTCTTGATGTCAAGTAAGCTATTTTTTATATAGTGTAGTAGTAGTGGTCCCCTGTATTTTTTCAACTTTCACTAAGTTGATAAGAGTTTGACTCATTTCATAATGTTTTGCGGTATTCCCTGCTCTCATTTCGCTCTGTATTTTTTTTCGAAAAACTGAAACTGGGTAGCAAATATCAGTATTCTTAACCTTCTTAGCGGATTTATCAAATAAAAAATAAAATTCCTTATCCCTATATTGAAAATGCAATAAATACTTTGCTTTAATATTAGAACCTATTTTTTTGGGATCAAAATAATACAACCCCTTTAAGTTGCCCCTTATATTATCCAACATCGTATAAATTAGATTCAGAGAAGTTGCCCTAGATAAAAATGCGGCCTTGTGCTGAGATGTATCTTTATCTAAATCATAAAAAGTAATATGATTTCCCAAAATTTGGTTATATATATCCTGAGCTGTCTTACCGTTGAAACACTTGACTTTATCTACCCCTTTAAGCTTGTGCAAACCTATAAGATGATGGAAATTCGGTTCTGTGAAGCTTAATTCAATATATTTTTCTGTAGTTTGTCCAGAAATGGTCTGAGTAATAGTAAATTTATACTGAGTGTCCATTAACGTCCTATAACTAAGAATTAAATTCCTTAACATATTATACCTTTTCTCAAAAAAATAAAGAGGCTATTTACACCTCTTTCTACGATATATTTATTCGTCTGCTTGCGGAAAATATATAAAACCCAAATAAGCCTATCTACAAACCACTGACCAAAACAGACCGACCAGTGATTCTTTGGCTACGCTAAAAGCGATAGTTGTGTTCTACAATTACTATACTACCTAATTTCCATCACTTTGTCAAGTAAAAATTTTAAAAAAACTTTTTAATCAATACGTTCAAGAATTTTTATGACTCAAATTTTCATCTAATCTAACTAATATAATCTGATAAGTAAAAATCTCTACAAATACATAAATTAGAACATATCTTACCCAAAAGTTCTCTCCATTGATAATATTAGTCTCAAGAATTAAATTTTCCTAGTAATTAGATTTTAAACTATTGTGGTGCTTACACAACATTTGAAGATTGTTACGCTCTGTTTTTCCGCCTTTACTCCATGGTACAATATGGTCACCAGCCATTTCGTCATATGCCCATATATGAGTCATGTGGTCATACGGTATATCTGTATTACAAACAGGACAATTTGAGATGTTTGATTTTTTAGCTTCGTTTGATTGTTCTCTATATTTTGACTTTTTATCTGTTTCTGTAAACGCTCGGATTGATAGTAATTTTATCAATTCAGGTTTTTCTTTACTTAATAAATATTCATAAATACCCGATTTCTTTGAAACATCACTATCCTCATATAATTCAGATAGTCTTTGTTCAATTTCAGTAGGATTATACGAATTATTATGATATTCTTCGTACAATCTTCCCCACTCTAATCCACGCATTTCTGATTCAACATTTACAAAAACACTAGATACCCAATCAATAACTGTCTCAAAATAAGTCTTTAATTCATTAATGTCTGTATCATTACGATGTTTCGACATATAATCATCGATATTACCCTTACTTACCCATTTTAAAGCTTCTTCTAGAATTTCTTGCCTATTAGGTACACCTTTTATATATGTCTGCCATTTTTGTTGATTGGCATTTTGAGAATTAGAAAACTCTTGTTTAGCCAATGTTACAAATGTACCAGAATAAATAGCATTTCTTAGTTCTTGCTGATTCAATGGAACACCTGAAATATTGATTGTTTTAAACCATTCTTTTATTTCTGTTTCAGTACCTTCACACTCATAGACTAGTAAAACTGAATTTAAAATAAGTTCTTGTTGTTCCCTACTTAAGCCTGAAAAATAATGTTTATTACCATTCAGTTCTATTGCAAACTTTCCATTCACATACCTACCTATAGATGTAATCCGCTGTTGACCATCTAAAACCTCATATTTATCTTTGTCTACCTTATTGAAATAAATTAGTCCTAATGGATACCCCTTCATTAGCGAGTCAATACAGGCTACATCTCTTTTACCATCAGCATAAATATAATTTCTTTGATATTCAGGTTGAATTGTTAATTTTCCAGCTAATCCAAAAAGACCCTTACCTTCAAATTCGTTGTAGACAAATCCTTCTGTAATCTCTTTAACTGTGTAAGTATTTAATTCTGTTTTCATTTATTCACCTTTTTGATAAAGATTCTTCTATACTTTGTTTTACCATTTAATAGAGGACCATGCCCAATAAATTCATCGGTTGGGTTATCTAGACCTAAAATTTCAAATTGCTCTGGATTGAATTTATCAAGAAATGATATCGGTACTCCCATTATACCTGAAAAATCAGATGGTATTGCATCTGTGTATGGTACCTCTATAGCATCAAAATTATCATAAGTGGAATACTCATGACCTTTCACATTCTTATGTTTACTAAACTTAATATTGTCTTCCATAGTCATTAAAGATAGGGGCTGATGCCTCTTTCCATGGTCTATGTTAGTCATCCAAAGGGCATTATTCGTTGCTATAATCCTATTACCATTCTCAATCCTTGCTTCTGTACCATACAGTTCATATGTTTCTGGCACGATAAAACCTGATATCCAGCGTCCCATTCCTGTACCAAGCCAAATTTTATTTTCCTTAATCAATGGAAATACTTCTTTATAGGTAATTGCATTCATATTTCCAATGATTAAGAATTGTTTCTCCAGTGGATTAATCCAACTTAAAAACTCACGAAATAGGGAAAATGGTGGGTTAGTAATTATCATATCTGCTTGATTTCGGAGTCCAGTTACCTCTTCACTTCTAAAATCACCTGCAGAAAACCTGCTAATGCCATCTGGGTTATTATCTCCCTTCAAATATGATAAAATTTGACTATTTTGGCCTGAATCTATTAAATCTTTTTCTTTTTGTAAACGTTTTATAACATCTTCTATATTAACTGTACCAGTCCCATCTTCATCAATCACTTCATTTAATTCTATTTTGTATGCTCCTTTTATCTGCTTATCACCAGATACTTCAAAATCGATATCCGGAATTAGTTCAGGTAGCAAACTTAATTGGGTATTGACAATAGGGCTCGGAGCAAATGAGGTCGCTATCAGCTTTTTGATTCCGAATTCATTAAACTTTGTCGCAAAAAACTTAAAAAAATTGCTCTCAAAAGGGTCATCAGCTGGGAGTAAAATTATTTTGTTACGAAAAACATCTGGATTATATTCGATATATGCATTAACCTCTTTTTCTATATCCGACCACTGGGTATAAAATTCATCATTCTTTCCTTTTTTTGCTTTTGTCAAATGTGCTTGACGAGAATTAGCCATACAGTTTCTCCTATTATCTTGAGATTTCTTAATGAATCATTTCTTTAAATATCAACGTTAAAAAATATATTTGTTAAACTTTATACTATATTTCTTTTCTTTAATTATATCATGTAGTTCCCATAAATAGAAAACTAGAACCGATAAAAGCTTAGATTTCTTATTTTATTATCATATTCTCATTTATCAAGCAGTTCATCGTATTCATCAGCTTCCATATAATATCCATACTCGATTAAGTCAATATTCGAGAGATAACTATTATACTTCTTTAACCAATCACTATGAAGATTTTCAATATCTGAACACGCTATATAACATCTTTCTAGATCCTTTTGAGCAGAATCTACTAATCTTGCTCCATCTGTAAGCCACTGAATATATTTGAGATCAGATATGTAAGCTTTGGTAGTTTGCAACCACTTCTTATACATGTTACTATTCGGATTTGTAGTATCATCAAATTGTTCTTGAGAAACTTTACTTGCGTAAGAAAAAATACTTTCAATATCTGTTTCAATAATATTTTTTACTCTATATCCAAGCGAGTAGTTTTTAAACTCATCCGAATTGCCTAATAATTCCTTGAAAAACGGTGTTAGAATATCCAAAGTAAATTTAGATATTTTTTTATTTAAAGATTTAAAATTATCCAGTTTATAAAAATAATCTTGAAACAATTCAAGTAAACTATCAAAATTTGTATAAATGATACGGCCAATCGCCTCTCTCCTGAAGTATTCTATATTTGTTCTTAATATCTGAAATGAACTAAAAACAGAGTGTATATCATTTCTATCCTCATTTTTCCCAACCAAATCCATTATAAAATTAATTGTTGCATACATGATAATTACCAAATAGTCTCCTTTTTGTAAACTATTAATTAGGTATTCAAAATCATTATCTAACAAATCAATAAATGTATTCCATATTTCACTATTTTTCTTTTTAATTCCCATCAAATCTGACTGATCTGAAGATTCACTATACTGTTCGATACATCTCTCTACAATCATTTGGTAATACGCTAAATCTCTAGAATAAGGAACATAATCTATTAAACACAAATTTAGTATCTCACTCAATTCCGACTGATTATCAGCCAATACTTCTTCAAACAAATTTGTATAAAAAGTCTTTGCTATATATTCAGTTTCAACAGATGCTCCCCAAAATAGCTCGCGTTTACTATTAAACTGTAACTGTTTTACTAATAATTCTTCATATGAAGGTGGGATCAAAAAAGGATTCGGGGAGCTTCTTCTTCCAATCTTTCCCCTCTCATTATTAATAATTCGTGAAATTAAAGTAGAGTCAAATTTCGTTTTCTCTATATTATCCTCACTTATAAATTTTTCAGGCTCATCTTCATCTGTTGCCCAATCCTTATACGCCTCGTAATGCACAAAAATTTTTTTTCTAGCAATCACATCATTTGTTAATTTCAGCACTTCTCTACGTCTTTTCAACCTATCTGCTGTATATTGGTAAAATACATTACTACTATTAATAAAATCCATCTTCCTCACCTTTGGTGTATTTTTTTTATTAAACCATCTGCATTCTACACCAAAATACACCAAATGGCAAATGATACAATTAAATCACAAAGAAATCTTGAAAAGAATTTTTTTGTGATAACATCTCCTGTTGGCGGAGAACTTGCCAACTAGAATTTTAACGAGGTTAGTAACATGGTTACAAATTTAAAACAAACACTTCGCGATTTACGCACTAATCGCTTGGTAAATTACGGAAATACGGCATACCAACGAGCGAGTGGCGATTATCATTTTAAAAATGTACCAATTGAACTGAGAGAGCTTTGGTATGGACAAAATGGTTTGTCGTTCTTAACTTTATCTAAAGCTTATGTAGGTATTGACGTAATGTCCAAAAATGAGCTACTAGATCTGATTGATAAAGAACGTCAGATTAATAACAGTCTGGAAGAGATTTTTTCCAGCCTTGAAAAAACGAAAGCAGGTAAGAGCTATGGCAAAAACTAACTGGAATCGGACTCTTGCGGAGGTTCTAATGCATGAGACTCAACCAAAAGTAATGACTAGTGAAAAAACTGGAAATGAGTATACAACTGATGTTATCCCGACTTTAAAAGTAGTCTCAATTGGTTCAATTGAGGAAATTGATGGCAAATACAAGTATTCTGTCGTAGACACCACCCACGACCTTGAATATACCATTAAAGCTCCTAACAAAGTCGAAGTTAAGTTCGGTACCATTCTTCAATTCAACATTGTACGTGGTGGTGCAACTGCAAATGGTATCGGTTGGTATGCTGCTGATTCAGTATCTGTGGTCCCACGTAATGCGTAGACATAAATACCGAAGAATCAGACCTATACCAAATTGTACACCTCAGGGCTATCAACTCTCTCTGATAGCCCTTACGGTTACAATTGGGTTAACTGGATTGATCCTCTGCATACATCAAACAATAACGGTACTGTCAACATATCTGGTAAAACCATTGATATACAGTATCGCCGTAACGATCATCACATTCATTATGCTATTGTATACTTGGTTCCAACGTGAAGAAGTTTCCTCTATTGAGATACCGCCTATGTCAAACAAAGCGCGAAAATTAGCAAAGCAATTAACACGTTTAATCAACGACAAACAAATCACAGATGTCCTCGAGTTATCTAATACTACACGCTACGGGCAGGAGATGCCAGAAATACGTGTCTGGATAGACGAAGACCTACTGAATGGTTATATCGCCATCGAGAACATAGCAAATTGGGAACGTGCTAACCGTGATAAATTTGAGCAACGTGTATCGGGAATCTTAGCAGGCAAATATCAAAGATTTGCTGTTATTAACTCTGAACTCACAGCTGGTGATAGCTACATCATTTTTTTCATCGAAGATACGCTTACTTCACAGCGTTTGTTTGTAAAAGACTGTACAGATTCATTACAGCCATTTGTTAACGATGATAGACATGCGATACAACTTTCAAAAGACCTAGTATGGCATTCGGATATTGTACCTCATTTGAGCATCATTGCTCGCACTCGAGCAGGGAAATCCGTGCTTGCTGGTCGTTATATGGCTCGTTTAATGTTGTTACAAGGTTGGGTTGTTGAATATAATTCCGCTAAGTATGATAGATACGTTAAGGAGTTTGATGGTCAATCAGACCCTGTTAAAATTGTAGAGCGTGTTGAGTTTTGGTGTTCTGTAATGGACGAACGGCTTGCTGAAATCAACGAAGCTAACAAAGAAAAGTACCTCGAAATGGAGAATATGCCGGATATTGGACTTTTCGTAGACGAGCTAGGAAACCTAAACGCTTCTCTCGAATCTTTGGATAAAGTGGATAAAAATCTAAAACTCACGTCACGCTGGACTACTGCTATCAACCGTCTTTCCGCTACTGGCGGGTCTGCTGGGATTCATATTATCGCTATATCTCAATATGCTACTAAAGAGGGATTCTTACCTAGTTTATCTCGTGTAAACTGTTCTGATGCTGTTATTATGCTTGGTGGAGCTGCCGACAGCGCCTCAGAACGTCAATATTTAATGAGTGGATTCAGTGATATGCCTAAACGCTCATATGATAAAGGGCAAGGTCTAGCAAGGATTGTTGGAAGCGGAAGAAAATGGGAAAATGAACCTCATTTTTTTGAAACACCTTGGTTTGAGGATTAGATAATGGGAAATCCATTTGTATTCCAACTAGCTAAGTCTGTTGAAGCAAGAAATGGATTCATGACGAAGCCGATAATTCACAATCGGTCATTTTGAAAAAATGAAACAAAACTAATTCTAACTATTCCAACGCCTGCACGGCACTGGGCTTGTCAAGTGCCGTGCATACCAAAAAACCAGATAGAACAGGGCTTTGAGCATTCTTGATAAAAATCAAATCCTTGCTCTATCACGGGAATAGTTAGAAGAATAATAAAATTAAATGAGGTAACTATAACCATGGGGAAGAAAGAAGCAAATCTTACTGCAATTATGTTGGTCCAACAATTAGAGGATGAACATTGGAAAACTTGGGATGATATAACATCCGTAAAGCTAGCCAGAGATGGTGATATACGTCCTTTACTTGAAACGGTGATTAATAAGTTAAATAAAGCTAATATCACCGTTAAAGAAGCTTATGGTATTAAACACGACAAAGATGAAGTACGTGTTTGGGATCAAAAACTAATGAAAAATTCTATTGAGAAGAAAGCAATTCACGTTCACTTTCTCTTTAAATTTGAGAGGGGAGCTTCTTTAAATAAAATAGCCTTAGCTATAGGGATTGAACCTCAGTACTTAGAAAAGCTCAAGTCCGGTAGGTATGGTTATGACAATTGCTTAGCATACTTGACACATGCAAAAGACGAAACAAAATATCAATACCGGCCAGAAGAAGTCACCACCGTCTTAGGAGAAGATTACACAAGCATCTACAATCGAAGCATAGAGACATGGCTTAAAGGTAGAGCAACAAAAAAAGCTAAGGAAACAAACCTCAGTGTTGATTGGCTAGTTGAACGGATATTAGATGGTGAAGTGACTAAGCGTAATATCATGCTAACAGATGAGTATTATGCTATCTACGGCCAACATAAACGCAAAATAAACGAAGCCTTAGAAACTGCTGGGGAGCGTAGAAGTTACCGTACAATAGCAGAACTTGAAGCAGGAAAATTTAAGAAGACAGTAATTTTTATACAAGCTAGTAGCGGTGTAGGAAAAACGAAACTCAGCAAAGACTTGATAGAGCTTATTCAAGCAAGCGCAGTGAAAAATGGATTAAATTGGGAAGCATGTATGACTGCTTCTACAAATGCATTCGACGAATACAGCGGTCAAGAAATTCTATTCCTTGATGATATTAAAGGAAATAGTTTCACTGTTTCCGACTGGTTAAAGTTATTAGATCCATACACAATAAGTCCAATATCAGCTCGTTATCATAATAAAATGGGCTCAGCAAGAGTGATTATAATAACAAGTACAAAGTTACCAGTTGAGCTATTCTATTTTGCGAATGGAAACCACAATGAAGACTTAGGACAATTTGTACGAAGAATTGACTTGTTAGTACACATACACAATGACATTTTTCATGTTTGTCCTCACGAAAAAACAGCAGAGGAAAGCACAATAGAAGCCTTCGGAACTAACATTCGGGTCCACCATTCTTACACTTTTCAAAAGTCTCCTGCTATTCAGCGAGATGAGGCGTTAGAAGAAATTCTAGAAACAGTGACGACAAATATGAATTGGAACAAAACAAAAAAGGTTATCGATGCAAGCGACCAAACGAACAACGATAACCCAAACAATCAACAAAAATAGCACAACTACTTTTGTTGTTGCTATTATCTCATACTAACATTAAAAACTCAAGCGAGGTAAAACATGGAAGTCATTCTACCAGATGAACAGATTCACCAAATTCAGCATTTGATCGCTGACTTAATCAAGCAAGAAATTGAAAATCGACTAGATAATAGCAATATTGATAGTCCATTTATGAACAAGCAACAAACCTGTAACTACCTAAGTATTTCGAACAATACACTAGATAACTGGATTAAAAAAGGTTTACCCATCATTCGAGTTGGTAAAACTGTTCGCTTTAGCAAATCTGAAATCAATCGTTGGTTACAAAATCAGTAGCATTTTTACCGTGGTTTGTTTATAATAAAGCCACGGTATTTTTCTAGCTCAATTCAAAAAAGGAGAATACTATGTCAATTACAAAAACTAAAAACGGAACTTATCGCTTACGTATCTATGTCCCAGAAGAAGTCAAATCCTCATTGGGAATTAATAAAAAAGTGATAGAAAAACGGTTCAAACAAAGGAGTGATGCTAAAAAATACGAACTCGAATTACAAAATAAATTTGATAGAATCCTAAATGGTGAATCAGCTTCTTTAGAAAATAGCGATTCAATGCTATTCTCAGAATTCTACCAAAACATTTGGTGGGAATCTTACAAGGCAGGTCAAACAACCTCAACTACAAAACCACCATCACAAGCAACAATTGACGGAACAGAAATTGTCTTTAGGAAGCATATCTTACCTATGCTTGGCAATTATTCCATTGACTTTCTCAACCAGAATAAACAAGTCGTCTTGAACCTCTTAACCCAAAAAGCCGAAGAATATGCAAACTTTAGGGTGATTAAAAGCTATGTTAATTCAATCTTTGATTGGGCTGAGGAATTGGAATATATCGAAACTAACCGACTATCAAAAACAATAAGTCGTATCAAAGCCACTAAGAAAATCAAGTTACAAGAAGCTAAAAAAGACGAAGATTTATATCTATCTCAAGAAGAACTTCAAGCATGGTTTACAGCGTTTGAAGATGACTTAGAAAACGGTAAGCTTTCATTCAAGGATTATGTGCTATTCTACACCACCTTTTTCTTAGGAGATAGAAAATCCGAAAGCTATGCTTTGCAATGGAAACACATCAACACTATGAAGCATGAAATCCAATTAGTCCAAGCTTTAGACAAATACAAACATCCAAAATCTACAAAGGGGAACAAAAAAACGATTTTTTCGATTCCACAAGAACTTACCGGCTTGTTAAATTCTTGGAAGAAGCAACAAAAATCTGAACTGGCTTCATTTAACATCATGCAAACTCCTGAACAGTATGTTTTTACGTATATTGATACAAAAGGAAATGTAAATAGCCGACTACATGCCGATTATCTTAACAACAAGATGAAGTCAGTCAGACGTCGTCATCCAGAACTTGCACATGCAACACCCCATAAATTAAGACATACAGGCGCAACACTAGCTAGACAGGCTGGAACATCTATTGAAGCTATTTCCGAAGCGTTAACGCATAGCGATACTCTCACAACTAAGACCTATGTCAACACTTCAAATGTCATACCAATGGCTGTTGGTGAAATTGCCTACCGTAACCTTAAAAAGTAATGGTGTGAATTTGGTGTGAAAAGTGGTGTGAATTTTGCTAAAAAAAACATCAAAAAACACCCCATGGTGTGAACCATGAAGTGTTGATAAATGCTGTATTGTAGCCGTTTCTTAACGTTTAGAGAACTGGCTAGCTTTACGAGCTTTCTTAAGACCTGGTTTCTTACGTTCAACTTTACGTGAGTCACGTGTAAGAAGTCCTGCGCGTTTCAATGAATCGCGGAAGTCTGGGTCTACTTGAAGAAGGGCACGAGCGATACCGTGACGGATAGCTCCTGCTTGACCAGCGTATCCACCACCTACAACGTTAACGAAAACGTCGTATGAACCTGCAGTTGAAGTAACTGCGAATGGTTGGTTGATTACAAGACGAAGGTCAGCGTGTGGGATGTACTCTTCAACATCTTTTTTGTTAACAGTGATTTTACCAGTTCCTGGAACAAGGCGAACGCGTGCAACAGCGTTTTTACGACGTCCAGTACCTGCATATTGTGCTTGTGACATACTTTATTGTTCCTTTCCTTAGATAAGTCCTGAAATATCAAGAACTTCTGGTTGTTGTGCAGCGTGAGTGTGCTCAGCTCCAACGAATACTTTCAATTTCATACCTTGAGCGCGGCCAAGAGTATTGTGTGGAAGCATACCTTTAACTGATTTCTCGATCAAACGAACTGCATTTTTAGAACGAAGTTCACCAGCAGAGATTGATTTCAATCCACCTGGGTGGTTTGAGTGAGTGTAGTAGATCTTATCAGTTGCTTTTTTACCAGTCAATTTAACTTTTTCAGCATTGATAACGATTACGAAGTCACCTGTATCAGTGTGAGGTGTGAATGTTGGTTTGTTTTTTCCGCGAAGCACGCTAGCAACAACTGCTGAAAGGCGTCCAAGAGGTACATCAGTTGCGTCAACAACGTACCATTTGCGTTCTACTTGGCCTGGTTTAGCCATGAATGTAGTTTTGTTCATGATTTCTCCTATATGAATGTCGTTTTTGTTTACAGGGCGGATGTTCCGGTCCGCGAGTTATTTGAAAGGTTCCGGGGCCTTACAAATGGGGTAAACAATACCGCCTACTATTGTATCAAAATTCTAAGATAAAAGTCAACCGATTTGGAAAATTATTTACGATTTTCTTTTCCAATGACAAATCCGATCAAGGAATTCGGGCCAACGTGGGCTGAAATAACTGGTCCAAGAGGCATCACGAGGACTTCATCAATGCCTTCAAGTGCAAGCATTTCTTGCTTCAGTGCTTCTGCTCCTTCTAGATCGTTGGTATAAGACACCAAGGCTGTGCTTCCACCGATATCGGCTTTGATCAACTCCAGTAATTCTCGGACAGCTTTTTTGCGCCCCCGAACCTTGCTGATAGGAACTAATTTTCCTTCCGCATCTATCCAGAGAATGGGTTTGATGCTGGCTAGACTTCCCATGATCGCGGCACTCTTTGAAAGGCGACCGCCACGCATGAGGTGGTAGAGGTCATCGACCAGGAAATAGGTCCGAAGTTTTGGCGCTAGATCCATGATTTCTTCCTTGGCTTCTGCTAATGAACGGCCCGCATCACGCGCAGCTACTGCTCGCATGACCAGATAACCCTCTCCAATCCCAGCAGCCTTCGGATCGACAATCTCGATCACGGCTTCCGGGTAGTCTTCTAAAACCAGGTCTCGTGCCATGACTGCACTCTGATAGGTCCCAGATAAGACAGATGAAAAGGCTACATAAAGTACAGCTTTTCCATCTTTTGCAAAGTGCTTAAAGGTCTCCTGAAATTGGCCCACATTGACCTGACTGGTTGTCGGTTTGGCCCCATTTTTCATGGCTTCTAAAAGCTCAGGGCTGGTCAATTGAGCTTGGCCTACTGTCTGGTAAACCGTCCCATCTAACTCAATGGTCAAGCCAAGAATGGTCACCTGATGTTCCTTGGCCCAGTTTTGGTCTAAATCTGCGGTCGAATCTGTCAAAATAGCAAATGTCATTACTTGTCTCCCATCATTTCTTGTAATTGTCGCAATACTTCGTGATCGAGTGGTCGCATGGGTGGTTTTTGATCGTTCACCACTCGCTGCGCTTGATTAAGGTTTCCTTTGACGACTGCGACCCGTTTTTCTAACTCTCTGGCAGATACCCGAAGGGCTCCTTGAGCAAAGACGGTCCATTGCTCATTTAAGTCACTGGTTGCTACCGATACTTGGTGGAGGGGCGTGTTAAGCTCTGCCGCCAAGCGCTCGATATAGTCATCTGCCGTCTCATCCTCACCGGTAAAGACCACCTGAACATTGAACTCCTCATAGGTCTGCCGCACTCCTGGCATATACTGGGCATCAAAGACACAGATGACTTCGATCCCTTCAAAGCTAGCATAGTGGCTCAGTTTTTGCAGGAGGATATTGCGGGCTGCATCGAGCTCACTTTTTTGAAAGAGCTGGCGGGTCTCCTGCCAAAAGGCAATCATATTATAGCCGTCAACCAATAAGATTTTTCGTTTCATATCATTGCCTTTCTAGGATTATAGTCGATTGCGAAAGACCTCATACATAAGGATGGCTGCTGCCACACTGGCATTGAGGCTTTGCACATGACCATTCATGGGAATGGTAATCATCTCATCGACTTGCTTTTTGATGTTGGCTGAGATTCCTTTTCCTTCATTGCCAATGATCAAGGCTAACTTGCCTGCCGTATTCCACTGGTGCGATGGCGTGCCGTTCATGTCGGTTCCAAAGACCCAGAAACCCTCTTCCTTTAGCTTGTCTAAGGTTTGGCTAAGATTGGTCACACGCGCAATGGGAATGTGTTCCACTGCTCCGGTAGAAGTTTTAGAAACCACTGGGGTTACCCCGACTGCCCGGTGCTTAGGAATGATGACTCCTGATACATTGGTCGCATCAGCTGTCCGTAGGATAGATCCAAGATTGTGCGGATCTGTTAAACCATCGAGAATCAACAAAAGCGGGTTCTCTTCTTGGGCTGTCTGTTTCAGAATCGCTGCCAAGTCTGTGTAAGCAAAGGCTGCCACACGAAGAACGAAGCCTTGGTGAACAGCTCCTTCTGTCATTTCCTGCAGGGTTTTCTTTGGCGTCCAAGAAATCGACACCTTCTTTTCAGCTGCTAAGGTCTTGATCTTATCGACATTTTTTCCTCGGAGGTCTTCTTGAATATATAATTTATTGCCTGTATTGGCTTGTAAAGCCTCGGTGACTGCATGGACACCGTATACGATATCGTTATTTTCCATAGAACTAGTATACCACAAGAAAGGAGGATGAGGCCAATTCATGATATAATGAAATGAAATCTATCTCAGCGAAACCAGCAAAATAGAAAGGAAGCCATGCCTCTTTTTCAACGAACCATCAAGCTCACCTTGGCCACCTGTTTAGCAGCTGCCCTTGCTTATGCTCTGGGCTTGACCTATGCCATCTCAGCTGGCGTCATTGCCATCTTGAGTATCTCTGATACGCGTCGCAGTACGATCAAGCAAGCCTATCAGCGTTTTATGTCGACTTTGCTGGCCCTTGTGATCGGAAGTCTCGCTTTTTCCTTTTTTGGCTTCAACCTTTGGGCACTGGGAGTCTTTATCGCTCTCTATGTTCCATGCGCCTTTCTAATGGGCTGGCAGATCGGCATCACCCCTAGTACGGTCCTCGTCACCCATCTCTTGATTGAGCAGTCTACCTCCTGGGGGCTCTTGCTCAATGAACTTGCCCTCTTTTTAATAGGAACCAGCTTTGCCTTACTAGCCAATCTCTATATGCCCTCTCACCAGGCAGCGATCGATCACTATCATGATGTTGTCGAAGACCAACTAAAGAAGATTCTTGCCCGTTTTGCGGAATTACTTGGTAAAGGGGATGGTCGCAACGATGCGCGCTTGATCAAGGAGTTGGATAGCATCCTACAGGATGCCTTGAATCTAGTCTATCTGGACCATTCCAACCACCTCTTTCACCAAACCAACTACCATATTCACTACTTCGAAATGCGCAAACGCCAAAATGATATCCTGCGGGATATGGCAGAAAATGTCAATCGCTGTCAGTTAGCGGCGAGTGAAAGCATAATCCTGGCACAACTATTTAAGAAGACGGCTCAACAGTTAAGCCAGGAAAATCCTGCCCAAGATCTTCTAGATGATATTAGTCAGTATTTAGCGATCTTCCGCGAACGCCCTCTTCCCAAGACCCGTGAAGAATTCGAAACACGCGCCACCTTGCTCCAACTCTTAAGAGACTTAGAAACTTTTATCCAAATCAAGGTTGATTTTTACCAACAATTTCATAAGGAGACAGAATAGACAAAGAAGCCCTTGCAAGATGCAAAGGCTTTTTTATTCAGGCAGTTGTTGTAAACGCTTTCCTAAAATGGTATACTAGAAATGGAAAATAACTTTTTAAGGAGGGTCTTCTATATGAAGTCTTCGTATAAGAAACATTTGTACACTACAACACTCAGCCTCTCAGCGGCTGTCTTGCTTTCCGTTATCGGTCATGGCCAAGCTTCAGCCGATAGCTTAGAAGCGCCTCAAGCGGAACCAAGCACGGTCCTTGAAGCGACACCTGCTACTGAGCAACCTGTGACAGCCGAGACGACCAGTCCTGCTACAGCCACAGAAGTAACTCCTGCTAGTCCTGCAGAAACAGCAGCGACTTCTGATGTGGCTTCTAGTACAGAAGTTGCTCCAGCCGCTAGTCCAGTCACTAACCGTGCGACAACAACCGCTGACCAAGCGACTCGATTGGAGAATAGCACCATTTATCTCTCTGAAAAGAGCACGATTGATGACAAAGTCCAAGAAAAAGCTCAAGCTGCTGGCAAGATCAACTGGACCTTAGACAATAAGCCACTCTCTGAGTGGAAAACTTGGGATATGGAGACAGGAACACTGAGCAAGGATCCATTCCTTACTATCACAGAGACCGCAAACGGCAATGATCTGGATCTCCACATCGACGTGCAGGATCTCTTTGGTCAAGATCTTAGTCTTCGTAGCCCAAATAATATTCGCCGGACTTACCGCAATTACATCGGCAACCATGAACTGGTCGGGACCAATGCAGACTTAGGAATCACCATCAATAAGACCCTTGTTTTTCGACCTTATCAGGACTACCATACGCATGAAGAGATGCTAGCTGCTATCGAAAAATCCAAGGAAGAAGCGAAACCCGATCGTTTGGTGCAGCTGGAAACTCTTGGAAAGAGTGCCCAAGGACGGGATATGAAGATGGGGATCGTGAGTAAGGACCAAGCCAGCATCGATCACTACCTGTCTAGTACCAACCCTACAGCTTTGACTAAGCCAAGCGAAATGCTGGCCGCACTAAAAGACAAGACCTTGGATTACAAATTACCTGTCTTAGTCCACAATACCCACGCGGATGAGCAGCCAGGCATTGACATTATCACAGGCCTCTTCAATACCTTTGCGACCAAGGAAAAGGTAACCTTTAACACCACCGATGAAGCTGGAAATGCTAAAACAGTCACGCTAGATATTCCAACCCTGCTCAATAAATTCATCTTCTTATTTGACTTCACGGAAAACCCAGATGGGGATGCTCTCAACCTGCGGGCCCTAGCAAACGGGCTCGATCCAAACCGGGATGCCAGCTACCAAACAAATCCGGAAGTTCGCACGGTTATCCAAATGATCAACAAGTGGAATCCGATTGCTCTCTACGACTTACACGGTTTTGTCAAAGAATTCTTAATCGAACCTGCAACGCCACCACATGATCCGAACTTCGAATACGATCTTCTGTCAGACCTGATGCTAGAAAATGCCCATCATATGGGACGGGCAGGAGTTGCCAATTCTAAATACAATAGTTACATCATTCCAAAACTGGATTGGGGCGATGGCTGGGATGACTCCTTCTCTGGCTATACAGGAGTTTATGCTGTCTACCATGGTATCTTAGGCCATACTATCGAAATTCCAGAAGGAAATGAAGAATCCTACAAAGCAGGTCGCAATGCTGTCCTAGGCGGAATTGACTTCCTCAACCAAGATCCGGACCGTCTCCTTGAGATGCGTCTCAACTTCTACCTGCGCGGTCTCAATAAAACCGAAGATCCAAAAGCTGAAAATGAACTGGTCGGCCCAAATGGAGAAATCGTGGGACGTGTGAAAAACGGTCGTCCGAAATTCTTCCCAGACTACTACGTCATCCCAATGAGCCTCGACAAAGACAACGATGCCCAAGAAGCCTTCAATATGATCGACTACTTCAAACGCAATGGTGTCCTCGTCAAAGAGCTCAAAAAAGATACAGGTCCCTACAAAAAAGGGGACTTGGTCATTGACATGGCCCAAGCCAAACGTGGCTATGCCAACCACATTCTCTACAAGGGCTCCAACGAATCTGCCTGGGCTGCTATGTACGCAGAGTTGCTGGTCAACTTCCCAGATATGAGAGGGTTCAAGTCAGAACCTGTCTTTGCGGATGGTCTTTTCAACGGAAAATTAGGAGAAGTCACCACCACCCGCGCCACTCGTACCTCTGAGATCGATCCAAAAGCTCCTTACTATGTGATCGCAAATACCTCAGCCAGTGCCGTTAAAGCTGTCAACCAGGCCATCGCGCAAGGAAAATCTGTCTACCTAACAGATGATGGCTACATCGTTGACCGCGATACCTTTGCTTCGCTCCTACCAAACTATGCCATTTATGGTGATGCCCTCTACAAGGTGCCAAGTGGACCAACCTTGAAACCGATGAAGGTTTACTCTCCGAACTACCACTATAATTGGGCTGGAGTAGATGCGCCTGCTCATACTAGTCTGGTCCTTGAAAAATTAGGCTTCCAAATCGTCAATACACCAGAAGAAGCGGATGTTGTTATTTTGGAAAGCAACCGCTTTGACGCTTCCATTTTTGGCAAGAAACCAACCCTTGTCATTGGTGGGGAAGCCATGCAAAAGCTGGAAAAATTGGGAGTTCTTACAGGATTTGACGCTGAAAAACTAAAAGGCGGTAGTGACTACGAAGGCTTGATGAAAGCGATCATTGATGATCAGGATCCATTGACCAGCGGATACAAGAAGAATACCCTCTTCTACTCCAACTCAGGAAACTGGATTGAAAAGGTTCCAGAACATTTCAAGACCTTGATGAGCATCGCTCCGAGCGATTATTATATTGCAGGTTGGTGGCCACATAATGATGTTCTGGCCAACAAAGTCATGGCCATCTCTGGAGAACTGATGGGACAACCACTCTTTGTCTATGCAGGAAATCCAACCAACCGTCAACACCCTGTCCACTTCTTCCGCTGGGTAACCAATGCGATCTTTGGCAGCAAGTTGGCAAGCTTGATGGATTACGTTCCAGCTAAAGAACCAGATCAAGTGGTGGTTCCAATTCATAACCAAACAAGCAATCCACAGCCAATCTTAGCCAAGAAGGATACTCCTAAAGTGCTCCTTCCACAAAAAGAAATGACAACAAAAAATGAAGAAAGCGTGCAAGCCTTGACTTACCAAGTAGGACAAAGCTTCCAAGAAAGTCCAGCCAAGGCACAATTGCCACAAACTGGAGAAGACACAACTGCGCACTTCATTCTTTCAGGCTTCTTGTTAGCCGTTAGCGGAGGCTTCCTCCTCTTGAAAAAGAAAGAAGTTGAGTAAGTTCCAGGTTTAGACTTGGATGACATGAAAAGAACCTTCGCCTCTGCGAAGGTTCTTTTCTATTCTGCCAATTCCAACACAACCGTTTGGTAAGGGACTAATTCGAGCACTTGGTTTCCTTCTTGGAATAATCCTGCTGTATTATTTAAAACGACCGTTTTAATCGGAGCTGGCAACTCTAAAGCGGCCTGGCGATTTTGGAAATTGCTGACAACCAAGAGACGCTTGTCCCCACGGCGTTCAAAGGCGATGATGTTTTCACGGTCGCGATACGCTGGGATCATATCTCCGAACCGGATAGTATTTCCATAGAGGGGATGGCGATACAAGGCCGTCAACTGGCGATAATAATTCAAGATGGAATTTGGATCCTTTTCCTGATCTTCCACATTGATGGCAATATCTGGTTTGGGACTGATCAACCAAGCTGCCCCATCGCTAAAGCCAAGACCTGGCTCTCTTGACCATTGCATGGGTGTCCGTGCATTGTCCCGGCTGTATTTGGCAATCGCAGCTAATGCTTCTTCCTCACTCAAACCAGCTTCTTTAGCAACATGATAACCATTGATGGTCGCAATATCATCAAAGTCCCCCACTGATTCAAAGACTTGGTTTTCCATCCCAATTTCTTGGCCTTGATAGATAAAAGGAATTCCCTTGCGCAAAATCTGTATGGTTCCTAAGGCCTTTTTACTGGTATCGTTTACTGGACCTTCAGCAATATAATGGGACACTCCACGAGGTTCGTCGTGGTTTTCAATGATGGTCGATAGAACCCCAATGCAATCCGCGCGCTCATGCGCTTGGAAAATACTTTCCTTGAGTTCATCCGCTGTTGGAAGAGCATGGTCGAACCAGCCTTTTCCTTCTTGCCCCAGCATGGTTTGTTTGAAGTCAAAGATGGAAGAGAAGACACCATCTTTTCCAATAAAGAAGTGCAACTCTTCGTCAGTTTCATTGAAAACTTCCCCTACTGTGAAGGCGTTGTACTTGGCAAAAGTCCGCTCCTTTAACTCTTGCAAGAAAGGTTCAATCGGTTGGGCATTGACCAGAGACTCCGGTACTGGAACCAAGCCATTTTCGCGATCGGACGGAAGCGAACGCCATTCTAAATCCTTTTTGATATTGATAATGGCATCAATCCGGAAGCCTGCAATTCCCTTGTCCAACCACCAATTGATCATCTTATATATCTCTTCGCGCAAGACAGGATTTTGCCAATTGAGGTCTGGCTGATCCTTGTGGAAAGAATGGAGATAGTATTTATTAGTGCCAGGAACCGGTTCCCAAACACTGCCTCCAAAGTAACTTTCCCAGTTGTTGGGTTCCTTGTCACTTTCGATGAAATAAAAGTAATCCGCATAAGGGCCATCTGGATCCGCTAAAGCCTTTTGGAACCATTCGTGATGACTGGAGCAGTGGTTGACCACCAAGTCCATAATGATGGAAATGCCTCGCTTCTTGCCTTCAGCGATCAACTCTTCCATATCTTCCATCGTTCCAAAAATAGGATCAATGGCATAATAATCGGAAATATCGTAACCCTGGTCAATAAACGGACTCTTGTAAATAGGGGATAACCAGAGAATATCAATCCCTAAGTCTTGAAGGTAATCGAGTTTCTCCGTGATTCCTTTTAAATCCCCAACACCATCTCCATTGCTGTCTTTGAAGCTTTTTGGGTAGATCTGATAAGCGACCTTCCCCTTCCACCAGTCTTTTTCCATGTTTTGTCTCCTTAAAATGAAAGAGACTGAGACATATCGTCTCAGTCTCTACAGTGTCAGCACTTATTAGTATACTGTTTTTTCAGTTTCTTTGTCGAAGAAGTGAGCTTTGTTCAAGTCAAATCCAAGTTCGATGGTTTCACCAGTTCCAAGGTAGTCACGCGCATCTACTTTAGCGATGAATTCGTTGTCACCAACTTGGCAGTACAAGTGAGATTCTGAACCAAGCAACTCAGATACAGAGATGGTTGCTTTCACGACTGATTCTGGGAATGTTTCAAGGAAAGCAGCTTCTGTATTCACGTCTTCTGGACGGATACCAAAGATCAATTCTTTACCATCATAGCCTTTTTCTTTCAAGACTTTCAAAGCACCTTCTGGAACTTTCAAGTTCAATCCATTGGCAACGATGTGTCCACCTTCCAATTTCACGTTAATGAAGTTCATGGCAGGGCTTCCGATGAATCCAGCTACGAATTTGTTGACTGGGTTTTTGTACACTTCTTGCGGAGTACCGATTTGTTCTACACGTCCGATAGTACCTGTACCAGCTGGGTTTTTAGTAGCAGACATAATAACGATACGGTCAGCCAATGTCATCGCTTCTGTTTGGTCGTGGGTTACGTAGATTGTTGTAGCTCCGATACGACGGTGGATTTTCGCAATTTCAGCACGCATGGATACACGAAGTTTAGCATCCAAGTTTGACAAAGGTTCGTCCATCAAGAACACTTTTGCATCACGGACAATGGCACGACCCATGGCCACACGTTGACGTTGACCACCAGAAAGGTCAGCTGGTTTACGATCCAAGAATTCTTTCAAGCCAAGGATTTCAGCTGCTTCTTGTACACGTTTGTCGATATCTTCCTTGCTGTATTTACGCAATTTCAAACCAAAGGCCATGTTATCGTACACAGTCATGTGTGGGTAAAGAGCGTAGTTTTGGAATACCATGGCGATATCACGGTCTTTAGGTGCCACGTTGTTTACAACAGTGCCATCGATTGAACATTCACCTTCTGTGATGTCTTCAAGACCAGCGATCATACGAAGAGTCGTTGATTTACCACATCCTGAAGGACCTACGAAAACGATAAATTCTTTGTCTTTGATGTCCAAGTTGAAGTCTTCAACTGAGTAATGTTCGCTATTTGGATATTTTTTATAAATGTGACTAAGATTCAATTCTACCATGATGGTACTCCTTTGATTTTTATAGTTCTATTGTAAATGAAAACGTTTTACAAATCTATGGCAAGTCTCACAAAAAAGAAAAAGAGTTTTGTGCAAGTTGCACAAAACTCTGGATTGATTCCGTTTAAATCACATCTTGTAAAACTAAATGATAGCACAGGGCTAGATCTGTCAGATTTTTCAACTGAAGACCCGTCAACTCCTCCCACTTGTCAATCTTATATTGGAGCGAATTGCGGTGGAGATAGAGTTGCTGGGCGGCCTTGGTGACGACTGCCCCATTGTCCCAAAGAGCAACAATGATGTCTTGCAATTGATCTTGACTTTCAATCAACTGATGCAAGCTTGCCTTGATTGGAGTGAGATCTAAATCTGCCTGCTCGATTCCCCATAGATAGAGTTGAGAAAAGCGATAGACACCTTGATGGCCTTCTCGAATCCAGGCTCGAAAGACCGCCCGTTCTGCTCGGATGACCGGAGACACTTTCCCGTCTTTAGACTCGGTCCATACTTGCCCGACCAAGATAGATAAACGAATATTGAAGTCATACTCCATGGCAGAGACGGTATCTTTTAAGATATCGGCCACAGGTAAAGACTGGTCTTGGTCCAGAATGAGCACATAATCTTGTCCGCTCAGTTGCAAGGTTGCTCGGAAGTTGGGCAAAAGTGTCTGCATCATCTCTAGCCAAGAAGCCGTCCCTTCCGCTGTCGAATGCGAAATGTGGCAATAGACAAGCTGCATTTTTTTGATGACTTGAGGGGCTTCTCCCTTTCCATCGATCAGGTACTGGTACCAAGGATTAGGGGCAACCTCTTCTTCACCGCCCAACCAGGAAATCAATTGTTTTTCTCGTTCGGTTAGCTCTTCTTCCTTCAGCAGCAACCATTGATGAGCCTGAAGGGGAATGGCTACATAACCAGCTGGTGGATTGGCTTGATCCGTCACCTCTGCATGAGGAAACCACTCTCTGATATTTTTCACTGCTTTCTTCCTTCTTCTACTTGCTGGATGCACCAGTCAATCAGCTCTTCTAGCCGAGAGAGCTCCCCCGTCATATGGAGATAGCCCATGACAGCCTCAAAGCCCGTCGACATCCGATAGGTCACGACATCCGCATTTTTGGCCTTGGTATGGCTATTGGTATTGCGACCGCGCTTGTAGATCTCCAACTCTTTTTCTGTCAGAATTTCTTGCTCCAGCATGCTTTCAATCAAGCTGGCCTGAGCTCTAGCAGAGACATAGCGGGTGGCAGCCTGGTGAAGCTTATTGGGCTTGGTCATCCCTTGAAAAATCAGGTGTCTGCGAATATACATGGAATAGACCGCATCTCCCTCAAAGGCAAGGGCAATCCCATTGATTAGATTGACATCAATCACGTGTCCACCTTACACCTTCTTTTGTATCCAAGAGCTTGATTCCTTGTGCAGCCAATTCATCGCGAATGGCATCTGCTCGCGCAAAATCTTTCTTAGCCCGCGCTTCCTGACGTTCAGCGATCAAGGCTTCAATATCTGCATCCAAGTCTTCTTCGACAAAGACCACTCCAAAGACTTCTAACATCTTGGTCAAGGCATCCTTGACGTCTTGATTGTAGTGACCTGAATTGATCCATTTAGCCAATTCAAAGACGACGGTGATGCCGTTTGCCGCATTGATATCTTCATCCATAGCCGCGATAAACTTGTCCACAAAGCCTTGTAAGTCTGCTGGATCCACTTCTCCTGTGAACGGTTGCTCATAGGTGTTTTTCAAATACTTGAGGTTGGTCTCCGCATCGCGAACCGCTTTTTCTGTGAAGTTAATGGGCTTGCGGTAGTGCTGGGTTGCAAAGAAGAAACGAAGCACTTGGCCGTCGATAGTCTTCAATGCATCATGCACAGTGATAAAGTTGCCTAAGGACTTGGACATCTTGACATTATCAATATTGACAAAGCCATTGTGCATCCAGTAATTGGCAAAAGTTTTTCCGGTCTTAGCTTCTGATTGAGCGATTTCGTTGGTATGGTGCGGAAACTCAAGGTCAGCACCACCACCGTGGATATCAATAGTATCCCCTAAAATTCCCGTCGACATGACCGAACACTCGATGTGCCAACCAGGACGACCAGGTCCCCAAGGGCTGTCCCAGGAAATCTCTCCTGGTTTGGCAGCTTTCCAAAGGGCAAAGTCAACTGGATTTTCCTTGCGGGCTGTTTCCTCATCTGTCCGACCAGAAGCGCCTAGCTCCAAGTCTTCTAGAGTTTTGTTGGCTAATTTTGCATAGTTGTGGGATTTTTCCACACGGAAATAGACATCTCCCTGGCTCTCATAGGCATAGCCTTTTTCGATCAAGTCAGCGACAAAACGAATGATGTCATCCATAAACTCGACCACACGAGGATGGCGAGTTGCAGGCTTCACGCCAAGAGCCGTCACATCCTCACGGAAGGCCGCAATATATTTGTCTGCCACTTCCTGAGGTGTGATGCCTTCTTCTTTGGCACGGTTGATGATCTTATCATCCACATCTGTAAAGTTGGAAATGTAGGCAACTTCGTAGCCACGATACTCAAAGTAGCGACGAATCGTGTCAAAGGCTACCGTTGAACGGGCATTCCCTACGTGGATATAGTTGTAAACCGTTGGTCCACAAACATACATGCGGACCTTTCCTTCCTCGATGGGGATAAATTCTCGCAGATCACGAGACATGGTATCATAAATTTTTAACACGCTTCATTTCCTTTCTGTTTCTACTCTTTTGGCTTCAAGTAAACCACCTGAGTCTGTTTGATAAAGCCAATCTTTTCATACAAGCGTTTAGCACCTACATTGTCATCTTCCACTGCAATCTGAAATTCCTTATCATTTTGCTCAATGACTTGGTTGACGACTGATTTTGCTAGATAGCTTCCGTAACCTTGCCCACGATAGACTTCAGCAATCGCAAGTCCATAAAGGTAATTGCATTTTCCAGATACATCGACCGTACAAACGCCAATCACTTGACCTTCTTTGAGTAATATGTAAAGCAGACTATCAGGATCCTTCAAGGCCTCTGAAATGTATCTGTGGCTCACTTCCGGTGCTTCCACTTCATCTGAGAAGGTTTGGTGGTGGAGCTGGGCAATGGCTTCAAGATAAGAAGGTTCCGCCAAGAGCACACCGACATCCGAACGGGAATCTAATGCATAAGCGGTTCGATCACGTCCTAACCAGGTTTCTGTTTCGCCATCCTCAACCAGTCCCCAATTGCTGGCAAAATCAGGATGATTCTCTAGAAAAATACGCTCTGTCTGAAAAGTCACAGACTCAATTGGATAAGATGCCGTTTCTTTCTCAAAACTTCCATACAAAGCACGCGCAATTCCCTGACGACGATAATTAGGATGGACCAGGATCGCCACATCCACATCTGGGTCATCTGCATAAACCGTTAATATGCCAATAAGTTCACCTTTTTCATAATAAAGGAAAAAGGCGGGCATATAGGGATCAAAATTGAGCATATTGGAGAGATAAGGATCCCGAAAAGTTCCGTCATCGTTCTGACAGATGGCAATAAGGGACTTTGCTTCCAGTAGTTGGTGGTCATTCAATGTATTGGTTGCTTGAATCACGTAGCGATCTCCTTACAAGCTAGAAGACCGATGACTGGCTTCCTTAGCATGCTCCATCTTATTCACGTAGTATTCGCGTTTTTCTTCTTCTTGGTGAATGATTGGCTCATCCTTCTTACCGTGCACACGAACAATTTTAGCAGGGACTCCGACAACGGTCACATCACTCGGTACATCGGAGACCACGACCGCTCCCGCTCCTACTTTGGCTTTGGCCCCAATCTCAATCGGACCGATGACCTGAGCATGAGCGGAGACCAAGGCTCCTTCACGAACCGTCGGATGGCGTTTACCGACATCCTTCCCTGTTCCCCCAAGGGTCACCCCGTGGTAGAGCATAACGCCTTTTTCAACAATGGCTGTTTCCCCGATAACAAGGCCCGCTCCATGGTCGATAAAGACACCAGAAGCAATAGTCGCACCTGGATGGATCTCAATCTGAGTCCAAAAACGCCAAAATTGGCTATGCATCCGAGCTAGAAGCTTAAAACCATGGTTCCACAAAAAGTGGGAAACACGGTGAGCTGCCAGTGCTTTGACGCCCGGATAGGTCAAAAGGACCTCCAGCGAGGTACGCGCTGCTGGGTCATTTTCTTTTACAATATTGATGGTTTCACGCCACCATCCCATACCGTGCCCCTCCTTTTCTAATAATTATTCTGAATCTTTTTGTGTAATGGTAAAGTCTTTTTTAGGTTTGTGGTCTTTATTGTGGTGACGAGGACGATCGCCATGACGAGGACCTTTTTCACCTTTTTCTTCTGAATGTTCAGGTTTTGGCGGACGTGGCAATAGTGCCTTCATAGAAGCATCGACACGACCTTTTTCGTCAATCTTGATAATCTTCACATCGACTTCATCGCCAATCGCTACCAAGTCTTCGACACGGTTGGTGCGCGTCCAAGCCATTTCAGAGATATGAACGAGGGCATCCGTCTTGTCAAAGAGGTTGACAAAGGCACCGAATTTCTCGATCCGAACTACTTTGGCATGGTAGACTTCATCCACCTTCGCTTCACGCACCAAACCAGCAATGATTTCCTTAGCACGGTTAATCGCATCTTGGTCGCTCGAGTAGATCGATACGTTCCCTTCTTCATCGATATCAATCTTAACGCCTGTCTCTGCGATGATCTTATCGATGGTTTCTCCACCCTTACCGATGACAATCTTGATCTTGTCCACATCAATCTTGATGGTATCAATTTTCGGAGCAGTTGGCGCCAATTCTGGACGAACTTCCGGAATGGTTGCTTGAATCACGTCAAGGATTTCAAAACGAGCTTTCTTGGCTTGAGCAAGCGCTTCTGTCAAGATTTCTGCAGTGATCCCTTGGATCTTGATATCCATTTGAAGGGCTGTAATCCCGTCACGCGTACCAGCTACCTTGAAGTCCATGTCTCCAAAGTGGTCTTCCAAACCTTGGATATCTGTCAATACGGTGTAGTTGTTTCCATCTGAGATCAGACCCATGGCAATCCCAGCTACTGGCGCCTTGATTGGCACACCACCAGCCATCAGGGCAAGTGTTCCCGCGCAGATAGAGGCTTGAGATGAAGAACCATTTGATTCCAATACTTCTGCTACTAGACGGATGGCATATGGGAATTCTTCTAAGCTTGGCAATACTTGAGCAAGGGCACGCTCACCGAGAGCACCGTGACCAATTTCACGACGACCAGGTGCACCATAACGACCTGTTTCACCAACAGAGTATTGAGGGAAGTTATAGTGGTGCATAAAGCGTTTCTTGTACTCTGGATCCAAACCATCAATGATTTGCGTTTCACCCATTGGCGCCAAGGTCAAGACAGAAAGAGCCTGAGTTTGGCCACGCGTAAAGAGACCTGAACCGTGCACACGAGGAAGGTAGTCGACTTGTGCATCCAAAGGACGGATTTCATCGACCTTACGTCCATCAGGACGAACCTTGTCTTCTGTGATCAAACGGCGCACTTCTGCGTGTTCCATTTGTTCCAAGATTTCAGCCACATCCCGCATGATCCGGTCAAATTCCTCGTGGTCTGCATATTTTTCTTCGTAAACTGCTGTGACTTGGTCTTTCACTGCTTGCGTCGCAGCTTCACGAGCCAATTTTTCTTCTACTTGGACTGCTTTTTGAAGGTCACTGTTGTAGGCTGCGATGATTTCAGCTTGCAAGTCAGCATCTACATGAAGCAACTCCACTTCTGCTTTTTCTTTACCGACTGCTGCAACGATTTCTTCTTGGAAGGCAATCAATTCTTTAACGGCTTCGTGTCCTTTCAGAAGAGCTTCCAACATGATTTCTTCTGACAATTCTTTAGCGCCAGACTCTACCATGTTGATAGCGTGTTTGGTACCAGCTACTGTCAATTCAAGAAGCGAGCGCTCAGCTTGTTCTTGCGTTGGGTTGATGACGATCTCCCCATCCACATAACCTACTTGTACTCCAGCGATTGGGCCATCAAATGGAATATCTGAGATAGACAAGGCCAATGATGAACCAAACATGGCTGCCATTGGTGCAGAGGCATTTTCATCGTAAGAAAGGACCGTATTGATCACTTGCACTTCGTTACGGAAACCTTCCGCAAACATAGGACGAATCGGACGGTCAATCAAACGCGCTGTCAAAGTCGCATCCGTTGAAGGACGTCCTTCCCGTTTCATAAAGCCACCAGGAAACTTCCCAGCTGCATACATTTTTTCTTCGTAGTTGACTTGGAGTGGGAAGAAATCCCCAGTTGCCATCTTCTTAGACATGACAGCTGCCGTCAAGACAGTTGACTCACCGTAACGCACGACAACAGAGCCATTTGCTTGCTTAGCAACCTGACCAGTCTCTACGATCAACTCACGACCCGCAAAAGTCGTTTGAAACACTTGTTTTGTCATTGTAATCCCCTTTGGATTGATAAAATTATACGACTTGCCTACAAAAATCAGGATACAAAGGGCGTGTAGAATCCCGTATGAAAATAGGAGATTGACGTAGTGTGCCACGCACACAAGGAAATCTATCTTTTTCACTAGGGATTTAGCCCGTGTTCAACTATCAAGATATTTTGGACGGTTCGGCTTGCCGAACATTTCTGTAGAAAAATAGGAAGGTGACGCCGCACTCGATGAGTGCTAGGAAGCTTATCTTTTTTCCTAAGAAATGAGGCCAAAATTCAATTACCCAAGATACTAAGCCGTTAAACAACTCAAAGGAAAATAGGAAATCCAACGACGGAGCGACCGCTCCTAGGAGGATTTATCTTTTTCAACAGAGTTGTAGGCGTATTCAATTACACATGATAGCATTGTTTTCAACAACCCATCTGTATGTTATATCCTCATCTTTGTATCCAAGCACGTATACCTTTTATTTTAACATATTCAAGCCCAAAAGAAAAAGGCTTTGAGAGCCTTTTTCTGCGAATCTTCCGTAAGTTCTATATAAAAATTTTAGAGCTAGGTATAGTCTCCATTTATTTTTACGATTTGACGAATTCAGTGCTGTCGACATAAAAGCGTGTTTTATGCGTTCCACCCTTATAGTCCTTATTGTTTCGCTTCAAGACAAAGCGTCTGTATGGTTCAGAAGTCCCTTGTATCGATGTGGTCACTTCAACCGAATCTTCATTGATCACCCATTCATCAGGTGAAGGAATCTCCATCGGTGGCATCGCTCCCCCACGACCACCAGGAACAATTTCGTAAAAGGCCTTGTCTTTTGTCGAATAGATCCAGCCGTCTTTCTTGTCATTTGTTAGTTGGATCAGCTTGTCTTGTGAAAGACTGCGGATCGAATCCGATGTTTCTTCTGCATTCAATTTATCAATGATATCTTGTAAATTATAGGTTCCCGGCGTGTAGGTATTGTAGTAATCAATGAACATGTCTTGCGGGTAGCCTTCAACTGCACTGTGGTCATTATTCAACTCCAGCAAACGAGTCGGTTGCACCTGAAGTGAATAGGTCAAAGACGCACTGTTTTCAATGATCGAATAGATATCCGCTTGGTCCGCTTTAGACAAGGTCCCAATGGCTTCTTTGTCATTTTCATCGGACTTAGCTTCTTCCGACTGCTCTTTTTCTTTGGCTTTGTCAGATGACTGTTTGACTGATGAAGACTCTACCGGACTGTGCTTACGCTCATAGCGTTTCGGAGCACAGGCAGCTAGGGAAAGTAATAGCACAGCAGCTAGTAAATAGGTTCCAAATTTTTTCATGTTTGTCTCCTTATTTTCTTAGTCCACACGGTAGAAGAACGAGTCAGTATCCCAAATATATTGTTGCCCAATCCATATACGATCTTTTGAGGTATCTGATGGATCACTATTCTGATCACTATCAGGCCTCATAGGTGTTCCTGCTGGCAAGAAAGAGATCGCAGCTCCACCAGCTGTATTTGGTTTTGAACTATGGATCCCCCCACTAATATAGCCGTGATCAGGATTAATTCTATCAACAACTCCACTTCCATCTGTTACAAATCCTTTTCCTGTCAAACCATCTTTATTAAATTCCAAAGTCCAACCTAGACCATTTCTCCAGGTTCCTGCAATACTTGAAAAATCACCGTTCTGAATTTCTTGAATATTCATTCCGCTGCTTTTCTTACTTGAGCTTGCTGCTTTAGAACCATCCACGCGCGTTGTGAAGTCAAGAGCGATCCAGCCTTGTCCAGATTCAAGCTTGCCCCAAGTATGACCATCCGCGTCTACTGTTTCCGTAATGGTATGAATACCTTTTGCGATCATTCCTGCAGATGAAGCAGAGGTTGAAGGCTCTTTGCGAATACGGAGATCCGACACACTGACTTGAACTTGGAAAGAACCTGTCTTCTTATCCTCCGCTTTAGCTGTTGATTTGGATTTCCCTGTACCGTCAAAATTTTTCCAATCGAGCTTAGTGAGGTCTAACTTCTTGGCTGAAATCCCAAGGGCTTGTTCTGCTGTTTCCTTCCCACCAATTTGAATGGTCGCTTTCTTTTCTTCCTTGGCTTTCCCTTTTTCTAAGGAATAAAGGGTCAATTCCTGCTCTGGATTCAGAGATTGCCAAGTGGCGTAGACAATTTGCCCATTGTCAAAAACATCTAGACTGGAGCGATAGCCCCCCACTGCAGCTGTGTAGGCCGTATGGAGCAATTCGGGTTCTTGTCCTTTTAAATAATAGATGGCAGAAACGTATTGTTTGTTTTCCGTGTATTGATTAGATACCAAAAGTTCATCGACACCATCTTGGTTAAGGTCTGCAAAGGCATACTGGAAAGTTACGGGAGTTCCCAAGCGTTCCAAAGCATCTAGATAGATATTTTCTTCTGAACCGGCTGGTACCTTCCCCAATTCCTTAGAGAGCCCCGTTTTATCGCCATTTTTAAGAGCTGTATCATACTTGGCATACCGCTCCAAGACCGCTTGATAATACTTTTGTCCCGTATCCTTCTTTTCTTTTTTGACAGTTGATGACGTTGCTGTCGTTGGTTTACTTTGGCGTTCGTAGCGTTTTGGAGCACAAGCCACCAAAGATAAAACGGACACACCCACCAGTAGTGAAATCATAACCTTTTTCATAAAAAATCCCCATTTGTTTATCTTTTTCTTAAAATTATACCATTTTAGGCTGGGTTCCCCCAGCCTAAATAGAATTTTTATTTTGTTTCGCGTTTGCGTTTCAATCCAGCAAGACCTAGAGCAGCCATTGCTACGCCCATAAGTCCAAGAGCACTTGCAGATTCACCAGTTGATGGCAATTCTTTAGTGTTTGCTTGTTTAACTTGAGGTGCGACTGGTGTAATTGCACCAGGTGTTACTGTTGTAGTTTTAGTTGTTGCTGTTGGAGCAGTTGTCTTGATTACTTTGTTTTGAGTAGATTCACGACGAACTGGTTCGTTACGACGAGTTTCGTTTTCGTGTTTGATACGTTCTTGTTCGCGACGAATTGTTTCTTCCAATTGTTTTGCTTGAACGAGTTTTTGGTAAGCTTCGAAGATACGTTTGTAATCTTCTTGAGACGCTTTAGCTTTCAACTTCAATGCTTCAAGTTTTGCAATTTCTGTTTCGAGTGTTGCTTTAGCTTCAGCTGTTTTAGCTTTTGCTTCAGTCAATACTTTTTCAGCTTCGGCAAGTTTTGCAGGTGCATTTTTAAGCAATTCAAGATAGTCTTTAGCTTCTTTGACTGCTTGTTCAGCTGATTTTACAGCTTGTTTAGCCCGTTCAACTTGAGCTTTAGCTTCAGTTGTTGCAAGTCCTTTTGCTTGCAAGTCGTTTTCCGCATCGATTGCTGATTTAAGAGCTACTTTAAGAGCTTCTTCTTGAGCAATCAATTTAGCTTTAGCGTCTTTCAATTCAGATTCGCGTTGCGCACGAACTTGTTGCAAGTTTGCAAGATTTGATTTAGCTGTTGCAAGTTCAGCTTTTGCAGCTTCGAGGGCTTTTGCTGTTTCATCAACTTTAGCTTGAGCCGTAGGTGTTTGTTCTTTAACAGCAAGAGCGTCCTCATATGCTTTTTGTGCTTTCGCGATAGCCTTTTGAGCAGCGTTCAATTTTGTTTGCGCCTCAATTTGTGCTGATTTTGCAGAAGCAACTTCATTTTCAGCAGCTTTAACCGCTTGGTCAGCGATCGCTTTCTTATCTTTAGCTGCTTGTAGTACTTGTTCTTCTTTTTCTACAGAAGCGGTCAAAGATGCTTTATATTCGGCATCCGTACTGATGTAATCAGCTTTATCCTGATTTGTAGACTGTCTTGTTGACAAGATGTGAAGTGAACCAGAACTTACGCTGATACCGATTCCAGTACCTTGAAGACTAATCAAGTGTTTGGCATGACCATTTGATTGACTACCATCTTCGAACATCATCATACGAATGTTATCCGCAATGTCTTGTTTAAGGTTCAACATGGTATATCCGCCCATATTTTTTTTATGCCATTCTGGTAAAAGTTGACCAAGAGATTCTTTTGCACTATATTCAATTAACACATCAAATAGATGTTTGAAGTTTGCAAGCACTATATCAGGAGTCCCACCATTATTCTTGTAATAATCCGTATATTTTTGAGCGATATTATCGGCAAAGTCCTGACCGCCTACTGTCAATTGGAGCGGTTCAATTGTTTTACCAGGTTCGCGTTGGGACCAATATTGTTGGTTAAGGTCATTTAACATTTGAGCCGCAAATTCAGCAATTTCTTTGCGTTGTGCGACTGTGAGGTTTGCAAGGTTAACAATTTCTCCATTAACACCGATACCCATCTGGCTGTAGTCCGTTTTGGGTTGCAAACCCATGTTTTCTTTTTGGTGGGACATGAACCAAGCGGAGTCATCGATATCGTGTTTTGCATAGTCCGCAGGAACGACGATTTTACGAAGAGCTTCGTCTTGTTTCAACTTAGCTACTTTTTCTTGATATAGAGCATTTGCCGCATCAAGAGCTTTTTGAGCTTCATCTACTTCAGATTGAACGACGTTTGCTTTAGCTTTTGCTTCAGCTAATGCTTTTTCTTTAGCTTCTACGTTAGCTTTTGCATCAGTGAGGCTTTGCTCAAGAGCCGGAACGTTCTTTTCTGTACGTTCTTTATCGAGTGCTGATTTTGTCTCATCAATTTTAGCTTGACGTGATGCGTCGAATTCTTTTGCACGATTCAACTCATCTTGAGCCGCTTTGTGAGTTGTTTCAGCGTCTTTTAATTTATTCCCTGCAATCGTTACTGTTTCTTGTGCTTTGCTTAATGTTGTTTCATTAAGAGCTTTTTCAGCCTTCTTAACTTCTTCCTTGGCTAATTCGACTTTTGCTTTTTCATCTTCTACTTGTTTAGTAGCCTCTTCATAAGCTTTTTCTGATTCAGATTCTGCTTTTTCAGCTGATTTCACACCTTCTTCAGCAGATTTTACAGCTTCTTCAGCAGATTTTACCCCAGCCTCTTTTGTTTTAATGGTATCTTCAGCTTTTGCGATATTTTCTGGTGTTGCTTTTTCTGCAGCTTCCTTAGTTTTTTCATAGTTTGCTGCAGTCGTTTTTTCAGTAGCTTCAGCTTCCCTAGCCTTTTGATCAGCCACGCTGACAGCTTTTTCTTGTTCAGCTACTGATTTAGCTGCTTCATCAGCTTTCTCTTTTGCTGTATCAACTGCCTCTTTTGTAACCTCAGCAGGATGATCGATATTTGAAACAGTTGCTGATGTCCCTGTCTGAGGTTGAGCAACTGACGCTTCTTCAGCTTGTACAACTGAAGTCACAGCAGTTGCAGCGATAATAGTAGCACTGATAGCAATACTTTTCTTTGTTGTTTTATTCATAGTTATATTCCTTCTATTTTCTTCCCTACCTATTTATCCCAGATTTCTTATCTTCCATAACGAATATTCTCAAGTTCACTTGCTACAGCACGTGATGCAGCAGCTGCTTCTTGTGTTTCTGCAATTTGTCTAGCGCTTAAAATATTTGCATGTTCCTGAAGCTTGATCATTCGTTCTTGATTAATAATCTGCTCTTTTTCAAGTTCGATCATCTCTGCTTCAAAGGCTCGACGGGCTGCTCGGTCTAAATATGTATCGTATAAATTAATGGCTTCCTTTATATTATCTGCTTTGAAATTATTAAACGCGTGAATAAGATAGTTCACTGCATCTAGTGCATAATAATCTTTAGGGTACCATCCTTGACCAATTGCTACAGCTTGATTTCGGAAATTTTCCATCAAACGTCCCTCTTGCTGATAGGCCAATTCTAATCGTTGATTTTCTGCAACCACTGCTTGGTAATCTCTTAAATGCTGTTCATTTTTATTACGAATACCTTTATTCACAAACGCAATCATTAATTCCAGCTTATTTTGAATGATGAAATAGGTGGCTACAATTGACACTCCAAGTAGAATCAATGTTATAGGATTAGGAGTCAAAAGCAAACGTAGAGGAAATACAAGTAAGACCCCTCCCATAATCAGTGTCGCTGGATAAATCCAACTATCCTTTGAACCTTTCATACGACGAAACAATAGAAATAAAAATCCTGATAAGAACAAAACTTCAAAGATAATATCACCGATTAATCGATTCACAGCACCAAGTAAGATGACATACAATAAATCCCCTAATAGTATTGAAATACTTGAAAATACCATAATTGAAAAAGCAAGCTTGAGGGTTTTATGAGACAATGTTTTATCGTTATATTCATCTTGTTGAATCAACTTGGCTGTTCTCATTTGATTAACAAGTGTAACTTGACGTGAACGGGCTTGAATAAATCCCAATATATTCTCACGAATTAGTTCTAGTTTAGAGACAATTTCTTCTCTTGTTTCCATTAATAACCTCCTCTATCACTAATTAGCAACATTTTACTAAAATTTTGAATATAAGAATTGCCACAAAAAATTATTAAACAATCCTTATATTCTTTAGAGCCATTAGTGTTGAGTATTGCATGAAATGCAATACTCTGATGTACTTAGTATATCAGCGAAATTCCAATCCATGCCTTACTTAAATATAGTAGTTAGACTTAAGTTTTTTAATCTTAACTTTTTTCCAGCTCTTTTCAAGATTTTTACACAAGTATTTTCCCCTCTCCCTCTATGTTTCTGCTCCTTTTTCTGATATACTTAGTATAGTTATTTGATCAAAAGGAGAACACTATGGAATTAAAAAAACGTTCTGAATTTCCTGAGAAGGAACTCTGGGACCTCACAGCCCTCTATCAAGACCAGGAAGACTTCTTGCGTGCCATTGAAAAAACCCGCGAGGAAATTAATGAATTCGTCCGTAACTACAAGGGTAGGCTCCACACTTTTGAAGACTTTGAAGCTGCCTTTGCAGTCTTTGAACAAATTCAGATCCAACTCAGCCACATTGGCAACTACAGCTTTATGCCCCAAACGACGGACTTTGGCGATGAAGCTTTTGCGGAAATTGCCCAAGCAGGGATGGATTTCGAAACTTGGGCCAGCGTTGAACTTTCCTTCTTTGACGATGCTTTGGTAGAAGCGGATGAAGAAGTCCTCGAACGTCTCGGACAACTCCCTCACCTCACTTTTGCCATTCGTCAGGCTAAAATCAAAAAAGCTCACTACTTGGGAGCTGATGTGGAAAAAACTCTGACCAACCTTGGTGAAGTCTTCTACGGACCGCAAGACATCTATACCAAGATGCGGGCAGGTGACTTTGAAATGGCTGATTTTGAAGTAGATGGAAAAGTTTACAAGAATAGCTTTGTCACCTATGAAAACTTCTACCAAAACCATGAGAATGCGAAAGTCCGTGAAAAAGCCTTTCGTTCCTTCTCAGAAGGTCTCCGCAAGCACCAAAACACGGCTGCTGCTACCTATCTAGCCCAAGTCAAATCTGAAAAACTGATCGCTGATATGCGAGGTTACGACTCTGTCTTTGACTATCTCTTGGCTGAGCAGGAAGTGGATCGTGCCATGTTTGATCGTCAGATTGACCTGATTATGAAGGACTTCGCTCCAGTCGCTCAAAAATTCCTCAAACACGTGGCCAAGGTCAACGGCCTTGAAAAAATGACCTTTGCTGATTGGAAGTTGGACTTGGACAGTGCGCTCAACCCAGATGTCACCATTGATGACGCTTATGACTTGGTCATGAAATCTGTGGCTCCTCTTGGGGAAGAATATTCTCGTGAAATTGCTCGCTACCAAACCGAACGATGGGTTGATTTTGCAGCCAATGAAGGCAAGGATTCCGGTGGTTATGCGGCTGACCCTTACCGTGTCCATCCTTATGTCCTCATGAGCTGGACAGGTCGCATGAGCGATGTCTATACTCTGATCCACGAGATTGGACACTCTGGTCAATTCATCTTCTCAGATAACAACCAAAGCTACTTCAACGCCCACATGTCGACCTACTATGTGGAAGCTCCTTCTACCTTTAACGAGCTCCTCCTTAGCGACTATTTGGAACACCAGTTTGACGACCCTCGTCAAAAACGCTTTGCCCTAGCACACCGTTTGACAGACACCTACTTCCACAACTTCATCACCCACTTGTTGGAAGCAGCCTTCCAACGCAAAGTTTACACCTTGATCGAAGAAGGTGGTACCTTTGGTGCTAGCAAGCTCAATAGCATCATGAAGGAAGTCTTGACCGAATTCTGGGGCGACGCTGTAGAAATCGATGATGATGCAGCTCTAACCTGGATGCGTCAAAGCCACTACTACATGGGACTTTACAGCTATACCTACTCAGCTGGCTTGGTTATCTCAACAGCGGGATACTTGCATTTGAAAAACTCCGAAAATGGAGCGAAAGATTGGCTAGACCTCCTCAAATCAGGTGGCAGCAAGACCCCACTTGAGTCAGCCATGATCATCGGAGCAGATATCTCAACTGACAAACCACTTCGCGATACCATCCAATTCCTTTCAGACACTGTCGATCAAATTATTGCTTACAGTGCAGAATTGGGAGAATAGACTCCTCTACAGCTAACTCTAAAATAAGCTAGTAAAAATGCAGAGGTGCTAGGGATGTATCAAGAATTACAAAGTAAAGTGACAGAAGAAAAACCAAGCTATAGTCGGGAAGAAATCCAGTGGTTGCTGGAACATTTGGGTGATCCTTCACCAGAAATTCGCGATGATCTCGTTTTTACAAGCTTGGCTAGAGGGATTCAGGAAGAACTCTTTACACGGGAACAATTTCATTTCATTGCTGAGACGATTTCATCCGACGAAGGAATAGAAAAAGAGATTGATAAGATTGGGCTATCAACACTTGAGCGTTCTTTTAGAGCACTCGTTTATGCCAATCTCTTGTCTGCAGATGCCAACCAACAATCGATTTTTTATCAAAGATTAAAAGCTGATATAAGATATATTTTACTGGATCAAGGTTTACATTATCTTGAAAAAGAAAAGGATACAACAGGTTTTTCCAGTCAGTATGGCTGGGTTCACGCTTTTGCGCATGGAGCTGATCTTTTGACAGAAGTAGTTTGTCATCCAGACTTTCCTAATGACAAAGTTCATAAAGTCTTTAACACACTTGGTCAAATCTTTAAAAGAATTTCAATTCGTTTTACTGATGATGAAGATTGGCGTTTAGCTAGAGTGCTCTATGAACCTATTTTGCAAGGAAAAATCGAGCAAGAACAAGTAGCTTCTTGGATAAAAACGCTTGACTTTCTGATAGAAGAAAGGGAAGATTTTTATAAATTTTCCAACCTTAGATCCTGTCTGTTAGAAGTCTATATTCAACTTGATCAAAGAAACGTTTTACAAGATGAGTTGAAAAAAGCCATTCAATCTTTTCAATACTAACTATTGCACAGTGAATGTAAAACCCTCCAAATATTTTCAAGTCACTTTTCGTGAAAAAAATTATTGAAGACAAAAGAGCCTTGCTCCTCATTTAAGAGGGCAGGGCTCTTTCTTTGGATATATAAAAGCACTCCCATTTTACTACTGGAAGTGTGCTTGTGATATTAACTCAACTCTGCCACAATGGCCTTAATTTGTGCTGCGGTATGCACTCCTGCTACTTGTTTAACAACCTGCCCATCTTTTTTAAAGAGCAAGGTTGGAATGGACATAATGCCGAAAGCACGCGCTGTTTCTGGATTTTCATCCACATCCATTTTTAGGATTTTTAACTCATCTTCCGAAAGTTCTTCCGATAATTTTTCTAAAATAGGAGCTTGCATGCGACATGGACCACACCAGGTTGCCCAAAAGTCTACCAAGACCAAACCTTCTTTTGTTTCTGCTTCAAATGTTGCGTCTGTAATTGCTTTTGCCATTTTCTTTCTCCTTTAGTTTTGGTACTGCGTCAAATCTTGCTTCATCAAATAGAAGAAAACATCCCCGTAAGTCCCTTGGTAATCCAACTCATGCCCATTATAGGTCAGTTTCACAACAGGATAAAAATCTGCTACCCCAATCAAGCAAGCTTGTTGGGAGCGTTCAAACTCTTCGTAGGAATCAAAATGCATGACTCTTTCTTGTTTTGCACTGTCTAGATATGTAATTTCAATCATATCGATAACCTCTATTTCTTATGATGCATCAATTGTAACTCTAGACATTACATCTGTCAAATAAAACGACTTCCTCAGAATGATGAATCTCGTTCGATAAGGAAAAGACAAGAAAAAAGCCCTCTGAATCCAGAGAGCTCCATTCTTGCTAGATAAAACGTTTCTAGACAAGGCGACGAACCGAAGATTGTACCGGATTTCTTCTGAAAACAAAAAATCTCCCCGAAGGGAGATAGTTCTGGTCTATTTTACCTTACGATGCTAGGAACCGTAGCCGAAGATTATACTCGAGTATATCGAGGCAAGGTGACAAAAAACAAAAAAGCTACTCAACTAGAGTAGCTTTATTTCAAGATATGCTCAATTGAACACGGCCTAAGCACTTGGCAAAAAAGAACAGCTCCCTGAATTCAGAGAGCTGTTTTGAGCTCGGGCTAAAATCCTAGTGAAAAAGATGAAACTCCTTGTGTTCATCGAACACTGTGTCGTTTCCCTATTTTCATACGGATTTTTGGCGCCCTTAGCATCATGATTAACGACGAAGTCCAAGAGAGTTGATCAACTCACGGTAACGGTTAACGTCGTTTGTACGAAGGTAAGCCAACAAGTTACGACGGCGACCGATTTTCTTCATCAAACCACGGTAAGTAGCGTGGTCTTTTTTGTGTTGTTTGATGTGTTCGTTCAAGTGGTTGATTTCCCAAGTAAGGACAGCAACTTGTACTTCTACTGAACCAGTGTCACCTTCGTGACGTGCGTATTGTGCAATGATTTCATTTTTTTTCTCTTTTGAGATTGCCATGATAAGCTCCTTTTCTTTATGCTCTATCCGAGTGGCAGGTTTGGCATATCCTGCTACCAAGAAAGAGTTAGTTGTCTATTCGACCTTCTTATTCTACCAAGATTTCATCTTTCTGTCAAACACTTATGTTTCCTTCGAGAGGAGCTTTTCTCTTTTCTAAAAAGAACCTTGGGAATTTGGACAATTTGATGGATCATTCTTCAAGCAACTTATTCAAAAGAGAGTGGGACAGAAATCGGTAATTCGTTAGAATTTGATTTCGTCGTCCCACCTCCGAACAGTTGAGTAGGGCTGTAAAAGCTGATGGAATCAGCGTAGTAGAGCCCACACAACCACTGCGTCTTGCTCGACAATCCAAAAATAATTGAGAGGCTAGGACTTTTGTCCCAGCCCCTTTATCGGTATGAAGCTTATTTCTCTTTCCGTTTACCACGCAAGAGCAAAGCCAAAGCAAAAATTGCTAAGAGTGCACCGAGTATGGTCAATCCGTAAGCAACAACTTCACCAGTTGATGGAAGAAATTTTTTCTTTCCTTCTTTTGGTGTAGTTGGAGTTTCTGGTTTTTCCGGTGTGCTTGGCGGCGTTGTTGGTGGTGTCGTCGGTGGAGTTGTTGGTGGGGTTGTAGGCGGAGTCGTTGGCGGTGTACTTGGTGGTGTGGTAGGAGGTGTTGTTGGTGGTGTATGACGATTGGTTACCGTGAAACCATCAATGTTGCTTGTATAACCTGCTACTGGATCCTCTGTAATCGTGTAGGCAATCTTCTTACCTTCCTTGTATACAGGTAGATCCGTGAAGCTTGCCTGCCAATTATCAGTAGCTGTGATTTCTTTTACAGCTACTTCTTGACCATCCGCAAGGAGACGAACTGTGATTTTTTCAGGACGAAGACCATCTTTATTGTCTGCATCATCCCAGATCTTCTTGACCGCTACTTCCGTTACTTCTGGTGTGCGGCTATTGGTGATCACTACATTTCCCTTGTTACTGTCATCGACCGTACTAGTATAGCCTTTGACTGTTCCAACTTCTTTCACTTGGTACTGAATCTCTTTGCCTTTCGCTTTTAGAGGCAAATTGCTAAAGGTATGAGTCCAGTTATTTTTAGCAGAAAGTTCTACTTCTTTTCCTTGAGCTTTGCCATCTGCATAGAGCTGTACCTTAATGGTGCTTGGACGTTTGCCATCTTGGTCATTGTTGTCTTCCCAACGTTTTGTAACAGTAACGCTGGTTTTACCTGGCTTGTAGCTATTGGTAATGGTTGTTCCATCAATCGCAGCAGAGTAATTGGCTACTGTGTCTTCTGTGACTGTGTAGACAATTTGTTTGCCGTGATTGTATTTTGGAAGATTGGTAAAGACTGTCTTCCAATCAGTCGCTGCACTTAGCTCTTGGCTAGCTACTTCTGTACCATCTGCAAGGAGACGAACAGTGACCTTGTCAGGACGAACGCCATCTTGGTTATCATTGTCTTTCCAAACTTTCGTTACTGGAATCTCAACAACTTCTGGTGTCCGACTGTTGGTAATATTGGTTCCTTCAATAGTCGCTTCATAGCCTTCAACAGGTTCTTCTGAAACAGTGTAGGCAATGACATTGCCAGCATCATCGACCACATCGAGATTATCAAAATGATAAGCCCAAGTTACTACCGCATCTGGTTTCACTTCTTTAGAAGCGACTTTGACACCATTTGCTAGGAGATTGACTGTGATTTTTGATGGACGCTTGCCATCTTGGTTGTCATTGTCATTCCATGTCTTTTGGCCAGAGACACTTGTTTTTTCTTTTTGGTTCACAACATCACGAGAAATCGCAAGGTCATTTCCAAAATCGTCCTTGCTGATCTTGATAAGTTCTTCTGAGAGAACATAGCCAGTTGGAGCTTGAATTTCTTGAACCGTATAAGCTTGTTTGATCAAGCCCGTAATAGTGCCAACACCATTCTCATCTGTCGTAATGGTTCCCACTTGCTCACCAGTATCATCTGCTGTCACAGCAAAGACGGCACCGGCAAGCGCTTGGCCATTTTCACCTTTTTTGTGAATCGTGAAGGAATATTTCTCACCATTGAATTTTCCATCGAGGAACTGATACAGAACGTCTGCTACCTTATTTTGCTCCTTGATTTCTGTAGCTGTCATTGTCGCATTGTTTTTGTAGGATGTATTGATGGCTGGGACCTTGTCCAGATAGACATCATAGCGAACAGTCATCCCTTGTTCAGGAGCTAGATCTCCAATATGAACCGTTAGAGAACGACCATCAGCGCTGACAACAGGGGAGTAATTCTTGGTGACGTTTGTGGTATCTTTTAAATGATAAGCCCCATCTTCGTCACTAACCTGCCAAGTTCCTGTATGGATGTTGACAGAATCTGCTTTGATTTTTCCATCTGTAAAGGCCAATTGGTCTTTAATATCAATATTATGAAGGGCTGTGTGGCCTTGATTGATGTTCAATGTATAGGTCAATTTTAATTTATCATCTGAGTTGGTCCACCCCCACTTGCTAAAGACTTCTGGAGTAGGAGGATTCTCACCTGGATTGACCCCTTTGTAATCGATATTCCCACCTGAAATCACTTTCTTATCGATCGTAAGAGTAAAATCAAGTGTCTTTTGTCCTTTGACGACTTGGTGGTCTACACGCGCAAAGAAACGCAGTTTCCCTGTCACATTGGCCATTCTTTCAGGATAGTCCGTATAGGTTACGGTGATGACTTTTCTTTGATCATCTACTGTTGCTGTCGCAACTTTTTGACCGCTTGGATCCAGCAGGTCAATGGTGTCCGTTTCAAAGACCTTAAAGTCATCTCCAAGTTGGATAACGGTCTTATCTCCCTTTTTTACACGACCATTTGGCAACACAAAGTTTGCTTCAACTTGAAAACTCTCCCAAACACCGAGTGGATCTGTAATCGCTCCACCAGTTGATTTCGAGATGTTTACAGATGTCACAACATCATTGATCGTATCTGCATGGACTTTAGCTGGACTATTGGGTTTGGCAAATCCTAAAGCCGCTAGTAAAAATAGGGCAACTGTTGTCACAACAGAATAAAGCCACTTTTTCATAAACGATTTTTCTCCTTTTTCTACGTTTACTAGATAAGGTATGTGAGTCGAAAAATTATCACTACATATTGTGAATTTATACACAACCTATCTTTTTTCATTATAAACAATTTGCTTTGATAGTACAAGCAATTAAATTCATTTTTTGTCTTTTCAGTACATTTTCTTGATACAAATAAAAACAAGCAGTCTGTAAGAATCAGACTGCTTGTTTTTTTGCTTATAAGGGAACTCCGAAGACCTCTAGGGACTTGAGTTCAGAAGGATGGAGTCTTCGCCATTCTCCCAATTTCAGGCTTGGATCTAGCGTTAGAGGACCCATAGAAATCCGCTCTAAATCCACCACTTCCTTGCCACAGGCAGCGACCATGCGCTTGACCTGATGGAATTTTCCTTCAGCAATTTCGATTTCGACGTAGGAGCTGGTATTTGCCTCATTCACCTCTAAGATCTGCAATCTCGCAGGTAAGGTGGTGAAGTCTTTGAGGGCAATGCCTGCTTCAAAACGGGCTACATCTGTCTCATCCATGATCCCATCCACCTGGGCACGGTAGATCTTCGACACATGCTTCTTCGGCGAAAGCATGGCATGAGCGAGCTTGCCATTATTGGTCAAAAGCAGCAAGCCATGGGTATCGATATCCAGGCGCCCGACAGGAAAGACTTCCTTGTGACGGGCTGTCTCATCCAATAAATCCAGCACAGTTTGGTGGTGATCATCTTCAGTCGCTGAGATGACCCCAGCTGGTTTATTAAGCAGATAATACACGAAGGTTTCATGGACCAGGTCTTCTCCCATAAAGGTCACCTGATCCTTGTCTGGATCAATCTGCAGTTTGCCTGCTGTCTCATTTTTCCCATTTACTGCGATTTTCTTTTGCTTGAGGAGTTGCTTGACCTCGGTCCTGCTCCCCACGCCGCAATCCACTAAAAATTTATCTAGCCGCATAATTACTTCCCGCTCTTTCGCACAATCCAAAGGCCAAAAAAGGAAACCAGGATCATGAGGATACCAGAAAATCCAAAAATGAAGACTGGAGCAGATGAGATCGTCCCTAATAGACTAAGGACAAAGGTCGTTGCGATCGAACCTGTACTACATCCCAAAACCGCAATGGACGTTGCCTGGCTCAAGACCCCTGCTGGCATCTTATCAGATAAGACATTGTAAACTGTTGTCAAAGCCACACTGTAGGCGAAGCCAGAAGCAATGGTTACAAGGGCAAGAATCAAGAGATTTGGAGAGACCCCGATCAACATTTGGGCCACACCATAAGCTACTCCCGAAACCAATAATAAACGATCACGGAATAGATAGGTCAAGGGCGAGAAAGCCAAACCTGCCAAGATCCCAACAAATTGCATGGCTGCTAAAATAACCCCCGCAGTTTGGGCAGTGCCATGTCCCACTTGCTCTACCACACTTGGAATCCGAACGGTGATCATGACATTGGACAAGACGATAGCTGCCGCAACGACTGCTAAGCCGAGCGCTGTCCGCCATTGACCCCCTGTCATCTTGACATCCCGGTGTTTTTCCTCCACTGCTTCCGTCGTAGATCCATAGGGCACAAATAAGAGATACAAAAGTAAGATAGGAATGCTGATGCCGTAAACGAGAAAGGCAGCCTGCCAGCCAAAGCGAATCAAAAGGCTAACTCCAAAGGTTAAAACGGCCGTCCCAACAACCTCTGCAGAACCACGAATACCAAGGGTTTGGACGCGTTCTTTTCCTTTATAGCGCTCACTGATAATGGCAATAGCAGAAACATTGAGCAAACCAACTGCCATCCCGAAAATAATCCGAGACAAAAAGACAACCGGATAAGCTGGACTGATTAAGGGAATAAAGCCACATAGAGCGTAAGCAACTAAGCCCGTCACAATCATCTGACGCTCTGAAAATAGGCGTCCAATCCATTTATTGAAGATGAGTGAAACCATGATCCCGGCAGAAGGAAGCGAGACCAAGAGCTCAATCATGCTGTGAGGAATTCCCTTGTAATAGGCAAACATGGCCGACTGCGCACTCGAAATCGAAAACGAGGTCGTCAAAATAAATGAAAGCGCGAGAATACTCACTTTCTCCATGATTTTTTTCATTATTCTATCCTTTAAACTAATCTTTTTTTCACACTCCTCCTATAATAACACGAGCTAGTGACAGGACGCAATAGATTGAATTAAAAAAACGAAATGATTTCTCCATCATTTCGTTCGTGCTAACAATTGTGAGGCAAAAACTCCCGTTAGGACCATCAAAGCACCAATCCAGACAAAGAGCAGGTTATTAGAGGGAGCTAGTGGCGTCACCAACTGGATGAAGAAAGAAGAGAGGGCTGATCCGAGATTGCAGCCGATCAAGACCAGCGAGGTCGCAAGGTTCAGGAGATTGGTCGGGATTTTTTCAGATAGGTGATAGAAGATACTGGTGACTCCCGTACTGTAAGTAAATCCGGCTAAGAGGGTTCCTAGAACCAAGCTCCACAGCTGTCCGGACAAGCCAATCAAAGCCAGAGCTAGACCGAAACCAATGCACATGATCATGAGCAAGTTCTTTTTGAAAACATGTGTCAAACTGGCAAAGCCTACCCCTGCTACAATCCCTGTTAATTGCATCAGACTCAAGACGGTTCCAGCTGTTGTCGCCGTTCCCATACGAGCGTCAACAATGATATCCGGCACGCGCAGGCTAATGATGGAATTGAAACAAATGATGATACCAGCAATCACGGCTAGCATTAGACTAAAACGCCATTGAGGAGAGCGAAGGCGGACGGATCCTGACTTTTTCACCTTCAAGCTAGCCTGTTTTTTCTCCTTAGGATAAGGGACAAAAAGGATATAGAGGAGTAAAATCAAGTAACCACCACCATATACGGCAAAGATCGCTGGCCAGCCTAGGGGTAAGAGTTGTCCCACCATAAAGGTCAAGATGGCAGAGCCCACCACTTCAGCAGATCCCCGATAGCCCAGCATCCGAGTCTTGTCATTGCCCGAGTAGCGCTCACTGATAATCGAAATAGCCTTGGCATTGATCATTCCTGTCCCCAAACCAAAGAGCAAACGACTTAGAAAGATGAGAGGATAGTCCTGTACGACCAAAGGCAAGAGCCCGCTAGTTGAAAAGAGTAAAAGCCCTGCGACAATCATCTGACGCTCACTCATCCACCGCTCGATCACGCTATTTAAAAAGAGCATGGCCACGACCGCAAAGGCTGGCAGGGAAACCAAGAGTTCTACCTGGCCTGCTGAATAGCCGAAGTGGCTAAAATAGGCCTTCATAGCCGGCAAACCGGCTGTTATTGAAAAAGATGAGATCAACATGAGCGACAAGCTCAAGAGACTGATTCTTTCCATTGTTTTTTTCATTGTTTATTTCCTACACTTTACTGGTAACATTTGATTTTACTGGTTTTTTCAGAAAAGATTCAAACTAGTATTTTTAATAGAATCCTAGTATAATCAATTTAGAAATAGAAAAACAGGACATTTGTCCTATTTTAGGAGATTGAGATGAAAAAAATTTCCCCATCTACCAGACTCAAGGAAATCATCACAGACTACCAATTGGACCAGATCTTTCCGGGCGACTGCCTCAGCCAGCTGGACCTCGTTCTCTACCAGGCTGGAGATTATATCTGCCGCCAGGGTTCTGAGCAAGATGTCATTCCTTATTTTCTCAAAGGCCGGCTCAAGATCGTTCACAGTCTTGAAAACGGCAGTGACACCATCCTTGAAATCCAAGAAAAACCTGGACTCTTAGGAGAGATTGAGCTCCTGCTCGATCGGGTCTGTATTACATCGGTCATTGCAGACCAGGACTCGCTAGTCGTCCAGCTCCCAGCCCAGCACTTTAAGAAACGCCTCCTGCTTGATCCAACCTTTTTGCGCTCTACGGCCAAGACCTTGGCTGAGAAATTGCACCAGATCAACTATTTGGCTCCTGCCAACTTTCATTATTCGGTCAAGGAACGCCTCGCTACGCATTTTCTGGAACATTGCGATGAAAATGGGACCCTCAAACCCAAGATGAATCAGCTGGCCCTGCGTTTTGGGATCAGCTACCGCCACCTTAACCGCGTCATCAAGCAGATGATCGAAGAGGGGTTAGTCCAAAGAGAAGGGCGAGTCTATACGATTTTAGATCCCAAAATGATGAGTGATTTGTCCATCAAACATGCGGAAACCATCGACAGATAACTTTAATTTTAGGCTCTTTTGTGTTATCATGGAGGGTAGAAAGAAAGTGAGAGTAAAACGATGAAAGCAATTGAAAAAGTTACAAGAGCGTCCCATTTGATTGATATGGATGACATTATCCGCGAAGGAAATCCAACACTTCGAGCTGTTGCAGAAGATGTGACCTTCCCTTTGTCTGATCAGGAAATTATCCTGGGTGAAAAAATGATGCAATTCTTGCACTATTCTCAAGACCCTGTTATGGCTGAAAAACTTGGCCTCCGTGGAGGAGTGGGACTCGCTGCCCCTCAGCTGGATATCTCTAAACGAATCATCGCTGTTTTGGTTCCCAATCCAGAAGATGCCGATGGCAACCCACCAAAAGAAGCCTATAGCCTTCAAGAAGTCATGTACAATCCAAAGGTTGTCGCCCATTCTGTTCAAGATGCAGCTCTTGGCGACGGGGAAGGCTGTCTCTCAGTAGACCGCAACGTCCCAGGCTATGTGGTTCGCCATGCCCGCGTGACCGTGGAGTATTTCACAAAAGACGGTGAAAAGAAACGCATCAAACTCAAAGGCTACAACTCCATCGTCGTTCAACATGAAATCGACCACACTAACGGCATCATGTTCTATGACCGCATCAATCCAAACAACCCATTTGAAATCAAAGAAGGACTCTTGATTTTAGAATAGCGTAACCGACAAAAATACCTAACTGAGAATACTCTCGGTTAGGTATTTTTTTGTTATTTTTTGCCTTGCTTTTTCTTTGAAAACTTACGCATAATGGCACGCGCCAGGCTAATAAAGAAATCCAAGACGAGCCCCAAGGTAAGCATTCTGACAATCCACACTAATAAAATTGGTCGTGCTGGACTCGAGCCATTATATCCTAAATGATCAAGTAATTCAATTATTAATACAAAAAATAATATTTCTAGTGGTATGCGAATTTTAGCTTTCTTCAAACTGAAGCCTTTCAACCAATCCCATAGTAAATCCCACAACGTCGGATTATCCTCAGGTTCATCCTCCCAGTATTCCTTGCTTTTTGTTTTCAAATACAAGAGGTAACCCACTTCTGTCAGCAACTGAGTGAAGGCATAGCTGAATAATATGCTTACGGATACTCCCAGCACTACTCCAAAATAGCCAGTAAGGGTCGCTCCTATCATGAAGCAAACGAAGATGATCGTTAGGGCATTGCTACTATAACTACTTGATTTTGCGAAATAATTCCCCAGGGTTCTAGTTGGCGAAAAGCCAATCTTTAACTGCTTCTTAAGCCAAAAATAATGATAAATAAAGCCCAATAAGGTACAAATCACAAGAAAAGGAATGACGATGAAGCCATATTTCGGGAAACCTACCTCAAATTCCTTATTTGCCAGAGCAGAAACAATGATGAGTAAGCCCATGACTTGGAGCGATAAAAACATTCCTGCATAGGTGAATAAGAGTAGAGTCGTTGACAATACTTGTCTTCTATATATAAATGCCCCCATTAACGGCAAGAAAAATGCAATAATATGGTAAAGACAATAGATGACGAGGATATCAAAAAACCAATGACTAAATGGTTTTATACCTTTCGATACATCATACGAATAAAAGCAAAGGATTTCAAATGCGAACAGAAATACGCCTGTCCACGAATTGATCATCATAGCCGATGAAGCGCGTGTATTGGCTAAACTTTGGAAATAGAATTTGTTAGCCTGCTCAATATCGACGTTCTTTTCATTTTTCATTACATGCTTCTTTCTAAGAAATTGTTTTAAGGCCAAAAAGTAGATAGAGGCTGATCTTACTTCTGAGTTTCACTCGACTGGATCTACTTGACTTTAGCTTTGAAATCATCGCCTGGAGCATATAAGCCTAAAATAGCTGATGCTAAATACATAAATGAAGTAACAAATAGGCCCATATGAACAATTAGATTTGGTTTAATTTTACTCAAAACTGAGTAAATCATTGCACTTGACAAAAACAAAGGAACTATCAAAAATAAAAGATTTCTTAGTACTATCCTAAATTTTACTGGGCGACAATAGATTCTTTTAGCTTTCTTAGAAGCTATCATCACCGTCTCTATTTTCCTAGTACTCAGCCAAATACGAAGCCCAATAACAATACATAGAACAAGGATCATTAACACTAGATTGAGTAGATGGGAACTAAAATATAAATAATCCTCTATCGGAAAAGCTCTGCCTAGTAAAACTGCTAAGGAACCAGCACCAAGAGCTGAAATCCCTGCTTTAGTCTGAGTAGAAAATATGTTCTTATCTCTTTCAAGCACTTTCGGAGCAATTGCTTCTACTTCATCCTCTGTCAGCTGATAAGCTTTATGAGGGACAAAATAGGTAAACCATGAGAGAAAATAACTTGTTATAATTGGCCGATCGACTTCCATTAAATACCACTTATTCTCTACTTTTAACAAACGATAGCGAAAATTCATTTTCGGTAAATACTCGATTTTTGCGGGTTTAAACATAGATTGATCTTACTTTCTATACTATTTTATTCTTATACAGTCAAAATTATCTTACTTATTCACGAAAGAACATACCATCCATCATACCTGATTTTACTTTGATGATCAAGTTTTGACCAAAAAAGTATCCAACTTCTTAGCAGTTGGATACTTTTTACTCTATTATTTTTTGGGTACAGGGGTTGATGGCTCAAAACACTGTTTTGAGGTAGTAGATAGGGATTGCGGAGCAAGGACCTTCCTCATCAACTGGGTGGGGGGGACTAAGAAGGTCCTGTGGACCTTTTTTGCCCGAGCCTTAAAATCGAAAAGCGAGGTAGAAATCGAGACTGCGTCTACCGATTTCTGTCTCTTAGCACAGTGGTTGATTGACGGTACTCGAACCTTTCGGTTCTTCGTCCAGTCTAATCAACTGTGTGGGGGCAGGACTACGAAATCGAGACTGCGTCTACCGATTTCTGTCCTGCTCCCTATATTGCCCAATCTCCGTTGCGGAAGACTGGGACGCGGGTGCCGTCTTCTCGGATGCCGTCGATATTCATTTGGCTTGAGCCGATCATGAAGTCGACGTGGACATCTGAGCGGTTAAGGCCGGCTGCTTCGAGTTCTTCTTCTGTGAATTCTGCGCCCCCTTCTACGCTGGTGGCATAGGCTGCCCCGATGGCCAAGTGGTTAGATGCATTTTCATCAAAGAGAGTATTGAAGAAGGTAATGCCTGATTGGGAAATTGGGCTTGGATCTGGTACGAGAGCACATTCACCCAAGGCACGCGCTCCCTTGTTTTTGAAGACCAAATCTTTCATGACTTGATCGCCTTTTTCTGCGGTGATATCTACGATTTCTCCATTTTCAAAGGTCACTTTGATGCCTTCGATGATGTTCCCATTGTAGCTAAGCGGTTTTGTAGAGGTAACATAACCTTCAGCACGACGGAAGTCAGGAGCTGTGAAGACCTCTTCTGTCGGCATGTTTGGCAAGAAGCTTTCACCTTGGGCATTGATGGCTCCGGCAGATTCCCAGACGTGGTTTTTCGGCAAGCCAAGAGTCAAATCAGTCCCTGGGGCTGTGTAATGAAGAGCTGAGAATTGTTCCTTATTCAGTGTATCTGCCTTGCTCTTGAGAATAGCAGCATGCTCTTCCCAAGCCTTGACTGGATCTTCCTCATAGACCCGGCATGTCTTGAAGATTTGATCCCACAGGAGATCCACTGCTTCTTCATCGCTCGCCGCATTAGGGAAGACCTTTTTCGCCCATTCTAAACCTGCTGCTGCAGCAACGGTCCAGCTGACCTTGTTGGATTGAGTAGCGATGCGCATTGGTTTCATGGCCATGCCCAAAGCCTTAGCTGAGGCAGAAAGCTTCTCTGCATCAACACCATTTAAGGCACCTGGATCAGACGAGCGCACACCCAAGCGACTAGCCTTGTGGTCTAAGAGGTAGTTCATCTCCGCGATCTTATAGTCTGGCACATTGTCCAAACGATCCATCGGTGCATGGAGGAATTTTTCCCGGGTAGTGAAGTCATCGGCCCATTGGACAATCACTTCGTGCGCACCCAAAGCATAGGCTTCCTTCACGATCAAGTGGGCCAATTCTCTTTGTTCCACATCGATGTTCAAGACCAAGGTATGCCCAGGTTGCACATTGATACCGTTCGCCACTAACAATTTAGCGTATTTTTCGAGGTTTTCTTTAAAATTTGGTAAAACCATTGTTTTCTCCTTCATAAGTGAATGATCTCCTCCTAGTATACCATAAGTCCATGCAAAAAGGATTCCGCTCCTGCAGAATCCTTTTTCTTGTTCCTTCTAGCTTAAGGAAGAACATATCCTTGATCATCTACCGTATGGGGATGTTCAGTATTGCCATTCTCCCTCAAGGCTTCTAAATCTTGATCCAAAATCGAATTGTAATCCGTACTACCTTCACGGGTTACTCGCGTCGATACTTGGCGCAAGAGTTTTTCATTGAGATTGCGGACCCAGCGACCATTACTATGGTCATTGGCACGCATATAATTTTTTCTGACGATTTCTCCATAAAGAGCTTCATTGACTTGGTAGCCTTGCTTGCGCAATCCCAACAGACCGATCTCAACGATCTCATTTGGGCTGTAGTCTTCAAAATCAAATGTAGTCGGGATCCGACTTTGCAAACCTGAATTGACCTGCAAGAAGTCATGCATCTCTCTGGTATAGCCAGCAAAGATAATGACGATATCACGACGGTGGTCCTCCATAAATTTGAGGACTTCATCCAAAGCTTCCTTCCCAAAATCATCATTTGAACCAGTATAGAGCGTGTAGGCCTCATCGATAAAGAGGACCCCACCCAGTGCACTCTCCAAAACTTCACGCGTCTTTAAGGCTGTTTGACCTTGGTAGCCTCCAACCAGATTGCTCCGCGATACTTCGATGAATTTCTTCTGCTTAATAACCCCTTTTTGGAAGAGGATATTGCCCAAAATGCGGGCCACGGTGGTCTTCCCTGTACCAGGATTTCCAAGAAAGAGGGAGTGCAAGGTCGTGTCTTCGACGATGCCACCTTGTTCAGCTCGTTTTTGATTGAACTCAGCCATGGCTACGAATTGTTCGACTTGCTCTTTCACCTTAGCAATTCCAACCAAACGGTTGAGGGCGGCCATCCCATCTTCTTCCTTGTCGGCTCCTGCTTGATACTTGCCTTGGTTAAGAACAGCATCGATATCGCTATTGAGGATGGTCTCAATATCATCGGAACCTTGGGCCACCACCCGATCTGCCATGGTCTTGGTCAATTGCTCATCCAGGTTACGGATCCAGCGACCATTGCTCTTATCTAGCGAGCCATCATAAGCCCGCTTAACATGCCGCGCATAGTAATCCCGGTCTTCGAGTTTGTAGTCTCCTTTGCTCAGGATCATTTCACCTAGTTGGACAATCTCATCTCCTGTGAAATCTTCAAAGATGAAATTATTTGGTACCCGAGAACGAAGGCCTGGATTGGTCTTTAAGAACTCCTCCATTTCCTTGGTATAGCCGGCAAAGATAATCATGATGTCGTCACGATTGTCCTCCATAAATTTGAGGATGGTATTGATCGCCTCGATCCCAAAGTCCGCACCGCTGTCCTTTTTATCCAAGCTATAGGCTTCATCAATAAAGAGGATGCCTCCTCGCGCTTTTTCAAGCAGGGCTTGGGTCTGTTCAGCTGTTCCTCCAATATTCGAAGAGATCAAATCGGACTCCGTTGCTTCCACGAAACGGAATTCCTCCCCTGAGAGAACACCTGCATCAAAGAGCACTTGTCCTAACAGACGGGCCACAGTCGTTTTCCCTGTACCAGGATTTCCCATAAAGGCAGCATGAAGGGTTTGTTTTTCAGGAGCCTTGCCACTGGCGATTCGTTTCTTGTTAAATTCCACCATGTTGATCATCTTCTTGATCTCATGTTTGACTTTTTCAAGACCAATCAGGCTATTGAGTTCTTGAAGAGCATCTTGTTTCTTCTCTGGTCCAGAGTCTCTTGCGGTGGTTGGAGCCACCGTTGCATCCGTCGCTTGTCTCGTAGGAACGACTTGCACATTGCCCTTGGCCACTTCTCTACCGACAAGATAATCACAGTCATCCTCAATTTCCTTGGTCAGATCACGCGCATCCCCTTGCTTATAGGTCATGGTGCCCACCTTCGCAAAGGCTCCACCTTGAAGCCGTATATTAGGATCCGCAATCTTATGACAAATCATATGCTCAGCCATCAGCACACCATCATCAAAAACGCCAAATGAAATGGTTTCGGCATTCTCATTCAAGAAGGTTGTTTCTCCAGTCAGGGAAGCAAAGGACTCTTCATAGACGCATAAAAATTCTGTAAATGTAGCCTGGTGAGCTCGGATCATACTATTGAATGAATTGATGGAGGTTATACGATCCGAATCCGAATTGAATTGAACATTATTATCAAGACAGACCCCAGTACCGGTAGGTAGCTCAATTTTACAGTTTTCAGACTCCCAGATGACATTCCTCAACCAAACTGGTGGAAAATCCTTTTCCAGATCCCCGCCTGTAATCGTTGAATTTTTTGCAATCACTTCTGAGTCCTTGGCATGGATCGTATTATTCCCAAATTTTTCAATATGGACATTTTCTAAGGTCAATTTAGATCCTTCTGACAGATCAATCTTAGAAAAGATCGTTGAATTGCGAATAGACAATTCCGAAGCGGACATACCGATGGCACTTTGGTGTTTTTCCGGAACCTTCATCCCGACTCCTTCCAGTGTCAACTTCGAATGCGTATCCATATAGATAAAAAATTCATTATTTGTTGGAGTGGTTGCTTCAAAATAGACCTGTTTACAGGTGATATCTGAGCTATTCCATAAGAGCAAGGTAGTATAATTCCCACCAACTTTAAACCACAGATCTTCAAATGTCACCTGAGCTCCCTCTACAAATCGGAAGGAAGCCTCAATCGTGTTGTTAAACATGCGCCCATTGCCATTTGGATTTGGGACCACATGCCCCACGAAATGAAGGTTTTTGTCGATCTCAATCACTTTATTTGTCGGCCATTGAAAGACATACCCATTTTCAAACTCGATGGTATCCCCATCCTGCGCTTTTTCAAGTGCATCCATAAAGTTCCAACTATTGTTGTAAGGACCTACTAAATATCTTGCCACGCGCTTCTCCTCTGTTTCATTTTTTTGGAAGAACATCCATTGTTTTTCTGTTTCCTGTTTACAAACACTTGTCACTAAAAATTGTAACACAATCCAGATCCAAAGAAAACACTTATCCGGTCTGAACGGACTTAAAAACCTCTATTTTCAAAAAGAAAATAGAGGCTATCATCTAATCTTTCAAGGCTGAACATAAGCTGACTAGAGCAATTGCTCCCGAGAGCATGGCGGTGGAAAGGAGCAACACATGGTCTGCCACTTCTAGCTTGTAGACAAAGATTTTTTCAGTAGGTTTGTCTTCTGCAAAAATGTCAATCTTCATGTTCTATTCCTTTCTTAGTCATCCTCCTCACCCAGATAGAGACGTCGTGCCTCTGGGCTATTGCTAAGAATATCGAGATAGGTTTCATACTCATCGGGCAAGGCCTTTCCTAATGAGATATCTAACTCTGGATTCACATTTTCCCCATAAAGAGAGCAGAGATAGAGACGTTCATTGAGCGTAGGAAAGACTTCAAGTGACATGAGCTCAGCCTGACCGACCCGCTCCCAATCTTGCTCTTGGATGTCTGGTAGGATATAGGCTTGGAAGAGGCCCATTAGAGGATTATCCTCTGGTAGGCCACTATCCTTATCGGCCTGAACCAAGGAAAGCCGTTGGCCAAAACCAGCTACTTGGCGCTCCCGTCCCTTCACCGAAACTGTAATCGGATGCCCTCCCATATGGCTATAAATCCATTCTTTAGGCAGCCGATAATCTAAGAAAGGGTCAAGATCTTTGACAATCGTTACAGGACTAGAGCGTAGAAACTGACGAGTGACTGCTTTACAAAAGAGAATATTCTCCTCTTTCAAGGTCACTCCCTTCCAGCTATTTTCCTCCTTAAAATGGTTAAAAAATACCAGATAGGGCTCTCGCACCATCTGTGCTAAGACATAGACGCCATTCCGTAGGCGAATGGAAATGACTTTCCCTGACTTCCAGGGTATTGCTCTTTTTTTCTTTTCTATCATTAGCCAACCTCAAACTGAGCGAGGATCGTTGAATCCATCAAAACAAATCATCAAAGAGACTGAGCTGGTTGTCTTCTGGCATATTGCCAAGAATGCCCATCTCATCCATCTTTTCAACCAGGGTTGAAGAGACACCGCCGCGCTTGCGGAGCTCGGTCTTAGAGAGGAATTCTCCTTCTTCACGCGCCCGCACGATTTGCTTGGCAACGTTCTCTCCCAGACCATCCATAGCGACAAATGGTGGAATCAGGGTATCCCCATCAATCAAGAATTCTGTCGCCTGACTGCGATAGAGGTCGAGCTTGCCAAACTTGAAGCCACGCTCCCACATCTCATTGACAATCTCAAGGGTGGTGTAGAGGTCGATCTCTACGTTGGAAGCTTCATTATTCTTGCGTTTCTCAGCTATTTCTTTCATTCGAGCTTTCACGGCCTCCAGGCCAGCTCCCATGGTTTTGATATCAAAGGCCTTGGCCCGAATCGAGAAGTAGGCACAGTAATAATAGAGAGGATGATGCACCTTAAAGTAGGCCACCCGAAGGGCCATCATAACGTAGGCCGCCGCATGGGCTTTGGGGAACATGTACTTGATCTTTCCACAGGACTCGATGTACCACTCAGGAACATTGTTTTCCTTCATGGCTTGGATGTAGCCATTGCGCTCTTCTTCTGAGATCTTGAGCCACATGCCTTTCCGCACGCGCTCCATGATGGTAAAGGCCGTCTTAGGCTCGAGCCCTGCGTGCATGAGGTAAACCATGATGTCGTCCCGACACCCGATAACGGTCGATAGGTCGGCAATGCCCGCCTTGATCAAGTCTTGGGCATTTCCCAACCACACGTCGGTACCGTGAGACAAACCAGAGAGCTGAAGTAACTCCGCGAAGGTCGTCGGATGGGTCTCTTCGACCATGCCCCGAACAAAGTTGGTCCCAAACTCTGGAATCCCCAACATCCCTGTCGGCGTTCCGATCTGCTCAGCTGTCACCCCTAGCACTTCTGTCCCAGAAAAGAGGGCCATGACCCCTGGATCATCCATAGGGATATCGTTCGGATCAATGCCTGACAAGTCTTGGAGCTTGCGAATCATGGTCGGATCATCATGTCCCAGGACATCGAGCTTGAGGACGTTCTCATCGATATCGTGGAAGTTAAAGTGGGTGGTCTGCCATTCAGCTGTCACATCATCTGCCGGATACTGGACTGGAGTAAAGTCATAGACATCCATATAGTTTGGAATAACAACGATTCCCCCCGGGTGCTGACCGGTCGTCCGTTTGACCCCAGCTGCACCAAGAGCTAAGCGCTCGACCTCGGCATCCCGGTAGTACTTGCCATAGTCCCGCTCATAACCCTTGACAAAGCCGTAGGCAGTCTTAGCTGCGACCGTACCTACCGTTCCTGCCCGGAAGGCATATTCTTCCCCAAAGATATCCCGGACATCCAAGTGGGCACTCGGCTGGTCTTCCCCAGAGAAGTTCAAATCGATATCGGGTACCTTGTCCCCATCGAAACCAAGGAAGGTTTCAAAAGGAATATCCTGGCCATTTTTGCTGAGCTTGTGGCCACAGTTTGGACAATCCTTGTCTGGCATATCAAAACCAGATCCATAAGAACCGTCTGTGATGAACTCACTGTACTGGCACTGGCTACAAACATAGTGAGGCGAAAGCGGATTAACCTCGGTGATCCCAATCATGGTCGCGACAAAGCTTGATCCAACGGATCCACGCGATCCAACCAGGTAGCCCCGCTCATTGGAACGGTGCACCAGCATTTGCGATGCCAGATAAATCACGGCAAAGCCATTCCCCAAGATGGAGGTTAATTCCTTTTCAATCCGCAAATCGACAATATCAGGGAGCGGATTACCATAGATCTCGAAGGCTCGCTTATAGGTCAATTCCGCAACCGTTTCTTCGGCTTTGTCGATAAATGGCGTATAGAGGTCACCCTTGACCACTTCGACCGGCTCAAAGGTCTCTGCGAGCGCATTGGTGTTTTCAATAACAATCTTGCGCGCCAAGTCTTCTCCCAAAAAGGCAAATTCATCCAACATTTCATTGGTAGTTCTGAAATGCGCTTTTGGCAGTGGCGCTGGCTGGGCATCTTCTCCGTGCCCGATGGTCCGGTTAATCATAGCCCCTTGACCGAGACTACGGACAATGATCTCCCGATAGATCTCATCTTCCGGCTCCAGATAGTGGACATTTCCTGTCGCAAGAACAGGCTTGCCGAGACGATCCCCCACTTCGATCAAGCTCTTGATAATGGTCTGGAGCTCCTCCATATCCTTGACCTGCTCCTTGGCAATGAGGGGTGCATAGATAGCTGGCGGCATAACCTCGATAAAGTCGTAGTACTTGGCCACTTCGACTGCCGCATCCACACCTTGCGACATGACCGCATCAAAAACTTCCCCTTCTGAACAGGCCGATCCGAGGATCAAGCCCTCGCGGTGGGCATCCAGCACAGTCTTTGGAATCCGTGGGACTCCTTCGAAATACTTGGTCCCAGAAAGTGAAACCAGTTTAAACATGTTCTTAAGGCCAGTCTGATTCTTGACATAGAGAGTCGCATGCTTAACCCGCGCCTTCTTATAAGAATTCTCATCGATCAAATCGATATTCAAGTCCTTGAGATTGGTCACCCCATGCTTTTCAGCGACATCTTTGATGAAGATAAAGAGCAGGCGTCCCGTTGCTTCCGCATCGTAATTGGCCATGTGGTGGTGCTCCAAGCCTACCCCAAAGCGCTTGGTCAATGGCCCCAAGCCATGGCGTTTAAAATCTGGATAGAGGTTGCGGGCAAATTCCAGGGTATCGATGACCGGTTGAGTGATCTTGGGAAGACCATGGCGCTCATAGTTGGCATTCATGAAGCCCACGTCAAAGGTGGCATTGTGGGCAACGAGAACCGTTCCCTCACAGAAGGCCTGAAATTCCTTCAAGACCTGCACCAAGGGCTTAGCCCCCCGGACATGTTCATTGGTGATCCCTGTCAATTGGGTCGTAAAGGCGGACAAAGGATGGCCCGGGTCGATAAACTCGTCAAACTCCTCAATGACATTGCCCTTGTACATCTTAGAAGCGGCGACCTGGATCAAGTCATTGTAAATGGCTGAAAGTCCCGTCGTTTCCACGTCAAAGACCACATAAGTCGCTTCATTGAGGTCCAGATCCACCTCGTTATAGGTGATGGGCACCTTGTCTTCTACGATATTGGCTTCCATCCCATAGATCAGCTGAATTCCAGCTTTCTTGGCTGCTTTAAAGCCATGCGGAAAACTCTGCACATTGCCATGGTCAGTAATGGCCACTGCCTTATGCCCCCACTCAGCTGCCTTGGCAATCAGCTCTTCGACTTCCGGCAGGGCATCCATCGTCGACATATTGGTATGCGCGTGGAATTCCACCCGGCGCTCACCCTCTGGCATCAGGTCCTTGCGGGCATAATGCACGACTTCCTGGATGTCTTGGACATTCATAGTCAAGTCGCGCGTGAAATTGTTCATTTCGATATTTCCCCGCACCCGTAGCCAGCTGTTCTTCTTGATCATGTCAAACTTCTGGGCTTCTTCCTCATTTTTGACCCACTTCTGAAGGGAAAAACTCGAGGTATAGTCGGTCATCTTAAAGCTGATCAAGACCCGACCGGTCCGTGTCACCTTGTGCTCCACGTCAAAGACCACACCCTCAAAGACAATCCGGTTCTCTTCTGTTGTGATCTCGATCATCGGAGTGATCTCAGCCTTGTCTAGCTTAGGTTTAGCCGCCGCCTTCTTAGCCTTGAAATCAAAGGCAGGCTTTTCTTCAACTGCTGGTGGCGGAGCCATCTGGGCCAAGGATTCCATAGCTCGCAAGGTCTCTTCATTGGCTGCTTGGAAAATCTTTTCATTTTCCTCTTCAAAGCGTGCCACTTCTTGCTCTGTCAACTCCTCATCAGACTCCACCCGACAGGTGAAATGCGGAAAACCATAGGCTTCCAACTGCTTGGCAAGATTGGGCAAATGGTTCTTACGAAAATGCTCCGTATCAACCGAAGAAGGCCCTGAGATGATCAATTCCTGCCCTTCCGCGCGCACCTGCAAGTCTTGGTAGAGCCCCTTAAATCCTTGACTAGCACAAGGACCTTCCTCAAAGACCTCCCGGTAGTAGGCCTGCAATAAATCATCAGAAAAGTCCTGATTAGCCACTTGTATGGTAAAGGTCGCCTGGTTTCCTGTCTTTGAAAATTCATCCTTCAAGCGCTGGCGCAATTCCTTAAACAAAGCAATCGGCAAGACTTCCACAAAGGCAAAGCGGAACTCCCAGACCCGACTGACCTTGTGCACCACGACTTCTTGAATCTCCGCATGCAAAAAGGCACTGGAAGATCGCATCTCCAGCGGCATATCCAGCTGATCCATTAAAATTTCAAAGGTGTTGGACATTGTTTCTCCCTTGATCTTGATTCTTTTGCTCGCTTTTGACTGGCCCGACTCTATGCAAAACCAGACCATTCAAAAACATTCGTAACCCTTATTTTATCACAATTTAAGGATTAATTCGAGGGAGAAGTGAAGACAAAAAAATCACCGATAGGACGGTGATTTTTCTTCATCTTGTATTTATTCAGTTAGCCTGAGCCATCATTTATACTTCATCCCCATGACGATGGACACAACTGCTAAAATAGGCAATAAAATTAACATCCAGATTCCAATCCACATTTCCCGCTTATAAGATTTATCTAGCCCACTATAGCGTTCAACGTATGATTCTTTTGGACAAGCTGGATTATACCAGACCGTCATGGTCGATCCCAGTGGAAAAGCATCTTGAAAAAGATTGCCCTTTGAGACTACAGAATTGGTGTAGATGGTTATCCTTTGCGCCATCAAATCGTTATCACTGGCCGCTTGATTCGTTTTCCAAGGGAGGGTTACCCGCACTACCCGATAATATTTCAGACTATTTCGATAGGTCTGACCATCCACTCTATATTCGACAATTGGAGCCGCTACTATCTGTGTCCTCTTATAGCCAATTACCACTCCCTCAACGCTCTTTGAAGAGAGAGTCTTAATCCTAAGTTCTCTTCTATAAAAATATCCAAAAAAGAGTACTTCAAACAAAGGAAATCCAATAACGGCTACAGCAATTACGATAAGTATTCTGATATCCGGCATACCCAACACCTACTTCATCATAATGTCTGTGATGCTCAGACTCATCTTCGTTCCATCTGTTATACTTTCAACAATTGATTGTTGCTCCTTGGTCAAAGGAAGCAAAAAGATCGTTGCCGATTGCGTTGGTAATGTGCCATTTTCAGAAATACTATACTCGACTAACTGATTTTGATATATAGGTTGTCCATCATAACTCCAATTGAGCTTAAACTCTGCATCATGATCAATATTCGTTGTCGTTTTGTTGACCAACATAAATACTACATATTCTTGTTGGTTCAAAGTATAGGTACTCCCTGTATAATACAAAGTGATCTCACCTTGCTTGCCAGCCTCCGGATGCTCCTTAGCCAACTTCTTACCCAGTTCGATCAAATCAGATGTTTTTCCTTTCAGTAGTGGTTAAAAGTACTGTAAGAATTAAAGGCCTCTTGTTTTCTATGTTCAAGGTTCTGAACTTTATTCTCAATATCAATGCCATAATAAAAACACCTCAAAAGTTAGATTTTTCTGTCTAACTTTTGAGGTACAGTTCAAAGGGGCTCTCTATAAAATAATAATCATTATCAATTTCCAAAACAATCATCAATAACGTGAGATACATTCCCCATCAGATTCGTCATATCTCCTAGTTTGTATCCTAGCGCACCTGATGCGGCACCTGAAGATAAACTTTCCAAATCTCCTTTCAAGTTAACAAAGCGAATTTGTAATGATTTAATAACCGTCGCAACTGCTTTTTGAGCACGAACAATACCTTGTAAATGAGCAGCTCCATAAAAAGCATCCTCCATCCCATTTCTAAATACTGGTTTGAAACCTCCTAACATAGTCAATACCGTATTAATTGTTGTCGATGCTGTGGTCAAATCTAAATCTACAGAATCAATATCTGAAATAGCAGTTCGAATTACACCTGATACCGAAATAAGTGGCTCTACAGTACTATAAAGTTTTTTCTTATTTTTATCATCAGATTTTAACTTGTAGTATATTTTAGTTGGAAATTCATTAACAATTGTTTGGAGATCATATTTAGCAGTGGTCATCACCTTGTTTGTATGTTCAACAGCAGCTTTTACACTATCAAGATAATCACTAAATGCTGGAGACATTTGATTGGCTAAAGCCTCAGATTTAACATCTATTTGATCGTCAAAAGCACTAATTACATCACGATCATCGAATATACCACTCTCCTCTAAGTAAGCATTATAATCCTGTGAAACACTAATATTTACATCTGGAATCGAACTGAAATTTAAAGTGTCAATATTTCTGGCCAATCCTCTATCAGTTTCTTCTAAAGCTGATTTAATAAGCTCAGCTACTGAAATAGTATATGAAATGCAAGAGATAATTGTTTGAATATTTTGTGCTAACACTTTTAAAATTTCATCAACAGCTTGTGGAATTCCATCACCAAAATGAGAGCGATTTGCCAATCCATTTGTACTTTTTTCAATCATATCTTCAAATGAATTCACAAGTTCTGCACCTTTGGTTCCAAACTTCGTATACATGTTTGCTTGAGGCCATATATTCCCGTATTTTCCTTCAGAAGCTATTTTATGCATATTGATATCTGCCTCTATATTTAAAGCATTTGAGTTCATGCCATTCAGCTTAGAAGTAATTGCTCCATGATTAAATACATTTCCAGCACTATCTAAATAATCATAAAATATACTGGAACCTCTCCAATCAAATTTTCTTGAAAACTCGTATGAATCATAGTTACTAAGTGTATCAAAAGTTCCTGTAATACTATTATAGTGACTATAAGCCTTGTCTATCTTTTGGATAGCTTCAATTAAACTTATCGATTGTAAATGTTGGAAGACCACCTCCTTAAGATTATTTATGCGACTCGACAAATTATTCATAACATTTTCATTTGCTTGAAGAGTTTGTTGAGTAACTGATGCTAAATTTTGTGCCTGCTTTAAACATACTTTTAAATTAGTAATCAAAATTGTCATAGATGTAGTATCTATTTTAACTTGTAGTGAATCTCCACTTTTTGGTAATAAATCTCTAGTAGTTGTATTTTCAGGAGTGACCGCAAAATCAAGAATACCATCTCCTTCTATATCAACAGTAAATAATTGTTCTAAAACTATTTGCTTTGTATATTGCATAGCTTCTTCACTTTTTCTATATGCTGTCATATTATGATAAATTGGTAAATCAATTGCAACAACTCTCCCTGGATATTTTGTTTCCATGCTTATTCCAGCAAAATCTAGTATTCCTGGAGTATTAGCATCTAACAACCATTGCAAAAATGCTCCATCTAGTGCCTGTCCTTCAAATTGAATTTCTAATTTATTTTGATTCCATACTAAATTAGTCAATACATCACGAGTTGAGGAAAAAGTAATTGATTGTCCCTTGTAATTTTTCCTTAATTCTTCTATCCGCTTAGCTTCTTTTTCCGAGGATTTTAACATTTCAGGAGAAATATTCTTTAAAGATGAAAAGTAGGTCCAGTATTGCTTAAGCACTTTATCACTTGGCATACTCAGCCCTGTTTGATTGGTTTTCACTTCAACCATGGTTTTGAAATGATCAAAATCTTTATTTACTAGAATCTCATTAAATAATTTAGAATCTCCGTCCTTAATCATCTGCTGAGCAGTTTTCCCATTTACTGACTGAGGAGCCCCCTGATACCCGTAATTGTATGGTACTTGTCTTTCTAACGCTACTCTTCCAGCCTGAAATTCTCCATAAGAATGTCCTGTTGTTGTTGTGATATAGTTTCCTTTTGCTTCTACTCTATCATAAAAATCAAGTGCAGGTTTGTTCTTTTTTTTAAGATATAATGAATCATTGATACCAATTGCAGCATCTACAATAATATCTTTATGACCGTCAGCTTTATAGTTGGTTCCTGCGTAGGAAATATAGGTTTCCTCAGTCAGTTTGTCTTTAACCGCAATTGCGGCAACACCAGAATCTTTATCGTACATGGAGTCGACGATTTCATAACTCTTTGTATTGATACCAGCTTTTTTTAAAACATCATCAGCTTTGAGTGTTGGATCTTTTTGACCGGAAGTATATGCCTTCTCGTATTCATAGACCGCATCCGACAATACAGCCGACATTTCTACTCGACGGTTACTTTTTTCGATTCCGTTCATTAACTACCCTCCCTATTTTTTAAATATCGATAGATCAATTTGAACTGACTTGTTCTTCGATTCCATGAGTATTGAGAAGCCATAAATTGTACCACTAGCACAATCTAATCTAATTCGACAGTTCGTATCTTTTGGTAAATCATACTTATTTTTTAGATATTTATAGAGTTCAGAGTGATTTTCTGGTTGGTAGATGATATCACGCATGTCTGTTTCCGCACTCTTAAAGGTTTCTTTCACATCTAAAGATGAAAAATAATCTCTTTTAACAACTAAATTAAGAATTTCCTCATCAAACAAAGGAGTTATCTCCGATCCATAATTAAGCTTGCCATTAGAATAAGTAACAGGGACAGTCTCTTTATTACCCTCGGTTTTTATTGTATAGTCTCCCTTAATATCAGATTGAGTGATATCTAAATCTACTAAATATCTTTTGACTTCATCTCCGTTTTCTATATAAACACGACTTCTATAAGCTTCTAATCCAGTAAACCCCTTCTTATCTTGTTCCAAAAATTTAAACATGGGCTCAAACGTTTTTTCAAATTCGTACTGTTCTTTTGTTCTGTTTTTGGGAATAGTTTCTCCCCCAAAACTACATCCAGTCAATGTTGTTGCTGTCATAAGTATAACTCCTCCTATCAGTAACCATAAAATTATTTTTATTTTTTTCATCTTTTTTACTCCGCGATTATAATGTTCACTATTGACTCGTGATTGCGTCTTTAATCATGCGTTTAGCGCATCAATGACTTGATCTTAATGTATGTACTCTCACAAACAAAATAATGAACTTGTTTTTCTAATATAGACTCTCGTAGAGGTTTCTTTGCAACAGGTACAACAGTTTGATCATTAAGCCTCATGCTTACCAAGGCTTGTTTGAAACCTTTTGCTAAGCGCAACGGTGCCTCGATATTACGAGAAATACTTTGGTTCGTTATCACAATTGATTTATAGCCAGCAAATAGACCTTGTTTAAAGATAAACTCTAGTCTCTTCTGTGCAATAGGTGTCAGATTTCCAATGATCTCCGTTACATTATAAAGAACAATAGTAGCTACTTGTTCCGTCAATCCTTCTTGGATACGTTTATTTATCTCATTTTCAAGAAATTCCAACCTATTTTCTATATCTTGTATTACATTCTCACAGATAACTTTCTGCTCAAATCCTTCTAAGTTTAGTTTAGAAAATTGTGGCGCCAATACAATCACCTTCTGCTTACTTCGGGCAATTTGTTTGACGAATTGTGTCATCTGCTCTTCCTTGTCTGTCAGATAGAGAAGGTTGCCTTTCTTGAGATCCCACGTTACAGGTTCAACTGTCTCCAGATCCAATCCGAGTGGTACTTTTCCTTCATCCAGCAAGGCTGCTACATCCTCACGTCCGTAGAAGGCTGCTTCTGTCAACTCATCTGGCACCATTGGGATGCCTGCTGGGGTGCGACCAGTCCACATCTCTTTGAGGTTTTGGACTTGATCGCGAAGGTTGTTGATGATTTGGATATCATTGTCCCCTGCGACTGGTAAGGCGAACTGGACGACATCGACTTCGTCACGCTTCATGAGCGCGCGTCCCTTGATGTCTTCCATCGTAGCTGCTAGTGGGGTTGCTCCCACGATACCGCGGACTTCAGAGATATCATTTTGTGGCAAGGTCAGCTGGTGCTTGAAGTTGGAATAGAGCTGAGCTCGTAGGTTGTTTTGTCGGCTAGCTGTGATGATCAGGTGCACACCGATGCTGAGACCTTCACGAGAGATCCGCATGAAGAGTTTGAAGAGGTCTGTCTCATAAGGCTCGTCCTTCATAGACTCATAGCTATCCATCAAGATGACCATGGTTGGCTCTTGCTTACCGGTCACTTCACGGTAGAGGGCGATAGTGCCGACCCCATGCTCGGAAAGGAGCTTCTTGCGGCGATCCAACTCGCGGTTGATGATCCGGATGAATTTCTGGATTTTCTCTGTCTGATCGAGTAGCAAGCTATCGGCCACATGTGGCAATTGGCTCAATGGTGCTAGACCATTGGTTCCGAAATCAAGCAGGTACATGGTCAGATTTTCTGGGCTCTGCTTGCGAGCCAGATCCATGGCGACTGTCTGAAGGAAAGTGGTCTTTCCTGTACCTGGACTTCCGTAAAGAAGGATGTTCCCGTCTTTTGACAAATCGATGGCGACTGCTTCTTGCTTTTGCGCTTGCGGGATATCGGCCATCCCGATCAGGACGCTTGGAGCTGTCCGTTTTTGCCAAGCCTCGATCGGCACGACCTTGTCCAACTCATCCAGCGTGATCCGCTCTTTGAGCGGTGGCAACCATGGTTGGGCCACAGCTGCGATGCCTTCTTGTTGGTGCAAGTGGTTGATCTCTTGCACGATGACATCTAGCTCTGTTGGCACTTCCTTGATTTCTTCTGCCATATCCAGACCGGAGAGGTCTTGATTGAGGACTTCGTATTGGCCCAGTTCATTGATCAAGTAGATGGTGTGGTCTTCGATTCCTAGATGATCTTTCTCAGGCTGGTAGTCTGCTCCTGACCAAGCGGTTTGGAAGAGTTCATAGACTTCGTTATTTCCGACTTGGAGGTAGGCACGACCAGTTTGCGTGATCTCAGCCGCATCTGCCGTCCGCAGCATCTCCATAGAGTCTCCACGGTCTGCCACCTTGAGGGCTAGCTTGAAGCGAGAGTTGGACCAGATCTGGTCATCCACAACCCCAGAAGGTTTTTGCGTCGCAAGGATCAAGTGCACCCCAAGGGAACGCCCGACACGCGCGATAGAGACCAATTCCTTGATAAAGTCTGGTTGGTTGACCTTGAGTTCGGCGAACTCATCACTGATCAAGAAGAGGTGAGGAAGCGGTTCGGTCGCTTCACCCAGTTTAAATTTCTTTTGGTATTGGTTGATATGGTTGACCCCATATTGACCAAAGAGGCGCTCCCGACGATGGATCTCCGCATTAATAGAGGCTAGGGCCCGCATAGACTGGGCACCATCCAAGTTGGTGATGGTCCCCAGCAAGTGAGGCAGATCCTTAAAGAGGTTGGCCATTCCCCCACCCTTGTAGTCGATGAGGAGGAAAGCCACATCGTGTGGGTGGAAGTTGACAGCCAGGCTCAGGATATAAGACTGAATGGTTTCAGACTTACCAGAACCGGTTGTCCCCGCGATCAAGCCGTGTGGTCCATGAGCTTTTTCATGGAGATTGAGGTAAACCAAATCGTCCTTCCCGCGCAGACCGATCGGCACAGCCAAACTTTGGTAAGGAGCATGGCTCTCCCAACGACTCAAAACCTTGAGGTCATTGAAAGTTTCCGCTTGATACATTTCAAGGAAGGTCACTGAGTCTGGAATTGAGCTCTTGAGCTGTTGGATATGTTTCAGTGGGGCAAGGCCACGCGAGATGGCTTCCTTGTCATAACCTTCAGGGAAGTGGTCCAATTGGAAGTCGAGCTCCCGAAGAACCCCTTCTTGCAAGAGCAATTGCCCTTGGTTGCGGTCCTTGATGGAAATAACGGTTTGGATATTTTCAGAAAGAGATGAGAGGACGTCTGCCACATAGATGATGGAGCAGCCCAGCTCTGTCGGATTCTCACGGAAGAACTCCATGATGACATGGTCCAAAATCAAGGTCTCATCGGTGATGAGCACCACATAGTGAGGGTGGAAGATCTTGGTATCATTGGCTTTTTCTTCCTCTTTTTGCGCCTTGCGGAGCTTGAGGATTTGGTTGAGACTGTTCAAGACCTGATCGCGTGTCCGCTGATTGTAGACAAAGCTACGGACATTCATATCTTGCAAGGTCGCATGAGGCAACCAGCGCATCCAATCCCAACTTTCTTTTTCTTCCTCTGGAATGATCGGAATAATGGTCAGATCATGGTAAGAGTGAAAAACAGCTAATTGGGCAACTAGAAGTTGCAACTGCTCGAGCACGATGGGACGAGGGCCAACATAGCCGACCGGTCCCCGATTAAGGCTGGCTACAATCGGAAGATTGTCGATCTTTTGATGAGCTTGGAACAGGGCATAGCCTTCTTCTTCCAAGGCATCTTTCTTCCCACTGCGCTCTTCCTGACCATATTTGAGCTCATAGCTGGTTGGAACCTTGCCCAAGCCTAAGCGATAGGCCAAAAAGTCAAAATGAAGCGGTGTTTTTTCGTAGATCCGCGAGTCATAGCGTTTGACCATCTTGGTCAAATCTTCGATCGCTGGGAAATGGTAAAACATGCCTTCTCGCTGCTTCCGAGATAGCTGTTCCAAGTCCTTGGCCTTGTCCTTGAGATAGAGATGGTAGAGCTCCACGCGCTCTTTCTTGTCTTCTTTGTATTTCTTACGATTCTTGAAGAAGCCTTGGACCGAAAAGATCACACTAACCACAGACATGGATACCGTCGCGATGATATAGAGCCCCCGTGGTTGGAAAATGGTGATCAAGAGGGTCACCCCAACCATGATGAGGGGTGGCATGATCAACTTCAAGAGTTCATCCGATGGCTTTTGAGGCTCCGCTCCCGGAGGATTGATCAAGATCTTGTCTTCCGAACTCCGGTAGATGATTCGCGGAGACCGGTGGTACTCTGGATAGTCCTTGTAAAAGTCGTAACGCGAATGCAAGCGTGGCACCAGATAAGGACTTACTTCGACAGCCCCTTCCACACCAAATTCTTCTGGATAGAGCTTAAAGGTCACATCTCCAATGGCAAGTTCATCCCCAAAGGCCAGTGGAAAAGTCGCTTCACTGACGAGTTTGTGGTTATGGTAGAGTTTTCCAGATAAGAGCTGACAAGTCCAAGTCTGCTCTTTTTTCACAAGGAGAAAGCGTACTGGATAGTGCAAGCGCACATCCGCACCCTTTTCATCTGCTACAAGGATCTCTTCCTTGTCTAGCAGTTCATAGGTATGGACTTCTCCTGTCGCCAAGTAGCAGACTACATCCCCAAGGATCGTACTATTTTCAAGCACACCCTTGTCTTCACCATACTGGTAGAAGATTTCTCCTTGACTCCATTGAAAATGAAGGGGATTTTCTTGCGAAGCCAGGGTCAACTGAGATGTTTCTTGATTCGATACGGTCGCTGTTTTCCCCTCTTCTAGCGCTAGCTCATAGCGAAAACCTTTTTTATAGAGTATGATACGTTTTTTCATAGACTACTCCTTGTGTTCGCTAGACTCAGTCGAGCTTGCAGTTGTAGAAGACGAGCTTTCTGTTGAGGAACCTTCCGTAGATGAAGCCGTTGTTGAGCTGCTAGTAGAAGATTTGGTTTCATCTGTCTCTGCTTCCAAGAGTTTAGAGCGGGCATCCCAGTATTTCTTGTATTCGCCCTCTAGCTCAGAGAGTTTCTTCTCGCGCTGTTCACCAGAGAGTTTTTCGCTATCACGTGTCGCCTTGATTTCTTTACGAAGGGCATAGATGATCAAGTCTGAATCGTCGATCCGCTTGGCTGTATCCAGCGCTTGGGTAAAGTCATGACGACCGATATAGATCCAGTAGTGGAGATAGAGGCTGTCTGACTTGAGCGTGACGTTGTTGAGGATGACCTTCTTTTGGTCCTCTGAGAAATTCAAGCCTTGCAAGTAAGACGTCGCCAACTCGTATTTCTGTGTCGTTGGAAGACTGCTTGGAGCCACTCCCTCCAACTCATCGATCACACCGGTGTAGTCTACTTTAAGAAAAGCCGTATCCGCTTGAAGCAACTTTTCTTTAAAGGGGGCTTGGAAAAAGACCAAATAAATCAAGGGCAAGAGTAAGAGGGCCACTACAGCTGAAAGCCATACTGTTGCCAACTTAAAGATTCGGTGTTGACGACTTGAAACCAAGGTCAAGGTCTTTTCTTCCTCTTCCTTGCGTTCTTGGTAGGCTTTCTCTAAGAGAGCTTTCATCTCTTCTAAGCTAGCAGCATCACGGATTTCCACCAAGAAATCTGGCAGATCTTCTAATTCGAGCGTGCCTTGATAGAGCTCCATGAAATCCCAGTCCCCAAAAAGAGTGACCGCATAACACTTGGCCTGGCGCAAGAATTCAACCTGATCCCACTTGCGTGGCACCATCATTCCCGGAACCCCGCGGTAAGCGATCTTGACTTGCGCATCCTTGGTCACAAACAAATTGATAGGATGCAACATAAAGGTCACTGGAAGCTCCAAGGCCGGCGCCAAATCCAAGACGTTGATGGCTAGACGCAGACGGTCTGATACTGGTAATTCTTGGATTTCTTCAGCACTCAAGCCTAGAGCATCTGTCTGATAGGTCAGATGAATCTGGTCTTGATCCGCTGTCATGCTTTGCTCCAAAAACAAGGGATGATGGAGATCCAAAATCCATAAATTGCGTAAATCCTGGCTATCCACTTCTGAACGCTTGAGGTCCAGCCGCCAGCTCGTTTCTTCTTTTTCAAAACGGAAGACTTGTTCTTCCAGTGTAAATTGTTCTTCTTTCACCTTACCACTCCTCAATCTCGATCAGATCACCACTCGTGATCGGATACTCTTGTACCACCTTGCCTTCATCCAGCAAGATGCCTTTATTTACCACGCGCAACTGATACTTGCTTCTAGGTTTCATGGCAGACCCAAAGATCTGATCCAATTCTCGAATCAAGCGTCGCACCTCCATCCGCGTTGGGATTCGGAGGTCATGGCTTGCACCATTCATACGGAAGGTGACATTGATATGTTGGTCCATTTAGGCCTCTTTTCTATAGATTCGATAGGAAATATAGCCAGCAATCCCAAAGAGAAGGGCACTCCAAGCCAGCATTTGCAAGGCTGGAATAAAATCCGACAAGCTGGCCGAATTGTCCTCCACATTGGACTCGAATTTAGATAATTTTTGATTTTCAGGCTGGAACAGGTCCGCTTCAGGCCCTGTTTTTTTCTTTCCCTTTATAGCAGAAAACAACTGGCCGTCAGAATCGGTCAATTGTTTCTCTTGCTTGCGTTTTTCATCTGCTAATTTTTTCTGATCCTTCTCATTGAAAAGAGACTCAGTCGCATCCAATTGTCCCCCGAGTGTCTTTTCCTGCTCGGTCTCAAGACGTGAGTTGTTGACCTGCAGACGATTATCAATAAAATCATCTGCAGAAACAGCAACTACTGGAATGAGACTAAGGACAAAGAGAAGATACATCATTTTTTTCATAAGCTTGATTCAATTTCCTTTGTTTGAGTAAACTTCTTTGGAACGAAGATATTGGCAAGGGCCAAAAGTCCGAAGAAGACTAACAATCCGAAGAAGACGCCGATACCGGCTGTTTGTCCATCAAAGTAACCCGCAAACTGTCCTTCTAAAATAGAAAGGAGGTTGACATTTTTCACCAGTGCTGGAAGGCCTGACAAGGTCGCGGTCGTTCCGATCGCACTTGATAGGTAGACATAGCTGATCAACATGAAGAAGGCCAGTCCCATTCCAATCACACGGAAGTGTTTCAAGAGAAGGTATTGCAGTTGTACCAAGACAAAGCTTGCTAGAACCGCTAAGAATACCCATGAAGGTACATATTCACGACCAACAGAGAGTTGAATACTTGAAATCATTCCGATCACCAGTCCAAGGATGAGAGAAAGTCCCACAAGGACACCGACAGACAAGAGATCTGATTCTTGCAAGCGATCCAATTTGAAACGATCCTTAACCTTACGGATGATTGGCTGAGTCGCAAAGAGATAAGCTGTAAAGAGGCTCAAGACTTCCAACATAAAGATCCAGATAAATGGACGGTAGACGTTGATGGTCGCTTTCACAGAAGACGATTTCTCTGCAACTGGATTTGACAAGAAGTCAAGCAAGACTTCATTCGGCACTCCGTTTTCATAGGCATTGTTGAAGACCTTACGGAAGGCTTCGACGAAGTTCCCGTTTTCAGACAATTCCTTGTCGAATTCACCCATCAAACTTTCCGCATTGCTAGACAATTTCTCTGTATTGCCTTGGGCTTTTTCCAATTCTTTGTTCAATTGACTAAAGATTTCATTGGTAGAGTTAGCAGCTTCTACATTGCTACGAGATGAGCTCTTAACGCCTTCTGTCGAGCTCAATAATGACGTGTATTCAGAACCAAGGGCTGACAAATCTGCATCGGTCTTGGTTTGAGCCTGTGTCACTGTTTCTTGTGATTTTGAGATCTCTTCTAAACGTTTTTGAAGCTCTGCATATTGCGTCAATTGATCGTTGATATTTTGGGTTAGATCCTTGTTGGTGTTTTCGATCGCTTGAAGATTGGCCTGCAATTGTGGTCCCAAGTCTTGCAACTGTTGGAGTGTACCATCTAACTGGGCTTTCACACTCTTCGTTGCATCCCCAGATTCATCCGTTTCAATACTCTTACGGTAGTCCTTCATATTACTTGAAACGGCAGCCTTCACGACATCGACCAAAGCATCTGTCAAATCCATATCTTCGATCGGATCATAGAGCGAATGACGATTTTCCTTTTCATCTTTTGGATAGTAGGCATCGATCAATGCTCCTGCGCGTTGATAATCCAAGGCGATTTCACTAGCTTTCGATGCATAGTTAGCGACAGCTGTTTTCAAATCTTCTGCAGATACGGTCACACTGGTTGAAGAAACCCCATTCACAAGGACTTCAACATCAATCGCGCTCGGCATAGCTCCTCCATCTTCAACAAGGTGAATTTGAATTTGTTTGCCATCTTTCAGTTCGACTTCCTGCTCACCACTGCCTGCATAAGTCTGTCCATCATAGGTCCAAGTATCAACCTTGACTCCTGCAGGGACATGAATACTGACTTTCTGTTTCCCAGATTTAGCATTAAGGACATCCGCAACTGCCGTTAATTTGGCATCCACTTCAGCAGCCAATCGTTTTAATTCATCGGCATTCCCTTTTGCTTGCGCCTTCGTTCCAGCAAAAGCACTATCAAAATCAATCGCTGCGTTGAAATTCCCATACTTATTCAAATTCAGACTAGCAGGATCTAAAGACGGAAGTTTTTCAATTGCTTTACGAATATCTTCATCCGCTTTATTACGTGCTTCACTTAATGTCTTGATACTCGTCTTTCCAAGCAAGGTACGAAGAGTGACTTTGTCTCCTTCTTTTAGACCATAGTAGTCAAGGATCTTCGCTTTTACAGTAGACTCGATGTTCTTTTCGTGCTCATCTAATTTGTCGCGTTCTGCCTTGATCCCTTTTTCGAGGTCTGCCACACGATCATTCACATCTTTTGTCAAGCCTGCATAGGTCTTGGTCCCTGAAGAATCTCCTTCTGTTTCAGTTGGTTGACTCAATTGTTTGGTAATTGCTTCTTGGTTTTGTTGTAGATTCTTATACAACTCTTGGGTCTTTTCACTGACAACAGACTGGTTCATGGACATCAGCTGGTTCATGAACTCTTCATGGCTGATCTTATCCTCAGAGCGTTGCTTGATCAATGTGTCGAAGTTTTGACCGTACTGATCCTGAGATTGGGTCAATTGATCAAAAGCCTGTGTATAAGACTCAAGGACTGTCTTCAAGGCATTGTTCGACTCAACAGATGACGTAGACAAGCTATAGAGACTTGGGAAGATATTCTTGGAATCCAAGGCTGAATCTAGCAAGTTGCTCCGGTAAGAACCAATGTTGGTAGATTGAATTTTGTTACTTGTTTCCACGTTCTTCTGAGCTGTATAAAGGTTGCTCAAAATGCTGACCATATACATATCAACCAACTGGCTATTCAAGTCTGAAACGATATCTTTAGCGACTTTATTGGCCTCGTTCTCAACCTGAGAATTTCCAGCCGCATTGACCTTATACGTCACCGTTGTCTTCTCTGCATTAACCGCGTTCACTTCCAAGACCTTCTCTGAGAAGTCACTTGGAATGACAATCATCAACTGGTACTTGCCATCTGCAAGCCCTGACTCAGCAGCTCCACGAGGGAGTACAGACCAGTTTTGCGAATTATCCCGTTCGATATTCTTTACATAGCTAGCCCCAAGGTTGTATTCTTTATCATTCAGTTTGACCGCCTTGTCTTCATTGACAACCGCAATGTTGAGCTTGGTGTTTTCTGTCGTTTGCACGGTCTTGGCTTCGTTTTGCTTTTGGTCCTTTTGAACCGTCGTATAAAGACCCACGACAGATCCCATCAAAAGGAGCACAACCGCACTCTGACCGATGTATTTTAACCATTTTTTATTTTTAACTTCCATACCTTTTCCTTTTTCTAATTCATAGATACAAAATAGGGGTTAGGAATTAAGAATCTAACCCCTATTTTCTATATATCAAAAGACAAAAGGGTGATCTACCTACAAGAAGTAAGATCACCTCCAAGACTATCTTAGTGGATTTGTGCAGCGATATCTTGGTCAGTTTGTTCAACGATATCAGCAACTTTGATCAATTGACCGTTGATGTCTTCCAACAATTGAGCGAATTGTTTGATTTTTGGAGACAATTCGTTGAATTGTGCTTCAAAGCTATCAAATGCAGATCCATCCCAGTTTGCGTCGATGACTTGTTGTTCATGAGTCAAAGTAGTAAGGATTTGATCGATTTCTTGAGAACCTTGTGCATAACGTTGTGCTGAAGCACGTAGGTCTTCTGGAGTTAATTTAATTTGAGCCATATTTTTCTCCTTTTGGGCTGATACCCTTATATTTTTTTCATAAACAATACATTTTAGTACGAATTAGTAAAATGCCAGATAACTGTATATTTTACCTTTTTCTCCCTGTTTGTATTATTTACTTAAAAATATCTTAATGAAATATTGCCAGAATGTCAAGTTTAGAGGGCTAACTGATAAAACATTGTAACTTTGTTACAATTGTGTAACATTTTGTCATAAATATGTAATATATTTTCTGAATTCCTTGCCCCAGTAGTCTCCAACTAGTATTATTTCTGAGAAGAAAAGAAGACACTCTGTCCTTTTATATTAACTCAACACATAGATAAAAATTGTTGATTTTAGGTGTTTTTAAAAGCAAATTTTGAAGATTTTTGTATATTTTTTCATTTTTAAAACTTTTATGGTATAATGAAACCTGTTCAAAACTTGTTTCATACAAGATCGAACACCATTAACCTATAAGGAGTATATATGAAAAAATTTCTACTTGCCTCTGTCTGTCTACTAGCTCTTACCGCTTGTAGCCAAGGCCAACAAGGCAAAGGAACTACTGCCGCTTCTTCCAAGCAAGAAGCCACTCAAACCAAAAAGGAGCAAGTCCAAACCAAGACCTTTGTTAGCGACCTCGGCGATCACCACCAAAACAAAATTCAAATTGGCTACAAGAATGATGAGATTGTTTCCATGACCATCATGGGAGTTGCACCAATACCGGAAGATATGCAAAAATCAGATGTCGCTGAATTGAAGGAAGTCTATCAAGAAGAAGCTGATAAAGCAAATTCCAAACACGGTGTTAACGGACAAGCTGGAATCAACACAAGCATCAAAATCGCTGATGATAAACAGACCTATACAAACGTTATGCATGTTGATTTTACTCAAATGAAAAAGGAAGATTTTGTGAAATTACTGGCTGATCAAGGGGAAGAAACCAACACTACCATGTTGAAATACCTCAAAGGCAAACCTCAAGATCTCTTTACCTATTTCAAAGATCAAGGCCTCAAAGAAGAAAAATAAAAAGAGCTTCCTGAGTTTCATCACCACACTGGTGAGAGCTCAGAAAGCTTTTTCTTATTTGTTCAAGATTGAAAGGGTTTCAAGGAGATTGTCCGCATGAACTTCGATGGTATCTCCTGTCGCTTTGATTTTCACTTCTACGATGCCTTCAGCTGCTTTTTTACCAACTGTTACGCGGATTGGAAGCCCAATCAAATCACTATCGCTGAATTTGACACCAGCGCGTTCATTTCGGTCATCCACCAAGACTTCGTAGCCTTTATTCACCAAGGCTTCTTCGATCCGATCGGTCAAAGCAAGGCTTGCTTCATCTTTGACATTGACTGGAATCAAATGCATATCAAATGGCGCCAATTCTTTAGGGAAGTTAATTCCCCAAGCGTAACGGTACTCCCCTTTTGGAGTCTTATTGACAAAGAGGCGAGCATGTTGCTCCATAACGGCTGAAAGAAGACGGCTGACACCGATTCCGTAGCAGCCCATGATGATTGGAACTGCACGACCGTTTTCGTCCAAGACATCTGCTCCCATGCTAGCGGAGTAGCGTGTGCCGAGTTTGAAAATGTGACCGATTTCGATCCCACGTGCAAAGTTCAAGACCCCTTTCCCATCTGGTGAGATTTCGCCTTCACGAACTTCACGGATATCGACGTATTCTGCAGTAAAGTCACGTCCTGGGTTGACACCAGTCAAGTGGTAGCCTGTTTCATTGGCACCGACTACTGCATTGCGGCTGTCTTGGACCTTGCGGTCTGCGATAATCTTAACATTTTCAGGAAGATCAACTGGACCGAGAGAGCCAAAATCAGCTCCTAATAATTCTTTCACTTCCACTTCGGTTGCAGGTTCAAAGAAGTCTGCGCCGAGGTGGTTTTTCAACTTCACTTCATTGAGCTGATCATTACCTACAAGAAGGGCTACAACTGGCTCACCATCTGCGATGTAAACTAAAGTCTTGATAGTAGCTTCTTCTGGAACATCCAAGAATGCAGCTACTTCATCAATCGATTTGACACCTGGTGTTTCCACGCGTTTCACTTCTTCTTCTGCTACGACACGGTTACTAGGCTTGTATTCGTTAGTAGCCATTTCCAAGTTCGCAGCATAGGTTGATTCACTTGAATAGGCAATAGTATCTTCCCCAGAAACCATCCATTTGAGCAATTCTGCTTTGATTTCTTCTTGAACTTCTGCTGGGATCTCATCAAAGGAAGCTACTGATTTGTCTAAAACAACCCAACGGTCCAAGTCCGTACGAGCAGGCGTAACAGCCATAAACTCTTGGCTATCTTTTCCACCCATGGCACCACCATCACCGATGATGGCTTTGTAGTCGATGCCACTGCGTGTGAAGATCCGCTCATAAGCTGCCTTGTATTCATCATAAGTAACGTCCAAGCTATCGTAGTTGGCATGGAAACTGTAACCATCTTTCATGATGAATTCACGGGTCCGAAGAAGACCGTTCCGTGGGCGTTTTTCATCGCGGTATTTTGGTTGAATTTGGTAGAGATTCAACGGCAATTGTTTGTAAGATTTTACTGAGTCGCGCACAATAGCGGTAAAGGTTTCTTCGTGAGTTGGACCCAAGATAAAGTCAGAGCCTTCACGGTTTTTCAACTTATAAAGGTCTTCCCCGTAAGTTTCGTAACGACCAGATTCACGCCAGAGATCTGCACTCAAAAGGGCAGGAGCTAGCATTTCTACTGCTCCAATTTTTTCAAATTCTTGGCGCATGATGCCTTTTGCTTTTTCAATCACTCGATTTGCTAATGGCAGATAAGAATAGACACCAGCTGAGACTTGGCGAACATAACCTGCACGCAACATCAAAGCATGGCTAATGACTTGAGCATCGCTTGGCATTTCGCGAAGCGTTGGAATCAACATTTTACTTTGTTTCATGGACAATATCCTTTTCTATTTCAAAAATAATTTCATAATATCATTCCAGGTGACAGCAATCATCAAAATAACCATTACAGCTACACCTGCAAGCGTCATATAGGTTTCTACTTCCTGTTTCAATGGTTTTCTCCGGACGACCTCGATCAAATTGATCAAGATTTTCCCGCCATCCAAAGCCGGAATCGGGATTAGATTGAAGATCCCAATATTAATAGAGAGCATGGCCATAAGAGACAAGACTGCTGGAATTCCTAATTGAGCAGCTTGTGAGCTGGCATTGTAGATGGCAACCGGACCACCCAGTTTATTGAGACTAAAGTGGAAAATGATATCTTTCAAAGCTCCCAAAATCCGTGTCGCTGTATTCCAGGTATCTGTAAAACCAGACAAGAGTTTATCCACAAATCCTGTCTTGAGGCCATTTGTCACACCCAGATAGTAACGATTCCCTGACTTGGTTGGCTTTACTTTAACTTCTTTTTCTTGGCCGTCTGTTTTGACTTTCAGGGTCAATTCAGGAGCCGTCTTGCTGTCCTTGGTTGCTTTTTCGACAGCATCTGTCAGCTCATCCCAGTTGCTAACGGTATCGTTATTGACTTGAAGGATCTGAACATTGCTTTTGACACCGACCTTAGCCAGCGCCCCATCGGGTGCCACCTGAACATTGTTGCTGTAGTAGTCAATCGCACCGCCTCGCATAAAAGCTAGAAGTGAGTAGACGACAATACTGAGGATAAAGTTGTTCATAGGACCCGCAAAGTTGGTGATCAACCGTCCCCAAATGCTGGCATTCTGATACTGAACATCTCTCGGTGCAATCCGCACCTCTGTCCCATCTTCCTCAACGATGGTCGCATCATGATCGACATCATAAGTCTTGGTCTCATCGAGAACCAAGCCTGTAATTTCCAGTTTGTCTTCAAAGTCAAACTGGGTAACATTCATGGGAAGGGCTGTCTGATCCAGATTCTTTCCTGAAAGATTGATCCGGACAACCTTGCTAACCTCATTTAGCGTCAAGCTGACAGGTGTTCCGGTTTTAATCTCAGTTGTATCCTCACCCCAGCCAGCCATACGAACATAGCCACCTAAAGGTAGAATGCGAATCGTATAGGCTGTTCCATCTTGACCAATATGGGCAAAGATCTTGGGACCCATCCCGATCGAGAATTCTCGCACCAGGATGCCCGATTTTTTTGCAAAATAGAAATGACCAAACTCGTGAACGAGAACGATCACTCCAAAAATAACAATAAAGGCAATAAACTGCATCGTTCTATACGTGGTTTCCTTTCTATTTCTTCTGTCTTAGAACAAACCCAAGAAATGCATCAAGGGAAAGACAAAAATCAAACTATCAAAGCGGTCTAGAACACCACCATGTCCTGGAATAAATTTCCCAGAATCTTTCACACCGAAATGGCGTTTAATCGCGCTCTCTACCAGATCTCCAAACTGACCTGCGATACTAAAGAGGATGGTAAAGAAGATCATAGCAAGAAAACCATGTCCACCTGCCACAGAGCGATCCACGATCATATAGATCACAGTTACCGCAACTGCAGACAAGATTCCCCCAAGACTGCCTTCAATCGTTTTATTAGGAGAAACCGCAGGCATGAGCTTGCGTTTCCCAAACCGGCTTCCTACCAGATAAGCACCTGAATCTGTAGCCCAGACAATAAAGAGGGCTAACAAAACCTTATCAATACCAGCGATTCGCGCATCTACTAAGGAATGGAAGCCGAGTCCAACATAAAAGCTGGACGCAATGGGGTAGACCACATCTTCATAATTATAATTCTGAGCAAGAACAGTTGTCCCCATGAGAATCAAGACAACCAGACCATAGGCAATCATATTGCCATCTGCTGGAAGGTAAGGGAGGTAGTCCTCGATCGGCAAAGTCAGGACGAAGGCCGCTAACATGGCTAGCGCTCCTTCAAAAGTCGCTGTCTCAAGCCCCTTCATCTTGAGCAATTCATGAACCCCTAGCATGGCGATCAAGCCAATCACAATCTGGAAGAATACCCCTCCAACCATTACTGTTGGAATGAAAAAGAGCAGGGCAATTCCTCCAAAAATCACACGTTTTTGTAAATCTTTCGTCATCATCTTCTCCTAAACACCACCAAATCTCCGATGGCGATGGCTATATTCTACTATGGCACTTCGTAGTGCTTCCTCTCCAAAATCTGGCCACATCACATCTGTGAAATACAACTCACTATAAGCAGCCTGCCAAGGAAGGAAATTACTCAAACGGATCTCTCCGCTGGTACGAATAATCAAATCCGGATCCCTTAGGACACGTGGCAAACTCTCAGTATAGAGAGAATCTGCGATCATCTCTTCTGTGATATCTTCTGGACTAAACTTCGCATCCAAGACTTCTTGGGCGATCTGCTTCACAGCCTGAGTGATCTCTGCACGTCCACCATAATTGAGTGCGAAATTCAGGATCAAGCCTGTATTGAGATGGGTCATCGCTTCTGCTCTTTCCAAAGCCTCCAGCGTTTCTTTTGGTAATTTCTTGGTGTCACCAATCATTTGAATCTTGACATTGTTGCGATGCAATTCGGGGACGAAACGATCATAAAATTCGACCGGCAAGTGCATGATGAACTTGACTTCATCTTCAGGGCGTGTCCAGTTTTCCGTAGAAAAGGCATAGACAGTCAAGACCTGAACCCCCATATTTTTTGCTGCAATCGTCACTTCTTGGAGAGCTTCCATCCCTGCCTTATGACCGAAGACGCGCGGTTGCATCCGCTTTTTCGCCCAGCGACCATTGCCATCCATAATGATCCCAATGTGTTTCGGGACTTCTAAAGGTATCTCGATTTTTTCTTTTTTCTTAAAACGAAACATGTTTTTCTACCTATTTCAATATTTATCGCTTCATTATACCATAAATCCCCATAAAATAGGGACTCCGGCCTCTTTTTTGAACCAGCAAGGCTTTCCTTCATCACATCGTCCTATTTGCCCACCAAAAAAGAGGCCCTTGCCTCTTCTTTGATGATTATTCTTCGATGGCTGAATCGGCATCTGAGCTAGCACCTTCTGTAGCAGTGGCTGAGATTCCTTCTGATACAGGAAGAACTGTTTTGATCGCTCCCAATTCAAAGGTCAGGTAGACACCATCAACATCCAAGACAACGGTCTTGCGGTCTGTGTCGACTTCATCGATGGTTCCGTACAAGCCACCAATCGTGATGACTTCATTTCCTTTTTGAAGTTTATTCAAACTTTCCATCCGTTTTTGGTACTGTTTCTTTTGGCTACGGCTCATGAAGTACATCAAACCGACCATAAGAACGAGCATAATTAGCAAACTTCCGCCTTGCATATGTTTCTCCTTTAATTTTCATATATGCTATACTATATCAAATTTCGCCCGTCTTTTCAAGTTTTCCCATCCTCTTCAAGCAAAATCAGAGTCCAGTCTCATAGAGGAGGCAAGTTTTGATGAAAAAGAAAAAACCACGAAAAGTGGGCTACTGACTAGTCAATCGTAATGCCATACTTTTCATGATTCTCATCATACCAATCAATCAAGGCCAAAGCCGTTTGATAGGTAATATTTTTGATTTTACTCGTTCCCTTCGTCAAAGTCGCCAAGCTCATTTTGCTGATGTTTGTTTCAGTTGCGACACGATAGCTCGTCAAGCGACCGTCAACCATCAGTTGAACAACGGCTTCCACTTTTCTGTATTCGGGAGTTGAGTAGATATCAATTGTATTGCTCATCTTACTTCCATTCCTCAAATTTTATTCTTGTATAGATTATATACTTATTTTCTTTATTTATTAATAATTTTGCTCAAATTGGATTAATTTCACTAATTATTGATGTTTTTTTAGCCCAAATAGGAGGATTTTGTCCTTATACGGCGAATAATTTCCCCCAGGTGGGAAGAAAAAATAAAGACCGCTATATTATAGCAGTCTCTATTTTTCACAAACTAATTCGCCTTAGTCTGCTTGTTTATCAGTGTTTTCTTCCTTCTTTGTGTCTTTTTCTCTGATCACAAGGACACCATCTTCCATGTCTGCTTCGAGATGTTTGGCATCCAAGTTATCCAAGTGGAAGTCTGTGACTTTGTCACGGATTTGTTGTTCAACTACCCGACGGAGTGGACGAACACCCATCACTTCATCATACCCTTCTTCAGTCATGTATTCTTTAGCTGCATCGCTCACTGCCAAGTCGATTTCTTTCTTAGAAAGAGTCTTATTGACATCTACCAACATCAAATCAACAATCTTAGAAAGGTCTTCCTTGCTCAAGTGTGAGAATTCAATGACAGCGTTGAAACGGTTGAGGAATTCTGGACGGAAGTAAGGTTTTAAACGATCCATGAGTTCTGGTTTATCCGCATCTTCTGTCAAGTTAGCTTCGTAACCAAAGCCAGCGTTTGAAGTGGCGATAATCACAGTGTTCTTGAAGTTGACCGTGTTCCCTTGACCATCTGTCAAACGACCATCATCCAAGACTTGAAGGAGAAGGGTGATGACTTGAGGATCCGCCTTTTCAATTTCGTCAAGAAGGACGATAGAGTATGGGTTACGGCGAACACGTTCTGTCAAGGTATTGCTGTTGTCATCGTAACCAACATAACCAGCTGTTGTACCAATCAATTTAGAAACGGCTGTGCGGTCGCTGTATTCTGACATATCCAAACGGATGATGGCATCTTTGGTTCCGAACATATCAAGAGCCAATTGTTTAGCCAACTCAGTTTTACCAACACCAGTAGGACCTACAAAGAGGAAGCTACCGATTGGACGGTTCCCTTCGTCAAATCCTGCACGGTTCCGACGGATAGCACGTGCCACTGCTTCAACGGCTTTATCTTGACCGATAACCTTAGTTTGCAAGCGGTGACCCATATCTTTCAAACGTTCAATATCAGTTGCACCCATTTGAGACACTGGAATACCCGTCATCCGTTCTACTGATTCAGCCACATCGTTGATTGTTGCTGTTACTTTATGGTCTTCCGTATGGTTTTCAATTTTCTTTTCAAGTTCTTCGATACGAACTTTTGCATTAAGAGCTGCTTCGTAATCTTCTTTAGCCGCAGCTTCTTCTTGTTTGGTTTTTTCTTCTTCAATTTCATGTTCCACAGCATGAACATCTGTTACAGGATGTTGGGCTGCCAAGTGAGCAGCTGTCACATCGACCAAGTCAATGGCCTTATCAGGCAAGCTACGTTGTGGAATGTATTGGATCGAATAATCAACTGCTGCTTTCAAAACTTCATCTGGCAAGATGACATTGTGGTGTTTTTCATAAAGATCACGGATCCCTTGGAGAATCTTGAAAGTATCTTCAGCTGATGGAGCATTGACTTTCACTTCGTTGAAACGACGAGCAAGAGCCGCATTCTTCAAGATGGTGTTACGATATTCATCTTGAGTGGTTGCACCAATGACAGTCAATTCCCCACGTGAAAGAGCAGGTTTGATGATATCCGCAAGACCTTTAGATCCTTGACCATCACCTGTGCTGCCTGCACCAAGGATTTGATGGATTTCATCAAAGAAGAGAATGACATTTCCCATAGCCTTGACTTCTTGGATCAGATTTTGAATATTTTCTTCAAAGCTACCACGGTATTGCGTACCAGCTTCTAGACCAGAAATATCAATCGAGATGATTTCTTTGTTTTTGATAGCCGCTGGAACATCCCCGTTCACAATAGCTTGTGCCAAACCTTCTACAACTGCTGTTTTACCAACACCGGCATCCCCTACAAGGACAGGGTTGTTCTTGGTACGACGAGACAAGATTTCAGCAGTTTCTTGAATTTCTTTATTACGTCCGATGACCGGATCCAATTTCCCTTCACGAGCTTCTTCGGTCAAGTTACGACCAAGTTTTGCAAGGATCCCATCTTGTTTCATTCCTTTACCTTGATGGTGTTGCACTTGCTCACTTCCTTCATTTGGAAGTTGACCAGTTTGGCGGTAAATAGCGAATTCTTCTGGTGTCACTTCACGACCGTTGATCATGTAGCGACGGCTTTCAGAACGGAAACCACCCATGTTGCCCATTAGTTGATTGAAAAGATCATCCATATTGTTAAAGTTGTTATTCATATTGTATACCTCTAATTTACATAATTTTAATTCATTCTTGAAAATTAGCAGACCAATTGGCTGCCGTTTGATTGTTTACATAATTTTAATTCATTTATTTAATAATAGCCCTACAGGCTAACAGTTTCTATTTTCCCTTTTATCAATTAGTTGTCTTAATTCTGGAAATAGCATATCACCATCTCCTTTCCACTATTGATCTTGTAAACCAGTAGGTTTTCCCAACCTCTTTTTGTTTACATAAATTATTATAACGCAGACTGATTCCTTTGTCAACACTTTTTTACATAATTTTTTAAATTTATTAAAAAAATCTGGAGTCACTCCAGATTCCATATTTAAATAGAAGTTCTTGGCTAGATAGATTTAAATTTACCAGCTTTTTCTTGAATAACCGTCTGTACATTTTTAGCAAATTGACCCACCATGGACTGATCCAGTTGCTTTCCAACTACCTGGACGTCTTCTTCGGCTACTGTTGCAATCGCAGTCAATCCATCATTGTAACGTTTCTCAACTCCTGCCTTGCAGGCCAATAAAATGGGCGCATAGACAACACGGATTAAATCTTTTTCAAGTTTCTTTCGGCTTTCGATGATCCTCATCTTATCTTTCATATCTAAATCAAAAAAATCTTTGACTGGACTATCACCCATACTTCCTCCTCTTCTATACTATGAAACTTTATCTTGTGCAAACTCCTCTTCCAGTTGGCGTCTATCTTTCCGGTAGGATTGCCATAAATTCTCTTCCTCGATTTCGATCTGTTTTAAGGCTACTTGTGCAGCTTCTCTAGCTTCGAGATCATACTCTTCGATACAGCGATGGAGGGACTCCCATCCACAATTGACATCAACCTCCTGCTCTTGTAAGAAGGAAGCTGCCATCGCAAACTCTTCTTCCAGCATCTGGGTGAAGAGCTGCTGTTTTCTTTCCACTAGGCAACGCTTTTCATCTAGCTCCAAACGCGCTTTTTGGAACTCTCTTTCCAAGTGATCTAGTTTCTTTTCCTTTTTTGAAAAAGTAGATGAAATTAATAAGCTAGTTGTTCCCACTGGTTCATTTCTCCTGCTATTTCTTGATCTTTTGCTTTTAAGAGCTCAATTCCTGCATTCACTTGCTCGTTTAAAGCATGGAATTCATTCGATAAGGACTGATATGTAGCCAAACGATTGTCAAACCTTTCTCTTACTTCAGTGACAATTGTTTGCTTTGTTGCACCAGCCTGTGCATAGGCCTCTTCTACTTCCACAAGATTGAGAATGAAGCCTTTCGGAACGGTCTGTAATACTTTCTCCAAAGCTTCTAAATCTGTATCCAGTTGTGCCTTAGATTTCTGAGCTTGCTCCAGCCCTTCATCCACTACTCGAATCAGCTCATCAGAAGCCAAGCGCGCCTGCAAAGCATCCAGATAGATCCGTTCACTTGAGCTCAGTCCACCACCTGTTTTTTGCAATTTATCCTTTAGGCGATAGTAAACCTTCATCCGCTCTTCAATGATTTCCTTCCGAGTGATGGCTTCCGTTCCCTTTTCAAGAACCAAATTCCCATCCTTATCATAGATATAACCATGCATCATGTGCTGCAGGCCAGTATTTATCAAATTCTTAGTTTTGAGGTGCTTGACAATCCCACTGGATTCCTTGCTTCCAGAATCCTGATAGCCCAAGCTAACCAAATCTTTATGGTCAATGTGGTTGTAGATTTTGTACTTCAGCGAATCTATACGCGCTTTTTGCTCGGGTGTTAAGATGGAATAGGCATTAGGGCCATTGTATAGATGGACAGTCCCAATATGAGACGCTTCTTCTTCCGTCAAGCAGGCAAGCGCATACTGAATATTCATAGACCCCAGAGAGTGACCGTATAGATCGATCTTGGCATTGGGGTATTTTCGGATCACCTCTTTCAAATGAGCTGCAGCATCTTTAAACTGCGGAGGCGGGAAAGTACCTCTATCTTTGTTGTACTCTTTTAAAATGGTAGCCCCAATAAATACTGGAAACTTTGCTTGACTATCAATTAGAATATCCGTTCCCATACCATATAGATTTGCTTTCGCCTCACGATAAGCATTTGTTATTGGATTACTTCTAATACTCTTGACAAAGCTTTTTACATTATTTCCAACATTTTTATCGAGTAAACCAAACGGATAACTAATAAGCTCCGAAATATTAGAATCGGCAGTTTCATCCCTTTTTTTCAAATTCTCCTTAATCTTATCTCTAGTGAATCTTTTCGCATAATCTGTCGCATAGTTCGCCGCTCCATTGGGACCAAGAATGTTAGAAGCAGCAGGCAAATCTGTCTTTACCCAATCCGTGAATGTATCATGGAGTAATTTTTGTGTACTTGTTTCAGTTTCAGATCCCTTCATCAAGACAGTCACGTCATGGATTTGGGCACGTTCTTCATCTGAAGCAGTATAGGGGACTGCTTTTTGTTTTTCGCCTTGACCATTGTTAGTAAGAACGAAGACCTGCTCCTCATTGTCATTTACATTATCATAGATGTGAGCGGTATGGCCTATATAATATTTTCCATTTTCAATAGTTTGCTTTTTCCCAATTTCTGATGGAATATATTCTAATAAAGCCACCTCTTTATGTAGATAATCTGAATCTATTGAATTATTGTCCATAATATTTCCCTTCTAAAAGTTCGTCCAACTCTGTAGGTGTACTGGATGCCGCAACATGATATGCTCCTGATTCCTTTTCTATTACTACCATATCAACAATCAACTTATCATCGTTATTAATAACAATCTCAATATTAATCCCTTCCATTGGATTATATTTTAATTTATCTTTTAAAATCCTGTAAGTCTTTATTTTTCCATTTGGAGTCAGTGCTTCCGGGTCCAGTTTTTTAAAATATTTTTCAATCGCCACTTTCATCTTCTTACTCTCTGCAATTTGAATCATTTCTTGTTTTTTGGCAGATTGTCCATTAAAAAAGCTACAGCCTCCTAAGCTCAAGCTAAATACTACCATTATCAACACAATTAATTTACTTTTTTTCATTTCTTCCCATTTCTTTCTCTAGTTTTCTTAAAATTTATTATACAAAATTCCATCAACGTCTGAAATGTTACTTTTGTTAAAAAATGTTGCTAAATCATTACAAGCACTAGCTATTGATGTAACATACCAACTTTGATTCAGAAATGTTTCTATTTTCCTATATTAGGGGTATTTACCTGAATGAGTTTATTTCCCAGTCTTTTCTGCTTCACTTAACAGATCACTTAATTTTGCTGAAATACCGTAACTACCTGCTTCGAACTGTCCTGAATCTTCCATTTGAACAGTCGTATCGATCGTTAACTTTTTATCGCCATTGATAACGAGAGAGACATTCATGCCTCCCATTGGATTGTATTCCAATTCACCTTTTATCAGGGTATAGGAGTGAATGACTCCTTCTGAAGTGAAAGCTTTAGGATCGATACTGATTAACAAGTGTTTTATCGCTCGCTCCATTTTCGTGCTTTCTGCGATCTGAATCATTTCTCTTCTCTCAGCAGCTTTATCCGTAAAAAGACTGCAACCTCCTAGAAACAAAGTCAGTAAGAATAGTAGTACAAATCGTTGTTTTTTATCAGTCATATGTTCCCTCTCACTTATATTATTCGTAATGATTTTAAAAAAATGAGCCAATTTTTAAAAATTTTTTCCAGATCCTAAAAAACACACCCTTACTGGGTGTGTCTCCTGTTAAATCATATATTCGACGCTATAAGTGGCATCGGATAAAATCCGTGAAAGGAATTGTTTGGTTCGTTCTTCTTTTGGACTGTTGAAGAATTCATGAGGTTCGTTTTCTTCGATGATGTGTCCGCCATCCATAAAGATGACATGGTTAGCCACATCACGCGCAAAGCCCATCTCATGGGTTACGACAACCATGGTCACTCCTTCTTTGGCCAATTGCTTCATGACATCTAAGACATCCCCGACCAATTCTGGGTCTAGCGCTGAAGTCGGCTCGTCCAGCAAAATTACGTCTGGTTTCACTGCGATGGCACGTGCGATTCCGATCCGTTGCTGTTGACCACCTGACAATTGAGAAGGATAGTAATCCTTATAAGCGAGGAGACCAACTTTTTCAAGGGCTGATTCTGCCCGTTGGATGGCCTCTTCTTTTGGAACCTTACGGGCTACAACCAGGCCTTCTAAGATATTTTCAAGCGCTGTTTTGTTAGCGAAGAGATTGTAATGCTGGAAGACAAAAGCTGTCTTTTGGCGGATTTCTAGAATCTCTTTTTTGCTGAGTTTTGAGAGGTCGTACTCTTTTCCACCTAGGGTGAGGTGTCCTGTATCTGCCTTTTCCAAGTGGTTAAGGCAGCGAAGGAAGGTTGTTTTTCCTGATCCAGATGGACCCAAAATAACGACGACATCCCCTTGGTTGACCTTGAGATTAACATCTACCAGGACCTGGTGATCCTTAAATTTTTTCGATACGTGTTCTACTTCTAACATCTTCTTATTTCTCCTTCTTCTATGCGAGTGTCAGGCGTTTTTCTAAGAGATTGAATCCCCACTGAATCACCCCACAAATGACAATATAAAGAATAAAAATCACTAGATAGGATTCAAAATATTGATAGCCATAAGAGGCTTCGACCTTGGCAATGGCGGTGATATCCTTGATGGTCATGACAAAAACAAGGGAGGTTCCTTTGACCAAGTTGATGACCAGGTTACACAAATTGGGCAGGGCTGAACGCAAGGCTTGTGGAAAAACAATGCGGATATAGGCTTGGCGATTGGTCAAACCAATGGCTTGCGCTGCTTCTAGCTGGCCCTTATCCACCGTCAGAATGGCTGACCGTAGAATTTCAGCCAGACTCCCCGTTGTCATCAAGCTAAAGATGATAAAGGCATAGTAAATGGGATTGATCTCAAAGACATTAAAGTGACTGCCAATACTCTTAAAAAAGCTATTTAAGAGGCTGGGAAAGAGACTATAAAAGAAGAGAATCAAGAGAATGGGAGGTGTCGCGCGGATAAAAGCTAAGTAAATCACTGAGAAACTGCGAACACCTTTGACCTTATAGATCTGACCGAGCGCCAAAAAGAGGGCTGGAAGGAAACTCAAGAGAATCGATACGACCATGATCAGAAGGGTCACTGGAACACCACCCAAGGTGGCTATAAATGCTTTACTAATAAAATTGAAATCCATAAGCTACCTTTCTGTTACACTGAGTCGTTTCTCAAGGAGTTGAGCGGAGAAGGAGATCACAAGGGCAATTCCCCAGTAGATCACTGCTACAGCTGTATAGGTCTCGAGGGAATAATTCCCAAGATTGCGGCTGATCAAGTTGTTACCTGCTCCCATGATATCGATAAAGCCAATGGTATAAGCTAAAGCGGCATCGCGCATGAGGTTCAAGATGGCAGTCGTCATATTTGGAAGAGCCACGCGAAAGGCTTGGAGAAGGACAATCCGCCAAATGGTTTGAGCCGGCGTCAAGCCGATACTCAAGCCCGCTTCCATCTGACCTTTTGGAATGGCCAAATAGGCTGCCTTGAAAACCTCCGAGATCATAGCGGCAAAGAGAAGAAACATGGCAACAAGGACAAAGACAAACTTGGACCAGTGGTCAATGTCAATGCCCAACCACCAGTTCAAAAATTGGGGTAGTCCATAAAAAACCAAAAAGAGTAAGACAATCGGAGGGGTACAACGCAAAGTAAAGACATAGCCCTTGGCTAGACCTGCTCCTACCTTATCTTCTGATACTTGTGCCCAGGTCAAAACCAAGCCAAATGCAGAACCGAGAACCGTCGTTAAAACCATCAAAGCTAGGGTCGCTGGCAGAGCTTGGACCAAGGTTGGAAGAAATGACCAGACCTTGGAAATGTCGTATGAGACCATGTTTCTTTTCCTTTCTGTATCCGTATAGAAATAAGGAAGCTGGGGCTATGCGCACCCAGTTTCATCTTATTTCTCTTTATCTACATAACTGAAGACATCTTCACCGAAATATTTTTTCGACAATTTAGCAAGTGTGCCATCTTTTTCTAATTCTTTGATGGCCTTGCTGTATTCTTCCGCAAATTTTTCGTTTTTCTTATCCTTATGGATCAATGGGTAAGTTGGAATTCCTTTGTAGGCAAACCAGCTCAGTTTGTCCGCATATTGGTGGTAAGAACCATCTTTATCTGTGACAGCTTTTTCAAAGGAAAGTTTGATGTCAAAGAAGGCATCGTAACGTCCTTCAAGAACCCAAGCATAAGCATCTGCGACTTTGAAAGATTCCGCAGCTGTTAATTCGATTTGTTGGTCCTTATGCTTTTCATTGTATTCTTTAATAACATTCCACTGCGCATTTTGTGGTGAAATTGGAACCAATTTTCCTTTTTCTTTAGCGAAGTCATCGATGTTCTTGTATTTATTCGCATCTTCTTTCCGTACGGTAAATCCGATGATACTTGCTCCGATTGGTTCTTTTGGAATGATAAATTTCTTGGCACGTTCTTCTGTATACCAAGCTCCTTTGGTTCCGATATCGTATTTACCAGATTCTAGACCGATCAAGAGATCGTCATCACTTGTTCCAGTGTACTCAAACTTGTAGTCTGGTAGTTTTTCGTCAATGGCTTTGAGAACGGCTACTTCATAGCCATCTGATTCTCCTTTTTCATCAACGAAATCATACGGTACATAGTTTTGAGTGTGGGCTACTTTCAAGGTTGTTACCTTGTTCGATCCTGTTGAGCCTTTGCTGTCGTTTGCATGGTTCAAGCTCCGTCCAAGAATGGTTGCACCTGCAATGGCAAGAACGGCCACTCCACCGATAATCCATGTTTTTTTACTCATACTCTGTTCTCCCTGATTCTATTTTTTCTTATTCTGTTGCAGCTTCACGAACCCATTCGATTCGTTCTTCATCAATATCACTTGGAATCGTACAATCTGCACCGATAACCAAGCCTGTGGTTCCAGTTTCTGCGATGATGCGTTTGGTTTCTGCTTGAATCGCAGCTTTATCTCCTGTATAGAGAAGACCATTTTTGCCATTTTCAAAACCACCCAGAACCGTACGTCCACCGAAGATTTCGCGTCCTTCTGCTAGGCTGATTCCTTCTGGTCCAACTGCCCAGTTAATGACTTGAGCTGGGTAGTCTGTGAAGAGATGGATATCATTGCGAGCTCCTTCGTAGCCACAGATATGAAGGATATTTACCCCACCTGCTTCATTGGCTGCTTCTAAGACATGGAGTTCACTCGGTGCAATACTATTTTTATAAACTTCTTGGCTCACGCGCGCATCTTGGATACTTTGAACACTGAGGTAGATCCCGTCTGCTCCTGCTTCTTTAATGATGCGTTGGCTCAAACTTGCAATATCTTGACCAATCGTATCCAATACTTTTTTAAGAGTTGCTGCATCTTGATCGATGAAGTTTGCGATCAAGTCATCTCCTCCTGAAACTTCTCCGACCAACCATTTAAAGTAGGTCACTGGAGCAAAGATATTGTAGATAGCCACAATGTCTTCTTCAAAACCGGCACGGATTTTTTTCACAAGCTCTACCTGCTCTGTGATCCATGGATGATCTGCTCCGAGTGGTTCAATCCCTGCTAAGTCAGAAATATTTTCAAGGCCTTTGTGAATGGCTGGATTTGGATAAGCAAAGTAACCATCACTCATGAGTTTGACAAAGTCTGGTTTGACCTTGTGAAGGAAGTTTTTATGGCCATTGAGATTTTTTTCAATAATTTCCGGATTGGAAAATCCTTTCAACCATTCTTCTTCTGTTGTAAAATGATGCCAAAATCCAACTGGCACACGGTCAACTGCTTCTCCTTTAAAAGCTTTTAAGACTAATTCTCTTTTTGATGACATGTTCTTACCTCGTTCTAATCTTTTCTTGTTTGTTATCTTATCACTTCGATAATTGTTTGACTAATATATATTTTTTATCAAGCTCTTCATCTTTTTTTATCACTGATCTTCAAGGAGTAGAATTCCTGCTAGGTCAGATGGGCGGATGAGGGAGAAACTATGAGCTGGAATCTTCTCCAGTCTTGCCATATCTGGATCTTTTTTGGCTTTCCCCTGACTACTTGCAAGAGCAGCTTTACTAAGCCCTAAAAGCAAAAACAAAACGGTTACCAGGATACACCATACATTGATCTTTTTCATCTCCCTCTCCTTTCGTCTTACAATACAGCTGCTTGACGTACCCAATCTAGGCGTTCCAATTGGAAATCATCTGGCACGGTACAGTCTGCTCCAAGGATCAAACCACGGCTTCCAGCTTCTGCCACCAAGCGACGCGTTTCTTGCTCGATCGCTTCTCGTTCCCCTTGGTAGAGCAAGCCTTTCTTGCCATTGACAAAACCACCCAAGACAGCACGATCACCAAAGAGCTTGCGACCCTCTGCTAAGCTGAGCCCTTCATGATGGGTCGCCCAGTTAATGACTTGAGCCGGATAATCCTTGAAGAGCTCCACTTCATTGCTAGCTCCTTCAAAGCCGCAAATATGAAGGATATTGATGCCACCCGCCTCATTGGCTGCTTCTAGGACAGCGATGTTGCTTGGTTCGATCACCTTACGGTATTCTTCCTGGGTTACGCGCTCATCTTGGACCTGCTGGGTTGAGAAGTAAATCCCTTCAACACCTGCTTCTTGGATCAAGCGACGACTTAAAGTAGAAATGTCTCCTGCAATGACGTCAAGAACATAGGCCAAGGTTTCTGGATCTTCCTTGATAAAGTCCGCCATCACTTGGTCCCCACGGGATTGATCCGTCCGAAACCAGCGTTTCAAATAAGAAATGGGCGAGAAGATATTGTAGAAAGAAGCAATCTCTTCATGGAAATGGGAACGAATCTCCTTGACCACTTCAATTTGTTTTTCAATCCATGGATGATGCTCTCCAATCGGTTGAATATCCTTCAATTCTCGGATCGATTTGATCTCTCTCGAATAAAGAGCACTCGGATAGCGGAAGAAGCCATCGCTCATGATCTTGACAAAATCAGGTGAAATTTCTTCTACATAGTGTTGGTGGCCCTTAATACTTTTTGCTACTACAGCCGGATTGTCGAGACCCAATTCTTTTTCTTCTTGAGTCACATAATGGAGCCAAAATCCTACAGGGATTCGTTCTACTGTTTCGCCTCGAATGGCACGAAGAACCAGTTCTTTTTTACTCATACTGTGAATCCTCCTCAATATTTCTCCAATAGAAAGGCTAACTGCTTTCCTTCTGGAATTTGTAACCATGATATCACCTCGAAAAGTAGCTGACTAATATATTTTCCCTATCAAGGCCTTAAAATTTCTTTATTGAGAAAGCCATCAAAAAAACGCAAGCCCTTGAAAATAGGGACTTGCGGCTATCTTTCTTTATTCTTTCATTTTAGAAGAAAAAGGCTGCTTTGATCTTTTCTTGATCCGGTTATAGCAAAAAACTATACCCCTTCTTTTGAAGGAAAAAATGGCGTATGTTAAAGCAAAGAAACCTTTCATAACAGCATTTTTCCTCCTTTGTTCTTTTCACCGATTCCTAGACACCTTCTTCTCTTTCTTGTCAGGCAAGATTGAAAGGAGTATAATTTTTATAGAATAATTTTAAGGAGTGTACGGTTTATGAAAACAACAAAAACCACCTTTACCATCGTTTCTGCTCTTGCTTCTGTCATTTTACTGACGAGTTGTGGAAGCAACACCACTAAAACGCAAGAGACAAAAGCAAGTAGCACTAAAAATCAGGTGACGATGACCTATGATCAGCAGCGCTCACAAGAAAATACCATGTCTGTTCTCTGGTACCAAAAGGCAGCAGAAACCAAGGCTTTGTATTTACAAGGCTACAATGTCGCTACTGACCGTTTGAAAGAGATCCTCCAAACTCCTTCTGATAAGCCTTATTCCATCGTCTTGGATTTGGACGAAACTGTTTTAGACAACAGCCCTTACCAAGTTCAAAACGTCAAAGATGGTACGGCCTTCAATCCTAAAGATTGGGATGTTTGGGTGAAAAAAGCAGCCGCAAAAGCGGTGCCAGGTGCCAAAGATTTTCTTCAATATGCGGATCAAAACGGGGTTCAAATCTACTACATTTCTGACCGTACAACCTCTCAAGTAGATGATACCATCAAGAATCTTGAAAAAGAAGGCATTCCTGTTCAAGGACGTGACCACCTCATGTTCTTAGAAGATGGCGTCAAATCAAAAGAAGGCCGTCGCCAAGCTGTGCAAGAAAAGACCAATCTTGTCTTGCTTTTTGGGGACAACCTGGTTGACTTTGCAGACTTCTCTAAGACATCTGAAGCTGATCGCGACAAGAAATTGGACGAATTGCAAAAAGAATTTGGTGAAAAATTCATCATCTTCCCAAATCCAATGTATGGATCATGGGAATCTGCTGTCTACCAAGGTAAAAAACTAGATGCCAAGGGACAAACAGAAGAACGCCTCAAAGCCTTGCAAGGTTTTGACAAATAAAGCAAACATCCTCGCTAGGAAAAACCTAACGAGGATGTTTTTTCTATATAAACAAGTTTATTCAACGGTTACAGACTTAGCAAGGTTCCGTGGTTTATCAACATCGAGCCCACGATGAAGGGTTGCAAAGTAGGCAATCAATTGGGTTGGCACCACCATTGAGATTGGAGAGAGGTAAGGGTGAACCGCTGTCAAGACCAAATCATCTGTCTCTTTAGCGACATTTTCTTCTGCAATGGTTAAGACATGAGCCCCACGTGCTGCCACTTCTTGGATGTTCCCACGTGTGTGGCTGGCTAGGACTGGATCAGACAAGAGGGCGATGACCGGTGTACCGTCTTCGATCAGAGCGATGGTACCGTGTTTCAACTCACCCGCAGCGAAGCCTTCACATTGGATGTAAGAAATTTCTTTTAGTTTCAAACTAGCTTCCATGGCAACATAGTAATCTTGACCACGTCCGATATAGAAAGCATTGCGGGTTGTTTCCAACAAGCCACGAACTTTTTCATCGATCACTTCTTTTTCTGAAAGGGTTGATTCGATCGATTGGGCAACGATAGACAATTCGTGCACCAAATCAAAGGCTTTGGCCTTCTCATTGCCATTGGCTTCCCCAACAGCTTTAGCAAGAAAGGCAAGGGCTGCGATTTGAGCCGTATAAGCCTTAGTAGAAGCTACCGCAATTTCAGGACCCGCATGGAGCAACATGGTCATGTCTGCTTCACGTGAAAGAGTTGAACCTGGAACATTGGTCACTGTTAAGCTTGGAATGCCCATTTCATTGGCCTTGACCAGCACTTGGCGGCTATCGGCTGTTTCACCAGATTGACTGATAAAGATGAAGAGTGGTTTCTTGCTAAGAAGTGGCATACCATACCCCCACTCAGAGGAGATACCGAGTTCTACTGGAGTATCTGTCAACTCTTCCAACATTTTTTTAGACGCAAATCCAGCATGGTAAGAGGTACCAGCCGCAAGGATATAGATGCGATCTGCTTCTTGAACAGACTTGATAATAGCTGGGTCTACCACTACTTGACCAGATTCATCTGTATAGGCTTGGATCAACTTACGCATGACAGTTGGTTGCTCATCGATTTCTTTGAGCATGTAGTATGGGTAAGTCCCTTTTCCAATATCAGAAAGGTCAAGTTCAGCCGTGTAGCTAGCCCGTTCTTTGACGTTTCCATCATAGTCTTGTACTTCAACGCTGTCAGCCTTGACAATGACCAACTCTTGGTCATGGATTTCCATGTATTGGTTGGTTTCGCGAATCATGGCCATGGCATCAGAGCAGACCATATTGTAGCCATCTCCAAGACCGATCAAGAGTGGTGATTTATTTTTCGCCACATAGATGGTGCTTGGATCTTCCGCATCCATCAAAGCAAAAGCATAGGCCCCACGGATGATGTGGAGGGCTTTTTTGAAGGCTTCGAGCGTAGACAAGCCATCTTCTTCAGCAAATTTTCCGATCAAGTGGGCGGCGATTTCTGTATCTGTTTGCCCCTTGAAATGGTGACCGGCTAGGTATTCTTCCTTGATTTCAAGGTAGTTTTCAATCACCCCATTGTGGACCAAAACAAAGCGACCTGTTTCAGAGCGGTGTGGGTGGGCATTGTCCTCAGTTGGTTTTCCATGAGTGGCCCAACGGGTATGTCCAATTCCAGCTTCCCCTTCGACACCTTCTGCCTTAGCTGACAATTCTGCAATACGGCCGACTGCCTTCACCAATTGGCTCTTGCCTTCACTAGCCAGAAAAACACCTGCAGAGTCATAACCTCGGTATTCGAGTTTTTCAAGTCCTTGGATCAAAATATCTGTAGCATTTGTATTTCCTACAACACCAACGATTCCGCACATAGTCTTTACGATATAGCCTTGCTATACTTTCCCCTTTACTTAGTCAAACGACCTATGGTCGATTTATCAGTTACTTCGAAATTGGTCTAGTCTAATTTACCAAAAAAGTAACCAGCGGAGTCAGTATACAATGCTTCTTCTAGTTTGTCAACTAGCAAATATAAGAAAATTGGTCTAGTTAAGGAAAGCTTAAGAAAAACCTATCAACATCTTGGTTGATAGGGTTTTTTCTACTCTTCAAATCCATTCTGCTGGCTCAATTCACGGAACCAATGGCCCGATTTTTTCAGGCGTCTTTCTTGAGTAGCTAGGTCTAGTTCAACAAGGCCATAGCGGTTCTTATAACCATTGAGCCAGGACCAGCAGTCAATAAAGGTCCAGATCAAATAGCCCTTACAGTTGGCGCCATCTTGAATAGAACGATGGAGCTCACGAAGATGGTCTTTGACAAAGTCAATCCGGTAGTCGTCTTGAATCACGCCATCCTCACGGAATTTTTCCTCTCCTTCGACTCCCATCCCATTTTCTGTCAAGATCCACTCAATATTGCCATAGTTTTCCTTAATATTTTGGGCAATGTCATATAGGCCTTGCTCATAGATCTCCCAACCACGATGGGGATTAATCTTGCGACCTGGCATGACATAGGGTTCATAAAATTGCTCAAAAAGTAAGGGAGAAGCTGGATTTGGGGCATAACGAGGAGCTGCCACACGGAGTGGTTGGTAATAGTTAACCCCGAGGTAATCGACGGTATTTTCCTCGATCAAGCGCAACTCAAAGGGATCATAATCTGGCAAGAGATCACGCTCTCGCAGGATCTCCACTAATTCTTCAGGATAGTGGCCAAGAACAGAAGGATCTAGAAAGGATTTAGCTTGAAAGAGCTCGGCAATGAGAGCGGCTTTAAGATCTTCTGGATGCTGACTCCGAGGATAGGCTGGTGTCAAATTGAGCACAATCCCGATACGGTAATGGGGATCCACCTCGTGACAGGCCTTGACCGCTAGAGAGCTTGCAAACTGGGTGTGGTAGGCTACTTTTACTGCTGCTGCTGCGTCTACCTTATGAGGAAAATGGGCATCATAAAAATAACCAAACTCCACAGGGACAATGGGTTCATTAAAGGTGATCCACTGGTCGACCAGATCCCCATAGATCTTGAAACAAAAACGCGCATATTCTTGATAAGCATAGGCGGTTTCCTTATTTTCCCAACCATCGCCCTGCTCTTGGAGCGCCACCGGCAAATCAAAATGATAGAGGTTGACCAAGAGGTGAATTCCTTTTTCCTTAATCTTTTCAAAGACACGGCGGTAGAAATCGACACCCGCTTGATTGATCTTTCCTCGACCATCAGGGAAAATGCGGGACCACTGAATAGAGGTCCGAAAAGCTGTATGACCGGTTTCTAACAAGAGATCCAGATCGTCTTCCCAGTGTTCATAAAAAGTAGATGTTTTCTCTGGTCCTTGCCCCTGATAAAAGCGATTGGGTTCGATCTTATACCAGTAATCCCAGAGATTGTCACCTTTTCCATCCTGATCTAGACGCCCTTCTGTCTGTGGACCCGAGGTCGAACTCCCCCATAAAAAATCCTTTGGAAATTGATACATGTCCTAAGCCTCCTCATTCTACTAACTCTATTGTAGCGAATCTTCCCCCAAAACCTAGGCACAATTTACAGTCTTTCTTACGCAGATTAAAGAAAAAGCCCCCTTAGGAAAGATTCCTAAGGGAGCTGGTCTTCATTATAAGTCATTCACAACATATTCAAAGAGCTTGTGGTCTGCTGGACTCTTGTCAAAACGCAGTTCCGGATGCCACTGAACGCCGAGAAAACGACTCTCATCTGTGGATTGAACCGCCTCTATGACGTCATCTTTGGGATCCCGTGCGATCACTTCTAAGCCATCTGCCAAGTCTTTGATACTTTGATGGTGAAAAGAATTGATGCGACTGGTCTTGCCATAGATTTCTTGCAAGATTGTCTGATCCTTGGTCACCAGCTCTTGGCTGGTGTATTGACCTGGATTGTCCTGCCAATGGTGTTCAATATCTTGATAAAGAGTTCCCCCTAGTGCGACATTGTAGAGCTGGGTTCCTCGGCAGACTGTAAAGATAGCTTTTTTTGCCGCACGCGCTTCCTCAATCAAGGCCAACTCAAAAAGATCGCGTTTCAAGAGGTAGTCATCACTATCAATGGCGATTTCTTCTCCGTAAAACTTGGGCAAGACATTTTGACCGCCGGTGATGATGAGCTTATCAATCATCGACAGGTAGTGTTTGGCCATGTCCGCATCTCCAATTGGCAAGATCAAGGGAATTCCTCCCGCCTCTTTGACCGCTTCGACAAAACCAGTTGCTGCATAACTCATGTTCGCGTCTGGATCATCCGGGAAGGGTTTTTCATTTCCTGTAATTCCAATCACTGGTCTTTTTTTCATACTTATTTCCATATTCTTTCATTCATTTTCAAGGCTTATTGTAACACAATTTTAAGCTAGACTCAATGGAGAGTTTTTGAAGGGATCGTCCACCTCCTCTAACCTCAAAACTTGTTCGAAGACCTTTGAAATTGCTTTCTACCAAAAAATTCTCAAGTGCAAAGACTTGAGAATAGCTTGTTAATTTTTCATCAACCCTTCTTTTACCAAGAAGTCACGCGCTACTTTAGCAGCAGACTTGCCTTCTACCCCGACTTGATAGTTGAGCTGGCTCATTTGGTCTGCTGTGATTTTACCAGCTAGTTTATTCAGAACAGCTTCCAATTCTGGATGTTTTTTCAGTAATTCAACTTTCATGAGTGGGGCTCCTTGATAGGGAGGAAAGAGTTGCTTGTCATCTTCAAGGACCACGAGGTCATAGCGAGCCAGCTCGGCATCCGTTGAGTAAGCATCTGTAATCTGTATATCACCGGACTGGATCGCCTGGTAGCGAAGGGCTGGCTCCATGGTGGAGACTTGTAGATGAAGTCCGTAGACCTTCTGCAAGCCCTTGTTTCCATCCTCGCGGTCGTTAAACTCTAAGGTAAATCCTGCCTTGAGTTGTCCTTCTACCTTTTTCAAATCGGAAATGGTCTTGAGGCCATACTCTTGGGCAATTTTCTTAGGCACCGCAACAGCATAGGTATTCTGATAAGCCATGGGTTTGAGCAAGGCCAGGTCGTCTTGTTTCTTGATCCCATCTCGGGCCGCTTGATAGACTGCTTCTGGATCATGACTGACTTGTGGCGCCGGTTTGAGGAGACTTTCGGTCACAGTTCCTGTAAATTCTGGATAGATCGCGATATCCCCTTTTTTCAGAGCTTCATAGAGGAAGGTGGTCTTACCAAAATTTGGTTTGACGGTCACTGTCATATCCGTATTTTCTTCGATCAAGATCTTGTACATATTGGCTAGAATTTCTGGTTCCGGACCTAACTTACCAGCGATGACCAGGTTTTCTTTTTCCGGTTTGGGAAGAAGACTTGGTGTATAGCTAGCTCCCAATCCCAGGATCATCACAGCAAAGACTACAAAGATAGTTCGTAATTTGGCCTTTTCCATCCATTTGAGAAGAAGGTTAAAGGCAATGGCTAAGAAGGCAGAAGACAGGGCTCCGATCAAAATCAAACTGGCATTATTGCGGTCAATCCCCAGAAGGATAAAGGAACCAAGTCCCCCTGCTCCAATCAAGGCAGCAAGGGTAGCCGTCCCGATAATCATTACAGTTGCTGTCCGAATCCCAGACATGATGACGGGCATGGCCAAGGGAATCTCAAACTTCTTGAGTCGTTCCCACTTGGTCATCCCAAAGGCGACTCCTGCTTCTTCGAGACTAGGGTCAATCCCTTGCAAACCGGTGATGGTATTTTGAAGGATAGGGAAAATGGCGTAAATGACCAGAGCTGTCAAGGCTGGAAGCGTCCCAATCCCCATGATGGGAATGAAGAGCCCCAAAAGGGCCATGGAAGGTATGGTCTGGAAGATCCCAGCTAACTGTAGGATCCAGTTGCTCGCTCTCTTGCGAGTACTTAAATAAATAGCCAGTGGAACAGCCAGAAAAATAGCAAGGAGCAAAGTCAGTAATGACAGTTGCAAATGTTGCCCCAGTGCAGTGACCCAGTTTCCAAAGCGTTCTTGAAAAGTTGCAAGTAGTTTAGACATGGTGAGCACCTCCAAATAAATCCGCAACAAAGTCGTTGGCTGGTTGGCCTAGAATGGTCTCAGCATTCGCCACCTGTACAATCTCTCCTTCTTGTAGCACCGCAATCCGATCGCCTAATTTCAAGGCCTCGTCCGTATCATGAGTCACGAAAATAGTCGTCATACCAAATTCTTTGTGCAAGTCTTTGGTAAGTGCCTGCAGTTGCTTGCGAGAAATAGCATCCAAGGCTGAAAAGGGCTCGTCCATCAATAGAATCTTTGGCTCTGCAATGATGGCCCGCACAATCCCAATCCGTTGTTGCTCCCCACCTGATAACTCGCTCGGTAAACGATGAGCATACTCTGCAGCAGGGAGACCCACCTTGTCCAAGAGTTCTTCCGTTTTAGAGGCAATTTGTTCCTTGCTCCAGCCCTTCATCTCAGGGATCAGAGCAATATTCTCAGCGACAGTTAGATTTGGAAAGAGAGCGATGGCCTGAAGGACATAACCGGTGCTGAGACGTAACTCTCGTTCATCATAGTCCTTGATGCGTTTTTCATCCATATAGATATTGCCATCTGTCGGCTCCAAAAGCCGATTGATCATCTTAAGCATGGTGGTTTTTCCAGATCCTGAAGGTCCTACCAAGACCATAAATTCTCCCCGCTCAATACGGAGATTGACATCTTTTAAAATGTCAGTATCCGTGTAGCGCAGGACTACATTTTTGTATTCAATCATATTCTTCCTCAATACGTTTTCTGTCTCTAAGAATATCCAATAGGCTACTTGCTGGATGCCCTAGAACTTTTTCAACATCTGTTGAAACCCCAGCTTGTTCCCCAACTTTGATAGCTGTATAGGTAGTGACCCAGGCATCGTACTCCCAAGTTTGTGCTGGCCATTTTTTCCGTGACTCATAGGCTTCTTCTAGCGATTCATCTACATACCTGATGGAGTTGCCGGTCCCTTTTGAGAGAAGCGCTACGATTTCTTCCATGGAAAGGTTCTCTGGTCCTGTTAGATTCAAGGTTTGGTTTTCCCATTTCTTAGCATGTGAGAGAATCTCCGCTGCAACACTAGATGTGTCCTTACGGGCAACTGCTGATACAAGGCCACTACCAGCCGGACCACGAATTTCTCCATTTTCAAGAGCAATATCAATCAAGAAATCCAAGTAAAAATTATCTCTTAGAAAAGTATAGGAGAATCCTAACTCCTTGATATAGGCTTCCGTCTGGGCATGATCCCGAGACAAGGTAAACGTTGCCTTCTCATCTGCCCCATAAAAGGAGGTATAGACGATATGCTGCACCCCTGCTAGCTTTGCGGCATCTAAAAAACTCTTGTGTTCCTTCACACGCTCTGGATTTTCTCGAGCAGAGACCATCAGCAAGACATTGATCCCCTTTAAGGCTTCAACCACCTCTGGAGTATTGGCATACACCATTCTACGCATTTCCGCAGACGCGTAGACTTTTGCACGCTCTGGGCTTCGTGCCAGATGGATAGAAGCAATTCCTTTCTTATCGACAAGATCAGCCACATAAGAACCTAATTTCCCTGTTACACCTGTTATTCCAATCATCAGCATATTCCCTTCTACTATAGTTCATTTTCTTTAGCTTTTAGGTTTGAGATAATACGCTCTTGATAGGCCTCAAATTCTCGGATTTCTTGATCCGAAAAGCCTTGGTAGAAAATCTCACCCAGTTCCTTGCTGACACGATCCCCAATTTCTTTTTGCGCCCAACCCAATTCGGTCAAACTAACAAACTTTCTTCGTTTATCTTGAGTGCAAGGTTTTACAGTAACCAATCCTTGGTTTTCTAACTTCTTAATCATGCTGGTTAGGGTATTGTTGGCTAGCCCTGAAGCAAGAGCAATATCCGTCGCAGTTGCTCGACCATCTTCTTTTTGCCAAAGGACTGTTAAAATTTTCCCTTGTTCACTCCGGTATTGGGCATCTGTCTCCTTGCTCAAGAGTTTTTGAAAGATACGCCCATTCAATAAACGAATCTGTAGAGCTTGGTAGCCCCCTATCATCTTATTCATTCTGTCTCCTTTTTCTTCTATATGGAACTTTATATCGCTAATTGTAATATTTTTTATTACATCTGTCAACTATTTCGATATAGAACCAATAAATTTATTTAAATCCACATTAGAAAAGCCTTTATAGCCCTTCAAAGTAGTTCTTCCCCTTCTTTATAATAATTTATTTTGGTAAATTCGCCCTGTTTAGTAACAGTAACAAATGTTGGACTCGTTTTGCAACGACACACGATTTTATAATGTGGTAATCTGTTAACTGAAATAAATGATACTAGTGGAGAATTTGTTATGCATATACCAGATAATTACCTAAGTCCCGCAAGTTGTGCTGTTTTAGCTCTTGCTGCTGCACCTGTTATTGTCTTGTCTGTCAAAAAAGTCAAGGTCCAATTAAAAGATAATAAAGAGCTAGCTCCGATGCTTGGGATCGCTGCTTCTTTGTCCTTCTTATTAATGATGTTTAATGTTCCTGTTCCTGGTGGAACGACCGCTCACGCTGTCGGAGGAACCCTTCTTGCCATTCTCATAGGCCCCTATGCGGCCTCTCTAGCGCTGACAGTCGCCTTACTGCTACAGGCCTTCTTATTTGGTGACGGAGGGATTCTCGCTCTTGGGGCCAACATTTTCAACATGGCCATTGTGATGCCTTTTGTTGGCTATGCTATTTATAGCTTGTTCCGCAAACACCATCATGAGACGCTTGGCGTTATTATCGGTTCTTTTCTTTCGATTAATGCTGCTGCCTTCTTAGCTGGTGTTGAATTGGGCTTACAACCCCTCATCGCATCAGAAGCTGGTCAACCACTCTATAATCCTTATGGATTGAGTATCACGGTTCCTGCTATGTTGGGAGCTCACCTCCTTGTAGCAGGTTGGGTCGAAGCCTTCTTCACCCTTGTGATTTACCGTTTTGTCAAACAAGTCGCTCCTACAGAGTTGTACACACCAAGTACCAAAAATACTACTTCATTCGTGAAAAAAATTCGCTGGGTGCTTCTTGCCTTGGTTCTTCTCAGTCCACTTGGACTCCTTGCAGATGGGACAGCTTTTGGTGAATGGTCTGCCGAAGAATTGGGTAGCCTGCTTCATGGCAAAGTCCCAACAGGGATCAAAAATGGATTCTCATTTGAAGCCTTATTTAGTGATTACACCATTCCTGGAACTAAAATTGCGATCGGCTATATTCTCTCAGCCGTTACGGCCATCCTTATCTTCTATATCATCAGTAAAATCATTCGATCAATGAACGGAGAAAAAACTTCTCATGCGTAAACTTCCTGACTGGCTTCATCAAGAGCAAGCGACTCTTGAAGCATCTAAAAGCCATCACTATTTACAAATGAATCTTCAAACATTGCGCCACTTTCTTGGCAAAATGAAGCAAACGACGCCCGCATTCAAGGCCAAAACTTCGTCTTGGATGCGACTCGTTTCCTTTTTAATTCTAGCGATCCTCATCACGACCGCCCACCATCCCATCCAACTGTGGTTGATCGGTATCCTTTTGTTAATGCACATTGCCATGCTTCCTGGTGAAGTCCTGCTACACCTTTTTAAGGTCCTGTTCAAGGTACTGCTGATTTCCACAATAGTGATTTTGCCCAGCATTTTATTTCAAGGATTTCAAAATGGTGCCCTCTTTTTGCTACGTGCAGGGATGATTGTCCTCAATATTTCCCTCTTTCTAGCTACAACGACAAGCGTGCAATTGGTCGAGGCCCTTCGGCAATTACGTGTCCCAAAAACCTTCGTGCAAACCATTGATATTACCCTCAAGTATGGCTATATTTTAGGGAAACACTTGCAACAACAGATCGAATGCGTCCAGCTGAGAACGGTTGGACAAAAAGTGAATCTCAATCTCTTTGGCTCCCTACTTGGGCTCTTGTACCTATCCACCAAACACCATACCAAAGAAGTTTACGAAGCGATGATTCTTCGAGGCTACGGTATGGATACAAAGCGCAAAGAAGCCTTCCACTGGAAAAAAGAAGATGTCTTTTTCCTATTGGAATTGGTGGTCCTTGTGACCTTAACGACCTTACTCGGCTAGAAAGGAAGTCCTATGATTACCATTCAAGATGGAAATTACCACTATACCGAAGAAACTGGAATCCACGATATTCAACTCCAGATTCAAAAAGGGGAGACCATTGGCTTGATGGGCCCAAACGGAGCTGGAAAATCGACCTTCTTTAAAATTCTGGTTGGGCTCTTTCCCCTCTCGTCTGGTCAGTACCACTTTAAGGATTGGACCATTGACAAAGACTTCTTGAAAGATCCCCATCGTGCGGGTCAACTCTTCCAACAGGTTGGACTCATTTTTCAAAACAGCGATACGCAATTGTTCAACACAAGCGTCTATGATGAACTGGCTTTTGGCCCACGTCAATTAGGCTTACCCGAGACCGAAGTCGAACAACGCGTCAAGGATACGCTTGCTCTTTTAGAGATAGAACACCTGAGAGATCGTATTCCCTACCATCTTTCTGGTGGCGAAAAGAAGCTAGTCGCTATCGCTAGCGTCCTCACCATGAATCCTATTCTCTTGCTATTTGACGAGCCATTTAACGGCCTCTCACCAAAATACCAGAAGCTGATTGTCACCTTGCTCCAAGAACTCAAAACGGCCGGAAAAACGATTGTGATTTCCTCCCACCATTTCAAGCAAATCGCACCGATTGTAGAACGGGTCCTACTCTTTTCTGAAGAACACACCATCACAGGCAGCTACGATCGAGCTGATTGGGAAAATGACCCAGCTATCCAACAATCCTTCACCACATGTTAAAAAGCCTCGGTAGGTTTTACCTACCGAAGCTTTTTTGATGAAAGAGATAAGGGTTAATGTCCTTTATGCTTCTCTCTTCGTTTTTGCTGTTTGCGTTCAAATTTCTCTTGTTCGAGCAATTGCTTTTGGACACTAGATTGATGTTTTGAAATCTTTTTTCTTTCCTCATACTGCAACTGCAATAGTTCTTTCGACTTGGAAGAAACTTTCTGATTTACTTGTTTCTTCACCATTCGCTGTAATCGTTTAGGATTCTTGATTTTTACATGTTGCTTAACTATAGCTTCTGGACTAAAAGATAATTGAGTAAACTGAGTCTGTAAGATCTCTAGAATTTCATCATCTTTTGGCTCCTGACCGAATGTCACACGACAAACTTGATAAGTGTCTCGATACACTTGTTCGAACAAACCATACCAAAATCCATCTTCAAAATAAACTGTCAATCCAATTGAAATTGTTTCCACGACAGCACCTCCTTAAATCTATCCCTAAGAATGGACAACCAAGGAGGAAGGTTACTGATAGGCTTGCCTACGTCTGGACTACCAACCAGAACTGTGTTTTTATCTTAGTTGGAACTATTATAGCATATTTATAATCTATTTTTATTACTTCTTCAAATGCCTATCAAAAAAATGAATCGTAGCCAACCAAGAATCCTTACTCTCTTCCATCAGTAAACACCAATCTTTTCGATAACGATGATTTGGTTGATAAGACACCGTCAACATGTGACCTGTTTCATGATATTTTTTAAATGTAATGTAGTGGCCTTTATAATGTGAGACAATATCATCAATCGCTGACGAGGCATCCCATATTTCATCAACAGTACTTCCGAGCAATAAGATTGGTGAATGCATTTGACCAATATCTATCCTAGCAGAGCAATCTTTAGGGAAGGTTTTTCTAAAAAATTTACTGAATAGATAATCTCCAAGCCGAAACTTTTGATAGGGAAGTTCTTTTTTCAAATGTGTCCAAGAAGAAGTATGAGAGTTCCATTTCCCTTTTATCCCTTCATACACCACATTAGAGGGTGAATTTAGCACCAAACATTGAACGTCATTAAAAAGGCTCTCCTCAGCTAAAACCAATTCTGCTCCCTTAGACCGTCCATAGATTCCAATTCTTTCACTATCTACTTGAGGGTGCTGACGTAGATAACTCTTTGCCTCCACAAGACACTCCAAAGGAATACATTCCAAATGTTTTGGTAATCCCTCTAAACCAAAGTAGGCAATTGCTAGGCAAATATAACCTCTAGAAGATAGAAGTTGAGCTATATTCTGTGCCTTTTCAATCCTTCCTTCACTACCGCTCACAATAATCAATGCTGGTGTTTTTATTGCCTTTTTATCATAAAAGAGTCTCCCTTGAAAATGTTTCCCGTAAATATCTTGATGACTAATTTGCGAACTCATATAATGTCTTGTGAAAGTTCTCTCTGCAATGACAGTATTTCCTTGCATAACTTTGATTTCCACAAAAAAATGATCTAATAAGGGAATTTTAGAAAGAGAGTTTGGAAGTTTCTTTCTCTTATTGGTCAAGGGCTTGGCATTAAAAAATAGTCCCATTGTTGAAATGCTTTCATAAGATCCATAACAAGATGGAGTTTGTGACATATTAATAATACCATTCGTATCTGATACAAAAGTCGCTGTTGATTTCCATAAAACATCATGAGCTAAACGCATGGGAGCATTGATACAATAATAATCAGATAGAAACATTTCGACTCGATATGTTTCTCTTGGTTTTAAGTCATTGATGACAATATTAAAAGATTCATCTGCTAACTCAGACGCCGTGATAAGTTCAATTTGTATATTCATATCTTCCTCTTTTTGTTAATATAATTAACAATATAGTTTTAAAATTACCGTGATTTTTACCACGGTAATTCTCGCCATACCTGTTCAATATCATTCATCAGTTTCATAACCATTTGAAGGTCTTCCTCACTATAGTTTCTTAAAACTGAAAAAATGGCTTTTTCAATATGTTCCTGCTGCTCTTTATGAATGTTAAAAACTTCAACACCTTTTTTAGATAAGCTCAGATATTTATTTTTTTCATTATCCGGTGCAAATTCAAAAGTAACGAGGTCTTTCTTGGTTAAACGTCTAACACTCTGAGTAATGGCACTCCTAGATACTTCAAGTAACTCAGATAATTTCACTAGATTCACAGGCTGATTGCGACCTATCAGGTCGATCAAATGGACTTCATTAATAGTGATTGATTTATCAATACTGTTCCTATGCTGAGCTTTTTTCAACTGTTCAAAAGCTAAAGCAAAGCTGTTAAAACGATTATTAAACTTATACAGTTCTTTCTTATTCATAGCGCCTCTCTTTTGTTAATGATATTAACAAAAATACTATTTATTGTCAAGCTGAGCCTAAAAAATCCTCCAGAGCTGAACTCTGAAGGATTCATTTTTATTTTACAACAATATTAACCAATTTAGTTGGCTTCAATAGTCCAGTGGACTATTGAAGGTGGCAGATAGGGCTAATAAACTCGTTATTTAACAACGATATTAACAAGTTTATTAGGGACACTAATCACTTTCACGATGTCCTTGCCATCGATCTCTGCTTTGACTTTTTCGTCAGCTAGAGCGACTTCTTGCAATTCTTCGCGTGAAAGATCTTTAGCGACCATGAGTTTGGCACGGACTTTTCCTTTGATTTGAACGACGATTTCGATTTCGTCTTCAACCAATTTGCTTTCGTCCCATGTTGGCCAAGCTACGTAAGAGATAGACTCACCGGTTGCTGCGACTGTTTGCCAGAGTTCTTCTGCCAAGTGAGGGGCAAATGGGGCAATCAATTGGATAAAGCCTTTGGCGTAATCCACATAGAGTTTATCTTCCTTGTTAGCAGCGTTGACAAAGACCATGAGCTGGGCAATGGCTGTGTTGAATTTCATAGACTCGATTTGCTCAGTAACAGCTTTAACGGTTTCGTTATAAACCTTATCAAGAGTGCCATTGTTTTCCGCAACGATTTCTTTACTTGTAATCAAACGATACACACGGTCAAGGAATTTACGGCTTCCTTCCAATCCTTCTTCAGACCAAGCGATAGAAGCATCGAGTGGTCCCATGAACATTTCATAGACACGAAGGGTATCCGCACCGTATTGTTCCACCACATCATCTGGGTTGACCACGTTCTTGAGGGATTTAGACATCTTGGCTGGCGCCTGCTCCAACTCTTCTCCTGTTTCCACATGGCAGAAGCAACCGTCACGTTTTTCAACCTTGTCAGTCGCCACAAGAGCTCCACGGTGGTCACGGTAGCTAGTTCCCAAGATCATTCCTTGGTTAAAGAGTTTTTGGAAGGGCTCTTTAGTAGGTACAACACCAAGATCATAGAGGAATTTGTGCCAGAAACGAGCGTAAAGCAAGTGAAGCACGGCGTGTTCTGCACCACCCACGTAGATATCGACTGGCAACCATTGTTTGAGAAGGTCCTCGTCAGCCAATTTCTCAGTGTTGTGTGGATCGATATAGCGGAGGTAGTACCAGCTTGAACCAGCCCATTGTGGCATCGTATTCGTCTCACGACGACCTTTGACACCATCTTCGCGGGTCACTTCCAGCCAGTCTGTCAAGTTGGCCAATGGGCTTTCACCAGTACCTGAAGGGCGGATGTCCTTAGTCACTGGCAAGACAAGTGGCAATTCACTTTCTGGAACAGCTGTTGAAGTTCCATCTTCCCAATGAATGATTGGGATTGGTTCACCCCAGTAACGTTGACGGCTAAAGAGCCAGTCGCGGAGACGGTAGGTCACCTTTTCTTGACCAAAGCCTTTTTCTTCTAGCCAAGCCACGATTTTAGCAATCGCTTCTTCTTTGTTGAGACCGTTCAAGAAGTCAGAGTTGACGTGAAGGCCATCTTCTGTGTAAGCAGCCTCTTCAACATTCCCACCTTCAAGTACTTCTACGATTGGAAGTCCAAACTGTTTAGCAAATTCCCAGTCACGCTCATCGTGGGCAGGTACGGCCATAACAGCACCTGTACCGTAGCTAGCAAGAACATAGTCGGCAATCCAGATTGGAATTTCTTTGCCATTGACAGGGTTGATGGCATAAGCACCAGTCCAAACCCCTGTTTTTTCCTTGGCAAGGTCTGTACGAGCCAAGTCTGATTTAAGGCTAGCTTGGTGTTTGTAGTCCGCTACAGCCTCAGCTTGTTCAGATGTCGTGATGGCATCTACTAGTTCATGTTCAGGCGCCAAAACAGTGAAGGTCGCACCGAAAAGAGTATCTGGCCGTGTCGTAAAGACTGTGAATTCCTTGTCTGTTCCTTTTACTTTGAAAGTGACATTGGCACCAGTTGATTTCCCAATCCAGTTGCGTTGCATGTCCTTGATAGACTCTGGCCAGTCCAGGTCATCCAAGTCAGCCAACAAACGTTCCGCATAGGCAGTGATTTTGAGCATCCATTGGCGCATTGGTTTGCGGACAACTGGATAGCCCCCACGCTCAGATGTTCCATCTGGAAGAACTTCTTCGTTGGCGATAGCTGTACCCAATTCTTCAACCCAGTTTACTGGCACTTCCGCTTCATAAGCTAAGCCTTTTTCGTAAAGCTTGGTGAAAATCCATTGCGTCCACTTGTAGTAGTTCGGATCTGTCGTATTGACTTCACGGTCCCAGTCGTAAGAGAAGCCAAGCGCATTGATTTGACGTTTAAAGTTGGCAATGTTTTCTGCTGTGAATTCCGCTGGGTCATTCCCTGTATCCATAGCGTATTGCTCTGCAGGCAAACCAAAGGCATCCCAGCCCATTGGGTGAAGGACATTGTAGCCTTGGGCACGTTTGAAACGGCTAAGGATATCAGTCGCTGTGTAGCCTTCTGGGTGTCCTACGTGAAGACCCGCTCCAGATGGGTAGGGGAACATGTCCAATGCATAAAACTTAGGTTTTGAAGCATCTGTTCCTGTCTTAAAGGTGTGATGGTCAGCCCAGTATTTTTGCCACTTAGGCTCGATTTCTTTATGATTGTAAAAACTCATAGCGTCTCTCCAATTTTCGTGATGCTCCTATTATACCATTTTTAGGCGATTTTTAAAGGTTCAGACAAAGAAAAAGACAGGTCCCATACGGGACCTGTCTCTCCTGTTTTCTTCAAGAAAAGTCTATTTCACATGCTTTTCAAGTTCTTCTTGCGCTTTTTTATTGGATTTTTCTTTTTCTTTCTTCCATTGATCACGCGCTTTGTCGTAGTCTTTAGCCGATACGACCTTGTCTTGAACTTCCAAATATTTATAGTTGAAGGATTGACCCTTGTGGCCTGTCCAAGCAAAGGCTGCAGAGTATGGTACAGTCTTACGAACGCCTGGAGAAGCTCCATCTGAATGGATCGGAATTAAGAGGGCACTATCGGTCAACCAAGCTTGAGCAGCAGCATATTTTTCATAACGCTTGTTCACATCTGTGGTTTCTTTTTGAGCATCCTCAATTAATTGATCGTATTCATCAAAACCAGCTGCTTTTGCGGCCGCATTGTTGGTACCAGCATCGAATCCAAAGTAGGCATTGGCATTTTCGCCAGATTTACCACTAGTGATATCAATGTAAGAAGATGGGTCCGTATAGTCTGGTCCCCAACCCAAGTTATTGTTTAGATCCCAGTCTTGTTGCGAAGCATTTTCAGCAAAGTAGGTGACCCGTTGAAGATCATCATCTGAGATCATTTTCAGATCAATAACAATATTTTCTGCTCCTAAAGTTGACTCGATCGACTGTTTGAAGGATTGGGCTTGTTTGATTCCTTCTGTATAAGTTGAAGAAGTTGGAAGATCCAAATGAATTGGGAATTCAACTCCTTGAGCCTGCAAATCTGCCTTGGCTTTGGCAAACTCTTCTTTGGCCTTGGTTGGATTGTAGAGGGTATCTTTTCCATCTGCGACAGAGACCCCTTTCCATTCATCCCCATAAGCTTCCAAGTCTTTTTCTACTGCATCCCCAAATTGTTGGCCATTGATTTGAACAAAGTTTGGTGGCGTAAAGGTATTACGGATGACCTTATTGGCAGCTGCTTCCCCGTTCGCCTGAGCTACATATGCCTTACGGTTGAAGGCAAACATAATGGCTTGACGGAAGTCCTTATTTAAGATTGCTTTCTTGGTCGAAGTCTTTTGAGCATCTGTGGTTTTAGCAGTAATTTCATAAGACTGACGGTCAATGTTGAAGGAAAGGTTATAGGTAGAGGAACCTTGGTCACTAAAGACGATATCGTCTTTGTGCTTCTTCTCTACACTCTTATAGTTAGAGCCACTTGGGAAGACACGGGCAACTGTATAGTCGCCTTTATCAAATCCACGGATCAAGGATTCTGAGTCTTGTCCATCATAATAGGTCAACTTCACTTTACTGATCTTGACATTATCCGCATCCCAGTAAGTTGGGTTCTTTTCCAAGGTCGCAGAAGATTTAGAAGTGATGGATTTGATCAAATAAGGACCGCAATATAGGATACTAGACGGAGAAGTTCCTTGACCATAGTCATCTCCTTTAGATTTCAGGAATTCTTCGTTGACCGGCATCAAGATCCCCATCGTAGTCTTAGAATTCCAGAAACTTTCTGGTTGGCTCAAGGTATATTGGACTGTGTAATCGTCAATAGCTTTCACACCAACAGTTGAGAAATCAGATGTCTTCCCTGAAACATAATCATCCAAGCCTTTGACAGATTTTTGGACCAAGTAAATCGCTTGTGATTTCTTGTCTGCTGCGTGCTTGAGACCTGTGACAAAGTCTTTGGCCTTGACTTCTCCATATTCTTCCCCTTCAGAAGTCATCCATTTGACCCCTTTACGGAGTTTATAAGTATAGGTCAAGCCATCCTTGGAAACAGTCCAGTCTTTAGCAAGCGATGGGATCAAATTCCCGTACTTGTCCACTTCCAACAAGCCATCTATCGCATTTCCTGTAAACTCGGAAGTCGATTTTTTATTAGAAATCGAATAGTCGAGAGTATCTGGATCCTGGGTATAGACATAGCTATATGTCTGACCACCAGAGCTACTAGATTTCCCTCCTGAGCAGGCTGCCAGTACACCAGCTGATAAAAGCAGAGCGCTGGTAGCTAAGAGTACCTTCCCTTTATTCATATAAATCACCTCATTGTAAAAAATGTTATACTCAATTTAAATTATAGCACTTTCTAGGGAAATGTAAACGCTTTTACTGCGAAATTATTCTATTTTTTCTTTATTTTTTCAATTTCTACTTTTTCTAAAATTTTTTTAAGTTGAATCCCTGGCCTGTATGATATAATGGAATCTATGAATTATGGGAGACATTTACACAAACGACTTAAACACAGCCTCTTGTCCCTCCTTGTAGGAGTCTTGACATTAGGCCCTATTTCCACTGCTTTTGCGGACGACATCTACCAGCAAGAAGATGTCATGAAAATCGCAGCTGATGCTGGACTGGTATTGGATGATTTTTACAAGCCTAAGGCTGATATCGTCATCGACGCCAATACTGGAGCCATTTTGTACGGAGACAATATCGATACGGTCCGGGACTCTGGAAGCATGGCCAAGCTCATGAGTGCCTATGTGGTCTTTCGGGCCCTCAAAGAAGGCAAGATCAAGTACGATACCGTAGTCACAGCAACAGAGGCAGACCAAGCCATCTCGGAAAACAATCTGTTAAGTAACTCACCTATTGTAGCTGGTGTTGACTACAAAGTATCTGAATTGATCAAGATGCTCTTTGTTCCATCTTCTAGTGCAGCCGTGATCATGCTCGCCAACGCCGTCACTGACAATGATCCCGATAAGTTTTTGGACTTAATGAATCAGTACGCACAAGAAATGGGGATGAGTCATACCAAATGGCACAATCCAAATGGGGCGATGATCTCGGTGCTTCAGGGCTACTACAACCCTCAGCGCTACGATGTCAATGCCAATAACGAAATCACAGCGCGAGACATGTCGATTCTGGCTTATCACATCGTAAACGACCTGCCAGAAATGTTGGAATACACCAAGCAAGCGCACACCACGATCATGGAAGGAACCCCCTACGAGCAAAGCTACGATAACTACAATACTTCCCTCGAAGGTGGAAAGTTCGCCCTTAAAGGAACAGATGGACTCAAAACTGGATCCAGCCCGACTGCTGACTACAACTACACCGCGACAACCAAGCGGGGGAAACAACGGATTATCGAGGTCATTTTGGGGGTTGGGAACTACGATGTCGAGATCGCCGAAAGCTACCGCAATCAAATAGGGAATACCTTGGCTGAGAAAATGTTCGCAGACTACCAGTATAAAAAAATCCTTTCTGCAGGCGATCATACCATCGACGGGAAGACCATTCACTTGAAGCAAGACTTCTATGCGACCGTTAAGAAGGGGACGAAGCCAGCCCTTAAACTGGAAGACAACAGCCTAGTCGTTCAGAACGGCTTGCAACAGGTATCTCCAAGCATTAAACCTGAGGTGGCCGTCAGTGAGTCTAAAGCAACGACCTCTAGCAGTAAAAGCAAGGGACTCGATGTTATGTGGCTCTTCTGCTTCTTGCCTGCCGGAATTTTATACCTGATCTTTAAACAAACCGATCCAAAAAGAAGAAAATAGGAAAAGAACTCCCATTACCATAAGGTATGGGAGTTCTTGGTTTGTCGACAAAGCCATCTTAGGCCAAACCTTGAACGTAGGCATCTACTGCTACGATGGCTTGGGCAATATCAGAAGCCTTCACTTCAAATGGCATTTGATGGATGGTTTCTCCTTCGATGGTGGCCTGTTGGCCAACCTTGAGAAGATCTTCATAACTTGCAGTTTCAAGATGCATTTCTTTCAGAGTGGTTGGCATACCGATTTGTTGATAGAAACGAATGTATTTATTCAATTCTTCCTTAGGACGGTTTTCTAAGAACAATTGAACTAACGTTCCGTAGGCTACTTTTTCACCGTGAGTCAAATGGTGGATGTCCCCAGTAAGGGCTGTAAAGCCATTATGGATGGCATGGGCAGCTGCTAACCCACCACTTTCAAACCCAATACCACTAAGAAGGGTATTGGCTTCAATGATGTTTTCAAGAGCAGGGGTTACGACTTTGGCTTCACAAGCAGCCATGGCTTGGAGTCCATCAGCAAATAAGGTTTCTTCACAACGTTGTGCAATGGCGACACCCGCTAAGGTTTGTCGTTGACCCAACATGGTTTTTCCATTGGCTTGCATTACCGCACGCGCTTCGACCCAAGTCGCTAATCCATCTGCGATTCCAGAAGCGAGCAAACGTTTTGGTGCTTGAGAGATGACTTTGCTATCCACCAAGACCAATTCTGGGTTTTTAGAATAGAAAATATAGCGAGCAAAGGCACCTTCATCCGTGTAGATAACTGACAAAGCGGAAACGGGAGCATCTGTAGAGGCAATGGTAGGGGCAATCACAACTGGTGATTTTAAAAGATCGGCAATAGCTTTCGCACTATCGATGGTCTTTCCTCCACCAAGTCCAATGACCAAATCACAGCCATTTTCTTCTGCCAAACTAACCACACGATTGATTTCGTTATCAGAAGCTTCTCCATTGAAGAAGACTGGCAAAACCGTGAGCCCATTTTGACCAAGGTATTCTTCAAAACGCTTCCCTACGATATCATAGACCACTGAATCACATAGCAAAACAGGGTGATTCCCTAATTCTGAAATAGATTGCGCATTTTCAAATAAGGCATTCTCACCTTGAATGTAACGTGACGGACTTGCAAAATTTCTCATAGTCTGCTCCTTTAAAATTTATTTAGTTCACACCCATAGTAGCATTTATTTCTATGAAACTCAAAGAATTATACATGGCTCCAATCAATTAAATTTATCTGTTCACACAGTTGTTAGAAGCGCTTCATTTTTATTTGATGAATCTTATTATCAAAAATCCCCAAAGCTAGTTTCAGTAGGTTGAAACTTGGCTTTGGGGATTTTTATTTTTTTCACGAGCGATCAAGAAAATCAATCGCCTAACTGAAGTCAAGACTACTTCCTTTTGAAAAAAGATAAATCACTATCGCGAAATTGAACTCGCCCTAAAAGCGTCGAGAAAAAGAGAGATTGACTGGTGGACATGGCCCACATGGTCAATCTCCTATTTTCTTCTCGCTTTTTTTACGGGCTTAGTATCTTAGACTACCAAATGATCACGCGGTCTTCTGGTGCGCGCCACATGCCGTCGCCTTCTTTGACATCGAAGGTTTCAAAGAATTCGTCAAAGTTTGGTAATTGAACATTGGTACGGAGTTTTCCTGGTGCGTGGACATCGACACTTGCGAGAAGTTGCATGTACTCTGTCCGAGCTTTCATGCGCCAGATGCGAGCAAAGTTGGTGAAGAATTCTTCTGCTGAGAAATCTTCCTCTTTCTTAGCAGCTTCAAGGGCTGCAGCAATCCCTCCGAGGTCTGCCACGTTTTCAGAAACAGTCAATTTCCCGTTGATCTTGGCACCGTAGGAGTCTTGGCCTTCGAACTGATCGATGACCTTTTGCGTGCGAGCGGTAAAGGCTTCATAATCTTCTGGCTTCCACCAATCTTTCAAGCTACCGTGCTCGTCAAAGGAAGCACCATTGGTGTCAAAGGCGTGGGAGATTTCATGGGCAATGACCGCACCGATTCCGCCGTAGTTGGCTGATGACGATTGATGAAGGTCATAGAAAGGTGCTTGCAAAATAGCTGCTGGGAAGACGATTTGGTTTTGTTGCGGATCATAGTAGGCATTGACCATATTAGCTGGCATATGCCATTCGCTCCGATCGACTGGTTGGTTCCACTTGCTCCAAGTATGGGCAATGGAAATTTCGTAAAGGGCTTGAGCATTTTCCACCAAGGTCTTGCTCTCGTCGATGATCTTCTTGGCGTATGTTTCTGGTAATTTTTCAGGGTAGCCGATATGCGGTGTGATGACATTGAGCTTGACAATAGCTTTTTCGCGAGTTTCAGGAGCGAGCCAGTCTGCTTTTTCCAGACGATCCTTGTAGACCTCAATCATGGTTGCTACTTTATGCTCTACGTCTGCTTTTGCTTCTGGTGAGAATTTTTCACCCGCATACCAGAGTCCAAGCGCTTGGCTATATGGTACTTCTGCTAATGACAAGGCCGCCTTTTCTTTTGGACGAGGTTCTGGAATACCTGCAATCGTACGACTATATTCACCAGCCAAGACACGGATTTCTTCGGTCAAGAATAAAGTCCAATCTACGGCTGCACCGAGTTTCAATCTTGCATGAATGGTTTCCCAGTTGGCTGCTGAATAGAATGTTGGTGCGAATTCCTTCCAGAAACGCTCTTCTGGAACGATGATTTTATCTGGTGTTTGTCCGATCACTTCTGTAAAGAAAGTATCGAGTGGCAATTCTGGAACCAAGGCCTTGAAATCTGCCCACTCATAAGGATGGTAGAGTTTGTTGTACTCGGATCTTTCTTCATTTGACAAGATATATTTGGCCAATTCTGCATCCGACGCAATGACCTTATCCAGGATATCTTTGATTTCTGCCTCTGAGAATTCAAATTTAGGTAAAAGTTTTTCCATCATTTGGCGCCAGATAGCCAGTAATTCTGGGCCTTTTTCGTTACCTTCTTCATAGTAGGTCGTATCTGGCAAGATATGAGCCGGCGCTTCTCCCCACAAGACATTCATTTGGGCATTCATATAGTCTGGTGACACCATAAATGGCATGAGATTTGGTTTGCCAGCTAGTTCATAGGTACCCAACTTGCTGGTATAGTCTTCAAAAGAAGTCAGAGCCTTGATTTCATTGATCAAGGGCATAGCTGGAGCGACACCAGCTGCTTCCCGTGCATCAAAATCTGCCACCATTTTGTGGTATTTGACGAAGTTTTGCAGAATGCTGTCTTCAGGCAGCTCTTCTCCCCGTTGCCATTTCCCAGTGATATCCAACATCAAGTTTTCGATGTCTCGATCTAAGTCCATAAAACCACCAGTTGACGGTTTGTCATCAGGAATCACAGCTGTCTCAGCCCATTCCCCATTGACGTAATCATAAAAATCATCTTGTAAACGTACCATGATCTTCTCGCTTTCATTCTTTTCTAATAACCTTATCAAAAATAGGAACTTTTTTCAATGATTACAAGTAAGTTAATCTAAATTATTTTAAAAATTAACTTGACTTAATTTTTTTATTTATGTATATTAATAGTAAAGGAGCAAAATCATGATTCAAATTGAACATCTAAGTGTTGCCTACCAGCAAACACTGGCCTTGGAGGATCTTTCCCTCACCATCCAGGGTCCAACCATCCTAGGCATTCTTGGACCCAACGGAGCTGGAAAATCAACCCTGATCAAGGCCATGCTAGGACTTCTCCCTCATTCGGGAAAGGTCCTGCTCGATCAAAAAGATCTCGGCCAAGCTCTTCAACGAGTGGCCTACGTCGAACAGAAATCCGCTATTGATTTCCACTTCCCCATCACGGTGCGGGAGTGTGTCTCACTGGGTCTCTATCCCCATCTTTCTATCTTCAAGAGAAAAAGCAAAGAAGATCTCCAAAAGGTGGAAAATGCAATGAAGCTTGTCAATCTTCTTGATCTAGCAGATCGCCAGATTGGTCAGCTTTCAGGAGGGCAATTCCAACGGGTCCTAATCGCCCGCTGCTTGGTCCAAGAAGCAGAGGTCATCTTTTTGGATGAGCCCTTTGCAGGGATTGACTCCGTTAGCGAAGACATCATCATGCAAACACTAAAAACCTTGAAAAAAGAAGGCAAGACCATCCTGATCGTCCATCACGACCTCAGCAAGGTCCCTGCTTACTTCGACCAGGTCCTCCTTCTCCATCGTAAGCTGATTGCTTTTGGAAAAACAGAGGAAACCTTTACCAAGAAGAATCTGCATGCAGCCTACGGGCATGAACTCTTTATAGGAGGTGGCGTCGGATGATTACAGAATTTATCGATGGATTACAACAATTCCACTTCTTACAGAATGCCCTGATCACAGCTATTGCCATCGGGATTGTCGCTGGAGCTGTCGGATGCTTTATCATTTTGCGAGGAATGTCTCTCATGGGAGATGCCATCTCACACGCGGTCCTTCCGGGGGTGGCCCTGTCCTTTATCCTTGGCATCAATTTCTTTATTGGCGCCATTGTCTTTGGGCTTCTAGCTTCCATCCTTATCACCTATATCAAGAGTAACTCCATCATCAAGAGCGACACAGCGATAGGGATTACCTTTTCTTCTTTCCTTGCCTTAGGAGTCATCCTGATTGGAGTCGCAAAAAGTTCCACCGACCTCTTCCACATCCTCTTTGGGAATATCTTGGCCGTGCAAGACCAGGATATGTGGATGACCATCGGTGTTGGGGTGGCGGTCTTGCTGGTAATTGTCCTGCTCTTTCGCCCCTTGCTACTTACTTCTTTTGATCCCGTTCTAGCTCAATCCATGGGCGTCCGGGTCAAGATCTATCACTACCTCCTCATGGTGCTCTTGACTTTGGTTTCTGTCACTGCTATGCAGAGTGTCGGGACCATTCTCATCGTCGCCATGCTCATCACACCTGCTGCGACAGCCTATCTCTATTCCAATAGCCTCTGGTCCATGATGCTTTTGTCCTCTAGCCTAGGTGCTCTTGCATCCGTTCTGGGACTCTTTATTGGCTATAGTTTGAACATCGCCGTTGGATCTTGTATTGTCCTCACTTCTGCCGTCTTCTTTCTCATCAGCTTTTTTATCGCTCCTAAGCAGAGAAAGAACAAGCACGCTCTTTCGTCTCATTAAAGGAGAAACACATGAAAAAAATCGCTTCTGTCCTCGCCCTCTTTGTGGCGCTCTTATTTGGCCTTCTAGCCTGTAGCAAGGGGTCTTCTTCTGGAGCTTCTGGTAAATTGAAAGTGGTCACCACCAATTCGATCCTTGCAGATATGACCAAAAATATTGCTGGGGATAAGATCGAACTCCACAGTATCGTTCCCGTCGGCAAAGATCCCCACGAATACGAACCACTACCAGAAGATGTCAAAAAAACTTCGCAAGCAGACCTGATCTTCTACAACGGGATCAACCTTGAAACCGGTGGCAATGCTTGGTTTACCAAGTTGGTCAAAAATGCCAATAAAGTAGAAAACAAGGACTATTTCGCTGTTAGTGAGGGAGTCGACGTCATCTACCTAGAAGGCCAAAACCAAGCTGGAAAAGAAGACCCACACGCTTGGCTCAACCTTGAAAATGGGATTATCTACGCTAAAAACATTGCCAAACAATTGATCGCCAAAGATCCGAAAAACAAGGACTTCTACGAAAAGAATCTAGCTGCTTATACTGAAAAACTCAGTAAGCTCGACCAAGAAGCCAAGCAAGCATTCAATAACATCCCAGCAGACAAGAAGATGATCGTAACCAGCGAAGGTTGCTTCAAGTACTTCTCCAAAGCCTATGGCGTCCCATCTGCCTATATCTGGGAAATCAATACGGAAGAAGAAGGCACACCTGACCAAATCAAAACGCTGGTAGAAAAGCTCCGTCAAACCAAGGTGCCTGCCCTCTTTGTTGAATCCAGTGTCGATGAACGTCCTATGAAAACTGTGTCTAAAGATACCGACATCCCAATCTATGCAAAGATCTTCACTGATTCCATTGCCAAAGAAGGAGAAAAGGGCGATAGCTACTACAGCATGATGAAGTGGAACTTAGACAAGATCGCAGAAGGTTTGAGTCAGTAGCCCCTTCAGATTTCTAAACAAATCAGTGGCCCCTCCTCCGGTATTGCGGTACAATAAAAACAAAAAAAGGAGTCTTTTTATGGCAACATTTTTAGGAAACCCTGTTACCTTTACCGGATCTCAACTTCAAGTAGGGGAAATGGCTCATGATTTTTCATTGATCACTCCAGCTCTTGAAAAGAAATCTTTAGCTGATTTTGCTGGCAAGAAAAAAGTCCTCAGCATCATCCCATCCATCGACACAGGGATTTGTTCGATGCAAACACGTCACTTCAACAAGACCTTGTCGGACTTGGACGACACTGTCGTCTTGACGGTCTCTGTCGACCTTCCTTTTGCTCAAGGTAAATGGTGCGCTGCTGAAGGACTCGACAATGCTATCATGCTCTCAGACTACTACGACCATTCCTTCGGAAAAGCCTACGGCCTCTTGATCAATGAATGGCACTTGCTCGCACGCGCTGTCTTGGTCTTAGATGCAGACAACAAGGTGACTTACGTTGAATACTTAGACAACATCAACAGCGAACCCAATTACGACGCTGCAATCGAAGCCGTCAAAGCACTTGGGTAAACGAAAAAGAGGTCTGCGACCTCTTTTTGTCTGCTATAAAATCCGATGGAGCCCATTCTGGAGGAGAACCCGCCAGCGTAAGCGAGGGATGCCTCTGAGGAAACTTCGCACGCGTCTTGCCACTTGTTGCTTATAGCTCTTGCCTCCTTGTACAAAAACTCCTTTTCGACTCCAATAACCTTGCTCTCCTCGGTCATTCTTCGGAGCTAGATAGCGAACATCTTGCTGATAGAGGACATGCTTGCGAAAGGCTGGATCCCAAGCTTTGACGGGGTCAATATCTAAGTCCTTATGGGTCCGGCCCCTAGCCAACCCGTAGTTAAAACTGGCACCATTGACAATGCCATTTTCAGAAATTTCTACTGGATCGACTTCATTGAGGAAATGCCCAGCTTGATCGATAATATACTCCGTATGAAAATTTAACAAGACCTTGAAATTGACTTGTCGGGAGGCTCCTGATGGATAATGAAGGTGACCATCTGGCCCTAGGGAGACCTTGTTGTGAAGGCGAGCAGCCGCATAAGCATCCACCGTGACAGCTTTAGCCTCCTGTAGGTAAGCTTGTAAGGCCTCCTCGTCAGTCTGTCCAGCTCTCGAGTCATGCATCCTAATCCATTGTGCCTGGTAACTTGAAAGTAGGTAACGCAACTGGTGAACCTGGCGTTTCAAAAGCTGATCTCCCGACTGATCCGCTAAGGGATCCCTTTCAAAGGCGACCTGCACGACGCGTGAAAATGCCGTCCAAAAGTCGGATCCTGGCGGACAATCTGGAGCCATCCTACTCAGAAGAAAGGCTGTTCCTTCACAAGTTCCAGACAAGTCACTCGGCATTAGGAGAATTTTCATGACGCCCCTCAGTAAGTCTTGGGCAGCAGTCTCCGTTAGATCTTTGATCTCTTGAAACCACATGTTTTGAAACAGAGGACTGGCAAAGAAAAAGATAGACTGGTATTGTTCTTGGTAGGCTTGTGGATCTTTGTATCCCTGCAAGTGCTTCTCTAGATAGGCTAAACTATTTTCTCTCCAGCCTAGTCTCGCTAATTCCCGTCTGTTCATGATGCCGTCCTTTCTATGCTACTATACTACCATCTTTTGGAGCTTGAGACAATTCTCATTACTCCACTAGCGTTTTTGAGGATTTTTTTGATATACTAGAAGTGAGCGAAGAAAAGAGGAAAGCATGACACCAAACAAAGAAGATTACCTCAAGTGCATTTATGAAATTGGCACAGAAGTAGAAAAAATCAGTAATAAGGAAATCGCCAGTCGCATGCAGGTCTCTCCGCCTGCTGTGACCGAGATGATTAAGCGCATGGTCTCTGAGGGCCTCTTGGTAAAAGATAAGAACCATGGTTATCTACTAACAGATCTGGGTTCGCAATTGGTCTCTGATCTCTACCGCAAGCACCGCTTGATCGAAGTATTTCTGCTGGAAAAACTTGGCTACACAACTGAAGAAGTCCATGAAGAGGCAGAAGTTCTCGAGCATACTGTTTCTGAACATTTCATCGACCGGCTGGATCACATGCTTGGAAACCCTAAGACTTGCCCTCACGGTGGGACAATTCCAAAGAAAGGCGAAAGGCTTGTCGAAGCCTACCAAGACCGTCTCAGTGAAACGACCCAACCTGGTCTGTATATTCTGCAAAGGGTCTATGACACCTATGAATTGTTAAAATTCTTAGACCAGATCCATCTCCAGATCGGTGATACCATTGCGTTTCAACGGTATGATGATTACACAGGCCTCTATCACTTCGTTATCCAAGGACAAGAAATTTCTATCAACCAAGTGATCGCCCAACAACTCTATATTGAAAAACATGCAGTCTAACCCGACTGCATGTTTTCTTACTTATGGATTTTTTGTATCTAGTAAAATCGTCACCGGACCATCATTGATCAATTCAATCGCCATATCGGCTCCAAAGATCCCTCGTTTGACAGGGACTTCTTTTTCTAATTGATCATTAAAGGCATCATATAACTGACTGGCCATATCTGGCTTGGCAGCCCCTATAAAAGCAGGACGGTTGCCTTTTTTTGTCTCCGCAAAGAGGGTAAATTGAGAGATCGACAAGATTTCTCCTTGGATATCTTTGACCGAAAGATTCATCTTATCTTCCTCATCTGAGAAAATACGCATCTGCGATACCTTTCGAACCGCATAATCTAAATCTTTCTGGTCATCCTCAGGCCCTACTCCCACCAAAAGCAGCAAACCTTGCTGGATCGCATTGTAGACTTGACCATCAATGGAAACCGAGGCACTCTTGACCCGTTGAATCACTAATTTCATTTTACTATCCTATTTTATAAATCTATCGAGCATTCACTGCCACCCTTGAAAGAACATCAATCTCAGACAAGGCAGTGAGACGCAGGCACACTATCTGAAAAGTAAAGGCTGTTCAGTTGCTTTTAGTGCGAGGTAGCGAGACGAAGACAGTACTGTAGTACGGCGAGACGAGCTAACGAAGCAATAAAAGATAACTGAGCAGCCGACTAGCCGTTGGTACGCTTAACAGAGTACACCTCCGGTACACTCTTAATCTTATCCACAACTGTTGTCAACATAGACAAGTTTGGAATCCCAAAGGAAATGTGGATATTGGCAAATTTCATATCTTTGGTTGGTTGGGCATTGACGGTCGAGACCATCTTAGCTGTATTGGAGAGGACTTGTAGCACATCGTTCAGAAGTCCGGCACGGTTGAGTCCGTAAATATCGATGTGAGCGATGTAGTCCTTGGTCGTGTTGTTATCTTCCCACTCGACATCGATCAAGCGTTGCTCGTAGTTGTCTTGAGCTCGGAGATTCATACAGTCCTGACGGTGAATGGCAACACCGCGTCCTTTGGTGATGTAGCCAACGATTTCATCGCCTGGAACTGGGTTACAGCACTTAGCAATCCGAATCAAGAGCCCAGAAGCGCCTTGGATGACCACGCCACCTTCGTGACGGACCTTCAAGGTGTCTTTTTTATTTTCAACCTTGACCTCGCCACCTTTGACTAGCTCTTCTGCTTCTGCGCGTGCCTTAGCCCGTTCTTCTTCCCGGCGTTCATCCTCCGTCAAGCGGTTAAAGATGGTAATAGCTCCGATCTCTCCAAAACCAATCGCCGCAAACAAGGCTTCTTCCGTCTTGTAACTTGATTTTTGTAGCACTTTGTCCATGTGCTTTTTGTCCATGAACTTATTGGCTACCAAGTCATGCTCGTGGAATTGGGCCATCAAGAGGTCCCGACCCCGGTTAATCGACAATTCCTTGTCTTGATTTTTAAAGAATTGACGGATCTTGTTGCGCGCCTTGCTAGTTTTAACAAGGGTCAGCCAGTCACGGCTCGGACCAAAGGAATTGGCATTGGTGATAATCTCCACCTGATCTCCCGTCCGAAGTTTGGTATTAAGAGGCACCATCCGGCCGTTGACCTTGGCACCAATCGCTTTTTCCCCAACCTTAGTGTGGATTTCATAGGCAAAATCGATCGGTCCGGAATCTTTCGGAAGCGAGCGCACGGTTCCATCTGGTGTGAAGACGTAAATTTCTTCTGCCAGGATGTCTTCTTTTACATTTTCAACAAATTCTTTGGCATCGCCTGACTGGTCTTGGAGTTCCATCATCTCCTTGATCCAATTCATTCCAATGGCCGATTCCTTACTGTTGACTTGACCCTTGATCCCTTTTTTATAGGCCCAGTGAGCCGCAACCCCATACTCAGCAACCTCATGCATTTCCTTGGTTCGGATCTGGAATTCAATCGGTCCTTTAGGGCCATATACAGTCGTATGGATAGACTGATAGCCATTGGCCTTCCGGTTGGCAATATAGTCCTTAAAACGCCCCGGCATTGGCTTCCAGAGCTCATGGATGTAGCCTAGCATAGCATAAACATCACTTGGAGTATCCAAAATACAGCGGATGGCAATCAAGTCATAGATTTCATCAAAGCGTTTCTTCTTATCCTGCATCTTGCGATAGATCGAATAGATATGCTTTGGTCAACCATAAATTTTCCCATGCAGATGGCGTTCCCCAGCATAGGTCTCAATCTTGTGGACAACCTCTTCGACCAACTCTTCTCGCTCGCGACGTTTTTCCTTCATCATATGCGAAATCTTGTAGAATTCGACTTCATTCAGATAACGGAAGGACAAATCCTCAAGCTCCCACTTGACGCTGGAAATCCCGAGACGGTGGGCTAGCGGTGCATAGATCTCCATGGTCTCACGCGAAATGCGCTCTTGTTTATCCTTGCGCAAATGCTTGAGGGTACGCATATTATGCAAGCGGTCTGCCAATTTGACCAAAATGACACGGATATCTTGAGACATGGCCATGAGCATCTTGCGATGGTTTTCCGCTAACTGCTCTTCATGGGACTTGTACTTGACCTTCCCGAGCTTGGTCACCCCATCGACAATCACGCGCACATCATGACCAAATTCGCGCTCTAAATCATCTAAAGTCGCATCCGTATCTTCCACGACATCATGCAAAAAGCCACAGGCGACCGTCACAGCATCCAGTTTCAGCTTGGCAAGGATCCCTGCCACTTGAATTGGGTGGATGATATAAGGCTCGCCAGACTGACGGAATTGCCCATTATGGCAATCAACCGCATAGACCAAAGCCTTTTGCACAAAAGCAACATCTTCAGGTGATAAATATTTTTTTGTAAGGGCAACGACTTGGTCCCCTGTTAAATTCTCTTCTTTCGGCATGTATTTTCTCCAGTTTCTTGGATACTATTTTAACACTTTTAGAAGCAGATGGGAACCAATGAAGCTACTTTAATATACGGATACTTAATACACGGATACTTCTCGAAGATCATTCTGGGATCCACCTTGCTTTCATCATTCGTAAAAGTTTTTTGTAAAAAAATTAACGAAGCGATTCCTTCACTTCGTTAGTTCATTAATTCTGTAACAACGCTCACGGCACTGAGAGCATAGAGTGGGGCTGTTTCTGCTCGTAGGATGCGAGGACCAAGTCCTGCTAACACTGCTCCCTGAGCTGTAAAACTTTCAATTTCTGCAGGGGATAGACCGCCCTCTGGTCCAAAGATAAAGAGTAGTTTACTTCCAGCTTCTAATCCGGTCAGCGACTGAATCAGAGTAGCTGCCTCCCCCTCTTTAGCTGACTCTTCATAGGCCACCACGATCCGGTCAAACTGGTCAAGTTGTGCTAGAAAGTCTGCCTTTTTCTCAAAAAGGATAATGCTTGGGACCAAATTCCGCTTGCTTTGCTCGGCTGCTCCAAGGGCAATTTTTTCTAGTTTTTCGACCTTTTTACCCAACTTCTTGCCGTCCCACTTGGCAACGGACCAGTCTGCAGGGAAGGCCCATATTTGGCTAGCACCCAGTTCTGTTACTTTCTGAGTGATGAACTCCAGCTTATCTCCCTTGGGAAAGCCTGATGCAATGGTCACTTGGACTGGCAGTTCCACATTATCAGCTAATTCTTCGATTAGCTCCAATTGACGGGCTTCCACATTGACCACGCGCGCCAAGCGCTTGATCCCATCATCAAAGACTAGAGTAACTTCGTCCTCTTCTTTTAAGCGCATGACCTGAAACATGTGCTTGCTGGTTTCCTTGTCCTCTATGGTGACAGGTGAGCTAGCCAAGCCTTTTACAAAATACTGCTGCATGCTAGCCTCCAATCACACCGGAGACATCCTTGGTCTTCTTGAAGACGCAGGCATTCCATTCCCCTTGGATCATGTGGGTTTCAAGGAAAAATCCAGCCGACTCAGCCGACTCACGCACCATGTCCCACTTGTCCTTGATAATGCCACTCATGATCAGGTAACCTTCGTCCTTGACCAAACGATAAGCATCATCTGTCAGATGGATAAGGATATCCGCTAGAATGTTGGCCACGATGACATCTGCCTCAATCTCCACGCCCTTGAGCAAATCACCTGGGGCTACATGGATGTTTTCCATGCCAGAATTGAGCTCAATATTTTCCTGAGCGACACGAATCGCCACATCATCCAGGTCATAGGCGAAGATTTCCTTGGCACCTAGAAGTGAGCTGGCGATAGAAAGGACACCTGAACCAGTCCCCACATCTAGCACTGTTTCGCCACCGCGAAGAACCTGCTCCAAGGCAAAGAGGCTCATCTTGGTTGTCGGGTGGGTTCCTGTTCCAAAGGCCATACCAGGATCCAGCTTGATAATCTTTTCTCCCGCCGTTGCCTCATAGTCTGTCCATGACGGCACGATGGTCAAGTCATGAGTGATACGAGCTGGTTCATAGTATTTCTTCCAGTTGTCTGCCCAGTCTTCCTCAGCCAAGGCAGTCGTCCCCATCTTGACCTCTCCTAGATCCATAAAATCCGTCAATTCTGCTAAGCGAGCCTGCAAGTCCGCTTCAACCGCTGCTACATCAACCGTTTCCGGGTAGTAGGCCGTCACCACGATTTCTTCTTGCTGCTCGACATCAGGAAAAATCTCACCAAAGCGGTCGACATTTCCCACATAATCCATGCTGTCTTCGATTGCTACCCCTTGGGCGCCTAACTCGATCAAGAGATTGGAAACCAACTCCTCTCCCTCACGCTTCACTGTAACTTTTAACTCTTGCCATGTTTCCATCATTAAGATACCAAGCCCGTAAAACACAAAGCCAAAATTGGAAATTCTCTGAAGACGCTTGTGTCTAAGAGAAGTTTATATTTTTGGCACAGTGTTTAGGGCAGGTTCAGTTTAGAAATTTAACCGAACCATCCTTTCTATTTGTCAATCAATTTTTTCATGTAGACCATATCCATACCTTCTTTTTCAGGCTCGATATGAGTTTGACGGTAGCCATTTTTCTCGTAGAAGGCAACCATTCTCGCATCCTGTAATACCGTACACAAATCCCATTGTGTGATGGTTGACAATTCCTCTTCTAGCAATCTCAGTCCCTCAGAACCATACCCTTTTCCCTGATACGGAGGCAAAATCGCTGCGGTCCCTAACCAAGCTTCCGTTAACTCTTCATTGGTCTGAACTCGTAAAAATCCGATGTTTTCTTCATCTTTTTTTACAAAGTAGTAATAGCTATTGGGACGCTCTGCCAGTTTCCATTTGATTCGTTCACGGTCCTCGAGATAAGGGTCATATTCATCATGGTATTTTTCATAAACAGCCTTAAAGCTAGCTCTCTGAATTGCAATAATAGTTTCTAAATCCTCTGCTCCCGCTCGAACAAGTGTTATCATAAACCTTCCTCCAAATAATCCCTCAATCTCCCCTGTAGCTGAGGCACTGCCTGTTTAGACTTCAAAAATTCCTCAATAGGCATCAGTTTATAGGCCTGTCCTTCATTCCCAAAGGTAATATTGTCAAATTGTTCTTGTCTTAGCTGACCAACCATAAAGACCGATTGCTTGTCTTTAAAGATTACGCTAGGATAAATCTTGCTCCAAAGCAGACAGTCTTCATCTAAATGAATTCCCAATTCCTCATAAACTTCACGCGCTGCGCACTCGAAAGGGCTTTCGTTTCCTTCACGACCACCACCTGGCAACTCCCACATGTTGGGACAAGGGATATCGTCCTTGTCATCACGTAAGATAGTCAAGACCTTATCCCCACAAATCAAGGCAATCTTGCAACCTTGGAAATCCATTCTGCTATCCAATAATTCCATGATATTTACTCTTTTCTATGATAACAATTACTCTCTAGGAAAATACGAGCTAGCTTTCTTCGATTACTTTTTGGCACTCTGCATCCCAGTATGCTTGCCATCTGCCATGTTTTTTAGCAAAATAAACCGTAAACTCATCATTTACATAATCTGCAACATAGCGAAGATTAGGCGGGTTTTCCTCAAAACTTAATATCCAAGGATGGAAGTAAAAGGTTTTCTCCCACCTCTTCTGAGTATAGCCTAGATCCTTAGCATACTGAGGGATGGGTTGTTGCATCTCACTTTCCAAATAGGACTGAATGGCATTGTCAAAACTATTCAAACGAGCTAATAGTTGCTTAAACTGATCTTCCTCCTCAATTTTGAAATCACCTATGAACTCAAATTCTGCAAAGTCTATAGAAAATTCAAATAATGTGATTTTACCATCCTCAACATAGTGCCCATCTTCATCAACACAACAACGAGTTCCTGACTTCAATACTCGCTCAAAATCTAAATTCGCAAAGCGATTGCGGGGCAGAATGCAAACTGATTGCTCAGATTTATCTGACCTTCTCCTGAAAAACTGTTTGACTTTTTCTAGCATAGTTTTCCCCTTCTCCTTGAATCCAGTATTCAAAAAAACACTTAGAATCTTTTCTAATATCTCGGATAGGGATAAAAGGTGCTTTCTTCTAGGCCAACTTTGCCTTCTTCAAAAACTTCTTGGTTCCAGACGATCTCAAAGCTCTCTGCTTCTTCGTCTGCCAAGAAATCCATGAGCTCATCCAAGGCCAGCTCGGCTGTATCTCGAAGGAAAGTCGCAAAATAGGCTAGAAACTCACGAGACAAGCCTTTTTTAGGCTCATAAGGAATCGCTGTTAAATAGGCATCTTCTTCCACATGCGACTTGGCTGGATTGTAGAAGATGACGGCTTCTTCAAAGAAGATATCCTCATCAGACTCTTCACCAGCCTCATCAACCAGGGCAACCCCTCCCGTATTCTGTACATCCAAGAGAAAAGCCACTTCTACCGCATGGTTTTTCTTATCCCAATTGATCTCAAAATCAAAAGGAAAAACCTTGTCCATCTCCTCTTCTAAAATATCCAAAAATCCGTATTTAGACATAGCGTCCTCTTTCTAATTTCCCACTCTTAGAGCGGAATATGATACAATAGTTACTACAATCTTACCATAAAAAACGCCTCTTTGAAAGGAGACAAAGCTAGAAAGGAGAAGGAAATGCCCGACAATCTCGCACTCCGGATGCGACCACGGACGATCGATCAAGTCATCGGTCAACAGCACCTGGTCGGAGAAGGCAAAATCATTCGTCGCATGGTCGAGGCCAATCGTCTGTCCTCCATGATTCTCTATGGACCTCCGGGGATCGGAAAGACCAGTATTGCTTCTGCCATCGCAGGAACGACCAAGTATGCCTTTCGGACCTTTAATGCAACAGTTGATAGTAAAAAACGCCTCCAAGAAATCGCAGAAGAAGCCAAATTTTCTGGTGGCTTGGTCCTGCTTTTGGATGAGATCCATCGCCTCGATAAAACCAAGCAAGATTTTCTTTTGCCTTTGCTCGAAAGCGGTCTGGTCATCATGATCGGTGCAACGACTGAAAATCCCTTTTTCTCTGTCACACCCGCTATTCGAAGCCGCGTACAGATCTTTGAGCTGGAACCTTTGACGACGGAGGAGGTCAAGCAAGCTCTAAAAACGGCGCTAGATGATCCCGAGCGTGGCTTTAATTTTCCAGTCGTGCTCGATGAGGACGCTTTGGATTTCATCGCTACCTCGACCAATGGAGATCTTCGTTCCGCCTTTAATTCTCTCGATCTGGCAGTGCTATCGACCTCTGAAAATGCAGAAGGCGTCCGCCATATTACGCTAGACATCATGGAAAATAGCCTCCAACGTAGCTATATCACCATGGACAAGGATGGAGACGGCCACTACGATGTTCTCTCTGCTCTGCAAAAGTCTATCCGCGGTTCGGATGTCGATGCTAGTCTCCACTATGCAGCTCGCTTGATCGAAGCGGGAGACCTACCTAGCCTAGCTCGTCGCTTGACCGTCATCGCTTATGAGGATATCGGCCTGGCCAATCCAGATGCGCAGATCCATACCGTAACATCCCTTCAGGCAGCTGAGCGTATCGGCTTTCCTGAGGCCCGCATTCTCATCGCCAACATCGTCATCGATCTAGCCCTTTCGCCTAAGTCCAACTCTGCCTACGTCGCCATGGACAAGGCCTTGGCTGACCTTAGAAGTTCTGGCAATCTTCCCATTCCTCGCCACCTCCGCGATGGTCATTATGCTGGAAGCAAGGAACTGGGAAATGCGCAAAACTATAAATATCCCCACAACTACCCTGGCAACTGGGTCAAGCAAGACTACCTGCCAGACAAGCTCAAACACGCTTCCTACTTTATTCCCAATGAAAATGGCAAGTACGAACGTGCTCTCGGAGCCACCAAGGAGAAGATTGATCAATTTAAGAAAAAGTGACATCGGTTTCAAAAAATTGAGATTTTTCCTTGAAATATTTTCAAAATGTGGTATCATATACATATAGAAACGCTGTGGTGTACGACTTCACACTTAAGTGTTGACCGACTATTTTTTGTATTATTAGGGAAACAAAAGACTTCTGGCAGTATGCAGGCCGTTTCACGCGGAAGCAGCTAAGTCAGAGCGAGTTGCCCACCTGCTTAATTGCGCGGGTTCAATACAAATCGTGAAGTTTCGGCACCAATACAGCTTTTTATATTTGCCTCCTTAGCTCAGTTGGTAGAGCAGTAGACTCTTAATCTATGGGTCACAGGTTCGAGCCCTGTAGGGGGCATCTAAATCAACAGGAAAAAGCCTTGATTTATAAGGCTTTTTTGCTTGTCTATAACTGATTTGCCCCATCATTTGCCCCACATTTTTTTATGAGCAATCTTTCCAGACATCTCTGATTATGAAAAACAAAAAAGCTATCCTACCTTTGCAAATTTAGATAAGATAGCAGAATATTTTAATGCAACTCCAACCCAACTATTTGGAACTAGTAAAGAGATTGAGTTAGAAAAGAGTGTTCTTGAATCTAATGAATACTCTGATAAAGTAAGTGAGATTTTAAAAGCTGTCAAATACATCGAAGATTTTCTAGAAACTGATGGACAGTACTTAGAGGATTTACTTTACTTAACAAGAGGCAACCAACTATACACAGAAGATGGAGATGAGTTGTATATTGATCCAACTTCTCAGAAAAGAACACTTCATAACCAATATGAACCTGGTTTTATTGAAGCAAGGGATAAATCTCCACTAGAACTCTTAATTGAAAATAAGGAATTGTTTGATAAATAGAAAAAGCGAGGATAACCTCGCTTCAGATTGAAGTTAAAATCTTTAGAAGACACTTTTATAAGGACTTTGTCTTCAATCTGTGAAAAGGAGTGAAAACTCCTTTTCTTTTTGTAAGTCAGACTGAAACTTCCAAATTGTTTATTTATTTTATTGACATTTTCTATAAAAATAAGTACAATAGTTTTATTAGCAAATTATACTATATAGGGGGTATTGAAATGAAATTTTCTAATCGTTTACTGCTATTCCTTGCAGGAGTTGTTTTTGTCCTTTTAGGACTTTTCCTATTTACAAACCCAGTAGCTAATCTTGTTGCTTACAGCTGGTGGATTTCATTTGGTTTACTGGTTTCTTCTATAGCAGCTATTTTAGGCTATTTCTCTGCACCAAAAGAGCTTCGCTCACCTGTTTATCTTTTCCAAGGATTTGTTAGTCTTCTCTTAGCTCTTTACCTCGTTGCTTATGGCTTTGTGACCCTGCCGGTCGTCATTCCGACCATTGTAGGAATTTGGTTAATTGTAGAAGCCATTATTGCTTTCTTTAAAGGCAATCGTCTAAGATTGATTTTCCCTATTATTGGTAGCAATATCATGTGGGTAGCCTTGCTTGAATTTTTACTAGGTCTAGTGATTCTGTTCAATCCAGTGGCTACAGGTGTCTTTGTCGTTTATGTCATTGCCTTTTCATTTTTAGTTACTGGCTTCACCTACATTATTGAGGCCTTTCGTAAATAGTCTAGTTGCTATTTCTATCGCATTCAAAAAAGCTGGGAAATCATATTCTCAGCTTTTTCGTCTCTTTAATTATCACTTTTTCGCATTCCATTCTACGTAGAAATTTGTTTTTCCATTTTATTCTCCAATTTGATCTCGCACTGACATTTATTTATAACAAAACTATATATCTAGAATAGCATAATCATTAGGTATTATAGGTTTTCAAACAAAATACGAGTCATTCGTTTTTGCCCCGCTTTTGCCCCATTTTTAAATCCTGACATTGAAAATACCTAAAAGTATTTCCCTAAAATCAGCTATATTTCAACATTTTTGTTTATTTTCAATATGAAAAGTTCTTACAAATCCATGCAGGGGGCATCTAAATCAACAGGAAAAAGCCTTGAGTTCCAAGGCTTTTTTGCTTGTCATTTTGTTTTTTATACCAAATTTTGTACCAAAAAGTTTATATTCACAAAATAAACGAGTCTCATCCAAAGACTCGTTATTTATCTCACACTCGTTTTCGTCGAAAAAACCACCTCGAAGGTGGTTCCTTTCTATCAATCGTCCATCACTCCGCCTGTGAGTTGGTACATGAGATAAATGTGCTCCAGGACTTTGACTTTATCCATATGTTCCACATCTTTAAAGCCTCCTAATGCTAGTAAAGGAACAAAACCGAAACATTGGTTATATGACAAGGGACCATGTTTTAACACAGCCTGTCTATATAAATCCAGTTCAAAGTTATCAGTCACATATGAGTTATCTAAATACTGAAGAAAATATTTCAGGCTCTTGATAATAATGTCGCAGTCTTGAAGATTTTATTTTACAATACCAACAAATTCATTCTCTTCCCAAGTAATAATATCTCCAAAGGCTGTTACGAACATCGGAAAAAGAAGTAAGGAACTATTCATAATAATAGCCGTAGCAAATCTTTGCATTTTTGTCTTATCTTTTTTAAGATAGTACTATTAAAAAAAGATAAGGTGAAAATCATGGAAACATATACACTTGCAAATGGGGTTACTATTCCTAAAATTGGTTTTGGAACTTGGCAAATTGCTGAAGGCGAAGAAGCCTATAACAGCGTTAGCTTCGCACTTAAGGCTGGTTACACACATATTGATACCGCACAAATTTACGGTAACGAGGTTTCTGTAGGTAAGGCGATTGCTGATAGTGATTTGGCACGTGAGGATATTTTCCTAACTACCAAACTTTGGAATGATAAGCACGATTACGAGTTGGCTAAGACTTCTATCGATGAGTCTCTCGAAAGACTTGGTGTGGATTATTTGGATCTTTTGCTTATCCATTGGCCTAATCCAAAGGCGCTTCGTGAGAATGATGCTTGGAAGGCTGGCAATGCGGGTGCATGGAAGGCTATGGAAGAAGCTTACAAAGAAGGTAAGGTGCGCGCTATCGGTGTGTCTAACTTTATGCAACATCACCTAGAAGCTCTTATTGAAACAGCTAAAATTGTTCCACATGTCAATCAAATCCTCTTGGCTCCAGGTTGTGACCAAGAAGACTTAGTTGACTATTGCCAAGAGCGCGATATCCTTCTTGAAGCCTATAGTCCACTAGGTACAGGTAGCATTTTTGGAAATGAAGATGTTGAAGCAGTGGCTGAACGTAACGGTAAATCTGTAGCACAAGTTGCTCTGCGTTGGAGCCTTCAAAAAGGTTTCTTGCCACTACCTAAGTCTGTGACACCTAAAAATATAAAAAGTAACTTGGATATCTTCGACTTCGACTTATCAGAGGAAGATATGGCAGTCTTGGATAAGATTCAAGGCATCAAAACTCAGGATGATCCTGACACAGTTAATTTTTAATAGGATTTTAAGCAACTCGTCAGGGTTGCTTTTTAGCGTGTTTCTTTAGATTTGCTATGATGAAACTATCATTTTTTATTTATAGATGGGAGTTACGTAATGGAGTCTCGAAATCTTTTGCCTCAGAATACACGTACTTCATTATCAATCATCAAACACTCTGCCTGTGAGTTGGTACATGAGGTAAATGTGCTCCAAGGTTTTGACAATTCGCGCCACATGAAATTATTTAAGCATATCCTTTTTCTCTCATTACCATTTTCTGTTATAATAAATTGTACTTCTAGAATAGAAAGGACTTAAGATGACAACTCTTATTAAACATAAACGTGTAGAATTTTCAGAACTATTTTATGACCTAGTGTTTGTTTTTGCAATTTCAAAAGTAACTACTTTAATTGACCATCTTCATAACGGTATTTTGACTTGGAATTCTTTCCTTGATTTTTTCATGGCTGTCTTGGTTCTCACCGATTCCTGGATGATTCAAACCGTTTATACCAATCGCTATGGAAAGAACTCTTTATTTAACATGGTAATCATGTTTATCAAAATGGGAATTTTACTCTTTATAGCCAATATGATGGGACCTGATTGGCAACAATATTTTCATTATCTCTGTTGGGCTATTGGTACATTAACCCTTACCTTGTTTTTTCAATATTTGGTTGAGTTTTTTAGAAAATCAACCGATGATGTTAATCGGGAAAGTATCAAAGGTTTTCTATGGATAACAGGGCTAGGAAGTTTAGGAGTCTATTTAGCAGCTCTTCTTCCTCTTCCTATTTACGTTAGAGTCTATATCTTCTTTGCTAGTATTCTGCTAACGTTTATTATGCCAATTATCTTGCTTAGTAAAGATAAGCATTACCAGGTAAATCTCCCCCATTTAATCGAGCGCATCTCCCTTCTTGTCATTATTACGTTTGGAGAGATGATTATGGAGCTAGCTAACTTCTTTACAATCGAGAATTTCTCGATTTATTCGGTTCTTTATTTCATTATTATGCTTTCTCTGTTCTTGTTTTATTTTGGTCAATTCGACCATGCTATTGATGAAAAATCTGATCAAAAGGGACTATTTCTAATTTACAGTCACTATCCTATTTTCATTGGACTTATGATGATGACTGTATCGATTGGCTTTCTTCAGAATCCTGAAGTTAATCGTCTCTTTGCAACCAGCTTCTCTTATATCGGATTTGGCCTCTTTCAAGCTGCTGTCCTAGTAAATGGGCCCTATAACAAACACTATCTTCGCTATTCGAAAAGTTACTACTGTGTCCAAGCGACACTCTATCTGGCTGCCTTGATTCTCTCTTTAATCTTTGCTTCTAATCCTATAATAGTAGTGAGTATAACAACCATTTTAGCTCTAGCTATAGCCACTCATTTTATTTATTTTTATGTGACACAGAATAAAAAATATTCCAAATCTAACTGGGGGTTCTTTTAATGAGTTTATAACATAAAAAAGCTTTGGGAACCAAGGCTTTTTTTCATTAATTTGTTTTTCCATTTTATCCTCCAATTTGATCTCGCACTGACATTTGTTTATAACAAAACTATATATCTAGAATAGCATAAACATTAGGTATTATAGGTTTTCAAACCAAATACGAGTCATTCGTTTTTGCCCCACTTTTGCCCCATTTTTAAATCCTGACATTGAAAACACCTAAAAGTATTTCCCTAAAATCAGCTATATTTCAACATTTTTGTTTATTTTCAATATGAAAAGTTCTTACAAATTCATGTAGGGGGCATTTTTTATGCAAAAAAGCCTTGAAAACCAAGGCTTTTTTGCTTGTCTCAAGAGCGTTTAGCTCATATTTTTATATACTATAATGTAGCGTACGAAGTTAGAACATCCTGCATCGTTGTTATTCCATTTAAAATAAAAAAGCACCTTTGAACCCTAGCAAACATTTGACAGCTCTTCATCGAATCCGCTATGATAAGGGTACTTGAAATTCCAAGTTTTCGTTGCATCTTAAATGTAAGGAGTCCAAAATGAAGATCTATTATTCAAAATATATCGGATATGGCTCTCTGGCTTTTGCCTGTGCGCTCTTTATCCACTTAGCTTTTTTATCGATCCTAGGTTTTGAGGGTTTTCCCAAAGTCAGTTTCGTCACCCTCATTCAGATCCTTTTATTTTTGATTGCGATCTATGCAACCATTGCTGGGATCAAAAGACTGACCAGTCGTCAGATCGCCTTTGAGCTGACTTCTGATGGGATCCATGCTTATCAGGGAGTGATTCTGACAAAAGATATCTTTATCCCCAAGGATGATTTGGTAACTGCAGCCTATAAAGTGACTGACGTCAGTGACCCGGATCACCAAAATAGCAAAAGTTATTTCATCGAGTTTCAACTGAGGGACAATACTGCACTAGAAAATATCTCAAAATCCAATACCATCATTGATACAGAGCAACATACCGTAAAACTCTTCGTCAATCTTTGTAAATTTAAGGAAGAAGATTGGCAAGATCTTTCCAAGTACTTGACGGACGAATACCGAATAACCGTTTTATAGCAAAGAAAAGAGAGTGGGACAGAAATCGGTAATTCGTTAGAATTCGATTTCGTCGTCCCACCTCCGCACAGTTGAGTAGGGCTGTAAAAGCTGATGAAATCAGCGAAGTAGAGCCCACTCAACCACTGCGTCTTGCTCGACAATCCAAAAACAATTGAGAGGCTAGGACTTTTGTCCCAGCCTCTTTTTAACTGCTCCTAGTTCCCCATTTTCCCTTTGGGTACGAGCAGATAGAAAAATAGCAAATTCAATCCAAATACGGCAACAAAGAGCGCCAATTGAGAGACATCGATCGTTTGTTTCTCGGTTAAATCTTGGATCAGCTTTGTATAATAATAGCCTGGGAAAGCCCGTTGTAGCTTGCCAACTATGTCCATAAATCCTCCACTTGCGCCAAGCGTATCAAAGGGAATAATGGTCATAGCGGCCAAAATAATGACAGGAAAGCCAATGATATCAATCGTCTTAGCATCTACCCTGACCCCGAGTACAAAGCCAATCACACTAAAGTAGATCCCCATCAAGGATAAGAGGAAAAATTGTACCAACAGGCTAGTCGTCACCGGAAAGTGAAAACCTAGAACAGCAACTACTAGCACTGCTAAAAAGATCAAGCTGTTCAAAATCAGTTGTACGATGCTTTGATCCCATAAATAGTTCTTGACACTATAGCTTGTAAAGTGGGATTCAAAAGAATAAAACCCGATATCTGAGGCGATTCGCTTACTAAAAGTTGCAAGGCTATTGCCAATGACACCGATAAATACGGCAATACCTAATAAAATACTTGGCGAAACCCCTTTTTGAAGCTGATAAAAGAAGATATACCAGCCTATGGGTAAAATAATGGTGAATAATACAAAGCGCTTATTTCGTAAAACTTGTTTTAATTGAATCTTTTTCATGCTTGTTCCCCTCCTTTATTCATCTCTTCTCGGAAATACTGCTCAATGGTTTGACCAGCCTGGTGAATGTCCTCGACAGACTTTGCGGCAGCAATTCGACCCTCTTTTAAAATCAAGACTTTTGTAAAAAAGGCATCAATTTGGTTAAAATCATGGGTCACCACAACAGATGTAAACTCTTGCTGCTCCAGTAGTTTCCAAAAGTTATCCACTGCTTCCAAATCCATGCCAGTCGTTGGCTCATCTAAAAAAATCAACCTTGGATGATTCAAAATGGTTACCAACAAGGACAAGCGTCTCTTTTGACCACCAGAAAGACTTCCCACCATCTGCTCTTTTGAGCCTCTCAATTCGACCATCTCTAAGAGTCCATTGATATCAGCCTGCTTCAGCTGATTCATCCGGCTTTTTAATTCGACGAATTCAGCAACGGTTAGATCCTCGATGAGTAGATCCCCCTGAGGCATCATCCCAATTTCTCTTTGAAAATCAAGCGAAGTCTTTATCGTCCCCGAATCAGCCTGGAGCTGCCCAGCGATAATGTTGAACAGGGTGCTTTTACCTGCTCCATTATTTCCCAGCAAGGCAATTTTATCTCCTTCTTCTATCGAAAAAGACACCCCCTTTAATACAGCTTTCTCCTTAAATGATTTTGTAATAGATGCCACCTGAAACATACGATCCCTCTTTTCTTATTGATCTTGTGTCCATTATACTTCAAGGGGAAAACCTTGGAAGCTCTCTGTCAGAATCGGTCAAAAAATCGTCGTGAACAGTCAAAAAAGAGGCTGGGACAAAAGTCCTAGCCTCTCAATTGTCTTTGGATTATCGAGCAAGACGCAGTGGTTGAGTGGGCTCTACTACGCTGATTTTATCAGCTTTTACAGCCCTACTCAACTGTGCGGAGGTGGGACGACGAAATCGAATTCTAACGAATTACCGATTTCTGTCCCACTCTCTCTTCCATTATTCCTTCCAAAAGGTCAAGCTCTGAGTAAATCGGTAGTTTGAACTCTTGGTAGACACTGTCGTTTTGGGATATTTTTCCAGTAATTGTTGGATCTTGTACAAGCCAAGACCGCGGCCATCTCCTTTACTTGAGTAGTCCTTTTCAAAAATTCTCGCCAGATCTATTTTTTCAGCTTTTGTACTATTTTCAACGATTAAGATGAGGGAGTTTTCCTCCTGGAGCATAGCAAGAGTCAGCTGTGGGTCGTCTGATTCGATACTCGCTTCAATAGCATTATCACAAAGGATGGATAAGAAGGTGATGAAATCTAAAACTTCGATGAATAAATCACGAACAGGTTCATCGATCTCGACAGAGATCCCAATCCCTTTATTTTGAGCTTCCAACAATTTTGCGGACAGAACACTTTTTACAGCTGGATTTTCGATATGACTGAGTTTGGCAATATCAAACTTACTATCGTAAAATTGTTGGCCACTCTCTCGAAGAACATTCTCATAGACTTCCCTGATCGCATTGAGATCTTCATGCTCAATACTTAACTTGAGACTGGTTAAAATATTCAGGTAATCATGACGAAAGGCACGAATCTCCCCATAGAGCATTTCGACGTGTTGACTATAGGTGGCTAACTCCTGCAGTTGCCTATCTTTTTGCTCTAGAATCTCTTGTTTCAATCGTTCTCTGGACACTGCATTGAAATACAAGAGCATCACAAAAAACAGAATCAAATAAATACTATTTAACTGTTTCCGCAAAGCATCTGCATGCGGAATAATATCCTCAAAAACCACCAGACCTACAACACTGAGCAAATACACAAACATGGAAAGATCCATTGGGAGTAAGAAACGATTAAAATACTGCCGTTGAAACCCTACTTTTAAATCTGTAAAATCTAGTTTTAACAATTTAGTGAGCCCTAAATAGACAGGAAAGACCAGCAATTCAAGTAGAGCATCATACCAGCTGACAGATGCCTCATGAACAAGTACAATCCCTAACATTGGAAAGACATAAAAGGCTAAGAGACGCCCAATGAGACTCTCCATGACAACCGGGTAGAGCCCATAAAAAATGTTCAAAAGGTGTCGTATTTTACGATTTCGATAGAAACTATAGGCAATAAATACTAAGAAATAGCCAAAAAAGCCTACCGGTGGCACAAGGGTAAAGATAATTGCAAAGAAGAAAGGGCACAAAAAGAGCCAGCGCCAAGCGAACTCTTGTCTACTGATATGACGATAGATCAGCATGCTGACGAAGAACTTTAGGTAAGACATTAGAATATCTAACAGCAATTCCTTCTCCCTTCTATTTTTTCAAAGCTTCCAGTAAGCCTCTATACTTGGTCCGTGAGATCAAGCAATTGTCCCCATTTTCAAAAAAAGCTTTCTTGGCTTCCTTATCAATCTTCGTAATATTTTGTGGATTCACCACAAAGGAGCGGTGGCACCGATACAAGCGGGGATCTGCTTTTTCGATATCGGCAATACTAGCGTAAAATTCTAATCGCTCATCCTTGGTGTGTAAAATAACCTTGTGAATGGTTGGAGAAGTTTCAACATACAAAATCTTATTAAAGGGAACTTGTACACGCGCCATCGCACTCTCAAATGTAAAAGCATCTTGCGCAATCGTGGTCCCAGCTTGCTCCAAGGTATAATCGATGGCTGAGCTGATTCTCTCTCTGAACTCTTCCTCACCCAGCGTTTTATCGATAAAATCCAAGGCGGCTACTTTGTACTGAAAGGTAATGGGCATGAATTCAGAGTGAGTGGTGACAAAGACAATGGTCGCATGGGGGTCTTTCTTACGAATCTCTTTTGCAATCTCCAGACCTTTTTTCTCCTCACCTTTAATCTCGATATCTAAAAAGAATAGGTGATGAGCGCCTCTCTCTGTGATAGCATCCAGCAACTGGCTTGATTTCCCAAACACTTCTGGTGCTTTGCATTGCAGGGATTTTTGATGGATGAGATCCTGCAAGACCGATTCGATTCGTGATTGCTGGATCCACTCATCTTCTAACACAAAAATCTTCAACAAAGTCTTCACTCCTTCCCCTCGACGAATATGTTCTATTTTACCATAAATAATAGCTGCTGAGCCACTCTTTCAAAGTAGACTCAAAAGGCATTCTATCTTTTCTCCTTAACAAGAAAAAACTCTCCCGGAGGAATCCGGAAGAGCTTGCGCAAGGGGAATTTGAAAAATATTTTTTAATATGAAAAAGGTCGATAAAATCTACACTATGTTCAAACTCTCATTTTACTAACAGCGATATTACGATCAAGTTTTATTGTCAATAGACATGTATGTGGGAAGTTCTCCCCTTGCAACAATGTAGACCTGTGATCTACTCTTACTAGTATACACTAGAATTATTACAAAATCAGTTAATTTGTATTGCAATTTGTTGGCAAATATTCCTCCGCTTGAAAACACCACAAACGCTTGTTTCCCAAGCATCTACGCAAGTCCTCTTTAATTAGTATTTATCATTTCTGTTACAAAATTTAAAATAAAAATATTATTCCATAACACATGAAAATTCTAAAGAACGATAAAAAGGAAGGAACGATATTTTCCTCCCTTTGAGCTAGTAAGACACTTCGGCAAGGCACCATTGTGCTTGCCGTAGTCTAATGAGGTGCTTCAGCACCCATTAGACTACGTGTCTTACATCATCCCACCCATCATGCTTGGATCCATTCCTGGTCCTGCTGGGGCTGCTGGTTCTGGTTTGTTGGCTACGACTGCTTCGGTTGTCAAAATGAGGCTAGCAACGGAAGCGGCGTTTTGAAGGGCTGAACGGCTAACTTTGACAGGGTCGATGATTCCTGCATCAATCATATTCACCCATTCACCTGTTGCGGCATTGAAACCTGTTCCGACTTCGGCATTTTTCAAGCGATCAATCACAATAGATCCTTCGTAACCGGCATTGTGAGCAATTTGGCGAACAGGTTCTTCCAAGGCGCGAAGAACGATATTGCGTCCGGTCGCTTCATCCCCTTCCAATTCAAGGGCTGCGACTGCAGATATGACATTGACAAGAGCTGTACCACCTCCGGCAACGATCCCTTCTTCAACGGCTGCGCGAGTCGCATTAAGGGCATCTTCGATACGAAGTTTCATTTCTTTCAATTCTGTTTCTGTTGCAGCACCGACCTTGATTACGGCAACACCACCAGACAATTTAGCCAAACGTTCTTGTAATTTTTCACGGTCAAACTCAGAGGTTGTGGTTTCGATTTGTGACTTGATAACAGCCACACGGTTAGCGATCGCTTCTGGGTTACCAGAACCTTCGACAATGACAGTAGTGTCTTTATCGACTGAAACTTTAGCTGCTTGACCAAGGGCTTCAATGGTTGCATCTTTCAATTCCAAACCAAGATCGTCTGTAATGACTGTACCACCTGTCAAGATGGCAATGTCTTCTAGCATGGCTTTGCGGCGATCTCCAAATCCTGGTGCCTTGACAGCTACGACATTAAAGGTACCGCGGATCTTGTTCAAGACAAGTGTTGGAAGAGCTTCGCCATCGACATCATCAGCGATGATCAAGAGTGGACGGTTGCTTTGAAGAATGCTTTCCAACAATGGCAAGATTTCTTGGATATTTGAAATCTTCTTGTCAGTGATCAAAATGTATGGATTTTCAAGGTCTGCCACCATTTTTTCATTATCAGTGACCATGTATTGTGAAAGGTAACCACGGTCAAACTGCATTCCTTCAACGACTTCCAGTTCTGTCTCCATTCCACGAGACTCTTCAATCGTGATAACTCCATCTTTGCCAACTTTTTCCATGGCTTCAGAGATGTACTCACCGACTTTTTCAGAACGAGAAGACACAGCAGCTACTTGAGCAATCGCTTCCTTGCTCGATACTGGGATCGCATTGTTTTTCAAAGCTTCTACTGCTGTTGCAACAGCGGTCTCAATTCCACGGCGGATGCCAATTGGGTTAGCACCTGCAGTGACGTTTTTGATCCCTTCACGGACGATAGCTTGAGTCAAGACCGTTGCGGTCGTTGTACCGTCACCTGCGATATCATTGGTCTTAGAAGCCACTTCTGACACCAATTTGGCACCCATATTTTCAAAATGGTCTTCCAATTCAATTTCTTTTGCGATGGTCACCCCATCATTTGTGATCAAGGGTGAACCAAATGATTTTTCAAGAACCACATTGCGACCTTTAGGTCCCAATGTAACTTTCACTGTATCTGCTAAGACATCGACACCACGGACCATTGCAGAACGTGCATCAGATGAAAATTTAATATCTTTTGCCATTTCTCTTACCTCTTTCTTCTCTTACTCTACAATTGCAAGAATGTTTGCTGTTCCAACGATGGTGTAGGTTTCTTCCCCATCTTTCACTTCAATTCCTGCATGGCTTTCAACCAAAACGTGGTCTCCTGCTTTTACAGCTGGAGCAATGAGTTCACCACTTAGGGTACGCACACCTTCACCAACAGCCACTACTTCTGCTGTTTTTGTATCAGCCTTGCTCGCACCTGCGAGGACAAAACCTCCAACAGTCTGTTCTTTTTCTTCTACTTTTAAGACCACACGGTCTCCTAATGGTTTTAACATTTTCATTCCTCCATACGTGTTTTTAGCACTCTCTATACGTAAGTGCTAACTTATGTTTCTATTGTATCACTTGGTCAGAAATAGTCAAGAAAAAAACACCTCAAAAATAAATGAGATGTTTCTAAAATATCAATTTAAAATTGTCAATTTTTGATTGAAATCATCGATCACTTTTTGAAGATTGATCCGCCCGCGGTAGATGCCATATCCAAAAACAATCATGCCTAAAATTCCAACCAAGGCTAGTAAAATCCCGAGGATCAAGAGTGGGAGGAAACTTTTGTGAAAGAGATAGATCAATACCACACCAATACTGGCAATGATAAAGAGTAAGCTGAACCAACGACCAAGGTTTTCAAGCATGTGGCGTTGGTACTTGATTTCTGTTTCATATCCATTGACAAGTTCTTGTTTTGTAACCATGGGATTCCTCCTGATAAAAATTGAGAATGAAGTGCAAGTAAAGGAGGTCAATTCACTTCATTCTCAAAAACTCCTACTAGCAAATTCGTTTTTCTTTTCCTTAGTATTTAAGATGTGGATCAAAGATACCAAGGGCAACACCGATCAAAGCCACTACAACGAGAAGTAACATAACTTTGTTTGGTGAAATTTTTTTCTTAGACATCAACCACCAGCAAAGAGTGATGAAGGCCGCTGTCAAGAGACCTGGATAAACACCATCGATCTTTTCTTGGATGTTCAAGAAGACTTTTCCTTCAGCGTTCTTGAATTGAAGGGCTGTTGTAACAGATACCCAAGTAGCTGCTACGGCACCGATAACCATACCACCGACAACGCTGATCGCTTTACGAAGAGCTTGTCCTTTTGGTCCTACAAGGAATTCAACGGCTTTATCCCCTAATTGGTAACCTTTGAAGAAGGCAAAGCGCATACCAAAGTAGACTAAGAGGTTCCATACGACGATGTAGAAGAGAGCACCAGCGACGTTACCACCTTTAGAAAGACCAAGGGCAATCCCCAAGAGAACTGGGATCAAGGTACCAACAACCAATGAGTCACCAATACCAGCGATTGGTCCCATCAAACCGGCACGCATACCGTTGATGGTTTCGCCATCTACTGCATCTCCGTTTGCACGCGCTTCTTCCAAACCAGCTGTGATCCCTACAACAAGAGATCCAAGTTGTGGTTCAGTGTTGAAGAAGGCTGTATAGGTTTGCATAGCATCCTTTTGTTCTTCTTTTGTGTCATACATTTCTTCTACGATTGGAAGCATAGAAGTCAAGTACCCGAAGGTTTGCATATGTTCTTGAGAGAAACAAGTCAAATGACCATAATACCAATGATGGAATGCTTTTGCTAATGTTTTCTTTGAAATTTTCTTTCTATCAGCCATTTTAAATATCCTCCTCATCATCGTCTAGATCCACCGCTCCGGCTGGAGCAGCTTTCATCGATTTGATCACTTCAAGTTCATAGTAGATTACTGCAAAGATTAATGAAACAACGGCACTGGATACCAAGTTCAATCCGAGAGATTTCGCCAAGGTAAATCCAACAAAGAATGGAATGAAGTCAGTTGCTTCTGTAACAATTTGTTTCAACAAGATGGCAATACCGACACATGGGAGAAGAGCACCGACTGTAAAGAGGGCTTTCATCCAGTAACCATCCATAGGAAGGTATTGTTTCATCAAATCAACCATGTTTTCACCGTATTTGGTGATAATCATTGTTGGAAGGAAAGAGAAGAGGAAGTGAGAGATCCAAGGGTAAACCCAGTCAACTGCGTAGAGTTTTTTGAAGTTCCCTTCTTCAACGGCTTTCCAACCAATGTGTTGCCAAACCAAGTTCATAGTAGCGGTACCGTAGAAAAGAACTGTACCGATTGTCCCAACGGCTGCACCGATTGGAGCTGCAGCTGCGGCGATTCCAGCTTCATCTGTGATGTTATTGGCATGCACAAACAAGATAGCAAGAGGAACACCGATGTAAGAGATGGCACGCACATCGGCAGATACGGTACCACCAGGTGTTACCAAGGCGATATAAACGACTTGAAGGGCAACCCCGACCATAATACCAGTTGTCACATCTCCAAGAATTAAACCTGAAATCAACCCACCGATCAAAGGACGACCGAGTGTATAGTTCCCGATACTGGAACCTCCCATACCAGGCATTGAAGACAAGCTGGCGAAAATACCAAGCAAGATTGCTTGAATCCATGAAATTGTCATAACAAACGCTCCTTTTGTTTGTAAATTTATTTACCTAACAGATAGGACTGTTAGTTTTAAAAACCAAATTTTGATTTGAAATCATCCCAATAACCGATGGAAACATCTGGCAACAATTGGAATTTCACCTTGTAGCCTGCTGCTTGAATAGCTTGGAAGGCTTCTGCTTCTTCCTGAGTGATGGATTGGTTATTTCCCAATTTCACAGCTCCAGGACGATCATTGGCAGGGCCTACGATGATTTCTTTAACATCACCTGGGACAAACCCTTGGTCGACCAAAATTTCCTTCATATCGATTGGATTTTTGGTGATCAAGAAGTAACGACTATCTGATTCTGTTACTTTTGCTGATTTTTCTTTAAAGGCTTCCTTTGTCCATACAAAGGTTTTCTTGTCTGATGCACCTTTGTAAGCTTGGATCAAAACCTTGTTTGATGCTGCTGCATCGTTTACGGCAATCAAACCATCACATGGTTTTTCCTTTGCCCAGCGTGTGACTGTCTGACCGTGAATCATGCGGTCATCAATCCGTACAAATGTTACTACCATAAGGTACCTCCCTATTAAATATCGTCATCATCTTCTTCAGCACCAGTGGCTGAAACTTCAAAAGGCTGTAGTGCAGATCGTGCTTCTGATAAGATGGTGGCTGACAAATCGTCTCCATCCAACACATCCTTCATCACAACTGCCGTCAAGGCCATGGTGAGGTTCATCCCACCAAGAATCAAGGCTCCATCGAGCTTTCCAGCTTCTTCTAGAACCGTGGCTGCAGTGGTTAATGGACTACCACCTACGATATCTGCCAAGACCAAAACAGAATCATCAGCTGTCAATCCTGAAATGCTCTCTCTGAAATCAACTGCGAAGTCATCGACCGATTTTCCTTCTTTGAGTCCAACCGCGATGACCTGATCCATCTTATCACCAGCAAACATGGCTAGTGATGTTTTTAGACCTTCTGCCAGTCCACCATGACTGACCAAAATGAGGTATTTCATTTTGCTACGCCTCCTTTATTTGACTCTATTGTAGACTATTTGAAAGCGCTTTTACATTGTCAAATGTCACATTCCCAATATGACATTTAGCAATAAAAAAATGACATCTGTCACTTGACAAAATGCCATCTTATTTTACTCTAAACTCCTACCTGTAGACTACTTTCAATCTCCCTCTGAATTTGAGGCAAGCGGTTCTCAACATCTTGATCGCGCAAGGCATTGCCAATCAAGTAGTCTAGCTTTTCTAGCACCTCTTTTGAGACATTTTTAGGACTACTTTCAACAGCTTGTTCCATGATGCGGTTCAAGGTCTGATTGGTCAGGGAATCCGTTCCAAAATCATCCACCTGCAGAAGGTCTTTACTAGAGCGACTCTTGACTACCTGTGGCATGACAGAGATCCCTTGGGATTGGGCAAAGAGGGTTTGTTGAATTTCTGGATCCTCTGTCAAAACTTGCATCAACTCCCAAGCTAACTTGGAATGAGAACTTCGGGCTGACATAGCAAAAGAAGTCGTCGTGACCAAGGTTGCCTTGGTCGTTTTTGACTTAGCCGGCATCGGGATACAGGTCCAGGTGAAGTTTGAATATTTAGAAACGTGGTAGGGATAAGGTTTATAGGTCCGATATTGGGCCAAGGTCATGGGATAGAAGGCGACTTTCCCCTGGTCAAAATCTTTAGAGCTCACCTTGTAATTTTTATTTAGATCTTCCAATTTTTGAAGAAAAGTCAAAGACTCTTTGACTTTTGGAGCTGTCAGCTTGAGCATGCCTCCTTGGAAGAGATGACCTCCATTTGCCGCCAAGGCTTCTTTCCAGGTGTATTCTGTGCTCCCAAATTGGTCCAATTGCCCATCTCCATTGGTATCTTTGGTTAGTTTCTTGCAAATCGTATAGAACTCTTCAAGGGTCCAACCTTCTTTAGGAACCGCGATGCCTTCTTTATCCAAGAGATCTTTATTGACACACATCAAAATCGGATTACTTTCATAAGGTAAGGCATAGGTTTGCCCCTGATAGACACCTGATTCAAAGGCAACGGGGTAAAAGGCAGCTTGATCTTTTCGATCCATATAGCCGTTTAACTTTTCTAATACGCCACGCGCCGCTAATAAGGAAAGATCTTGCTCAGAGACCATAAACACATCTGGTGTCTTTCCTGAGACAATCTTTTCAGAGAGCCAGTCTGAATAATCTGACTGCGGGATCCCATTTTCATACTCCACACGAACGTGGGGATGAGACTTTTCAAATTTTTCAATCGCACGATCCAAGGCATGGGAACGTTGACTGGTCGGCACATCCCAACTAGAACCTGCATACACGCCAATATGAAGCACGGTCGGTTGCTGTTTCCACCAATAAAAACTCGCGCTCGCACAGAGCGCAACAAGGAGACCAAGCCCCCAACAAAGATGCTTTCGCTTCAATTTCATTCTGTATTTCCTTTAGAAAAATCACGTCTCGTCACTCCAGTTTGGACTGACCAGATCGCTAATTGCGTTCGATCTCTTAGGTTTAATTTCGCCAAAATCGTTGATAAGTAATTGCGCACGGTTCCTTCTGACAAGAAGAGTTTGGCCGCAATTTCTTTATTGGACTCCCCATAGCCAACTTCTTGGATAATGCGCCATTCTGTTGTGCTCAAATCCTTGACATTGTCCTCATCCACAGCAATAGAGAAGTTGGATTTAGCCATTTGTGAGAAAATTTGAAAGACTTTACTAGCGATATTCGGGTTGATCATGGCTCCGCCCTGATACACCACCTTAATCGCTTCATAGAGTTCCTCTGTCGAGGCTCCCTTTAAAAGATAACCTGAAGCACCATACTTGAGCGCACTATAGATAAATTCATCATCATCAAAGGTCGTTAAAATAATAATTTTGATATCCGGATAGTGTTCTTTTACTTCTTTTGTCGCCAAAACCCCATCCATCCCTGGCATCCGGATATCCATCAAGATTAGGTCAGGATGGGTTTGGGGAATGCTAGACAGGACGTGATTGCCGTCTTCCACTGTGGCCACCACTTCGATATCGGGGTGGGCTGACAAAATAATTTTCAGAGATTCTCGAATCAAGGCCTGGTCATCTGCCACCATTACTTTTATTACCATCTCTTATCTCCCTTCTTTATATTTCGGTAAACTGACGCGCGTGAAAAATCCATCGCGGCTTTCAAATTGAAGCTGTCCTCCTAGGATAGAAATTCGTTCCATCATCTGTTTGAGTCCATAGCCATAAGTCAAGGTTTCAAACCCAACCCCATTGTCCTGCAACTCGATCAGGTAATCTTCTTCATCCTCAAAAAAATGAAGGCTCATCTGACTGGCATGACCGTGGCGAACCGCATTGGTCATAGACTCTTGGATCACACGAAAGATCGTATCTTCAATCATGACGTCCATATCGACATCGACCCATTCATAGTGTAAATCAACCTGCAAGTTGGAAAGCGTCTGGTACTCGCGGATCATCTTTTCTAAAGCATCTTTGAGGGTTCGTCCCTCAAGGGCACCTGGACGGAGGCGGTTAAGAGAGCCCCTCACATCCTGGATTCCTTCACGGACAACTTCTGATACGCTTTTTACCTGCTCTTTTGCCCGATTGGGATCGATATCAATCAAGACTCCGACAGCATCTAAGCCTGCCGATATCCCTGTTAGCGCGTGTCCCAAGGTATCGTGAATCTCCCGAGCAATCCGCTTGCGCTCTCGATCCTCTGCAATCTTCTCAGACAAGGCCATATAGTTGTTCAACTCCGTATTCACCTTCGAAACCATGGCCAGCTCTTCTTCTACTTCGTGGTTTTCCGCAAGAACATTCATAATATAGAACAAAAGCGAAATAATGAAGAGAACCATATTCAAGGCATAGAGGGAATTCTTTAAGAAAAAGGCCAGAATCCGGATGGAGGCAGGGTAAAAATGAATATAGACATCCAGAGAAGGTATCGGAAAGAAAAGCGAAAAGACGTCTGAATTGGTCACAAGTAGAATCAAGAAACTCACTAGGATAAACGCAAACCAATACTTGCGGTCTCGCTTGGTATTCAACTCTTTGGAACCATAGAAGATATCCGCAAAAACCAAGAGAATCAGCCCGTTATAAGCTACATTTTGGACCCACATCAAGAGCAACATCAGGAGGATCTCCAAAATGTTCCACTTATCAAAAATGGACCATCGACTCGTTTGAGACCGGTAACGACTCATGGAGATCAAGGCAATTCCAGCAAATAAGAGCGCAGACAACCAAAAAGTTGTCGAAGGCGCAAAAGGAATACGCTCTAAACGTTCTACTAATAGAGAAGCTTGCCGTTGGGCAATGATATAGTTGGTTGCTTGAAGATAGATGATACTGTTGAGCATCACAGCGATAAAATTCACGACCATCAGAATGGCCAAACTGTATCTCACACCTCTAAATTTTCTCATTACTGCCACCCATTCACATCAAATTGATCGATGTTTTCCTTTGTCATCATTTGAACCGGAATGGTTATTTCTTTTTGGTAGCTCTTCCCATCAGCCATATCTTGGATGACCTCCATCACGCGGTCTCCCATCTTCAACGGAGACTGGGCAACGGTTCCCACGACATCATCTGTCGAGTGCAGCAAGGCTTTCATATCTGGTGAGCCATCAATCCCATAGATCGCAATGGGGTGGGTGATTCCTTGCTCCTTGATGGCCGCTAAAGCTCCTATAGCTGAGCGGTCATTCAGGGCGACTAGTGTATCGATATTTCCCCCTGACTGCAAGAACTTACGGACAGCAGGCATGGCGATCTCCGTCTGCCCCTTGGTTTCTAGTTCCGAGATGATCTGATAAGAGCCATGTCCTTTGATGGTATCCTTAAATCCCTGTATCCGCGTATCTGCCGAAACAGTCCCCTTATGCTCCAAGAGCAAAATACGAGCATTTGAAGAGCGTTTCATCAACTCTTTCGCAATCAAGACTCCTGCTTGGTAGTTATCAGAGACAATGCTGGCATCCGGCTTAAAATGCTTGAGCTGGGTATCAACTGCAATAATCTTAATTCCTTGTTTTCTAGCTTTTTTAAGAGCTCTTAAAATGGGCTGACTATCCCCTTTGACCGGATTAATCACAATCACATTTACCTTTTGAGCGCAAAAATCATCGATCTGCTGGCTCTGCCTTTTTTCGTCCAATTCTGGATCTCGGACAGATACAAGAGCCCCTTTCTCATCGGCAATCCGACTAATTTCCGAATGAATACTTTTATAGAACTCATTGTTCATGGTCATATAGGTGACACCGATCTTGGTCTGATCCTTGATGCTACTGGTTTGACAAACGGCATAGATCCACAAGAGGATGCAGGCCACTGGAATCACCAGTAAAACCCGTTTTATCAGCCATTTCAACCGTTCTTTTCTTTCTTCTTTCCCCTTCAAACTCCGTTCCTTTTCTGAAAATTTTGAATATATATTACTTTATTTTACTACTTTTTCAAGAAAAGTGCTGGCTTTTATTGTACAGATGCATATTTTTGATTCATTTTAAAAAGAGTAGTTCCCGAATGAAATCCCTAGCAAGTATCAAAAAAGCTGGTCTATAAACGAACCAGCTTTCTTTTTTTGTTTCTAAAAAGGAAGATCTTCCTCCTCTAAAATGATGTCGGCTAAATCTCCCGTTCCACCATTTTCACGCATCGCTCGCTGAGCGCGGCTCTCTAATAACTGAAAACTTTGGCAGAGGACCTCTGTCACATACTGCATGATGCCATTTTTCTCGTAGCGGCGCGTCCGAATCTCTCCATCCAAAGAGATCAAACTCCCTTTGCTGGCATAACTAGCCATGGTTTCAGCCAATTTCCCCCAGACAACGACATTGACAAAATCAGTCTCTCGCTCCCCGTTTTGGTCCTTGTAGCGACGATTGACCGCAACGGTCACTCGGGCAACGGATTTGTCTGTGCTGGTTTTATGCAATTCTGGGGCCGCCACTAAGCGACCGATTAAAATAACTTTATTATACATCATTTACCTCCTATCTATTTATTCGAAAAAAATTTAAAAAATGGAGGTGACAAACCAAAATCAAAAAAATCTAGGATCCAAAACATCCTAGATTCTTCTCTTTATTCGTGCCAGTGACGAGCAGGATCAAAAGGTGTCCCTGCTACTTCTGCGTCATCTAATTCAATAATACCTCGTTTTTGAGGAGCATTTGGCAAGTGCAATTCACGCGGACTGCACATCATGCCATAGCTTTTTTCTCCACGAAGAGCCCCTGGGAAAATTAAGCTGCCATCCGGCATCATAGCACCTGGAAGAGCGACAATGGTCTTGAGGCCCACTCGCGCATTTGGAGCCCCTGCTACAATCTGAACTGTCTTATCTGGTCCAACTGCTACTTGGCAGATATTCAAGTGGTCACTATCTGAATGGGCCACCATTTCAAGGATTTCTCCCACCACAAATTTTGGTTCCCGATCATTGACCAAGCGTTCTGAAAAACCTTCTCTTTCCAATTCTTGGTTCAAACGATCCACTTGCTCATCTGTCAAAAAGACTTGGCCCTTGCCTTCTACGGCAAAGATAGTTGAGAGTTCAAAGATATTCCAGGCAACTGTTTCTTGGTTGTCCTCACGGTAAACGCGAGCCACCTTCCCTTTTCTCTCCACCGCTAGCTTAGCTTCACCACTGTTTTTCAAGGTCAGCATCAATACATCGCCGACTTGTTCTTTGTTGTATGTTACAATCATGTTCTTCTCCTATTTTAATCCTGCTAAGAATGCTGTAATCTGGGCTTTAGTTTTCCGATCCCGATTGACAAACCGTCCGATTTCCTTATCCTTTTCCAGAACCACCAAACTAGGGATCCCATAAACATCCCAGACTTTCGCCAGATCCATATAGGCATCTCGGTCAATTAAGATAAAGGTAAATTCGGGATTTTCAGCCTCAATCTCCGGCAAAAAAGGCTTGAGATAACGGCAATCCCCACACCAGTCCGCTGAAAAGACAAAGACTTTCTTGCCCTCTTGCTCTACATAAGAAGCAATTTCTTCTAGAGAATTTGGTGTAATCATAGTTTTTCCTCTTCGTACTGCAAAAGACCATCCTCATAGACAAAGCGGTAATGGCGCTCATCTTCAAAAATGACGCCTCCTACTAAACGCTCTTCACTAGACTCGTAGAGTTCCACATACAAGGTCGCAATCGTCCCCATAGCTTCCATTTGCTCCCGTACTTCTGCTACCAACTCTTCTTGAGTACGGAGACGCTTTTGATCTTTGGCAATTTTATAAACACCGGCCGCAAGAGCTCCTGCACTTGCTACAGCCAGACTAGACAAAATAATTTTTTTAGCTTTCATAGTGCCTATTGTAACACAAAATAAGCAGAGGGACAATGGTCTAGGCTGGATCTCCTCCTTCAGTTTTTCGGGACCGATTTCTATAATAACGCTACCATCCTTGTAGAAAAAGTGATAAAATAGCATCAGAAAGAAGGTAACCTATGACTGATTTATTTTCTAAAATCAAAGAAGTAACTGAAATCCCTGCCATCTCAGGTCATGAAGCTCCTGTACGGGATTATTTGCGCCAACAATTGACCCCTCATGTGGACGAAATCGTGACAGATGGTCTCGGTGGGATCTTTGGAGTCAAACACTCAACAGCTGCCGACGCTCCTCGTATCTTAGTAGCTGCCCACATGGACGAAGTTGGTTTTATGATCAGCGAAATCAAAGCTGACGGAACTTTCCGTGTTGTCCCAATCGGAGGTTGGAATCCGATGGTCGTCAGCAGCCAACGCTTCAAACTCTTTACACGTGATGGACGTGAATACCCTGCTATTTCCGGATCTGTTCCTCCTCATTTGACACGTGGAACAGGTGGACCAACCGTACCTGCCATTAGCGGCATCGTCTTTGATGCAGGCTTTAGCTCTAAAGCCGAAGCTGAAAGCTATGGGGTCCGTCCTGGAGATACTTTGGTTCCAGATAGCTCTGCGATTCTCACTGCTAATGGTAAAAACGTCATCTCCAAAGCATGGGATAACCGCTACGGCGTCTTGATGGTCAGCGAATTGGCCAAGAGTCTTTCTGGACAAGCCTTAAACAACGAACTCTATGTAGGGGCTAACGTTCAAGAAGAAGTAGGACTTCGTGGTGCCCACACCTCAACTACTAAATTTGATCCTGAAATCTTCCTTGCTGTAGACTGTTCACCAGCAGCGGATGTCTTTGGGGACCAGGGCGCGATTGGTGAAGGAACACTGCTTCGCTTCTACGATCCAGGTCACATCATGCTACCAAATATGAAAGACTTCTTGCTCACAACTGCTGAGGAAGCGGGCATTAAATTCCAATACTATTGTGCCAAAGGTGGTACCGATGCAGGTGCAGCACACTTGAAGAACGGCGGAGTCCCATCAACAACCATCGGTGTCTGCGCACGTTACATCCACTCACACCAAACCCTCTATGCCATGGATGATTTCTTGCAAGCGCAAGCCTTCTTGCAAGCATTGGTTAAGAAATTGGATCGTTCTACAGTTGATCTGATCAAACACTATTAAGCAAATCCTATCTGAAGCCCCGTAAGGGGCTTTTTTAGGAGGGAAACAAGGTTCTCTTGGAAACTTTCCACCGTGAGTCACCATTGAGCTCTTTGGCATCCACACTTCCCTATGGAAAGTATCTTAGAATATTTTATCTTCCATCGCTTTTCTGATATAATATGAAAGAATGAAATGGTAGGGAACTGAACACTCATCCTTGATTCTGTGTAGCAGGCCCTTTCCTTATATGCAGGAGTTTTACATGAAAAAACAAGCTTTTAGTTCTGAAAAGTATTTGAACTTGCAACGTGACCACATTATTGAGCGGATCAATCAATTCGATGGCAAGCTCTACCTTGAATTTGGTGGTAAGATGTTAGAAGACTTCCACGCTGCTCGTGTCCTCCCTGGATACGAACCAGACAATAAGATCAAGCTGCTCCAAGAATTGCGCGACCAGGTGGAAATTGTCATTGCCATCAACGCCAACAACATTGAGCACTCAAAAGCCCGTGGAGACCTAGGAATTTCTTATGACCAAGAAGTGCTACGCTTGATCGACAAATTCAATGAATTAGGGATCTTTGTGGGCTCTGTCGTGATCACCCAATATGCTGGACAAGCTGCAGCAGATGCCTTTCGCAAACAACTGGATAAGAGCGGGATCGCCTCTTATCTCCACTATCCGATCAAGGGCTATCCGACCGACATGGACCACATCATCTCTCCTGAAGGGATGGGGAAAAATGACTACATCAAAACTAGTCGCAATTTGGTCGTTGTGACAGCTCCTGGCCCTGGTTCTGGTAAGCTGGCAACTTGTATGTCCAATATGTACCATGACCAATTAAATGGGATCAAATCCGGTTATGCTAAGTTTGAAACCTTCCCAGTATGGAATCTTCCTTTGCACCACCCAGTCAACTTGGCTTATGAAGCAGCGACTGCAGATCTAGACGATGTCAATATGATCGATCCTTTCCACCTCCAAACCTACGGGGAAACAACGGTCAATTACAACCGCGATATCGAAATCTTCCCTGTCTTGAAGCGCATGTTGGAACGCATCTTAGGAACCTCTCCTTACGCTTCTCCAACAGACATGGGCGTCAACATGGTTGGCTTTGCCATTGTGGACAATGACGCTGCGATTGAAGCTTCCCAACAAGAAATCATCCGTCGCTATTACCAAACAATCTTGGATGTTAAAGCAGAGCGTGTCGGTGAAGGAGCTGTCAAGAAGATTGAGCTCTTGATGAATGATTTGGGCATTACTCCAAATGACCGGAAAGTGACCGTGCTTGCTCGTCAGAAAGAAGAAGAAACAGGGGAGCCAGCCTTGGCCCTTGAATTGCCAAACGGCGAGATGGTGACCGGAAAAACCTCTGATCTCTTTGGTCCAACGGCAGCCCTCTTGATCAATGCGATCAAGAAATTGGCGCATATTGATAAAGAAACCAAATTAATCGAGCCAGAATACGTCCAACCTATCCAAGGCTTGAAGATCAATCATTTGGGTAGCCGTAACCCTCGTCTTCACTCAAACGAGATCCTCATCGCCCTGGCCATTACAGCCATGAGCAACGAAGATGCTAAGCTTGCTATGCAAGAATTAGGCAAGTTGAAAGGTAGCGAAGCCCACTCAACCGTGATGCTGACAGACGAAGACAAGAATGTCCTTCGCAAGCTCGGCATCAACGTCACCATGGACCCTGTCTACCAATACGATCGCTTGTATCGTAAATAAACTCAGACAAACAAAAACAATCCCTGTTTTAGGAATTGTTCAGATTGAAGACAAAGTCTTCTTAAAAAACTTTCCTTAGGCGAGTACGGACGTCAGCGAACTTCTACGAAGTTCCATGACTAATTATTGAGCCTAAGGTCCCAATAATTCCGAGTGCCTGAAACTGAGTCGTTTCAGGCACTTTTCTCACGGCGGAAAGTTTCAGAATATGATTGAATAACTATAACGAGTATAATTTTTAAAGAATTGATTAGATTTTATTAAAGATTCGTTTCTCTACGCTCTCAACAATCCCTCGAATAGGGATTGTTTTTTTATGATGCAAAGAAGAGGGACTATTTGACAGCCTCCCATAATTGGCGAATGGGCTTTCTTTGAACAGGGTCCACAAAATGAGGAGCAATTTCATTCAAAGACTCTAGGACAAAGGCACGTTCTGCCACATAAGGATGCGGTAATATCAGGCTAGGACTGTAACAAATGGTGTCCTCCATATAGAGCAGATCTAGATCGATCACACGTGGCCCCCACTTGATCTCACGGACACGCCCCATTTCCTGCTCAATGGCCAGTAAGGTCTCTAATAAATCCTCTGGGGTCATCCAGGTTTCAACCTCTGCCACCTGATTCAAAAAGGTGTCCTGCTCCACTCCTCCCCAAGGTTCTGTTTCAATCCTTGTGGATGTCTGAAGAAGGCGAATGCCTCGATCCTTGAGTTTTTCTAGCGCCGTCTCTAGTTGCAGTTGTTTATCTCCCATATTGGTGCCAAGCCCAATAAAGGCCCGTTTTTTCTCCCGTTCGATTGTCACCGAACAAGTCTCTAATGGCAAGGGAACAGGAGCCCAAGGTTTTTTTAACTCCAGACGAACTTTTTCTACAAAGGCATAGCTTTCGAAAATCTTTTGCACCAACTGAAAGGCCACCGTTTCAATCAGATCGATCTTTTCTGCCTGCATCCACTCGGTCAACTGTTCCGCCAAGATCCCATAATGGATCGAAGCTTCCAAATCACCTGTGCGGGCAGCACGAGTCATCTCATAATCTACCCATAGGTCTAGGACAAAGCGTTGTCCTAATTCTTTTTCTGCTGGGAAAACACCGTGATAGGCGTATACCTCTAAGTCCTTGATCCGTAATTGATCCACTCTGTTCACCTCTTATAGCCAGCCATTAGTGGCCCATGAGTTTATAGGCTTCATTTTTTAAGTCTTTATCTGTCGCAAGCAGTCCACGCGCAGCAGTTGTCACTGTAGCGGTCCCAGGTTTACGGACACCCCGCATGTTCATACACATATGCTCTGCTTCTACCCAGACAAGGGCACCTTGCGCTCCAAGATATTCCATCAAGGCATCTGCGATTTCTACCGTCAAACGTTCCTGAATCTGTGGTTTTTTAGCATAAACTTCGACCGTACGAGCCAGTTTTGAAAGCCCAGCAACACGGCCATTTGGAATGTAGGCAATGTGCACTTTTCCATAAAACGGTAAAAAGTGATGCTCACACATGGAATGGAAGAAAATATCCTTCTCAACCACCATATTGTTATCAATGATTTCAAATGATTTAGACAGGTGCTCTTCTGCTGTCTGCCCTAGTCCTGAAAAGATTTCTTGGTACATCTTGGCAATGCGGGACGGGGTTTCTTGAAGCCCCTCACGGTTCTCATCTTCACCGACTGCCTCGATGATCATTTTTACTGCTTCTTCAATTTTCTTTGTATCCATATCATCTCCTAGTTGGATTTTTCTGTTTTTAATAAATAAGGTCGTACCTGGCTAAGGAAATAGAGCGATCCCGTTACAATGAGGAGCTCATCATCTCCAGCTTGCCAGTTTTGTAGAAACTCTTGCCAGTTGACTTCCTCAAGCTGATGGTTTTTCGCAGCAGCTCTTATCTCTTCTTGAGAATAGGCTCTTGGATCTTCAAAGCTCGTGAGGATCAAGCGACTATTTTCTAGTTTCTGCCACTGAATGAGCATCTCTTCTAAGGCTTTGGTCCGGATGCAGGTAAAAAGAATGGTCTTTTTTTGACCTGGAAAAAGTTCCCGAAGACTTGCGATCAAAGGCGCAACGGCGTGGGGGTTATGGGCCCCATCTAGCAAGATCATGGGATTTTGCGAGACCACTTCCATCCTGCCAGGCCAGACGACTTGATGCAAGGCCTCATCCACTAACTCTCTTGACAAGAGTTCACGCCCTTCTCTTTCAAAAAGTACATCACAGATACTGATCGCAAGAGCTGCATTTCTAGCCTGGTGATGACCTAAGAGCGCTACTTGATAGGGAGCCTTTTCTCTTTTGGAACTGTGATAAGAAAAGGATTGGCCTGATAGACAAGAGGCCTCTAGCTCAACTTGGTAATCTCTGTCATAGGCTGTTATCGGTGCCTGCTTCTGAATCGCAATACCTTCAATGACTTGGCTGGCTTCTGCTTCTAATTTCCCTAGAACCAGAGGAATTCCTGGCTTAATGATACCAGCCTTTTCACGGGCGATGGAAGCCAGATCTGGCCCAAGAAGGGCGACATGATCCAAACCAATCGAAGTGATCGCCGTCAGAACAGGCTGACAAACATTGGTACTGTCTAGTCGTCCCCCCATACCGACTTCCATGATCACATAATCCAGCTCCTCATGAGCAAAATAATCATAGGCAATGGCCGTCATCACTTCAAATTCAGTCAAACCTTGAAAGACGGCCTTTGATTGTTCAGCTTGCAGGAGCTGCTGGTAACTATCCAGGTAGGTTTGCAGGTCTTGATCTGAAATGGCTTCGCCATTAATGGTGATTTGGTCATTGTAATGGATCAGATAAGGAGAGGTAAAGACTCCAACTCGTAAACCTGCCTGCCTCAAGAGTTGGGACAAGGTAGCAATGGCAGAGCCTTTGCCATTGGTCCCCGCAACATGAATGACCCGACAGTCTAGGTGAGGATTTCCTCTCAAAGCCAAGAGAGCTTCCATGCGCTCCAAGCCGAAATGTGGATCTTGGGAACGATAGGCTTCTAGCCAACGAAGATCCAACTGATGTTCTTTTGTCTTCATTTACTTGTATTGTTTTAAATTGGTATCTGCTGCCTCTTGGGCTTGGAAAATGGCTTGCCCCAGACTGGCTGCCATCTTGTGAAGGGGAATATCATGCACCCGCACCACTTCGACTCCTTGACTGGCTGCAATACTCGTCAAATGGCTCGAAGCCAGGTCCCGATTCCAAAAACCAGTCTCCGTAGCAGGATCTGTCTCAAATCCAGCTTCCTCAATAATGTTGACCACAAAGCGTTTGCGGGAGACCCCTAGAAAGATCGGATACCCCTTTTGGTGAATCGTCCCAAGTTCTTGTAATAAGAGTAAGTTCTCTCGCTTGGTCAACCCAAATCCGATCCCAGGATCCAGCATGATACGATCCGTCTGGACACCAGCTGCTCTCGCTATCGCAAGCGAGCGGTCAAAGAAGGTCCACATCAAATCTTGAATCGGTTCTTGAGCCATCTGTTGAAGCTCTTGCTCTGAAAAGACTGGTTCGAAACCAAAACGTGGAAAGATAGTGGAACTTGGATGATGCGGTCTTGCCATCACTGGATTAAACATGAGAACTGCGCTCGCTTCATGCTCCGCGACGACAGCAGCCATCTTAGGATCTCCAAGAAAACCCGTAATATCGTTGACAATATCAGCCCCAGCTTCGAGCGCCGCTGCCGCCACCTGGGACTTCCAGGTATCCACTGAAATCAAGACATCACTTTCTTTCCGAATGGCTTTAATCACTGGAACCACGCGGTCAATCTCTTCTTGGATCTCCACATAATGACTTCCTGGTCTGGTTGATTCTCCTCCGATATCGAGGATCTGAGCTCCTTCTTGGATCAATTTTCTCACCTGCTGCAAGGCTGCATCCACACTCGTATACTTACCGCCATCAGAAAATGAATCCGGAGTGACATTTAAGATCCCACAAAGAAGGGTCCCTTGGCCACTCAGCCATTTATTATCAATCATTTTCGTTCTCCTTTGATTCCCTTCCTACAGCATGATTGCGAACAAAAGAGGCTAGAACAAGTGTTCTAAACCTCTGAGTCTACTCTCCATACGGATTTCTGATTTTTTCTGACCTTCTGTAGGATGGTTCTGCATCAAAACTCATTGGTACCTACCATTTTATCATAATTTATCATGGAAGAAAACTCTCGATACCGGCAATAAACAAAGGAGGAATACAGCTGGATAATAATAAGCCAGCGCATTCAAGGTCATGTGAAGGCAAATGCTATATTCGATCCGCTTGTAGCGATAAGCCACCCAAGTTAAGATCAAGGACATGCCTCCGTAAGCTACCCATTCCCCTAGGGTACTCGGTCCATGCAAGTACGTAAAAAAGAGAGCACCAGCTAGGTAACCGATTGGTTCTGCCCCTCGAAAGATCAAACGAGGGATGATGGCCCGACAGAGCAGCTCTTCTAGAATCGGAGCAACAAGGATCACGACCATGCCCATAGCAAGAAAAGGAGCATGAGATTGCAGTTCATTCAGAGCCGCTTGGTTTGCCGTCGTACCACCTGCCTCTTGTTTCAACAAGGGATAGGCGAGCAGGTTATTAGCCATCAACAAGAGAAGAAAAAGAAAATTTCTCCCCAAAGACGGCCAGGTTATAACCCCAGCATCTAAGTTCTCCAGAGGGCTCTTTTTGATGACTATATAAAAAATAAATAGCACCGCCACTGTCACCAAGAGAGTGAGGATAGTGACCCACCTTGCATCCATTCCTTCTTGAAGGGAATAAACCATGGTGATGAGGGGGAATTGTGAGAGAAAGAATAAGGGCACAAAAAGAAGGAGCCAGAGGGCATTCTTACATAATGGGTGCTTTCGAACAAATGACTGTATATTTTTCAATGGACAACCTCTTTCTTGTATAAAATAAGAAGACTGGGGCTTTCGCCTCCAGCCTTCTCTCTTTATTACAGTTTACTGATTTTTGAAACGTTCAACGTCACGCGCAATCACCAACTCTTCATCCGTTGGAATCACCAATACCTTCACACGGGAATCATCTGTGGAAATATCTCCGACAACTCCAAAGACGTTCTTTTCAGGGTCGACCTTGCAGCCAAACCAGCTGATTCCATTGATAATAGAAGAACGAACGTTTACTGCATTTTCACCGATTCCTGCTGTAAAGATGATGGCATCTGCACCATTCAAGACAGCCAAGTATTGACCGATGTATTTTTGCAAACGATCGATAAAGATATCGTAAGCCAATTTGGCTTTTTCGTCTCCATTATGCATCGCTGTATGAATATCCCGCATGTCACTAGAAGATCCAGAAACACCCAGAAGACCTGATTCACGATTGAGGATGCGGCTAATATCTTCAGGCTTACTGAAATCCTCTGTATGTTCCATCAAGTAAGGAATAATCGCTGGATCAAGATCCCCTGTACGGGTTCCCATCATGACACCACCTAGAGGGGTGAAGCCCATTGAGGTATCGACAGAGATTCCCTTGTCAACCGCTGTAACAGATACACCATTTCCAACGTGGCAGGTGATCAATTTCAATTCTTCTAATGGTTTTCCAAGAAGTTTAGCAGCTTCACCAGCTACATACTGGTGACTGGTTCCATGAGCGCCATACTTCCGGACCTTATTTTCTGTGTAATATTTGGTTGGAAGAGGGTAACGATAAGCTTTTTCTGGCATGGTTGTATGGAAAGAAGTATCAAATACTACAACACTGGTAATATCTGGACAAATCTCTCTAAAAGCCCGAATCCCAGCTGCATTTGCAGGATTATGAAGAGGTGCTAACAAAGACAATTCCTCTACTTTTCGAAGGACTTCGTCATCTACCAAGGCAGAATCATTGAAGTATTCTCCACCAGCAACGACGCGGTGACCCACGCCTGTAATCTCATCGTAGGATTTGATAATATCAAAGCGAATCAAATCATCCAACAAAATTTTTACAGCTTGTGTATGGTCCTGGATATCTAATACTTGTTTTTCTGAACGTCCATCAAATTTAACAGTTGAAATAGAATCTTTCAATCCGATCCGTTCAATCAACCCTTTTGCAAGAACCGTTTCCTCTGGCATTTGGTACAATTGCCATTTCAAACTAGAGCTTCCTGCATTAATAGAAATTGTTTTCGACATATATTCACCTCATTAAGCGTTTTCACTTCCTCTATTATATCAGATCTTTGATCAAATTTCACTATCCTTTAACCAGTTTTGGAAACTTTCCATGAAGTGAACCACTTGGTCTTGATCCTGGAGATCGGTAAAAGGATAAACAAAAGGCTGAACAGATTCTTCTTCTTGTTTTCGTAGGACGAAAATCGTCTTAGCATAGGCTGGATTTGAAAAGAGAGATTCTGGCAAGGTCAGCATGGCCAGGATTTGAGCCTTGTCTTTCAACCAAGCTTTTAAAAGATCACTCTGAGGACTCGTCAAGAGGTTGTTGGGAGCTAAAAAGATAGCCACTCCTTGAGGTTTCAAGTATTTCAGCGCCTGTTCCATCATAAGGTGATGGGCATAAGTATGCCCTTCGGAGCTCGCTACCTGATAGCGCTGTGCAATGGCATCATCTGGATAATAACCAATTGGTAAATCGCTAACAATCAAGTCACTTTCTTTCAAAACTTGTGGACGAACAGCGTCTCCTTGTGCAAAGACAACACTAGACTCCATCACATCTGCGATACTAGCAGATAGGTCAATCAAGAGATCGTCCACTTCCAATCCTAAGTAATCAATCTTGAGACGGCTATTGTTGACAATAGTCTCAGCGAGATTTCCGGTCCCACTTCCCACTTCTAAGACATCCAGTTGGTCGCTTTTGGCCAACTGATCGATCAAAAATGTAATGATAAAACCAATCGCATCTGGGGTGAACTGGTGATTTGCTTGCAAAGGCTCTGTTTGAGCAGCTTTCATAAAAAGGAACTGGTAGGCTCTGCGCCATTCTTCCTTACTTAAACCTAGTTCTTTTAATTTTTGGCTATTATTTTTGACAATGTCTAGATCTGTCTTGCCCTCTAAATACATGGCATTTTGCTCAATCAAGGCATCATAAAAGTTGGTCGACAATTCATTTTGAATACTTTGAGTGTTTTCTAATAGATAGGTATAAGCTTGTTCAATTTTTTCGAAATTCATGATTTCCTCCGCACCCTATCATACCAAAAATTAGTCTTTTTCGCTATTTTCTGATGGTTCCTTGATCTCGTTTGGCGTCTCTTCAGAAGGCGTTTCGCTCCCTGCTTTCTCCTTATCTTTCTGTGTCTTCTTCTTTTCTTTTTGGCTCTTGCTACTTTCTTTTTCTTCCCTTACAGGAAGGACAAACTCATAGCTTTCGCCATCCATCTCAGCTTGGGCATGAAGAAAACCAGTATCCTTCTTTAGCTGAACTGTTCCAGACTTTAAATGAATCTCTGATGTCTTCTCATCACTCTTTCTCTTTTCAAGAGCCAATTGCACCAAAGCATAGGCCCGTAGACGATCTTGACTCGTCTTTAAGATCCGTCTTTCCGCAACCTGACGATGCAGGTAAAACTGAAGCAAGAGACTAAAAATCGCTGCCATCAAGAGAGCGTAAAGCAAGACACCAGCCTTAACTTTTTTCATTTTGTATCGCTGGTACCACATGGTAGACATACTCCCTTTCTAGACCTTCTTCAAAATTCAACCGCAGATGAAGGAGCTCTCCCTCCTGCCAAATTTGGCTAGAGCGAACCCCTGAAATCATAGGCTGATAGCCTCTGCCCTTATCATCTGTTTTTCGGATATCATCTCCTTTAGATTGGCCAATAGCAATTGGTTTTTGATCCTGAACCAAGTAGATATGATTGTCCGCTACTTTTTCAAAATGACTCCGGTCCAATTCCACCTGCAATTGTTGCTGAAAAAGTACCCATTCTTCCTGCTTTTGATGCGCCTGGTAGTCCAATTCAGCATGCAGGAGCTTGGTCAAGCCTTGAAAGACCAACACACCCCCACTGAGCACCAAGAGAGCGACCAAGGCTTCGAGCAGGGTAAAGGCCTTGACCTTTCCGTTATTCCACATGCAGTACCACCTTCCCTTGATGATAGACCGTGAGCTGATCGGCATCTTTTTCGACTTGAACCTGAATACCATTGGCCTCCAGATGATTTTGCCCTGTCTGAAGCGCCATTTGAGCGACAGATAAGACCTCTACCTCTTTGAAATCCGCTAGTCGCTCCTTGCGCGAACGCCGGATCTCCCCTAACAATAAGGTCGTAATCATGGCAAATAAACCCAAGGCAACTAAGGATTCTATGAGAATACTAGCGGGAACGGATGCTTTTTTTAATTTTCCCATTTCCAAGCGACAGTTGATAGGTCACCACTCCTCTCTGTGTCTGAAAGTGAACATTGGCCAGGGATGAATTGCCACCTGCTCGGTCTAAACGAATAGTTTTAGGATCTTGCAAAATGACAGAATCAGGAATCTCCACCGTCTGGTAAGGCGTTTGAATCTTCCTTGCAGTCACTTCAACATCCAATTCCGTTTGCCTTGCCAGCGCTATTTTCTGGCTTTCTTGATAGAGGTGTTCAAACTCTGCAAAAAATACTTTTTCTTCCACCTGCTGAAAGCTCGTCTTGATCGATCCCGATAAGCCCAGATAGATAAAACTGACGATCATCAAGGTCAGAAGGGTCTCCACCAAGGTGAAGGCCTTAATCTGCAACCGCACGAGTTTCTCCACTATTTTTCGCATAATAGGCACGGTAGGACTCTGCTTGTTTGTTGGTAATATTTCCATCAGCAATCAGCTTTGCTAGAGTAGCTTGTTCATTGGTATGATTGAGCTCGTACAATTCAGCCTGGCTTTCGACCACCTTCACTACAGCTGCATTTCCTGTCTCTTTCACGGAGTCTTTTTGCTTGGTCAAATTCGGCACAAAGAGCAATAAGAGCACACTGATGATCAATAAGACCACCAACATTTCAATCAGTGTAAAGGCTTTAACCTTATAGGTTTTTAATGTTTTCATAAATGAACCTCCATATTTTGATAAATCGGCAGCAACATGGCTGCATAGAGTAAGACAATCACAAGAGCCACAAAGACAAACACCAAGGGTTGTATCACATTCATGGCCTTGTGAACCCGACGAAAGAAATCTTCCCATGTTTTTTCAGCGTAGATCTCTAGCTCACTTCCGAGCTTTGATTTGACTTCACCGTATTCAATCATAAGGGACAATTCTTTTTTGAAAAAAGAATACCCCCTGACCGTCTCTGAAAAGGACTGGCCACGATCTAAAGAAAGAGCTAAGTCCCTTCCAATTTCCTGAAAAAGCTGGGATTTTTGCCCCTGCATCATGGAAAAAATCTGAGACAATTCCAATCCTTGTCCAATCAGATTACCCCATTCTCTGGCATAATAGGCTGTCAAATAAGCTTGAATCATGCCTTTCCCGAAAGGCAGATGAGACAAGGTTCTAAAAACCTTGATCTTGCCTGACTTTCGATAATAGAGAAAGCTGAGTAAGAAGAAGATCACCAGTCCCGCTCCTAAGGCCAAAAAGAGTTGGGGGAAGGAACTGATCAATTGCGTCCCAATATTTTGAGCATCCATTTGAGGAAGCAAGTAATTGCGCAGGCCTAGCATAATCAGAACTAAAAATCCAAGCAAGATGAGAGGATAGGTGCTCACCTCAATCAGCTTTTTCTTGACCTTGCGCATGTTTTCTAGGTAAGCACTGATTTTCTCCAAGCTCAATGCAAGATTGCCATGGAGTTCAGCGAGAGACAGCTGTGTCGTGACCGCATCTGAAAAACCGATCCCCGCCATCATCTCTGAAAAACTCCGCCCCCTCGAGAGGTCCTCTCGCATCTGGGAAACCAAACGACTCTCCACTAGGTGAGAGCGATCCAGAAAATCGACAATCTCAGACAGATGAAAACCACTCGAATAAAGATTCAAAAACAATTCGATGATTTGCTTTTGTTTAGCGGTAGATAATTTTTTCGGCTTGCGCCTGAGCCAGCTGGATATATCCCGATTGAGCCAAGAGATCCATTTGTTGGTTCCAGCGGCTGGCTGAGTGCTCTTGGTAGTTTTCCGTCGCAAAATCGACCACACCTCCTCCTGCAATTAATCGTTGGTAGCAAATACCTTGTAAAACAATCTTGAGCTCTTCCTCACTCACTCCAAGTTCTAAGAGCCTCTCATAAACACCTCGAACGCTTTTGGCATGAATCGTAGAGAAGACGGTGACTCCTGTCAAACTAGCTCGTACGACCGCACGAGCTGTTTCCTTATCTCGGATCTCTCCAATAATAAGAAGGTCCGGCCGATGGCGCAAGGAGAGTTTGATCAGGTTGTCATAGGTCATGCCGATCTGGTCATTCAGCTGAAGCTGAAGCATATTATCCTGCTTGATCTCGACAGGATCTTCAATAGACATGACTTGCTGGTCCGCAAAGCGCTCTTGCGCCAAAGCATGCATGAGAGTGGTCTTTCCCGAGCCAACGGGGCCCGCAAAAAGATAAAGCCCACGACCAGCCAATTTCTTCTGCAAGTCTGGCAGCTGGTCAAACCAAAACCGCAATTCACGTTCCTCATCATGCAAGAGCCGAATGACCAAGCTTTCATAACCACGATAATCCCCCACCGTTGACAAGCGAATCGAGACCACTCCATCCTCTAATGGGTAATCACACGACCCTAGCTGGCTGCGCCTTTTTTCTCCCACATTCATCCCTGCCACGAACTTAAAGTGGCTGATAATAGCCGTCATGTCCTCAAAAGGGAAGGACTTTACAAAGCGCCTCTCGTCTCCCACCCTCATAAAAACCTGGTACTCCTCCTTCCGAGGAATGAAGTAAAGATCCTGAGCTTCTTCCTTTTTCCCCATGCGGATCAGTTTTTTTGCAATTTCTTGAACCATAGTTCCTCCTCTCACTTATACTATTCGAAAAAGAAGACAAAAAAAGAAGACTTTCTAGATCGCTCTAAAAAATCTTCCGAATGTCTCTTATGACAGGGTTGTCCCCTTTTTTGAATCGAGTGTATATTGACAAGAACGGTGTTTGCGACTGCCTCTTTCCTTTTCGTAGCCTGGGCGGAGCTTGCTTTTAGGGATCTTGTGCTCGTCTTCTAGAAGGACAATCGAATGGAAAAACTGCACATCTTCACTGCAGTCCTCACACCACTCTTGCTCGTTGGTATCCCAAAAGATCGTCATGAGATCACTCCGACTCTTATAACTTGGAAAGTGTGCATTCAACTCCAACCACTTCTGCTTGTAGTATTTCAAAGCCTGGTAATAGTCTTCAAACTTCCGGCTACTGACGATATCTTCTTCCCAACCTTCTAAAAACCACCAGGGTTCACAGTCCCCGTACATTTCAATCACTCGATACATAAACTCTTCCATCCTTTGTATCCTCTATTATATAGAAAATCCTTTGAGAATAAAAGTTTTCTGCTCAGAGCATGATTTTTCAGGTAGTTTTCAGGTGATTTTCACAATTATTTTCCAAAAATAGACTGCCTAATTGCTATTGGTTCCTTTTTTCAAAAAAAGCCGGAACATGTAGTTCCGACTAATTTTCTTATTCTTCTACGACTTCAGCTGTTTGAACTTCATCGACTGTTCCATCTGTTAATGGTACTTCTTCGATAATTTCAACTTCATTAATCGCTTGTGGTTCCAAATTACGGTAACGAGCCATACCTGTACCCGCAGGAATAATCTTACCAATGATAACATTTTCCTTAAGTCCAAGGAGATGGTCTTTCTTACCGCGGATCGCTGCGTCCGTAAGAACACGAGTGGTTTCTTGGAAGGAAGCAGCTGACAAGAAACTGTTGGTTTCAAGAGAGGCTTTGGTGATTCCCATAAGGACTGGACGAGCAGTCGCAGGAACTCCACCAGAGATAAGGACATCCTTATTAGCATCTGTAAAGTCTGTAATGTCCATAAGCGTACCCATGAGAAGGTCTGTATCTCCTGGATCCATGACACGTACTTTACGGATCATTTGACGAACCATTACCTCGATGTGTTTGTCGCCGATTTCTACCCCTTGGCTACGGTATACTTTTTGTACTTCCGCAAGAAGGTAAGTTTCAACCGACAAGACATCACGAACGGCAAGGAGACGTTTTGGTTGGATAGACCCTTCTGTCAGAGCCGCACCACGAGAGACTTGATCTCCCACTTCGACTTTCATGCGGGCAGTGTAAGGGACAACGTATTCGCCCTCACCAGTTGCTCCGCTAACAAAGACTTTCTTGGTGCGTGTAGAAGCATCTTCTTCGATCGCTGTGACTTCCCCTTTGACCTCAGTGATGACCGCTTCCCCTTTTGGATTGCGGGCTTCAAAGATTTCTTGGACACGAGGAAGACCTTGCGTGATATCGGTATTTGAGGCAACCCCACCCGTGTGGAAGGTACGCATGGTCAACTGTGTACCAGGTTCCCCGATAGATTGGGCAGCGATAGTTCCGACTGCTTCACCCACTTCAACCGCATCACCAGTCGCCAAGTTGATACCATAACAGTGACGGCAGACACCATGGCGGGTGTTACATGTAAAGACAGAGCGGATAGTGACTTCTTCCACACCAGCTTTGACAATTTCACGTGCTAGGTCTTCTGAAATCAAGGTATCTGGACCAACGATGACTTCACCTGTTTCAGGATGTTTAACAGATTTCTTGGTATAACGACCAGTCAAGCGTTCTTCGAGTGGCTCGATCATTTCCTTACCATCAGTAATGGCACGGATCACAAGTCCACGGTCTGTTCCACAGTCGTCTTCACGGATAATGACGTCTTGGGCCACGTCAACCAAACGACGAGTCAAGTAACCTGAGTCGGCTGTCTTGAGGGCCGTATCGGTCATCCCTTTACGGGCACCGTGAGTTGAGAAGAACATTTCGAGTACTGACAAACCTTCGCGGAAGTTTGACAGGATTGGCAATTCCATGATCCGTCCGTTTGGAGCGGCCATCAAACCACGCATACCGGCAAGTTGCGAGAAGTTTGAAATGTTACCACGGGCTCCAGAGTCCATCATCATAACGATTGGGTTCTTCGGATCTTGGTTATCCACTAAGCGTTTTTCCAATTTTTCACGGGCTGCACGCCATTCAGCTGTAACGGCATTGTAGCGTTCATCATCTGTGATCAAACCACGACGGAATTGTTTAGTGATTTGTTCCACACGTTTGTGAGATTCTTCAATGATTTCTGCTTTATCTTCAACGACCGGAATATCGGCAATCCCCACTGTCAAACCAGCAAGGGTTGAGTGATGGTAACCCAAGTCTTTCAAGCGGTCCAAGAAAGCAGATGTTTCAGTTGTACGGAAGCGTTTGAAGATTTCTGCGATGATATTTCCAAGATTTTTCTTCTTGAATGGAACGTTTAATTCCAATTTCTCAATCGCTGCTTTGACATCTTGACCAGGCTCCAAGAAGTACTTAGCTGGAACGCCTTCTGTCAAGTTGGCATTATTTGGCTCTTGAAGGTATGGAAGCTCTGCAGGCATGATATCGTTAAAGAGGATCTTACCAACAGTTGTCAAGAGAATCTTGTGTTGTTGCGCTTCTGTCCATGGTTTGTTCAAGCTATCTGTCGCAATTCCGACACGTGTATGCAAGTGAACATAGCCATTGCGAAGAGCCATGACCGCTTCATCACGGTCTTTGAAGACCATGCCTTCTCCTTCACGACCAGCTTCTTCCATAGTGAGGTAGTAGTTCCCCAATACCATATCCTGAGATGGGGTAACAACTGGTTTACCGTCTTTTGGATTCAAGATGTGCTCAGCAGCCAACATCAAGATACGAGCTTCTGCTTGAGCTTCTTCTGAAAGCGGTACGTGGATGGCCATTTGGTCACCGTCAAAGTCGGCATTGTAGGCTTCACAGACAAGTGGGTGCAAGCGAAGGGCTTTCCCGTCAATCAAGACAGGTTCAAAAGCTTGGATCCCCAAACGGTGAAGGGTCGGTGCGCGGTTCAAGAGAACTGGGTGTTCTTTGATCACTTCTTCTAGGATATCCCAGATGCGTTCATCTCCGCGTTCGACCAAGCGTTTTGCAGCTTTAACGTTTTGCACGATATCACGCGCAACGATTTCACGCATGACGAATGGTTTGAAGAGCTCGATCGCCATTTCACGTGGCACACCACATTGGTACATCTTAAGAGTTGGACCAACGGCGATAACGGAACGTCCTGAGAAGTCCACCCGTTTACCGAGCAAGTTTTGACGGAAGCGTCCTTGTTTCCCTTTGAGCATGTGACTCAATGATTTCAGTGGACGGCTACCTGGTCCTGTGATCGGACGACCACGACGACCGTTATCGATCAAAGCATCAACGGCTTCTTGGAGCATCCGTTTTTCGTTTTGCACGATGATACCAGGGGCATTCAACTCAAGCAAACGTGCCAAACGGTTGTTCCGGTTGATTACACGGCGGTAAAGGTCGTTCAAGTCAGAGGCAGCAAAACGGCCACCATCCAATTGGACCATCGGACGAAGATCTGGTGGAATAACTGGAAGGATGTTGAGAACCATCCATTCTGGCTTGTTACCAGATTTGTAGAAGGCATCCAAGACATCCAAACGACGAACAGCCTTCACACGTTTTTGACCAGTTGCAGTCTTCAATTCTTCTTTCAAGAGAGCAATTTCAGCTTCCAAATCCACTTGTTTCAAGAGGTCTTGGATCGCTTCTGCACCCATCTTAGCTACAAAGGAACCTGGTCCGTATTCACGCAAGCGTTCACGGTATTCACGTTCTGTCATGATGGATTTGTGCTCAAGTGGTGTATCTTTTGGATCGATGACCACATAAGCTGCGAAGTAAATGACTTCTTCAAGGGCACGAGGGCTCATATCCAAGGTCAATCCCATACGAGAAGGGATTCCTTTGAAGTACCAGATGTGTGATACAGGTGCTTTCAACTCGATGTGCCCCATGCGTTCACGACGAACTTTCGCACGTGTTACTTCAACCCCACAGCGGTCACAAACGATCCCTTTGTAACGGATCCGTTTGTATTTCCCACACGCACATTCCCAGTCTTTTGTAGGTCCAAAGATGACTTCATCAAAGAGACCTTCACGTTCTGGTTTCAATGTACGGTAGTTGATTGTTTCAGGTTTCTTGACCTCTCCATAAGACCATGAACGGACCTTGCTTGGAGAAGCTAGGGTGATTTGCATACTTTTAAAACGATTTACATCAACCACTATTTCTTACCTTTCCTTGTTTTCATACTTGTTTCATTTGAATACAGCTTAGGTGGGGGAAGAAAGGAAACTTTCTTGCACCTCCTTGTGTCTGTATCTTGTTATCGAATCATCCTGCTAGAAGCATTGGTTTCTCACAAGACAATCATTTTTACTGATTATTTTTCTGATTCTTCAGCATCAAAGGCTGCTTTTGCTTCCTTGGCTGCTTTTTCACGTGCTTTTTCAAGGTCATCCACATGAATCACATCATCGTCTTCCCCTTCATCGAGGTCACGAAGTTCCACTTCTTGATCATCTTCGTCCAAGACACGCATGTCAAGACCAAGTGATTGCAATTCTTTGACAAGAACGCGGAAGGATTCTGGTACACCTGGTTTTGGAATTGGTTTACCTTTGGTAATCGCTTCATAGGCTTTCAAACGTCCGTTGACATCATCTGACTTGTAAGTCAAGATTTCTTGAAGGACATTTGATGCACCATAAGCCTCAAGGGCCCACACTTCCATTTCCCCGAAACGTTGTCCACCAAATTGAGCTTTCCCTCCGAGTGGTTGTTGGGTAACCATTGAGTAAGGTCCGACTGAACGGGCATGGAGTTTATCATCAACCATGTGGTGGAGCTTGATCATGTACATGACACCGACAGAGACACGGTTGTCAAATGGCTCACCTGTACGTCCATCGTAAAGAATAGTCTTAGCATCGCTATCCATACCAGCTTCTTTTACAGTATCCCAGAGGTCTTCTGAGCTTGCTCCGTCAAAGACTGGTGTTGCGATGTGAATACCCAAGTTACGAGCGGCCATACCAAGGTGAAGTTCCATAACCTGACCGATATTCATACGTGATGGCACCCCAAGAGGGTTCAACATGATATCAACCGGTGTACCGTCTGGAAGGTAAGGCATATCTTCAACTGGAACAATACGAGACACAACCCCTTTGTTTCCGTGACGACCGGCCATCTTATCTCCGACGCGGATCTTGCGTTTTTGTGCGATGTAAACACGAACCAACATGTTGACACCCGATTGCAATTCATCTCCGTTTGCACGTGTAAAGATCTTAACATCGCGAACGACTCCATCTCCACCGTGAGGTACACGGAGTGATGTATCCCGCACTTCACGAGATTTATCTCCAAAGATCGCGTGAAGGAGACGTTCTTCAGCAGAAAGGTCTTTTTCACCCTTCGGTGTGACCTTACCGACAAGGATATCGCCTTCTTTTACTTCCGCACCAATACGGATAATACCTGTTTCATCCAAGTCACGAAGAGCATCTTCCCCGACGTTTGGAATTTCACGGGTAATTTCTTCAGGGCCTAACTTGGTATCGCGTGTTTCTGATTCGAATTCTTCCAAGTGAACAGATGTGTAGACATCTTCTTTCACCAAGCGTTCGCTCATGATAACGGCATCCTCGAAGTTATACCCTTCCCAAGTCATGTAAGCGACGATTGGGTTTTGACCAAGGGCCATTTCCCCTTTTTCCATCGATGGACCGTCAGCAATAAAGTCGCCTTTTTCAACAACATCGCCAACTTTTACAAGGGTACGTTGGTTGTAAGCCGTACCTGAGTTTGAACGACGGAATTTTTGGATGTGATATACATCAAGAGATCCATCTTCCCGACGAACTTCTACCTTGTCTGCATCCGCGTAAGTAACTTTACCATCGTGTTGAGCAATGACTGCAGCTCCTGAGTCATGGGCAGCTTGGTATTCCATACCAGTACCCACATAAGGGGCTTTTGGATCAATCAATGGCACAGCCTGACGTTGCATGTTGGCACCCATGAGGGCACGGTTGGAGTCATCGTTTTCCAAGAAAGGAATACATGCTGTCGCAACGGCAACTACTTGTTTTGGAGACACGTCCATGTAGTCGACTTGATCAGATGGGAACTCTTGGTTGTTACCACGGTGACGTCCCATAACGATTGGCTCAGCAAAGCCACCCTTTTCGTTCAACTTAGAGTTGGCCTGAGCAACGATGTACTCATCTTCTTCATCGGCTGTCAACCAAACGATTTCGTTAGTGACTACACCTTTTTCACGGTCCACTTTACGGTATGGTGTTTGGATGAAACCATACTTGTTCAAGTGTCCATAAGATGACAAGTTGTTGATCAAACCGATGTTTGGTCCTTCAGGTGTTTCGATTGGACACATACGACCATAGTGGGTATAGTGCACGTCACGTACTTCATATCCAGCGCGGTCACGTGTCAAACCACCAGGCCCTAAGGCAGACAAACGACGTTTGTGAGACAACTCAGAAAGCGGGTTGTGTTGGTCCATGAACTGTGACAATTGGGAAGAACCAAAGAATTCTTTAATTGCTGCAGTTACTGGACGGATGTTGATGATTTGTTGTGGTGTCAAGACATCGTTATCTTGTACAGACATCCGTTCGCGAACGTTTCGTTCCATCCGTGAAAGTCCAAGACGCACTTGGTTGGCAAGCAATTCACCAACGGCACGAATCCGACGGTTTCCAAGGTGGTCGATATCATCCACGCGACCAATACCTTCTGCCAGGTTCAAGAAATAGCTCATTTCTGCCAAGATATCTGCTGGAGTTACAATCCGTACTTTGTCAGATGGGTTGGCATTTCCGATGATGGTGACAACGCGGTCTGGATCTGTTGGAGCGACAACTTTGAATTTTTGCAATTCTACTGGTTCTGTCAAAACAGCAGCATCATTTGGAATGTAGGTGATTTTGTTCAAACCGTTATCCAATTGTTCAGAGATGCTGTCGATCACATCGCGCGTCATGACAGTACCAGCTTCTACAAGGATTTCCCCTGTTTCAGCATCTACCAATGGTTCTGCGATTGTTTGGTTCAACAAGCGGTTCTTGATATTGAGTTTCTTGTTGATCTTGTAGCGACCGACAGGAGCCAAGTCATAACGACGTGGATCAAAGAAACGAGCTACCAACAAGCTGCGTGAGCTTTCCGCTGTTTTTGGTTCACCCGGACGAAGACGCTCGTAGATTTCTTTGAGGGCTTCATCTGTCCGTGAATCCATTGGATTTTTGTGGATATCTTTTTCAATGGTATTACGAACCAATTCGCTATCCCCAAAGATATCGATGATTTCATCATCTCCAGAGAATCCAAGAGCACGCACAAGAGTTGTAAATGGAATCTTACGTGTGCGGTCGATACGTGTGTAAGCAATGTCTTTTGAGTCGGTTTCAAGCTCTAACCAAGCCCCACGGTTAGGGATAACAGTTGATCCATAACCAACCTTACCATTCTTGTCCACCTTATCATTGAAGTAGACACCTGGTGAGCGGACCAACTGAGATACGATAATCCGTTCTCCACCATTGATGATGAAGGTTCCCATTTCAGTCATGATTGGGAAATCACCAAAGAAAACTTCTTGGGTCTTGATTTCACCTGTTTCTTTGTTGACCAAACGGAAGGTCACAAAGATTGGTGCTGAGTAGCTGGCATCGTGGATGCGCGCTTCTTCAAGCGAATACTTAGGTTCGCGGATTTCATAACCCACAAATTCCAATTCCATTGTATCCGTGAAGTTTGAGATGGGAAGCACATCTTCAAATACTTCCTTCAAGCCATGATCCAAGAAATCTTTGAATGAGTCTGTCTGGATTTCAATCAAGTTTGGTAAATCAAGAACCTCTTTGATTCTTGAAAAACTACGACGGGTCCGATGTTTCCCGTATTGAACGTCATGTCCTGCCAAAGTTTTTAGCTCCTTTTTCCATACTAGGATAGCTTGGTAAAATGACTTTCACCACCTATCCGGTTTTAACTACAATTGTGTGATTTGCATCACGTGAAGAGCTATCTCTTCACCTCATTCGTCGCTTTTTGTAATTTTTAGAAAAATTAAATTTGTGTAACAAACTAGGATTTTTCTGAAAAATAGGCACAAAAAGAGCAGCTAAATCGACTTATTCAAGTAAGATTTAACTGCTGTAAGCTCTTATTTGGACAATATTTCAAATAAAGCACACGACAAATTAGTTATCACTATTATACCGTTTTTTGCTCCAAAAATCAAGGCTTTCTCCAGGTTTTCTACTGGATCAGACTAGTGTCGATTGCCACGATTTGAGCTGTTTCGATTTGAACTATTGCTGGATGAACTATTGGTTGTCGAATTGTTCTTATTATTCGACTGATTTCCACTGGAATTACCGAGAATGGCTGCCCAAGCACTTTGATAATCGCTATCCGATCCCCCGATGGCAAAGCGGTATTGAGTGGTTGGCGCTCCGTTTTTGGCCCAAAGGCTCGTCACCATTTGACCGCTCACATCGATATCCCGACCATTGACATTGACGCGGCCCGGTCTTTCACCAGTCGATTTGAGCACTTCAGAGCGGATCACACTCTTATCGAGAGTGAATTTATCCTGAATCCCAAAGAGACTTGGATCTGCTTGGTAGATTGCATTCGCCAACTGCGCCATGTATTGGGCATTGTTGTTGTATCCAGTCAAGGTCTGCATGGAAGCATTGTTGTCATGACCGATCCAACCTCCTAAAGAAACATTAGGGGTGGACAGCATCAACCACATATCTCCATTTGAGTTAGTGGTACCGGTTTTTCCAATCCAGTCTGCACCTGCCAGCGTTGGGTTGACTTGGCTAATCCGTGACTTAAAGGTCGTTGTTGCACCAGACGTAATAACCCCGCGCAAGAGATCCTGCATAATCGTTGCCGTTGCTGGAGAGTAAACACGAACAGGATCTGCCTCGTGCTTGTATACCACATCTCCATCTCGATCAATGATTTGCTCTACCATGTAGCGTTTGAGGTAGTTCCCATTGTTAGCAATGGTTTGGAAACCATTGGTATGTTGGGCAACAGTGACCTCAATTCCTCCCCCCATCGGCAGACTCTCAATGCCATATTCAGGGATATCATAGCCCATTTTCTTCATGTAGGATGGGACATCCACACCTTTTTCACGAAGAGTCCGGTAAGTCCAGTAAGCTGGAATATTCCATGAGGTATTGAGGGCCTCACGAAGATCCATCATGGCTGTCCCTCGGCTATCCACGTGCATGATCGGCTCCCCACTTGAGAAATTAGTCGGGTAGTTAGAAAGGATGCTATTGCTTCCCATCAAGCCTTGGTCGATGGCAATCCCATATGCCAACAGCGGTTTGATAGTAGACCCTGGGGAACGCTCTGTATCAAAAGCATGGTTGTTTTGGTTGCCGTCAAAATTCCGTCCACCGATAAATCCTAAAACGGCACCCGTTCGGTTGTCCATAAGGACATTCCCAACTTCTACAAGACCCGTCCCATCATCCAAGACACTTCCAAAATTCGATACCGCGGCCTGCATCGCATTGTGAACCGGTTTGTTAATCGTGGTTTGAATGGTGTAGCCACCTTCGCGCAACTCGCTCTCAGCTAATTCCTGGTAAGCCTTGACGGTTTCATTATTTTTCAAGTCTTGCTTGGTGACATTGTCTCGCTTGATCAAGTAATCATACATGGCCTCTTTTGCTTCTGCCATGGCTTGGAAGTAGAGGTAGTCATGCGGTGTTTTCTCGATGCCATCTGGAGCGATGAAGTCTTTGGTCAAGTCGTACTGAGCATAGGTCTCGTAGTCTTTTTTCGACAAGGCTCCTGTCCGGTACATATTGAACAAAACGTCTTTGGCACGCGCCAGACCTAACTCGAGGTTCTCCTTGCTCTTTAGGCTACCGTCTGCAGCATAAGGAGAGTAGACAATCGGACTTTGTGGCAAGCCAGCGATAAAGGCCGCTTGTGGAACGGACAAGTCTTTCGCAGAGACGCCAAAGATCCCTTGAGCTGCAGCTTCCACACCCGCAATATTTTGTCCCCGATTGTTGCGTCCAAAAGGCGAAACATTTAAGTAGGTGGTCAGGATTTCATTTTTATCCATTCCCCGCTCTAAAGCCAAGGCATCGACAATCTCTGTCGCCTTACGAGTAAAGGTTGGAGCGTCTCCCACGACTTGCTGTTTGATCAACTGCTGGGTCAGGGTTGATCCCCCACTAGAGGAGCCCACACCGGCTACAGATCCAAGTGTTGCCCGAAGAACGGCTTTAGGTACAACCCCCTTGTGGCTTTCAAAATTCTCATCCTCAGTAGCGATCACAGCCTTCTTGACATTGTCTGAAATGGCGTCTCCTGCTACTGGCGTGCGGATCAAATCACTGTCCACTTCTGCAATCAAACTCTTATCTGAATAAGTCAGTTTTGAAACACTGCTGACATTGCGGACCTGCTGGACCAATTCTTCTGTCTTTGGAACCTTGACGTTACTAAAGAGGCTCGCCGCATAACCAATCCCGATCCCTGCGCCAAATAAAAAGAGGCACACGAACAGGGCGATCATGACATCCCACAAGAGTTTGAGGGTTCGTAAAAAGGTCGCAAAAATATCACCGACAGACCAGCTACTTTCCTCACTTTTTTCCTTATTCGGAGTTTCTGTATACATATTTGCAAAGAATTTTTGAATCTTCGTCCAAAATTCTTGCAGCTTCTCTTTTAATTGATTCACTGATTCTTTCTCCTTGTTCCCTATATTATAGCAGATTAGGCCCTTTGTTTTCAATCACAAGAGCGTAGAAATCGTCACTCAATCTTCTTGAGTAAGGTCAAGAAAATGATGGAAACCATTGCCATTTCCGTGGTTTATGGTAGAATAGAGAAATGAATAAACTTATAAAGGAGAAAAGACACATGCACATTTTTGATGAGCTAAAAGAGCGTGGTTTGGTATTTCAAACGACGGATGAAGAAGCCTTACGCAAAGCACTGGAAGAAGGTCAGGTTTCTTATTATACTGGTTATGATCCAACTGCTGACAGCCTTCACCTTGGTCACTTGGTTGCCATCTTGACGAGCCGTCGTCTTCAACTAGCAGGCCACAAACCTTATGCGCTCGTTGGCGGTGCGACTGGTCTCATTGGAGATCCGTCCTTCAAAGATGCTGAACGTAGTCTCCAAACAAAAGAAACTGTACAAGAATGGGTTCGCTCCATTCAAGGACAATTGTCTCGTTTCCTCGATTTTGAAAATGGGGACAATAAAGCCGAAATGGTCAACAACTACGATTGGTTCGGAAGCATTAGCTTTATTGACTTCCTTCGTGATGTCGGAAAATACTTTACGGTCAATGCTATGATGAGTAAAGAATCTGTTAAAAAACGGATTGAGACAGGGATTTCTTACACAGAGTTTGCCTACCAAATCATGCAAGGCTATGACTTCTACGTCCTCAACCAAGAACACAATGTCACCCTTCAAATCGGTGGATCTGACCAATGGGGAAACATGACAGCTGGTACTGAGTTGATGCGCCGTAAAGCGGATAAAACTGGTCATGTTATGACTGTGCCTTTGATCACAGATGCAACTGGTAAGAAATTCGGAAAATCAGAAGGAAACGCCGTCTGGCTCAATGCAGACAAAACATCTCCTTACGAAATGTACCAATTCTGGATGAATGTGATGGATGCCGACGCTGTGCGCTTCTTGAAGATCTTCACTTTCTTGTCACTCGATGAAATCGAAGAGATTCGCAAACAGTTTGAGGCTGCTCCTCATGAACGCTTGGCTCAAAAGATCTTGGCGCGTGAAGTGGTTACTCTTGTCCACGGTGAAGAAGCCTACAAAGAAGCCCTCAACATCACCGAACAACTCTTTGCAGGGAACATCAAAAAGCTTTCTGTCAAAGAACTCAAACAAGGCCTTCGTGGTGTGCCAAACTACCAGGTCCAAGCAGAAGATAACCTCAACATCGTTGAACTCTTGGTCACAGCTGGTGTGGTAAATTCTAAACGCCAAGCCCGCGAAGATGTTCAAAATGGTGCTATCTACGTTAACGGCGAACGCATCCAAGATCTTGACTATGTCTTGAGCGATAGCGATAAATTAGAAAATGAATTGACCGTTATCCGCCGCGGTAAGAAAAAATACTTTGTTTTGACTTATTAAGAAAGTAAAACCACGAAGTTAATACGAAACTTCGTGGTTTTCTTATACACTTTTTTCTGGGACTATTTCCCTTTTCTGCGATACAACAATGCTTGGTTGATTCGTTGAGTTTTTTTATGGAGTTGCCAAATCTGGTAAAGCCAGATCAGGCCGTAAATGGCTAGAAAGATCAACCAAGGAATCGGGCTCCGTAAGGCTGCCCCCCAGCCAAAAAATAAGTAGGTCAATGCTAAGATGGTAGCTGTCACAACTAAATGCAGGACCACACGCAAACTATAGGTCAAAAACTCTTCTTCCTCAAGAATGAACGTCAAAACTCCCATTGTTCCACTCATTAAAAAGATCGCTAGGATGTTGCGTACATTCACAGCGGGATAGACGATGTTGGGATAGATATGGGATAATAACACCAAACACAAATAAAAGAAGGATCCTGTCCTCATACCAGATACAAAATAAGCTATAACTCGTTTCATCACTTTCTCCTATACCCCTAAATAATCCATCAAGGATTTGACATATTTCCGACTGACACTTGATTTCACTCCGCGTGTCAGTTTAGCCATCATATTGCCTGAAAAACTATCCGATAGCGATTCTAAATGGTCGATATTCATCACCGCGTGGCGTGATATCTGTAAAAAATTACGACGATTAATCCGATGTTGAAAATTTGTCAAAGTATCTCTGACGGTGAACGTTTTGTCTGTCGTATAAATGGTTAGCTGATTCTTATCAATCTCGGCTAGAATAATGTCATCAATTTTCACCATAATCAAATGATCATCTGTTTTGATAGGAATCACTACTTGATTCACTGTCGAAAATTGTTCGAGATAGTCCATCACCTCTCGTGCTTGATCAGATAATTGCTTGGCTTGAATGACCACACAGGGGTTGCTTTCTGCGATATCCTGTTTTTCCTCAAAACGAATCTTCATTCCTACTCCAATTCTCACTTACTTTCTTTTACTCGATCTTTTTGCCAAGGAAATCCAAATCCCCAAAGCTAGAAGAATACCTCCTAACACTATAAGGTATGTTTGTTCCTTTGTCAATAAAGCTTGCCATTTGAGCTGAACGCCCATTTTTTCTTGAAAATCTCGAAGAAGATCATCTCGCCCCTTAAAGGTTTCGCTCACTGCTTCTTTCATGAGTACTTGTCGATAAAGTGCAGCAATATAAGTTGCTGGAGTACATTTCATTAGTAGTTGTGCAAAATCAGGTAGAACACCTAAAGGTACATAAGTCCCTACCAAAAAACCGGAAGCTGTACCCACTATGGTCGCAAACTTTCCAAGACTGTCTACGGATTGGAAAAAATAAACAAAAATGGCATTCACTAAACTAGAAAGCAGGCTACTAAACAGCATGATGAGGAGTACTTCAGGTAATAAAGATAGTGCTGGAGCTTCTCTAAAATAGCCACACATCAGCACATACATAAGGACTTGCATGAAAAAAGAGATGATGATTGCGCTCGTTAGATACGAAAATGGTAACCGCCACTTTCCTTGATCCGATAAATAAAGATCCTGATCTACTTGATGTTCACGGTCCTTTACTAACTGAGTCAGGGCAGCCAGACTTGTCGTAATCCCTGTCACAGCCAGCGTCCCACTCATTAACCAATTATTTAACACAGGACCACTATTTGGGAGCTGAGCCCAAGCATCTGTCAGATTTTTTTGAAGAAAAATAATATAGAGAACAAAGGAAATCAAGGCTCCCAACAGGGAGAAGAAAACTCCTGAACGATTCCTAAAATACAATAAAAAATTTCGCTTTAGTACGGCTAGCATTAGCGGACCTCCCTTCCTGTAAGTGCAATAAAGGCATCATCCATGGTCCCTGGACGAAACTCAAAATGGGCTAGATTATCTCTAACTTGCGCCAGATAATCAATGGCTTCCCTTTCACTCTTGGGTTGAAAAATATACTCCAATTGACTTTGTTGCTCTACTGACATTCCCGAAGATTTGAGACTTTCTATCTGCTGCATCTCCTTGAAACGAATCTTCAAGATATTTTTTGCATACTGGCTCTTAATATCTAGTGCCGATCCTTGAGCAATCACTTCCCCATGGTCTACAATATAAATTTGATCAGCTTCATCTGCTTCGTCAAGATAATGCGTGGTCAATACAACGGTCATTCCCTCTTCTCTCTGCAATTGATAGAGCAAATCTCAAATGGACTTCCGGGTTTGAATGTCTAAACCTGTCGTTGGCTCATCTAAGAACAAAAGGTCTGGACTGTGTAGTAGAGCACGCGCAATGTCAACCCGACGCTTTTGACCACCTGAAAGCGTCCCGTATTTCTGCTTTTGGAAAGCTGATAGGCCTAGCCGATCAATAAGATCAGACACACGATCAGGTTTTAAGCCTTTATACTGTTTCGCACGAATGGTCAGATTTTCCCTAACCGTTAGCATCTCATCTAAGACACTAGTCTGGAAGACCACACCAATTTTCGTACCTGGTTCATAGATGATTTCACCTTGCGTTGGTTGTTTCAAACCAATCAACATGGAAATCGTTGTTGATTTCCCCGCCCCATTTGGTCCTAGAATCGCATTAAAGGTTCCCTTTTCAAACTGTAAATGAATATTGTTTACGGCTAAATGATTTCCATATCGTTTACTGATGTTTTTAGCTTGTAATATCATGTTCTCTCTCCTTTTGATAGAACCAGTCTAGCAAAAAAGCCGTTTAAAAAACGGCTTTTGGGGATAAGTGGTTAAAATGAAGAGATGAGTGGCGAGATAGAAGAGATTAAAATGAGGGAAAAATTCATTGCAACCATTCTTTTCCCCATTGATTCAAGTCCTTTAAAATCGGCATCAGTGATTTGCCTTTTTCTGTCAGCTCATATTCTGTATGGAGTGGCATCGTTTCAAAATCATATTTCTCAACCAATTGGTTCTCTATTAAAACGTCTAAGCCACGTGTCAAACTGATAGTTGTTATCCCTTCAACTTCTCTTCTCAATTGATTGAAACGAACTCTCTTATGCTTGTTTATAACCCATAATATATTCATCCTCCATTTCCCACCAACCACATCTAAGACTCGAGACATACTACAGTTCCAATTTTTATTTGTTAACATTTTTTCTCCTTACAAAAATGTGCCTACTATTCAGGTAGTTTGTAAAGTATTATAATCTATTTATCATTTATTTTAAAGGAGTCACTTATGTTTATTGTAAACCTTACCTATATCAAGCCCCTTGATGAAGTTGAAAAACACTTAGAAAAACACATAGATTTTTTAAATCAGTATTATACAAAAGGTCTTTTTATCGCATCTGGAAGAAAAAATCCAAGAACTGGCGGTATCATTCTCATGAGAGCAAAAAATAAAGATGCTGTCCAAGAAATCATTGCACACGATCCATTCTATCAAAATGAGATTGCTCAATATGAGATCATTGAATTTGAAGCAAGTAAGTATTGTCTAGAATTGAAAACCCTCCTCAGCGATCCATTGGACGAAAATGAGGAAATTAAATAAAGAGACTCAAGGTCCATTCAATACCGCGTAGAACCGTTAAAAAAGTGTGACTTAGTCCCATTACAGCATCGGTTGCTATCTAGAGGCTCTTTTGTTACACTACTAATATGAATACACCGATCAAACCAAAATTACAACGATTTCAAACAGCCACTGCCTTTGCCTGTCCCATCTGTCAATTGGACCTAGAACTTGTGGGGACCAGTTTTAAATGTCCCAAGGGCCATTCTTTTGATTTGGCGAAATTTGGCTATGTCAACCTGGCTCCCCAGATCAAGCAATCAAAGGACTATGACAAAGAAAATTTCCAGAATCGCCAGCTGATCTTAGAAGCAGGTTTTTATGAGCCGATTCTAACAGCGATCGGACAAAAAATTCCGACCAGTGATGCCAGAATTCTAGATATCGGTTGCGGAGAAGGCTATTACTCCCGAAAGCTACAAGAAGCCTATCCCAAGGCTACTTTCTATGCCTTTGATCTTTCCAAGGAATCTGTGCAACTAGCTGCCAAGAGTGATGCTAGCTGGAAGGTCAATTGGTTTGTAGGAGACTTGGCTCATCTACCCATTCAATCCAAGAGTATGGATGTCATTTTGGACATCTTCTCCCCGGCTAATTACGCTGAATTTGAGCGTGTCTTAAAGGCTGAAGGGGTCATCATTAAGGTCGTTCCAACCTCTTCTCATCTAAAAGAAATTCGTCAGTTGGCCCAAGATCAATTGACCAAGCAGTCCTACTCCAACCAGGAAATTTTGGAGCACTTTGAAGACCACTGCCAGATCCTCTCATCCGAAACGGTCAGCCTCACCAAGAGTTTAACTCCTGAAGAACGCCAGGCGCTCCTCGCCATGACCCCTCTTCTATTTCACGTAGACCAAGAAAAAATCGACTGGACCCAACTCACAGAAATCACCATTGAGGCCCAAATATTGGTTGGGAAAATCAAGATACAAAGAACGTAAAATGAAAAGTAAAAAGGCTGAGACAAATCGTCTCAGCCTTTTACTCATCTTCTGCATGCTCTGTCATGACTTGTAAAGCACTTTTTAAATTCTTTTTGCTATTTGTGCGATTTTTTCGAGTTCTTCTTTCCGTTGACGATCACTCATATATTCCACTCGTGTAACTTGTGTCACTTTAACCGGTTTAATACCACAGGGTTTCAAGATTTGGGATTTTAGAACCTTTGCGTAGTCTTGAGAAAAAGGAAGAAAAATTTTTGGCGTATTATGCGTCGTAATGATCCACGCTTTTCCATCTAGTTGCCCCACCGGACCTCGAGGTCCATTCTGATAAGCAAAACCTGCAACAAAAACACGATCAATAAAACCTTTTAAAATAGCTGGCATTCCACTCCACCAAGTAGGGAAAATAAAAATCAACTGATCCGCCCAACTCAATAAATCTCTATACGGTTTCATGTCTTCATTATGCTGTAAATCTCTCCTTTTATGCCTTTCATCAAAACGTAAAACCGGATCAAAGTTTTCTTTATATAAGTCTACTATTTTAACCCTATGCTCTGGTGCTAAATGCTTTTGCACAGTTTGAAGGATTGATGCATTATAACTTGTTTCATTCGGATGTGAATAGATTATTAAAACATTCATCAGCTATCTCCTTTTATATAAATATCAAGCATCGTTCTGACGGTCTTTTGAACATCATTTTCTTTAAAGCTTTCTCCAACGGGACTCCTTACCAATAGAGCCAAACCAGCAATAAAACTCCAAAAATGGATCAAAATTTCTGCGTCACTACTAGAAAGATTTTCCTCATCTTTAAGTCTTAACGCTACCGACTTAAAATGTTCAAATCCTGGTAAAGAGGAGTTGACTGAAATAGTTTCATGGGATAACTCCATATAGTTATATGGAAATTTGATAAATAATGCTTCAAATAGATAGGTTTCCTCTTGGGCAAACCTTACAAAGTTACAGCCCATCAGAGTTAGTTGAGTTCTTGCATCTATGGAAGTATCAATCCCTTGTATCATATTTTTCAAAAAGAACATTGATAAGTGTTCCATAACCACTTGAATATATCTATCTTTACTTCCAAAATGCTTATAGGGAGCTCCATGAGTCACCCCACATTTTTGAGCTATTGTACGCATAGACATCCGGTCAATCCCGTTAGTTCTGATTTCTTCAATGCCAACCGAAATTAACTTTTCTTTCAGTTCTTCCGTATTCCGTTTCATTTGACCACCTTCCCTTATCAAAGTATACGTCGTCTACTTTTTATAAAGTATACACCGTCTACTTATATTTGTCAAATAAAAAAATACTCAAAACTTAGCTTCATAGTCTCTGACCTTCTGTTATGTACTCACCTAAGGAAAGTTTCTAAGAAGACGTTGTCTTCAATCAAAAGGCTGAGACAAATCGTCTCAGCCTTTTACTCATCTTCTGCCTGCTCTGTCATGACTTGTAAGCGATAGGTTTTAGGCGATTTCCCACAGAGTTTACGGAAAACCTTGTAGAAATAGCCTACATTACTGTAACCAACTTTATAGCAGATATCTTCAATACTGTCATTGGTCGATAAGAGGAGCTGCTGGGCAGCCTTAATCCGCTGTTTGTTGAGGAGTTCTGCGAACGTTGCATTGGTTTCTCGTTTAATCAATTGGCCTAAATAGACTGGATTGATAAAGAGAGCCTGACTGATGTCCTTGAGTGACAGCTCTTTTTGGTAATCACGGCTAATCACTTGGAGGACACTCGCTACATTTTCGTTCATCCGATAGTGGGATAAGAAACGGGACAACTCTTCCTGGATAAAGCTAATCATCTCGCTAAAGGTAGCAGCTTCTTGGACTTTCTTGACCACATCGGCCAAATCATCTCCTTGCAGGTATTCAAACAAATGAAAGACATCCATCAAAAATTGGATAAAGAGTTGCTTTGTCAGCGAAACCTTGGGTGTCTTCTCAAGGATCATTTTTTCCAACCAGTCCAGTTCTTCTAAGATCTGTTGGATATTTCCTTGCATGATTACCCGATAGGCAGGCTCGTAGTAATGGAAGACCTCTTCATCTTGATTGAGAGGGATCGCCCCATAGAAGAGGCTCCGCTCTACTAGGTCCTTAAATTGATGAAAGTGCTCCTTATATGGAGGCTCAAAGGCCTTCTGAATCATGGCTTCTTCTTCTTGATCCGAGATAAAGAGTTGAAGATTTTGCCCAAGAACTTGATAAGACGAGCTGATAAAGCCTTTTTTCTCCTTAGCGACTCCAATCCACAGTGAGTTCCGACCTGCGATATACTGACAAAACTCTTCCTCAGAAATATCATCGTGAATCAAACGGTTGGCCAACTCTTGGCTTGGTTGCTGGATTTGGTTCCGAATTTTTTCTAGGATATTGCCCATCTCCACCTTATTGACAGGTTTGAGCAGGTAGTCTGCCACGCGCAAATTGAGGGCTGTCTTGACATATTCAAAATCCTGATAGCCTGACATAATGATAAAAGCAGCATCTGGTATCAAATCCTTCATCTCAGCAATCATCTGAAGTCCAGTTTTCCCAGGCATATTGACATCCGTGATCACCACATCTACCGGATACTCTCGCACATAATCAAGGGCCTGATCTGCATCTTCTGCAGTTGCGACCACTTCCATATTCCAGTGGTCAAAGGGGATTAATTTTTTTAACCCTTCTGTAATCATATACTCATCGTCTACTAATAAGACTTTGTACATTCTGTCTCCTTTATTCGTCTTGAATGGTAATCGTATAGGTCACTCCATGGTGAGGTTGGGAGAAGACTTGTATGTGGTAGCGATCTCCAAAATAGAGCAGCAGGCGTTCATGAACATTGACAATTCCGATGGACTGCCGACCACTCTTTTCTTCGATTTCTGAGCGTGTATTGCGATTGGCTAGCATCTCTTGAATGCTTTCTAGCTGTTCTTCTTTCATCCCGCGCCCATTATCAGTGATCAAGATGATGACCTGTCCTTCTCCTTGCAAGACCTTGACACTGATCACATTGTCCTTGCGTTTATGGTCCACCCCATGCGCAAAATAGTTCTCGACCAAAGGCTGGATGGTGAATTTTGGAATCTTCATTTTTTCCAAACCTGGATCGATCTTAAAGCCATAGGCAATCGATTTGGGATAACGTACCATGCAGAGGTAGCTGTATTTGCGACAAAATTCGAGCTCATTTTCAACTGTCGTCACTCGCTCGTCTGAGATATTATTGCGCAAGAGACTACTAAACTCATAGATAATATCACCCAATTCATCCTGCTCTTGCATGACGGCATACATCCGGATAAATTCCAGTGTGTTGTACATGAAGTGGGGATTGATCTGGGCTTGTAGTGCCCGCATATTGGCATCTTTTTGGCTGAGCTGTAGCTGGTAGATATCCCGAATATTCTTATCCATATTGTCTAACATGGTATTGATCATATTCCCAATAACCAGCAGTTCTTGGTCCTTGGTCGAGGTATCAATCCGTCGTTCACTCTCCCCTTGACTGATCTGATTCATGGTATCGACCAAATCAAGGACTTGACGCCGGTAATTTTTGAAAATCTGACCTAATAACAAGTAAAGGATCAAGAAAATTAGGAAAGCAATGGAGAGAAAAGTGGTCAGGTTAGCTAGACCCTTTTTGACCAGATAACTTTCAGAAACAGCTACATCCACCTTGTAGCCATAGATCGTGCTACGGGTTTGCCATTTAACATCTTTTGATTGTCCCTTATCCCCTTCATGGTACATCTCTTTCCCAAAGGGAGTGAAGATCCGTACAGCGACCGGAAGATCGCCTCTGGCATTATCAATCGCTGCCGTCAAAATTGCTTGGTTCAGCGTCATATAAGCAATCCCAACTCCAGCACCCGTAGTCGGATCTGTCAAAGGAACCGGAATGGCTGTCGCAGGAGCCTTGTAATGGTCCGCTGAGACTTGCTTGCCTCCCTGTGATTGCCGGGTAGAGACAAATACCGTCTTGTAATCAGACAAGGTGACATCGATACCCTCGATGTTTTTATTGCTCAAATAGAGACTGTCAATATTCTTATGTAGGGACAATTGGATATAAGAAGGGAATTGGGCATTCAATCGCCAAGTCTCATACTCCGATGGTGACAAGGTAAAATAGCGATAAACTCCTTCTAATTTTGCAGGGTTTTCAACGAGGCTACGTCCTTCTTGTGTGACCCGTTGATAAGAAGTCTCGAGATCCGTCACCACTTCGGTCAAGACCCGTTGGGCGATCCGGTCGGCTTCAGCTTGCTGGTTTTTCCAAGAGATCCCCGCGACAACTAGGCCCATAATGGTCAAAATGACTACCATGACATAGGCGTAGAATTTTAAAAGCGTACTTAACCAGATTTTTTTCATCGTTAGGATACCAATTTTTCGTGGATGTTTTGATAAACAGGGTCAAAGATATCATTGACAAAGAAATGCCATACACCGATCAAGACGAAAAAGAGAAGGGCTGGCATATAGTAGCTAATGACGCCAAGTAGCGCGGTTCCAAGGATGAGCTTCAGAACTGGACGAATGTCCAGCAACATTCCGATCAAACTGAGCTTGATACTGTTGGCATAAGAGAGATCGAAATGAACTTGCAATTTCAAATAAACGGCGTAAGCTAGAGGCGCAACCAAGAGGAAAACCAGATTAAACAAGAGAACCAAAATTTGGAAGAAATTCAAGTGAGGAATCTGGACTATGAGGTACATGCCATAGAGGAGAACCCCTTCAATGGCAAAGAAGGTATAAAAGACTTGATTAGCCGGGCGTAGATTTTCTTTGAAGAGTTCCCAAGCGCGTGACCAATGATAGTCCTTGTAGGTCATGCCATTTTCCGCATAGAGGCTCATGATAGTGGCACTAGCCGGTCCTACTCCTAGTAGAACACCCCCACAGATCGTCAAGACCCAAAAAATCCCTGTTACCAGCATAGCAACATAGACTCTCGTAAAAATGAACTCGATGATTTTTCCCATCATTCAGCCTCTTTTCCAATTAGTGATTCTATTATACCATAAAAATAAAACGCTTTCCCCCTATTTGCATTGGTAAATTGAAATATTGATTTTCATTTACAAGACTCATTTTCATAAAGACACAAAAAGGCTCTGGAGATCCCTCCAAAGCCTTTTTCGAACTACCTGTTCTTATTTTTTAGAAGCAAGGAATTCGTCGTATTGTTTTTGCATTTCGTCAAGCACTTTTTGGTAAGCACCTTCTGATTTCAATTTTTCAAGCATCTTAGGAACTTCTACTTCAGGATCCACAGTACCAGTATTGATAGCACCTGCGAATTGGTTCAAAGTATTTGTAAGAGCAGTGATTTCTGATTTCACTTTATCTGTGTTAAAGATGAAGCCAAGTGCTGGAGATTCTTTTGCAGTTTCCAAGTCTTTCTTAGATTGTGCAATTTGTTCATCTGTTACGTTTTCGTTGATGTAAAGAATCCAGTTGTTACCAGTGTTCCATCCAGACATGTGAGTGTTTCCGTTGTAGCCATCCAAGACTTTGACACGGTTTTCTTTGCCGGGAACTTTTTCCCAGTTCTTGCCTTCTGGTCCATAAACAAGGCCGTTCAAGAGTTCTGGATCAGTGTTCAAGAGATTCAACACTTCCATTGCTTTTTCTTTGTTCTTAGAGTTGTTTGAGATAACAAAGTTAGCTACTTGAGTAGTATTGTTCTTCTTGTACAGTTCAGTAAATGGTTTGATTTCGATCTTACGGTTTGCTACACGAGAAAGCAAGCTGTTACCGTAGTCAGCTGGCCCTACTGTTTCTTCACGAACCAACCATGTATCTTGAGAAAGATCATAACCAGTGTCGCTCGTTGCTACGTCTTTTGGAATGTATCCTGCTTCGTAGTATTTGTGAAGAGTCTTCAAGTTTTCTACATAACGAGGAATTGTGTAACGGTCAACGATCTTAGTAGTGTCACCTTTCAAGTCAACAACGAATGGAAGTCCATCAACAGCCACATAGTCAAAGTCATCTGAAGGTCCACCGTAGCTCTTGTTCATTGCAAATGGAACAACGTTTGGATCTTTTTCTTTGATGGCTTTCAAGACTGGTTCAAGAGAAGCATAGTCTTTCACGTTTGAAACGTCGATACCATATTTTTCAAGAAGTGGTCCGTTAAATGCAAAGTTTTGAGAAGATGCAACGTTAGCTGCTACTGGAACAGCATAGATCTTGCCGTTTACAGTGTTCCCTTTGATGTAAGCTGGGTCAAGTGCTTTGTAAAGGTCTTTCCCTTCTTTCTTGTACAATTCTGTCAAGTCAGCATAAGCACCTTTTTGAGCGTTAATGACATAGTTATTAGCAAAGGCAATATCATAGTTTTCACCAGATGAGATGATAACGTTCATTTTTTGTGCATAGTCACCCCAACCAAGATATTGGATATCCAATTTTGCGCCAACTTTCTTTTCAATGATCTTGTTGGCATTTTTAAGAAGAACATCCAAGTTATCTGGTTTATCACCGATTTGGTACATCTTGATGATTGGTTTACCGTCTTCAGTTGTTGCAGATTTCTTGTTGTTACCTGTAAGGCTTCCACAAGCAGCAAGAGTAGCTCCAAGAGCGATGACACTAGCAGATGCTAACGCATATTTTTTCCAATTTTTCATAAGAAAAATCTCCTTTATGTTATTTTCTTTTTAGACTAAGTTATGAGTTGAAAATCCTGTTGATTTTCAATGAACGATGTTATTCTTTCACACCACCGATGGTCAAGCCTTTTACAAAGTAGCGTTGGAAGAATGGATAGAGAATGGCGATTGGCACTGTTGCCACAACCACCATGGCCATACGTCCTGTTTCCCGTGGGATGGATTGTACAGCTCCTGCCAATTGGCCGGATACCCCGACATTTTTAGCGATGTAATCCATATTGTTTTGGATTTGCATCAAGAGGTATTGCAATGGGTAAAGGTTGTCACTCTTAATATAGAGGAGGGCATTGAACCAGTCATTCCAGAACCCTAAAGCGGTGAACAAACTGATGGTCGCAATCCCTGGTAGAGACAATGGCAAGCAGATTTGGAAGAAGATCCGTGTTTCACTTGCCCCATCGATCCGAGCGGATTCAAGGATAGCTTCTGGAATGGTCCGTTTAAAGAAGGTCCGCATCAATATGATGTTAAATGGACTGAGCAACATTGGGATAATCAAAGCCCCGATGGTATCACCTAACTGCAAGAGTTGAGTGGTCACAATGTAGCTTGGAACCAACCCTGCACTAAAGAGCATACTAAGGAGTGAAAATACGGTAAAGAACTTGCGGTATTTAAAGGTACTCCGTGAGATTGCGTAAGCATAAGTTGTGGTGATAAAGACATTACATGCTGTTCCCACAATGGTCACAAACAAGGTAATGAAGAGGGCTTGCAAGATTTTGTCTTTGAACTGTACCAAGAAGAGGTAACCATCAAATCCAAATTTTGCTGGCCAGAATTGGAAACCATGGACTGCCAAACTTTGTTCGTCTGTCAAAGAGATCATGACAACGAAGATGAAGGGAAGCACACAGGTCAAGCCGACCAAGGTCAACAACAAGGTAAAGAAGAAGTTGCTCTTCTTACTGAAAGAATGGATCCCGACATTATCAATTTTTTCTTTTTGAATGGTTGATTTTTTCATACGATCCTCCTTTCTAGAAGAGAGCGGCATTCTTATCAATGCGACGGGCAATGATATTTGAGATTAAAACAAGAACCAAACCGACTACCGATTGGTAAAGACCGGCTGCTGCTGTCATCCCGATATCCCCTGACTTGGTCAAACCGTTGTAGACATAAACATCAATAACGTTGGTCACACTATAGAGCGCTCCAGCATTATGCGGGATTTGGTAGAAAAGACCGAAATCTGCGCGGAAGATATTTCCGACTGCAAGAATAGTCAAAACCGTAATCAAGGAAGACAACTGAGGAATGGTGATGTTGCGAATGCGTTGCCACTTAGACGCACCATCCACAGTCGCTGCTTCATAGTAAGTTGGGTCAATTCCCATGATGGTTGCATAGTACATGACACTACTATAACCAAAGCCTTTCCAGATTCCTAAGAAGAGGAGAAGCGCTGGCCAGATCCACAATTCCGAGTAGAAATTGATGGCTTTCATACCAAATGAAGTTAAGATGTGGTTGACCAATCCTTTGTCCACGTTAAGGAAGGCATCGGTGAAGAAGCTGATGATAACCCATGATAGGAAGTATGGGAAGAGCATGGAGGTTTGAAGCACCTTGACCACTCTTTTTGATCTCAACTCACTAAAGATGATGGCGATCCCAACGGAAACAATCAATCCTAAGAAGATGAATCCTAAGTTGTACAATACCGTGTTTCTTGTAATAATGTAGGCATCTTTGGAACTAAAGAGGAACTTGAAATTGTCAAAGCCAACCCACTTACTCTTCATGACACTGTCAATGAAGCCCTCTCCCGTAATATGATAGTCCTTAAATGCTACGATATTCCCAAAAACCGGAATATAGAAGAATAAGATTAACCACGCTGCACCAGGTAAGACCATTAAAAGAAAAATGAAATTTTCTCTCAGAGTCCTTACAAACTTTTTCATTTAACTCCCCCCCTTTGAGCCTTGAGCGTGTTTATTTGCTTTGGTAGCGTTTACATCACCTATTATAAGATAGCCCATTTACATTTTCAAACTCCTAATTATAGAAAAAATTCTACAAATTTATGACATAGCTTTAAAAAAGAGTAGAAAAGGGTGGTCGTAAAGACAGCTCCTCTTCTACTCCTAGCCACTGTGGATGAGACTTCTGTCATCCAACTTGGCATTTTTTACGTTGTATAAATGGTTGAAGCCGTCGCAATAGTATGCCACTGGTTAGCCGTTGTGGCTGCGAAGTCCTGATCCCCGTAGAAATCGTTGAATGGCAAGATCTCTACTTCTAGTTCATCGATACGAGGGATTTCGCCTGCTAGGTAGTTTTCAATACGGCTTTCAGCTCGCTTGATCCGCTGCAAGAGTCCACCCATACGAATATCTACGGTATCCAAACCAAAGACCTTGTTTTCTTTCAACCATTGGTGGCTAAAGAGAGCATGTAAGTGTTCAATCTGGCTTCTGAGTTTTGGTAATTCTTCCCGAGCAATTTGTTGCAAGCTCTCTTTATCACCTGCGTGATAGGCCTCACGGATGCGTCGACCTACATCCACTTTACTACTTAAAATGGCATTCAACTGAGCCTGGGTTTCAAAGAGATAGGCGTAGATGCCTGCTTTTTCTTTGATAGCAGCAAGAGTCTCAGCTGCTTGGGCAAAGTGTGGCTTATCCTGTTCAGGTGTCATGTGTTTGTCAAGAATTGGGCAGAGAACATCCTGATAAAAGACATAGCGATTGGGGTTAATGCCACTGAGATTGTCTGGTAGGTCTGGCAAGAGGTTGGCCAGATCCAGCTGCATAAAGTCCTCAACGGATAGACCAGTATTAGTCTTAAAGTGAGCAGATAGACACTCTAAATTATTGCGATAGCTGAGCTCCGCCCAGATTTGTAAGCTCGGTAGGATCGAGAACTGGGCTGTTTCACCACCATTGTCCCCCCAGCCCGTCACAATGACTTCCTTGATCTGGTTGGCACGGCAAGCTTTATTGGCTTCAAGAGCGATGAGACGACTGAAATGGTTGTGGGGTGTGAAGCCAATCCACTTCCAAGCCCCACCAGCAAAGGCGATATCTTGGCTAATCTTGTGGTGATTACGGAAGTTACGATTGTATTTTTCCTCGCTATCCTGATAATAATCCCAGTAAACCAAGGTCACACGGTCTTTGAGACGGTCTAGATAAACTCGTGTTTCTTCTGGAATGTCCACCTCACGATCGTACTGGCCATCTGCTGACATAAGCTTGAAGAACATATCGCTCCACATCTGGCAGTGGAAACCATACTTATCTGCAATATCCAGCACGCGCTCCAAGTGTTGGCACATAAGGAGACTCCGGTCCACAATACCGTTCAAGATAAGATAACGACCCAAACCAACCAGGTGGGCTTCGTCCATCCCGATATTGACCTTGCGCGTTTGTAGTTTAGATAGCGTCGCAAACATGCCATCAATCAGGTCATAAACTTTTTCTTCACCGATAAGGAGAATGTCCTCTACATCGCGGAGTTCCTGCACTTCTTTGACACCCCATTTGACAAAGGCTGACAAGTGGGCCAAGGTTTGGATGCATGGGACAAAGGTCATGTCAAACCGCTGGGCATAGGTTTCAATTTCCTGTAACTCTTCAGCTGAGTATGCTCCACGGAAATAACCAAAATAAGGTTGCCCCTCAATCTGATAGGTGTCTTCCATGTAGAGCTCAAAGGTTGAATAACCCATGAGAGCCAAGACTTCAATCATCTGTTTGGCAGATGCGACATTGATCACGGCGTTGCGCGAACAGTCCGCCATATAGGCCAAATCTTCGTAAGCCGCTTGTTCTTCAATCTCTACCTTGTCCCCTTCTGCTAAAGCTGTTGCTAGAACGGATAAGGCGCGGTAAAGTTGATGCGGTTTGCGGTAGGTCAATTGATACTGTCCACTCTCACCCTTGATAGAGATAGAAGCATGGTCAGACTGACCAACCGCCACTTCTACATCTGGTAGAGAAATGTGATTTTGGAGCAACTCTAAAGCTTGCGCTTGTTTACTGCTGATTCCGGTAAAAGTTACCATTGGTTTTCCTCCTGTAACCAGTTGACAAGGGCACCGTAGAGATTGGCATCTGCCTGATAGGTGCAAGCTTGAATCACTGGAGCAATTGTATATTCTTCATATCTGTCCACAAAAGTATCTACTGCTTTTTGAACCCCTCTGATAAAATCTGGATTCTGACTAATAGAGCCACCCAGGCTAATGACATCTGGGTCGATGAGATACTGGATATTGAGCAGTCCTTGGGCTAGGTTGCGATTCATCCGCTCAATAGCTTCTTGGCAAAGGGCATTGCCTGCTGCCGCCTCTTGGTACACCTTACGGCCATCCCAGTCAGACTGACCAGATTTTTCAATGACATAGCGCACCATATTTCCTGTTGATGCTAGTTGTGACCAGTTATTGAGCTTTTCTGCAGGTTCGATGGTTGTCATGTAGCCAAACTCACCGCCCAAGCCATGACGACCACGGTGAAGCTTGCCATTGATGATCATGGCGCCACCGATCCCTGTACCAATCACGACACAGGCTGCATTTTCAATCTCAGGATGCGCCAGCAATTCACTCAGTCCAACACAGTTGGCATCATTTTCTAGATGGACAGGTAGCTTGTGATGAGAAAGGGCCTCATACCATGAAAAACCATGGATGTAAGGAATGGCACTGGTCCCTTCAATTACCCCTGTTTCTTGGTTAACAGCCCCTGGCACACTCATAGCAATCCCACGGTAGTCACGTTCTGACAATCGCTGGTCCAACCAAGCCAACAAATCTTCTAGAGTTTTTGGCGTTGGGGTGCTGGCCTTATCTAAAATCTTTCCATCCGGAGTGAGACTAGCAAACTTAATCCCAGTCCCTCCGATATCAATCGTTGCAATGGTCATTGCTTTTACCTGTAAAAAGGAGCGAGTCAGCAGTCGGTTCTTACTTTTTCGCTCCTCCTTTCCTTTTATTGTTTCTTCAGCTGCAACCAGCTATACTTCTTCTTTTTTAATCCATTCTGTCCGGATTTCTTGCGGTGCCAATAAACCTGTATGGACCGGATACGGTTGTTCCAGAAGATCGACAACCGTTTGTTGTCCTTCTGACACGCGCACATTTTCTTGGCTCATATTGTAATAGCGAAGGATGTAACCTTCTTCATTTTCTGCTACCTTAAAGGCTGTTGGACAAACCTGAGGATGTGTCAAGGCTGTATGCTTGAGTAAACTACCAGACGCTGCTACACTTCCTTCTTGTTTTTCAACTTGAAGGCTGGTCATCGGTGTCTGCAAAGCTTTAGCTCGGCGATAAGCAGAGAAGCGTCCCTGAGCTTGATGGCATTCTACTGCATATTCAACCTCAAAGTCCCGCAAGCATTGTGCTTCTGGTGTTGGGAAATAGCCCCAGTCACCAAGTTCGCCGGAAGCACGGAGAAGTGTTACAGCTATCGTATCGTCTCCAAGGATTTCGTATTCATGCAATCCTTTATTGGCCACTGTTACCCCTTTGACGTCATCATACAAGCTGACGAAGGCTTGCTGGTGTTGGGGATTTTCAGGATTTTCCCAAGAAGCAGCCGGTTTATTTGGCCGTGTGACCACCTCAAAAATGCTTTCCGAGTCGTTGCTTGGACGTGTATTGTGAGTCTTGACCAAGAGACGGATACGGTGATCCTTAGCTGTATTGGTGAAGCGCGTCTTGAAGCGAATTTGCGGATCATCTACAAAGATGGTCATCTCCGTTTCAAGAGGGATGGTTGTCAGCTCTTCTGAGCGGCTTGCCTTGCGGTTCATAAACTCGATAATGCCTCTTTGCTCCGCATCCAATTGTTCATCCGCGCTGACCGGGATCGTCAAGTCATGCTTGAGCAAGATTTTGGCATAGCGAGCATTGTTTTCCAAGACCTCATAAGCTGTTAACTCCGCATAGATCGGTTCGGTTCCTTTTGGTTGGAAGTAGATATATTCATTTCCAATATCACCACGATCTTCAAAACGAAGGAAATCCTCATAAGCCTCATTGGTCGTTTTATCATAGAGGGTCAAGCCATCATCGATACTAAGGGTTACAAATGGCGTATCGATCACCCCATTTTGGAAAAGACCATCATGATGAGGTGCTTTGCCTTCCAAGAGCTGGAAGGTGGTCCAAGAAAGAGGCGCTAGGTGAACCGGAACCGTCACGCGCACTTGACGCGCGATATAAGGTTGACGGAATTTATCCTTAGGCAGGGTATAGCCAAAGCTTGCTCCCAAGTCCTCAATCTCTGCTTCTACAAGATGCCCATCTAAATCTTCTACGTGGTAGTCTGGCAAGCTCAAAGCGGCCATTTTCTTGAAGCCTTCTGTCGGATGCAATTCCTTAAACGGACAAACTGCTACATCGACAATCGTGCTGACGGTGTCCACCTTATTATGCAAGCCAGTATTGATGACCGTAAAGAGGTGCTCACTCTGGGCTTTTTGAGTCGCTAGTTTACCCTTCCATTCGTTCAGAAGGTTGGTCTTGACGAAGTTTCCAACTTGGTTGACCTTGGCAAAACGAACTTCCATTTCACGGTGAACATCATCCACACTACATCCACATATACTATCGTGTGGCGCATTTTGTAAGAGCATCTTCCAGGCATAGGTCAATTGATCCTTGTGATTGTGACCACCTGTAATGATGGTCAAAGGTTCCACCACTTGCTCCAGCAAATTGCTGTTTTCTTGAAAGGCTTGTTTGAGATAAACGCGTGAAGAAGAGGTATTAGCAAGTGTGTACCAGCCATCGGTTTCCTGACTGGTCAATTCCCCCGTAACCGTTGATAATTGTTCAGGAAGCGCACTTTCCACTGCTTGAACATATTCATCAAAGGAGCTATGAATAAAGGTCACGTCAGGGAAAAGCTCATTGGCCACGCGAATAGCTTCACTCAAGTTTCGTTGAACCGGTTGGTGGTCGCAACCGTTCATCATCAACCATTGGTTGGTTGAGGCATAGTCACGAACATCTGCCAATTTTTGTTTCCAAAAAGCTAAAGCCTCATCTTTATCTACTGGAATTTCGTTCCCGTTACTGTACCAGTTAGCAAAAAGAATACCCAGCACACGGCTACCATCCGCCCCTTGCCAGTACATTTCAGAAAATTGAGAGGTAAACTGCTCATCTTCGAGGACTTGGTTGTCAAATCCGATTGGTTTGACCCCACGCCCAAAGGCTGCTACGTGAATCCCTGATTTTTGAAGGATTTGAGGAGCTTGTCCCATATTTCCAAAGGTATCAGGGAAGTAACCAATTTGAGTTGATTTGCCCCATTTGGCACATTCAGCTTGACCAATCAAGGTATTGCGGACGTTGGCTTCACTGGAGATTAGGTAATCATCCTGCAAGATATAAAAGGGACCAATCTTGAGCTTGCCTTCGTCGATATAACGCTGCACCTTGTCACGGTTTTCAGGGCGAATTTCTAAATAGTCATCGAGGACGATGGTTTGTCCATCCAAGTGGAAACTTTTGAATTCAGGGTCATTTTCAAAAAGATCAAAGAGATTGTCAAAGAGTTCCACCAATTGCATGCGGTGACTTTCAAAAGGTAGATACCACTCACGATCCCAGTGGCTGTGAGAGATAATATGTACAACAACATTTTCCATGAGTAAAACCTCATTCTAACTTAAATTTAAAGATCTATTTGTGATTCTTTACAAGAATCTGTTAAGCGACAGCTCATTAGCGAATATCCAAGTAATCCAAGACTAATTCACAGAACATCATGTTGGCCCAAGAGAACCATTCACGCGAGTATTTAGTTGGATCATCTACATGGAAACTTTCGTGCATGACGCCCGTGCCTCCATCGCAGGCAACCAACTGGTCCAGCAAATGTTTTTTCTCAGCTTTATCTGTCGTTGTCAATCCTTGAATGGATAAAGCAATCGGCCAGATATAGCGATAAAACGTATGAGAACTTCCTAGTCCACTTGCGTACTTCCCTTCATAGAAGTAGGGATTTTCAGGGCTCAAAATCGTCCGACGAGTAGCTTGGTAGACCTCATCGTCAATGGCGCAATATCCCAGATAAGGAGCTGCCAACAAGCTTGGCACGTTTGGATCATCCATGATGCTAGCATTTCCCAAACCGTCTACTTCAAAAGCATAGATCTTCTCGCCCTTGCTGTTAGTCGTGTAGGCGTAGTTTTCGATCCCTTCTTGAATCTCCGCTTGCAGGCGTTTGGCATCTGCAATGATCCTTTCACTATCGGCTAGATTCAAGTCTGCAAAGATTTCTTGCACATAACCCAAGACAACCACTGCGAACATATTGGACGGAATCAAGTAGCTATACTGACAGCAGTCATCACTTGGACGAAAGGCTGACCAGGTCATCCCTGTCACGGAGAAATCTGGCCCAAAGCCGTCATTTACCAAGGTATCTTCCTTACGATCGGTATCACGGACGAAACGGTATGGTGAGTTTTTGTGGTCTTGCTCCACTGTCCAGAGATGAAGGATTTCCTTGGTCGCTGTGACAAAGGTTTCATCAAATTGGCTAGTCTCACCAGTTTCCTTCCAAAGGAGGTAAGCCAATTGCAAGGGATAGCAAAGCGAATCCACTTCATACTTGCGCTCCCAAATCCAGCCATTCAAATCGGTGTGGTCGGTCTCGTGGTGGCCTTTCCAGTTCTCCTCAATATTAAAAGAGTTAGCATAGGGATCCTTGAGGATCAAGGTCATCTGGCGTTTGACCAAACCAGCAATGGTCTGGCGCAAACGAGGGTCTCTTTTTGCCACATGAAGATAAGGTCTCAATTGAGCCGTTGAGTCACGCAGCCACATAGCTGGGATGTCCCCTGTTAACACAAAGGTTGAACCATCTTCTAAAATTTCAACTGTGTTGTCCAAAGTGTCTGTATAACAACGTTCAAAGACATCCACCCACTCCGGGTACTCCTTAGCTCGCTCAGCCACTTGATCCAACCATTCTCGCACAATTTCTTTTGAATAGGTCATTTATTTTCCTCACACGTATCGATTCTTTCCTATTCAGTATAAAAGATTTCAAATGGGAAATACATACGCAAACTATAGCCCTTTTTCTACAAAATTTTCCATTTGATAAAAACGCTATCATATTTGACAACACTTTGATACAATGAAGGAAATACCACCGCGTGTTCCAAGAAAAATACAGATCATTTAAGGTTGATGAAGAAAAAGGAGACAAGATGCGCACACATTGCCAGACCATCGATACCCGCTGGGGAAGTGATAATCATCCCCACTATTCGCACGGAAACACCCTCCCTTATACCGGAGTTCCTTTTGGAATAAACTACTTCCTTCCCCAGACGACACACGAACAAGGGGCTTGGTTTTTCAACCCCAATCTTCCTATTTTTCAGGGATTTCGTCTCACCCACCAGCCTAGTCCTTGGATAGGAGACTACGCTTGGTGCCTTATCACGCCCATCACAGGGGAAGTTACAAGTTCAGACCTCTTCAGGCGCCAAAGTAGTTATTCGATGAAAGAAGCTGTTTTCCAGCCCCACTACCTTCGTATTTTTTCGGAACGTTATCAGATTCAAAGCGAGCTAGTTCCTAGCCGCTACGGGGCTATCATGCGCTTTCGAGCACCAGAAAAGTTGACTCTCTGCTTTCATGCAGTAAATAAACTAGAGGACTTGACCCTTACAGACCAAACCTGCCACTTCCGCATTCTGGATCAGGCTCATACCGCAGATACTTCCTACTCTTTCTATCTCCAGTGGCAATTTAGCCAGCTGATCGAGAACGTCACTCACATCGATCAAGATCTTTTTCTCACCTTTGCTTGCAAGGAAGTGACCGTCCAATTAGGTAGCTCTTATCTGTCTCAAGACATGGCTCACAGCCATCTTCCCAACCTTCCCTTGGAGGAAGCTAAAAAAGAAGCAGCCGATCAATGGAATCAACTGCTAAAACGAATTGAAGTGAAGGATAACGGAGGGCGTGACCAAGCCTTTTTCGACCATTGCCTTTACAGACTCCTCCTTTTCCCTCAAACTTTTTATGAAACGGATACTAAGGGAAATGACTGGCACCTGGATGTTGCCCATAATGAAATCAAACCAGGAAAAGCTTATACCAATATCGGATTTTGGGATCTCTTCCGAACATCTTTTCCGCTCTTTAGCCTTATCTATCCCGATTACTACCGTCACTTTCTCGAAGGATTTTTAAACACTTACCAGGATACTGGTTTTCTTCCGAAATGGTTGGCCCCAGATGAACGAGGGATGATGCCAGGCACCCTTATCGATGGAGTCTTTGCGGATGCTGTCACAAAAGGGATCGCACCAGATCTACACGAAAACATGCTAACGGCCATGCTCCAGACAGCCAAAAAAACAGATCCCGCTCAACATTTTGGTCGCCATGGCAATGAAAGCTACAAGACCCTTGGCTACCTACCCGATGATTTTCACGAAAGTGTTAGCCACAGCCTCGATTATGCTTATAGTGATTTTTGTATTGCCACTGTCGCTAAGCAATTGGGGCATACAGAAACAGCTGCTCAGTATGCTTCTTCCAGCCTCTCCTACCGAACATTGTACGATGCTCAAACAGGCTTCATGAGAGCGCGATCCACCAATGGAAACTTTAAAGAGCCCTTCTCTCCTACCAGCTGGGGAGGAGATTATGCAGAATGCTCTGCAACCCAGGCTACTTTTGGAGCCTTACACGACCTCTCCGGCCTGATAGAGCTGATGGGCGGTAAAAAAGCCTTCACCCAACGATTGCTGGATCTGGCCAATCAAAAACCTCAATTTGATGTAAGAGGATATGGCTATGAAATCCACGAAATGAGTGAAATGGCCCAAGCCCCATTTGGGCAGATTGCCATCTCCAATCAACCCAGCTTTCACATTCCCTACCTCTTCCGTCACAGCCTTCATCCCGAATACACCAATCTCCTGATCCACCAGATCCGTTCCCAAGCTTTCCATCAAAATTTCCAAGCCTATCCAGGTGATGAGGACAATGGTAGTCTATCTGCTTGGTACATCTGGTCAGCCCTTGGACTCTATCCAACCTGCCCAGGAAAACCAATCTATGATCTAGGGCTCCCCCTCTTTAAAGAAGTCCTTCTCCATCTTCCCAAGCAAGAGCTCAAGATTTGCGCCAACTCACACACTGCAGGCGCCTATTTCATCCAAAAAGCCCTATTAGATGGTAAAGAGAAACAAGAGATTTCCCATCAAGACCTCCTTGAAGCCCAATTGCTCCAATTTGAGCTTTCTTGGCTCCCCCCACATGCATAAGAAAAAGAGGCTGGGACAAAAGTCCTAGCCTCTCAATTATTTTTGGATTGTCGAGCAAGACGCAGTGGTTGAGTGGGCTCTACTACGCTGATTTCATCAGCTTTTACAGCCCTACTCAACTGTGCGGAGGTGGGACGACGAAATCGAATTCTAACGAATTACCGATTTCTGTCCCACTCTCTTTTTCCATTATTCATCTCCTACATGATAGTAGATCGAGCCTTGTTCCCCAAAACTAGCGATACCAACACCAGACCATAAGCGGTTTTTAGAGGCATCTGATGTATCTTTAAAGACGACTTGTCCTTGATCATCGACCTGATCACCAATGGTCACTCCTGCAGGAATATACTCCAACAAGAAGCCTCCATCACGACCACCATAAATGCCTTCTGATGCTGTTCCATAATCTGTCAAAGAAGCTCCATAGCCCTCTAACTCTTGTGAGACCAACCCTTTGTCGTTAAAGACCAGCTTATTTCCTTTATCATCTTGCCAGACACCAGCAATACTGCTGTAGTCTCCATTGGCAATAGCTTCAAGATCCATTTTCTTCACTTCTTTTTTCTCTTCTTTTTTCTCTTCTTTTTTTTCTTTCTCCTTCACTTCCGAACTAGAAGCAGCCGTCTTTTTGACTTCAGAAGAGGCATTCGTTTGACTAGAGGAAGCGGTTGATTTTTTACTCGCTCCCTGTTGCGAACAAGCTACCAACAGGACCACGCTGAGAAGACTCACAAGAATTGCACCAACTTTTTTCATTTAAAATTCCCCATACATTTTTTAATTTAAAGCCCTTTCATTGTAACGTATTTTCAAGCATTTGACAAGCTTCACTCCCCATTTTTAATCAAAAAGAGACCGGGATAATCAGTCCTAGTCTCTCTTTTGATACAGCTCTCAATGAGCCAGCATTTCCTGTGCTACTTCTAAACCAGATAAGTTCGAAGGATAATACGTTGGCCAATTTTCCAACTCATCATAAAGCGCTTCTTGACTCTTTCCTCCATGGAAAATGTGGAAGTGGGCTGCCTTTACCGGAGTAATTTCATGGTCACTAAATTGAACATATTTGAAGTCTCCCGCATCGCTCTCCTTGGCTTCAAAGAGATAACGAACACCACGATTCCCCTTCTTATAAGTCAAAATGTGCTTACCTACGTATTTATAGGTATATTTCTTAGAAGATCCTTTTTGATAAAACTCCATTGAATCCTTATCAATCTTAATCCGATCAATATCTGTTTGGTAACCCTTGGTATAATATTCCTTATACTCAGCAGCCGTCATAGTTGGATTTAATTTTGCCTTATAATCAAATACCTGATCCAAAGTTCCATCTTGCAAGTATGGATAAACCGATTTCCAATCACCCGCATAATTTGCCAAACTACGATCCTTCACTTGACTATCCTCGAAATAGCCCTTTTGAACTGTCTTAGCGTCTTCCTCATGTTCCGGTTGAATATCCTTACCAGCTTGTGACGTTGTTTTCTCTAGCGCCTTCAGATTCTCCTTCATAACAGACACGTAGTCTTCGCCATCTTTCATTTCTTGATCCGTCAGGCTTTCCAAAGGATTTAAGACAGCCAACTCAACACCAGCTTCAGAAGACAAGGTTTTCGCCAAGGACTTAGAAGCATTTTCCTCAAAGTAAATGACCTTGATCTCATTTTTCTTGATATACTCTGTCAATTCACGCAATCGTGCAGCAGAAGGCTCGCTATCAGGTGAAATCCCTGAAATGGCCACCTGGTTTAAGCCATAATCCAAGGCCAAGTAACGGAAAGCCGCGTGTTGGGTTACAAAATTCTTTTGTTTCGCATCTTTCAAGCCATCCTGATAAGCTTGATCCAAGGCCTGTAATTTCTTTAGATAGGCTTGGGCATTTTTCTCAAACGTCTTTTTCTTATCTGGATAAGCTGCCACCAATTGATCACGAATCGACTCTACCATCTTCATGGCACGATGTGGAGAGAGCCAAAGGTGAGGATCATATTCATGATGGTGTTCTTCGCCACCTTCGTGTTCATGTTCCTCTTCCAATCCAGGAAGCAAGACCATGCCCTTGGTAGCATCGATCACTTTGGTTTTCTTATCCTTCATTGATTTCAAAAGATTTGGAACCCACGTTTCCATATTTTCATTTTCATAGACGAAAACATCCGAATCTTGAATCATAGCCCGCCCCTTAGCAGACAATTCATATTCATGAGGCTCTGATCCCGCTCCAATGAGCAGGTCTACCGTTCCTTCATCTCCGACAATATTTTTTGTAAAATCATAAACAGGATAAAAAGTGGTCATCACTTTTAATTTTCCATTTTGACTCTGACTTTTACCACAAGCAGTCAAGATAAGGGCAAAAGCCACCAACAACATTAAACCTATTTTTTTAAATTTCATATTTACTTCCTCAAACGTGATCCAAGATTCACAAGCAAGAACAGTGCCACAAACAAAAGCGTGATGCTGGCACTCGCCGGTGTATCTGCAATATAAGACAAAATCAACCCACTAAACATCCCGATAAAGCCAATGATGACCGCAATCAGCATGACCCCACGGAAGTTCTTCCCTAATTTCAGCGCAATACTAGCCGGTAAGACCATGATAGTTGAAACCAATAACGATCCTGCTGCAGGAATCATTAAGGCGATAGCAACCCCTGTCACCACATTAAATAAAATGGACATGGTCCGGACCGGAAGGCCATCTACGAAGGCCGTATCTTCATCAAAAGTCAAAATATACATAGGCCGCAAGAATAAGGCCGTCAGCACTAATACAACGAAAGCAATCACAAACAAGGCGATCACCTGTTCATCCGTAATGGTTAGGGTAGAACCAAACAAATACTGATCCAAGCTCATCGAGCTTTTCCCACCACCACGCATCAGTACTAAAGCTAGGGCAAGACCAGTGGACATTAGAATTGCCGTCCCGATCTCCATAAAGTCCTTAAATAATGTCCGTAAATACTCAAGAAAAACCGCAGCTATAATGACAATGATCATAGTCGAGAGCGTCGGGGAGATTCCAAGGAAAAGCCCAAAAGCGACACCCGCAAGAGAAACGTGACTCAGCGTATCACTCATCAGACTCTGCCGTCTTAAAATTAAGAAAATCCCTAATACAGGAAAAAAAAGACTCATGGCAACCATAGCCAACAAGGCCCGTTGCATAAAATCATACTGGAATAAATCAAGCATGGTCACCCTCCCCTTCTGTATCATGGACGTTAAAACATCTCCAAGGAGAGCTTTGGTCACGAACCAAATGAATATTCCGATCCGCAAATTGGTTAACCTCTTCAGGATCATGCGTAATCATCAAAACAGATTTTTGATGGTGATGCGCACTGTGATGCATCAACTCATAAAAATCACTCTTTGTCGTCGCATCCATCCCTGTTGTCGGTTCATCTAAAACAAAGATATCCGGATCTGAAGCAAACATCCGAGCAATGACGGCCCGCTGTTTCTGACCACCAGACAAAGAACCAATCGCCCGATCCTTGAACTCCAGCATCCCAACAGATTCTAAACTCTTCAGAATATGTTTTTCATCGTGCTCATTCAACTTTCGAAACCAGCCTTTACGAGGATAACGACCTGACTTCACAAATTCATAGACCGTACTGGGAAACCCTGCATTAAAACTAGCAATCTGTTGTGGCAAATAAGCAATCCTTAATTTCTTCCCCTTAACATTTGTCTTTGAAATCTCAACTGTCCCGACCTTGGGCTGTAAAATCCCAAGACTAGCCTTAATCAAGGTTGACTTAGCAGCCCCATTTTCCCCGGTCAAGGTCACAAACTCCCCACTATCTAAGTAGTAATTGATTCCTTCCAGAACCGGTTCCCGGTCATAATAAAACGATAAATTCGAAACCGTAATATACCTCAAACTATAACTCCTCTTCCAATAAATCTAAAAACCGCGAAATGACCCCTTGCTCATTCTTAGTAAACTTCGACAAAACATCCTCGTAAGTGTGAAGAGTATGCTGATGATGGTGCTGATGCTCTAATGCAATCGGCTTACCAATCTCAGTTAAACGGTAATAGAGAACCCGAGCATCATTTTCATCGCGATAAGTCTCCAGCATCCCCTGACTTAATAAGGGCTTCACGGCCTTCGTGATAGCAGCCTGACTGACATTCAATTTCTTAGCTAAGACAGAATTGGTTAGAGCTTCATCAGCAACCAGCATCAAAATATGTTCCTGAGTGTTGGTTAATGAAACACCACTTGTACAAGAACCAACTAAAATCTCATGCTGATTTTCTGATAACAATAAAATAGAATTTAAAAATCGATCGATTTTATTTGCAACTTCAGACAAAATTAACTCCTTCTAATTCACTAAAAGAAACTTTACCGGTTAATTATATCACAAAAAAGAAAAAAATAAAACAAAAAAAGGAGTAAAACTCCTTTATAATCTATACCGGCGGCCGGGGTCGAACCGGCACGTCCTTGCGGACACTGGATTTTGAGTCCAGCGCGTCTGCCAATTCCGCCACGCCGGCATAAATTTAACTGGGGTAGCTGGATTCGAACCAACGCATGAGGGAGTCAAAGTCCCTTGCCTTACCGCTTGGCTATACCCCAATAATAATATTAATAAATAGGCGAGTGATGGGGATCGAACCCACGCATGCCAGAGCCACAATCTGGTGTGTTAACCACTTCACCACACCCGCCATAATTATTAACACGGGCAGTAGGAATTGAACCCACACTGAAGGTTTTGGAGACCTTAGTTCTACCTTTAAACTATGCCCGTAAAGGATGGAAGGGGAGGGATTCGAACCCCCGAACCCGAAGGAGCGGATTTACAGTCCGCCGCGTTTAGCCTCTTCGCTACCCTTCCTGATTATTGAATTGATGGCGCGAGACGGAATCGAACCGCCGACACATGGAGCTTCAATCCATTGCTCTACCAACTGAGCTACCGAGCCAAATTGCGGGAGCAGGATTTGAACCTACGACCTTCGGGTTATGAGCCCGACGAGCTACCGAGCTGCTCCATCCCGCGTTAATATTAA